>NZ_JBHSGN010000132.1:0-36829 GCF_042654545.1 Dysgonomonas termitidis
AGCGGACGCAAACCGAATTAAATATGAATTGGTCTGCTGAGTTTTTCAGCAGACCCTAATTTAAATAATAAGTAATGTTATAAAATAGGATGATTTGCCATTTTCTTTAGATATATTGTAATTCTAACTTGTATCGGTAACAATAAATATACAAAAAAAGGAGGTTAGTTGTACTCCTTAAACATTACAACTTTTTTTCAATTACATACACTTTTTTAATGCAGGGATGCATCAGATTAGGAAGAGGCCGGGCCCGGCCTTTTTCATTTTTTATAGTGCAATACATGCAAGAGTTAGATATCGTGGAAAAGCTGGCTGAGAAATTAGCTTATCTTAGAGAGAAACTGAAGAAAAGAGGGTTTAATATTTTGAATTCTGTGACAGCGGTTGTGCCCGTAATAGTAGGTGAAGTGTATAAATTGACCTCTCTGTCAAAAGAACTACTTGATGAAATGAATATTTTTTTCCTGTTGTTCCCCCAATCTGTCCCGGATAAGAGTTAATGTTATGGCTAGCCATACAAAAGCGGATATTGATTATCTGGTTGACGTTTTGAATGACTTATTAAAAAGGTATAAGTTAAAATAGACAATGGAGAAGTAAAGAGCGCATATGGCTACTCTTTACTATTTTGTAAACCCTTCAATGTTTTATCATCCAGCCTGGTAGTTTCTTTAACAATTTCATAACTTACATCCTTTTTGAGAAGACTCTTCGCAATCCTTACAGCTTCATTATTAGCAGACTTTGCTTTGATAGTTGCTTCATCGTAATCCGTGAAGACGCGCTTAACCATTATATTTATGGTTTCTTTCAGTTCTTTTATAGCTTCCTCCTCTGAATAATCGATTAAATTGAAAGTACCCATTTTCCGAAAGAGTACAATATAATATATGCCACCGATAAGAATAGAACTTGCATGGTTAAAATTAACCTCACAATCTTTAAATCCCTTCATAAAATATCGTGTTAGGTTTTGGCAGTTATTGTCGCGGTTCTGAGCGGTTCGCTGCGTAATATAATTGTTCTCGCTCATTTCCCAAATTAACAGCTTTTGAATACAGGGGTTATCAATTAGCACATCTATCAGGTCAGACATAATCTTTTGAGCATTTTTTACCGTATTATCTTTTATATCCACTTTGATAGAATCATTGAGCCAGTAGTCGAACCTCCTTGCAAATTTTTCTAAAAAATCATTTAAGTCTTCAAACCGTTTATAGAAAACGGCATGTTCCGTGTTTGCCTCATGATAAATAGCCCTCATTGATAAACCGTGATACCCATGTTCTCCGATAATCGTTTCGGCAGCTTTATACAGCGTCTCTTCAATTTCCTGACTGGTTCGCCTTATCCTGGTCTTCTTTGTCGATCCCATTTTAATCTATGTTGAATTATTTATCTGTTAACAAAATAGCGAATATAATGATTTTTTGTAAAGTCATATTGGTATGATTCTTATAATATTTATATTTCTTTTCGAAACATCTTCATTTTTTGTTGAGTATTTCCGTCAATTTAGTTTCTACCCGAGTAGGCTTGTTAATTTTTCTAGAAATAGCAATCCTGCTTTTAATGTCATTTTGAATATCAATTTCCTTATTCATACCAAAAAACAATCCCACATAACATGCTTATATAATGTCTCATTTGATATGATCTGAGAAATTTATGCACGAGCCGATTCCAAACAAAAGCAAGAAACTTTTATAAAGCCTTATATTGAGCATATTCCTGAATCTGTCAAATATAAAGAATGGAAGCAGAACAAAGTTATCCTAGTGGGGCTAAAAGGATTTAAGAAATAACATCATTACGTAATTAGCCACTTCTACAATAGCTTGTGAAATATCAATACCAACATATATATATATCTTTAAAATGATCGCGTAAAATGAATCCATGACCATATTTTATTTCAAAAACTTTATGATCCGGGCAAATCTTACAGGCATTCAATTTTGCGATACAGATTAGGTGATGCTTTGAACAGAGATAGGGGAAATTTGAAATACTGTCAATTGGTGACTATTTTTTTATAATTTCAAAGCGTTCTTTTAATTTAATATCTTGTGAAGAAGCCCCTACCCTTACTTCGAAAAATCCGGGCTCTACGACAAACTCATTATGTCTGTTCCATAAACCTAAATCCTGTGATGTAAGTTTAAATTCAAGTTCTTTAGTTTCACCGGATTCTAAATGAATACGTTCAAATCCTCGTAAAACCTGTGTATAAGTAGTAACACTACTAACTTCATCATTGATGTATAGTTGTGCAATCTCATCTCCGGCAATTTTTCCTGTATTGGTTATCCTGAATGTGACTTCAATATCTGATAATAAACCTGATTGCTTTGGTAAAACATTAAGGTCTGAGTATTCGAAAGTAGTGTAGCTTAATCCATAACCAAAAGGATATAATGCCCCGGATACCCGTACCGGGCCACTTGTATCTGATCCTGGCTTGAATGGAAATGCAAAAGGTATTTGTCCCACAGATTTGGGGTAGGTAACTGTAAGTTTTCCTCCCGGATTGTAATCGCCGAACAGAACTTCAGAAATGGCTGTTCCTGTAAATTCTCCGGGGAATGAGGTTTGTATAATTCCTGGAATATACTTATCGGCCCAATTAATAGATACAGCACGTCCGTCAATCAATACTAAAACGGTAGGTTTGCCGGTTTTATATATGGCCTGCAACAGGTCAAGTTGCCGGCCAATCAAGTCTAGACTGGAACGGGAATAATATTCCCTTACTGTTTTTTCAGATCCTCCAAGCACTACGATTGCAACATCTGATGCTAAGGCAGCTTTTACCGCTTTGTCTATCATTATCTGCTCTTCGTTGTTAAGTGGTTCTTTAATAATTTCACTTTCGGGGAAATTATTGTCAACAAGGTCACAGCCTTTCTCATATACAATTTTAGTATTAGGTAATAAAGCTTCCAATCCGTCCTTAACAGTTATAATTGGTGGGTTTGCCGGCCCATAACGGCATATGAAGTCTTTACGCTCGTCAGCATTCGGACCTATCAGTGCTATTTGTTTTAAATCCTTACTTAATGGTAATATATTGTCTTTGTTTTTCATTAGAACAATAGACTGGCGGGCTGCATCCAAGGATACCTTTTTATGTGTAGGATTTGCCACAATATTTTCTACCTCTTTCTTGTCTCCGGTGTATGGATTATCAAATAATCCCATTATAAATTTAACGTGGAGAATATCTCTTACTCTCGCGTCTATTGTATGAATAGACACTTTACCTTGCCTGACGGCTTCCCGCAGTGGTAGAATAAAATCGGAAGGAGGTGTAAAGTTAGTACGTATATTCAGACCTGCATTAACAACGGCAGCTGCTGCATCTACTTCATTCTTTGATACCTTATGCTTTGTCTGCAGGTATTCCACAGCCTCACTATCTGAAACAACATAACCTTTAAAACCCCATTCGTGACGTAATATCTCGGTAAGAAAATGGTAATTACCTGTGATTGGAATACCATCATAATCGTTATATGAACTCATAACGCCTAACGCTCCGGCTTCCTGAAAAGCAATGCGGAAAGGTTCAAGAAACAGAGTTCTCATCTCGCGTGGAGCCACATGAGGATCTGTGCGGGTTTCTTCGTCACGACCACCTACAGGGATGCTATATACTGCGAAATGTTTTGGAGTGGATACAATTCCATTTTTTTGTAATCCCTCGATCATGACTTTACCCAATTGCCCTACCAGATAAGGGTCTTCTCCGTAACTTTCAACAACCCGTCCCCAGCGTGGGTCCTGAGCAATGTCTAATATAGGGGAATACACATTCGTATACCCCAGTGCTTTTGCCTCTTTAGCTGTTATTTCCGATATTTGACGGATCAGGTCTTTGTTCCATGTTGCACCCTGCCCGCTCTGTGCGGGAAACAAGGTTGCCTGATAATGGCACAATCCCCTAATCCCCTCATTTGTAAAGTCAACCGGGATTCCCAGGCGGGTTTCTTCTACAAACCAGCGTTGTGTTGTATTTATTACTTCTACATGTTTTGAAAAAGGGAAAGCATATTCAGCTTTAAATGTCCCTAGACCGTTATGTTGTTCATCTATATTTCCTATGCCGTCTTTCCATAACTCATTTTTCCATTCGGGTGTAGGCAACGCGTCTTTCAGTACTCTTCCCGATCCGTACAAGGTGGCCATTTGAGCCGTTTTTTCATCCATATTCATTTGATTCAACAGATCCTCTATACGATCTTCAATATGAGCACCAGGATCTTCAAACACATCTTTTTTGCCATTTTTGTTAAAATCAATCCAGCCTTTTTGATATATTGATTTCGATTGAGAATATGCTACGCCTGAAAAAACAAGGGCGACCAATAAAAATATAAATTTCATTCGTTTTAATTTATTTTGTGCGGTTATCCGTTATTTTTGATTAAAACGGATAAATAACTCTGCATTGATATTTAATCGGGGCAAAGATGACTGAAAGGAATCCTTTTTTAATTTTCTTTGCCCCAACTATTAACTGTAATCAAAGGTAAGACTAACAAATAAAATATAATATTATTTCATATCCCACCATACTTTTACTTTAGGATTATTTTCACTTGACACCGCCTTGAAGTTTTCCCCGTTCATCGTTGCTTCAGATGAAGGATACATAAACCGTACCGGAGCGTTTTGCTGGTTTAGCAATACCATCAGCTCTCTATCTTCTACCATTAGCGGCAGGTCTGTACGACGGTATTCCGCCCAGTTTTCAAATGGCTGAAGTATCCAAAGGTGTATCCAACGTTGGGTTGCAATTTGTTCCAGCGCTTTTGCTGAATTGAATTTGTAGGGAGAAGATGCCAACCAATTGGTTAAAGTTGCATCTGAAACATCAGCGTCAGCAATTGCCGCTATTTTCATGGCTGTTTCCGTACTATTTTTGTAATATTTATAATATTCCTGTATGGAAAGAATAATACCTCGGTTGTAAAATTCTTCTGCATTACCCCAGCTTATAAGATTTCTAACCCGGGCTTCTGCCAGGAAGAAGTATACATCAGATGCTGTAATACCAATCCCATTAGGGAACTTGCTATTGTTACGAATAGTTACAGAATTTACTATACCATAAGTTTTTCTAATCTCATCTGCGGTCTTATCTTTAATTATAGCTTCAGCAGCATCTGCTGACTCAGGATATCCTAAGATAGGTTTTGTCGCATCATAAACATTACCGTTAAGGTCACTTGGAGGTTGGTAATACACAATCATACGGGGATCGTTCGCGGAATTAAATATTTTAACCATATTTTGAGGTGCATAAGCATATTCTCCGTTATTTTGATTTTGGCTTTCCCGTAAGGCTCTCCATATACCTGTGCAGTCACCCACCAGGGCAGTATTTTCTTTGTATGTATATGCATTGTCTTCGTTACCTGTAATCAAATCGACCAATGATAATCTACTCAGAACCTCTTTAGCTCTTGCTTCATCTATATTTGATATACGCATAGCAGCCCGTAAACACAAAGAATTGGCAAATTTGTACCATTTACTAAAATCTCCTTTATATACTATATCCTGAGAAGAAAACAATCGGTGCTTTTCTATATTATTGTCTAAGGAACTATTTTTAAGATAGGTAGCAGCTGATTCCAGATCATTGATGAGACTAAAGTAAATGTCCTTTTGAGAATCGTATTTCGGAGTTATATTTACAGGCTGACCATATAGCCCATTGCGGGCTCCCCATGCTTCGGAATATGGCATCGCTCCTAAAACATCCGTAGCCATAATAGTATTAAATACCTTTAAAATTTTTGCAGTTTCCATATACGGGCTATATTGTGCTTTCTCACCTTCGGTCAAAGAGAAGTTATAAATCTTATCCATTTCTGCAAGCTCCTGCATACGGGTAACATAATATTTCTCCCAGCGTCCATTATCAGTTTTAATTTCATATGTAGAGGATCTTCCTGTTCCATATTTTTGAGCTACAGTTTGCGTATATACTTCCAACATACGGAATATATAAGTATAGAAGTCACTATAGTCATTATCTATCGTTTTTGACGCTCCTTGTGTATAGAGAAATTCTATATTAGCACTGGTAAAACCGTCAGAGGTAAAATGCCTTTTATCCAGTTCATCTTCACATGAAGTAAAGAGAAGTAGCAGGAGGGTTGATGTATATAATAATATTTGTTTCATATTTTTCTGTTTATATGTTTTTATCTGTACTTTTAAAATCTTGCTTTTAGGGAAAATCCAAAGCTTCTGGCCATAGGGTATGAAGTATATTCAACATATGCGTTTTGCGCTTTTGTCCCTAAAACACTCTCTGGGCTTACATTTGGCACACTTTTATAAATGTAAAACAGGTTACTGCCTATGAGCGAAACACTTAATCCCTGTAATTTTATTTTAGAGTATATTTTGGATGGAATATTATATGTCAAAGACAACTCCCTGAATTTGATATATGTATTGTTATAGATCTGATCCTCTGTAGCTGTTGTATTGTATCGATAATTATAATACTGATAGGCTGAGAGTATCACATCATTAGGAGTACCGTCTTCTTTAACTCCTTTAGCTATTATACCATCATGATATACTTGTCCGTCTGCAGATGTTGACGGAACGACTGTATTGTGGCTATCCAGCTTTATTTTATTTCCTGTACCATCGATATAATATGGTATACCGCCATACTCTTGGTCACGGCCAAACAGGGATTCTTTTCCTGAACCTGTAGCTCGTAAATACAGATTCGTAAAGGAAACTAACTTACCTCCAAATTGGGCGTCAATAAGTGTTGTAAGGGAGAAATCCTTATAGCGGAAGGTCGTATTGAATCCTCCTATAAATTTAGGCATTGCATCCCCACAGTAGGAAACATTATCTTCTTGTATATATCTTCCATTAGAACCTACGATCATATTGCCGTCTGCATCACGTTTCCATTTTTTTAGATATATCCCATAAACTGGAGAGTTGGTATTTGACCAGAAATTTACGTCCCAAGAACTTCCGATTTGGTATGAAGACAATCCTTCAGCTAGTTCTTTAACCATACTTTTTGTATAACTGAAATTGAAGGATGCATCCCAACTGAAATTTTTTGTTTGTACCGGAGTTCCACTTAATTGTATCTCAATTCCGTGATTTTTTATAGTACCGGCATTCATTTTCATTGATGTTGCCCCGGATGAAACAGGTATGGCTACTGATAATATTTGATTACGGGTTTCGCTTGAGAAGTAGGTAAGGTCAAGTCCTATGCGGCCATTTAATGCTTTTAATTCAGTACCTAATTCCCATGAATGCGTTTTTTCAGGTTCTATTTTTACAGGTGGTACACTTTTGTCAAATGTATTCGTCGTTACTGTGTTATCGTGCGTTTCCAATTTGTAAGAAATGTTCGCAAAATAAGTTTCGGGAGTATGGTTACCTACAATAGCGTAAGAAGCCCTTACTTTTCCATATGTCAGCCATGACGGTAATTTAAATGCATCTGTAAATACAAAACCTAATCCAATTGAAGGATAAAAGAAGCTACGGGAATAGGACGGCAGGCGCGAGGTCCAGTCGTTACGGGCTGTTATATCCAAGTAAAGGTAATGATTGTAAGCCAACTGTCCGGAACCGTAAGCAGAGTAAAGTATTTCGCTGGAGTTACTCCCCCATCCGTTAAGGTCATTTAATCCCGGTAAACTTTTATTGTTTGCAGTCGAAAACACCCCATTCATTTTCAGCCCATTAGATTGCCATTGTAATTTACTCTCCTTTATATCTTCCCCAGATACCGCTCCCATTAATGAAAGGCTGAATTTTTCATTCAACGATTTGTTGAAGAGCAACATGGCTTCATAGAAATTTTTAGTATAATCCTGGTTGATCTTTCTGTATAATCCCTGAGATTTACTATCTGTAGGTACAGAATATTCTTTGAACATTTCCTTGTCTTCTTTCAGGATTCGGATACGGTCTGTTCCTACTGTCAGACGAAGAGTCAGGGGATCAATTATTTTCACATTCGTCGTGATAGTTCCCATTAATCTATCCTTTCCATTAGTATAAAGGTTTTCATTTTGTTGCCAGAGCATATAGTTTATTATATTATCCCTAATGCTGGAGTTTACACCGCCTCCGGTATTCGGAGCTCCATCTCTCATTTCAGATGTCATATAATAACCGTCGGCATCTTTGTAATGGTCCTTGTATAATGAAGTTATCTCACTTCTTGGCATCGGGAAATTAGATGCACGGTCTATACGGGGTGCGTTATTTGTATTTTTAGTTCTGTTAAATGTAATTGAAGTTTCAAATGATAGCCATTCAGAGACTTTTGCCGTTCCTGAGAAGTTAAAATTATGGCGCTCTTGCTTCATGTTCTTTAAGAAGCCTTCATAATTATTATTTGCATAAGACAAACGCATCGAATTTTTATCAGAACCATTGGTAATAGATATGGTATTGTTATTTGAAAAACCATTCTGAAATAAATCCTTATAGTTGTCCGGCTGAGGGTTGAACGGACGCTCTACTCCATCCCACCACAGTACTTTGGTACCGTCCATGCGGGGACCGAAGCTGCGGTATGTGCTTTCGAGGATATTTTGTCCGTTGCTGTTTTTATCGAAATAGCCTTTAGTACCTACTCCAAAGACATCCTGATATTCCGGAAGATAGGCAATTCTGTCTGTAGTATATGAAGTGCTTACATCAATACCAAGCCCCCTGCTTTTGGATCCTTTCTTTGTTGTTATCACTATAACTCCGTTCGTTGCCCTGGAACCATAGAGGGCTGCTGCATTTGCGCCCTTCAATACCGACATCGATTCTATATCTTCAGGATTAATATCATTCAGGGCTGATCCATCCTGAGTCTGATTGCGTTCACGTCCTGCCCAGTTTGAATCATCATCATATATAGGTACCCCGTCCATTACTATTAATGGACGATTTGTTCCAGAAATAGAATTGATGCCCCGCAATTGTATTTTTGTCCCCCCCATTGGACCTCCGGCTGTTGAAGATATACGCATACCTGCTACTTTACCGTACAATGAACTTCCTAAATTTTGAGTTGGAACTGTACGCAGTTCTTCAGATTTTATTTCTCCCATAGCATAAGGAAGGGCCCTTTTTTCTTTCTTTATACCCAATGCCGTCACAACAACTTCATCCAGCAATTTTGAGTCTTCTACCAATCTGATATCCAGGGATTCTTGTCCTGTATACTTTACTTCCTGGGTATGGTATCCCATAAATGTTATGAGAATAGTAGCACCATCGGGAATATTGGTGAGTGTAAATTGTCCGTTATTGTCCGTAATAGTACCGGTTGTTGTTCCCTTAATGGCTACTGTGGCTCCGATAACAGGACCGGTATCATCACTTATGGTTCCTGTAAGTTTCTTCTGTTGTTGAACCTTTCTTATTGCTTTTCCTTCATTTGTGCCGGATGCAAACATATTTCCAGTGGTACTGATTAGAATAATAATCAGCATCAGGCAAATCCTTTCACATAGCTTTCCCATAGTTTTTCAAATTAAATTAAAGATTAAAAGATTTAGTATTAATAAGATTAAAACCTGTAAATAAATTATGATATAGTAGAATATGGAATATCATATGTAAGTAAAATTAAAGAATATCCTACCCTATCAATTACGTCTTTTTCATTCAGGTAAATATTAAATTAACGTCTTGTTGAAACCCATTTCTGGTTCAACTCTTTTAATTTAAAATTACAGAAGAGTGGCTGACTAATGATGCAAAACTGTGTGATACTATATGATAAAAAAATATCGGACGATTTTATAACTTTTCGTACGATATTATAAACTATTATGTCCACTAAAATAGATTGGAATCAACTCTGTCTGTATTGCAAAGGCGTTAATCCATAATATTCTTTGAATGATTTGCTAAAATACCCGGGGGAAGTAAATCCTGCCTTATAAGCAATCTCGGCGATAGTCATATTGGGCTCTTCCTTTAATAATATTGTAGCTTTTTTCATTTTGATTATTATGATATATTCATTGGGCGTATATCCTGTGATTTCTTTTATTTTCTGGAATAATTTAGATCGGCCGACGTTTAGTTCCCTTGCCCATGAATTAATGTCAAAATCAGTATTGATCAGGTTCGATTCAACTATAGTTACAGCCTTTTTCAGAAAGAGCTGATCCCTGCCGTTTGTTGTAATACCTGTTTTTTCATTTTCTATTGTTGAAAAGACCTGTTGAAATTTTGCCTGCATTTCTTTTCTGCTTTTCACCAGATTATTACATTTTAATAATAATAATTCAATATTGAAAGGTTTAACGATATAATCATCGGCACCATATTGCAGGCCTTCTACATTCTGTTTTAACGAAGAACGTGCTGTTATAAGTAAAATGGGGATATGGGATGTGTCAGCTCTGGTTTTGAGTTTCTTACATAGGTCAAGTCCGGAAATACGGGGTATCATTACGCCTGACAGTATTATATCCGGTCTCGTTTCTATTGCAAAATTCAGGCCTGATTCCCCGTTATCTGCCGTAGTTACATTGTAGAGGGAAGAAAATGCTTCTATCAAGAGTTGAAGCAGTTCTTCATTATCTTCAATAATTAATATATTTGCTTTGAGATCTGCATTCTCTTTGAATATTTTTTCTTCCTCTTCTTCTGTTTCTTTATCTTCTTTATTTTCTATATGTTGGATTTTTGAAAAATATTCAGTTTCATCAAAAGACCTTTGGCTCTTTTGTAGTTCAGTAAAATGAGTGCTACCTAATAATAATCTTACTGTAAAACAAGTACCTACTCCTGCTTTACTCTCTACAAATATATCTCCATGGTGCTGGTTTACAATATTCTTACTGAGAGATAAACCTATTCCCATTCCGTCAACCCTCTGGGTTGCCGAATCCTGGTTGACCTGGTAGAACCTATCAAAAACCTTTTCCAGTTCTTCGGCTTTCATGCCAATGCCTGTGTCTAGAACGCTAAATTCAACATGATCTTTTTTTCGTTTCAGTTTTATTGTGATTGAACCACCATCATTTGTAAATTTAAATGCGTTTGATAATAGGTTATATACTACTTTTTGTATTTGCATTCTATCGAACCATACATTTATTGGTTCATTTGCTTGTTCGTACTTAAAAGTTATATTACGCATCCGGGCATATTCCTTAAAAGATTCATAAATATCTTCTATAAACGAAGATATATCTTCCATCGAAACCATTATAGCTAATGTTCCTTGCTCTAATTTATTGAAGTACATTAATTCATCTATAAGGAACCGCATTTCATTTGTATGCTTCTTTATTTTAAGAAAACTTTTTTTTAGCGATTGGGGCATATTTGTATTCTTAAGTGTTATATCTATCTGGCTCGAAATTAAAGTAAGCGGGGTTCTGAATTCATGGGAAACATTTGTGAAAAAATTAATTTTCATTTTATTCAGACTTGCCAGTTGCAGTTTTTCCCGATGTTCCATATTTAATGAAGCTTTCAGGTATATATTCCTTTGGGTAAAGCATACAAAGAATATAAACAGGCTTATGAGTAAAATGGCATATATAATATAAGCCCAGATCGAAAAATAGAACGGTGGGGATATGTTGATATCCAAATGAATTTTTTGATATTTATTACCTGCTTCCCTTACTGTAAGTGAATATCGGCCCGGAGGAAGTGAGGTATACCTGATTATTTTATCGTTTGTAATAGTCCATTGTTTATCGAAGTTTTCTAAAATATATTCATAAAGGACACTATTATTATGGATAAAGTCAGAAGATGCAAAAGTCAGACTTAGATTATTTTGTTTGTAATTCAATCTTATGAAATCAGCATATGATATATCCGTAGGTAATATATCAGGTGATGATTGAGAATCTGCCATCTTGTTATTGATTGACAAGGAAGAAAAAAATAATCGATGAGAATTTTTATTCAATTCACTTATTGTTTCAATGTCTTTTTCATTTAAGACTAACATACCGCCCAGCCCTCCAATGTATATTTGTTTATTTCGGGAAGCGGTATATAAACCACTACTTTTGTTAATAGACTTCAGGGGAAATATTTCAGCGAACGGTAAGTGTACAGTTCTAAGTGAGACAGGATCTAAAAGGGTAATTCCACTATCTGCTGTTATGATAAAGTGTCCGGAAGATAAGCATGCCAATTTATAATAGTTATCTGAAAGTAAGAGGCTATCATTGTTATTTAGAATTTTAAACTGTTGAGTCGCCTTATCGTAAGATAACAGTTGGGATTGGGATAATAAGTAAATCCTTCCGTCCGCTCCTTGTTGTATTTGTCGAATGCCTGATTTAGCCGGATTCAATCCAACCCCCAAATTATTGAAATTTTGTATTCGGGATGTTTTCAGATTGAGGTTAAATAATCCTTTCTCAGAAGAAGAGATCCATAGTATTTCATCGGAATCGATAAACATCGTTTGAATGATGCCAATATTATTGAAATCCAGGCTTGGAAAGCTGACTAATGTAGAAAGTTCCAGGCTATTCCTATCTAATTTATAGACATTGTCTTGTGTAGAAATGATAATATATTTGTCATTGAATGGTATGATTTGACTTATTACCTTCTGAATATTTGTTGATAAAATAGTATTTCCTAATTTATTGAATTTTTGAGAATTTTCAGCCTTATACCATAGTCCTTCAGTAAATGTGCCTATATAGAGCCGCTGATATTTGGTATCGTACCAAATTGACTTAATTGTATTGTGGGGAAGGTTGCTGTTGCTTTTGTCATATGTTTTAATTAAGCCTGTATTGGGATTAAGAAGATTTATGCCTCCTTCTTCAGTGGCAATGTATAGGTTACCTTTTTCATCCTCTGTCATATTCCCGATAATAAGCCCATTTAACATGGAGGGGTCTTTACTACTGGTACCATAGAAACTATATAATTCTATAGCAGGATTGAAATAGCTGACACCACCATAATAACTGCCAACCCATATTGTTCCCTGCCTGTCTTTATATATAGAATAAACAGAATTGTGACGGAGTGAGTAAGATGCTGATTCATTGTGTATCAGGATAGAAGATTTTTTTGTTTCGGGTGAGTATATTGTAATACCCTTATATGTTCCAATCCATATATTTTGTTTGTCGTCTTCGCAGAAACAGCGAATCCGGTTATTAGACAATTTTACATTGTCTGGCAAAGTTAGTTCTTCTTTAAAATAAGATATTTCTCTTGTTTTTTTTTCTAAGAATCTGACCCCGTCATTAACGGTACCCACCCAGATATTATTCTTAGAATCTTCAAACATGCAAGAAACGTTTATATCCTTTATCAGACATTCTGTTTTATTATTTTTTACAACAAACAATCCATTGTTCGTTCCTATCCATATATTACCGTTACCGGAAAGTAGTACGTTTTTTATTGAGGTGATAGGCCCGCTTATTTCCAATATTTTAGATGAAGTATTACTTTTGTAGTCGTATATATACAAACAGTTTTTTTTAGTATAAAGTAATTTTTGATCTGATGTAGAAAGTATATAGTCGGCTTCAATCCCTGTCTTTGTAAATTTATCGTAACGTGCATCATATACAACTATTTCAGTATTTGCTAATATATATATATCATAGTTGTATTATCCCCGCATATCTGTTTTATATTCGTATCCTTAATACCATCCAGATAGTCTGATAGACGATATGTTTTTAATACACTCCCGTTATATTTATTCAACACATCATTTCCAAACCACATATTTCCAAGTTGATCCTGCCAGATGGAAATGGCCGACTGGATAGAAAATCCATTGTTTGTAGAAAGATGTTTAAAATAAACATCTTTTGCTGATAATGGATGTTGAATTAATACGAAATATAATAATAACAGCAGGTTGGTTCTCATAATATCCAGAAAAGATTCATAGTATAAATTAATAACAACATAGTCAGTTAAGAAGTTTTATTATTCGGAATAATACATATCAGAAAACCTCTCATTCTCTTTTAATTTATAAATGGCAGATTTCATTTGAGATTTCCCGTAACCATCCGGTTGGAAATTACAGCTTTCCCGGGAACGACATCTATCCTTACCGTGGTAGGCAGGGAGCGGTAAGCATCGTCATTATACGGCACTTCATTATTCAACCCGGCTTTGATATTATACTTTACTGAAGCTTCCCCGATAAAACTGCCCGCCGGAGTAAATGTCAGTTTTTTTGTAGCAAAATCAAACTGCCAGATACCATTTGCGGCACTATAAGACACCCCGCCTGCATAGGGCACACCTATATCAGCCCCTGATTCATCACAGAAACGGAATGAAGACGGATCGAAGTTGTTCGTGTCCCCTGTCATTTTTTGTGCAATATGCCCGGTATATCCTATGTCGTTGGACAGCGAGTCAATAGTAACCGGCACTCCCTTGTGTGTCGAAGCATGATCATCATTCGCTTCGGCTGAACCCGGAAGGGTGATTTTCAACTCCCTTAATAAATGGATATCCGTAGATTCTCCCGTACTGGCGGCAAAACCGATACGGAAGAAATCAGGGATGGAGGCGGCCAGAGTGCTGTTAGCGCTTGTAGGGACAGGATTAGTGGTATTATAATCCCCGGCAGAAGTATAGGCATTTTCCGCATATTGTAGGGATTTTTTGTAATGGTAACCGTCGATAATAATTGTAGTATCCTGTTCGTGCTGTATACTGACCGTCACCAGAAACCCGTTTGCACCCGCATCCGGAAAAAGTTCGATGATCGCTTTCCGGTAAGAATTCTGGCCGCCCCTTAAATCAAAGTCCCCCTTATATGTGTTTATGGAAGAATAAGCCCCGCCTGTATCGTTGAGTTTCCAGCCCGGGCTGTATCCTTTTGTCGGCTGGCTGATCAATACAGGATAACCGGTATAGCCGGCTCCCATTCCGCTTATTGAAGAAAATTGTAAAGCCTGCGCACTTCCGCCCTGGGCTCCACGCAATGTAACATTACTGGTATAAAGGTCGCTGGTACTGGTGGTAAGATCAGGTATCCCGTTTACCCGGGCTTCTCCCTGGAACCTTCTTTGCTTGAAGTTCCCGTAAGAATCCAGGGCAATTCCCAGGTAAGCGCCACTTAATCCTGTAGCCCTGGAAGCACTATAGTTATTATTCGCCCGGTTATAAGCATAGCCGAGCCCGCACCCGGGAGCCCCGATAGTAGGAATAGCTACGCTTGCATCGAAAAGGAATACACTCATACCATCGGCTCCGTTTCCGCCGTACATTACATATTCAAACTCTATCCGGATTCCCTGTATAGATTGAAATTGCTTGTTTTTTATAAAGACCGCGCCGAATTGTTGGGCTGTTGCCGGCGTTAACCGTAAGCCATCGGCAGAGAAAGTTGCAGCATTAGCCTTTCCTCCCTGTGGTGTCGCTTTTTCTATTTCGCCGGGTTGACCTGAAGTACGAAAACTCTGGTAATAAGGAAAATCGCCGTATATCGATTGTGCCTTTGCCTGTGGCAGGCCTAAAGATACCAATATCAAGACCATCCATATAATTACAGATTTGTTTTTCATAAGACACTTATTTTAAAACAAAAACAATATCGATCAGCGAGTAATCCGAGGCTGCCTGTTTCACTTTATAGGTTAATATACCCTCGTCGGTTAAAGATACGATCTCAAAAACATCTTCATCATAATCGGTGATATAGTAGTACAGGTCGGTTGCAAGAGGCAGGTACGGGATAGAGGGTGGAGCCCCCGGACTTACAAGCTTCGGCGTTTTAAACTGGTTTATGTACAACTGATAGATGTTCTTTGCCGACTGGAGTCCGGTGGATGATGTGTCGAAAACGATGGAAGGCATATAAAACCAGTTGGTATATCCTAGGTACAGTTTTTCCCAACGGGACCCGTTATTATAATAAAAGCCTGCGGACACCCTGTTTTCAATAGGGACCGATGAATCAGAAGTATTGGTATTATACACGATTGTTCCTTTCATATGATCCGTTATTCCAAAATAATCACTGGATGAAAGAAGTGATACACGGGGCAGTATTAATCCTTTGGAAGCCGTTCCGTCCGCATGTTCTTTCAAGTCAAGGAGTGCTTTTTCGTGAAAAGGCTCTCCCGAGCCGATTGTTACCTGGGCGGGTATAGTCTGTGTAAAGGAAAATATACCCAGTAACAGCAGCATTCTGAATATTGTCCATACACATCGTTTTTGCTTAAAGTTTGCTAGTTTCATGTCGTTCAATCCTGTTTAGTTTATAGCTTTGTTGTATATCCAAAAGATTAGTGTAAGTCATTGCGTTGTTTCATATAAAACATCAATACCCTCCAAGTCCCGTGCCGGCTGCTTTCTCAAGTGGCGGACAGGAATAAGTAAGCTAGTTGAGACAAATGTATTGAAGACTACAAGCAATATCTCCCTGGTGGGTACTGATGTTTCATGCAAGACAACTTAAAGATTACATGTTGGCATTATTATAAGAACGTGCAGGGAAACTATATCCCCTGATATTTGGATTATTCCAGTCTTTCGATAAAGGTAGTCAGTGTAGCAGGAATTCCCAGAATACCATTTGAGGCCGCTATCTCTCCGTTTATATTAAATGTTACCCTGTAAACTTCCTGCGTATTGTGAAGGGATACCAATAATACGGCAAAATCCCTGTTGATCGAACTTATTGTATAAGCAGTGCTGCTACTCTGGTAAACATTGTCTCCTTTATCCAGAGCCAGCCATATACCCGCTTTCAGCGATTTCTTACCCCAGAGGCTGTAATGTCCTCCCAGGCCGGCTTTATCATAATAATAACTTAAATGCGTATCGACATTTGTCGATAGTTGAAAACCTTCTCCGCTTCCTCCCAATAGATAGTTCCAGCCTACATACCGGATATTCAGGTTTCCCATTGTAATGGGAGTTGCATAGAAGTCTTGACCCAGAGATAGAGCACCCGGAAGAGCGATAACGGATCTTGCATATTCCATTACTTTGACATTTTTTACATCCCCGACTATAGCGGAGCAATTTTGTCCCAGAAAATCAGTTATTACAAACTCAGTCGTTACGGGTGATGATTCTATAGGCATACCTTCAACGCTATAATACAGAGAGCCATTACCTACAGCTAAATTCCCGGGTTGCAATATTGCGGTCAGGCCATTAGTCGTAGAAATCATATGCGAGTTGTATTCTCCACCGTTACCTCCAATATAGGGTATTATCAGTGTTCCGGAATAAGGGGTACCCGCCTGGTACTGTGCAGGGGATAAAGTGGCACTGGCACACTTCAGTTCCTGGATTTCCGGGGAGACAACTAACCTGGTGTCCATCCTTTTCCATAAACTGCCATCCCAGATATACAGGCCCGGAGTGAAAACATCTTTTTCTTGTGTTGGGGTTGGATTGTCTGTTGTATTGAATACGACCAAACCGGTGTGGGATTTATCCACTGTAGCTTTATCTGTTGTGTAGGTTGCGTTTTCATTACCGGGCATACCGTACATCGGGAATAGTCCATTCGCTTTGACGAGTGATACGCGGGGATAAAGTAATCCCCTGCTGGAGTTATCATCTTCATTTTCCGTTTCCTTCAGCTGAAGGAGGGCTCCATTCTGAGGCTCAACTCCGGAACCTATCGTTACCTGAGCCTGAGCATAAAGTGTAATAATCAGTAAAGTTATAATTATGATTAATTTTGAAAATAAATATTTCATTGTTGATAAGATAAATAAGCTGTTTATTGTTTCGTCTTCAAATTATATGTTCGATATTTTATCGGATTACAAAATTAGCCCTGTTTTAATGTATTATATTTTATTTGGTAAAAAGTTACCAATGCCATATAATAAATTATTTGGAAACAATTGATTTTAAGCATAAAATATACATATATTTGTATGACTTTTCTTATGTAAATTTACAATTTGGCACAGAGACAAAATGGATTTAGGTGGTATATCCTTTGAAGATTTAAATAGTACATCATCGTTTATTCCCGCCGCAATAGCTTTGACTTCGTTCGGGCTGTTTGCCTATTCTTTCCGGCAGAAACTTCCGCCTAAAGAAAACCGGATAAGGGTAATTGTGGCTGCTTATCTCTTAATATCATTTACGATTCTTTTCTTTTCAGGTATGTACCAGGCGCTGGAAAGTATTATCAGGTATATACTGCCATTATCATCTTTAGGAATACAGGTAATGCAGGTATTGTTTTACCATTTTGTTTCTGAGGTGACTATTAATGAGAGGAGAAATAAGACAATACCAATATTCCATTACTATGTACCGATATTATTGTTACTTGTCCAGTCCCTGTTTTATTACCGCGATTTTGGAATTCTTACGTCTCTGGGAGATCTCAGTTACTATCTGGAAAATTATTTTTTTGTTACTTGCAGTTTATATATCCTTTTTTATACGATATTAAGCTTGCGAAAGGTAAAGGAATACCATGAAACACTGAACAAGAAATTTTCCGGCGATAAAAAAGAGATACGCATAACCTGGTTATACTGGGTTATTTCGCTTAAATTTATAACTGTCGCATGCATGGTACTATATGCTTTGAATCCAACCATAAGCTCTCTGGTTTTATATATTATTGTACAGCCTCTTATATGCTCTTTGTTGACTTTTCATACGTTACTGAGGGAATATGTATTTGTGTATCAGGATATCAGCAACAGTATAATGACCCGTGGAGGGAATATAATGAATATCCGCACGGATGTTATAAATGAGTTGAGAACAAGCGAAAATGAAACGTTTGATAATAGTGTTATAAACCAGAAAGAATTTGAAAAATATTTCAGGGTACATAAGCCATATCTTAATGCAGACTTAAAAATTACAGATCTAACCGGTATTTTCATTACAAACAGAACCTACCTGTCCCGTTTTATCAATGAAATTTACGGTATGAATTTCAAGGATTATGTAAATTCATGGCGTCTCATGGAAATGGATAGGCTTTTAAGATTAAAAAAAAATCAGGGAAAAAGCATTGGATCATTATGCGGTCAGGCAGGATTCGGAAGTATAAGAAGTTATTGGAGAGTAAAAAAAACGAAAGAATAATCATTAGATTTATTGAAATATATGTTAGATGCTAATCAGGTCATATTATTGGCGACTTTTTCAATATCTTTGTCTGCAGCTATATGCTGTACTGTATTATTATCGGCAAAACAGGTTTACTTATCAGAGGAAAATACGTTTAACCGCAAAGTGCAGTTCCACACGATATATTTCTATCTTATTCTCTCTTCGTATCATATATGTACATTTTTCCTGAATTATGAGATAGAAGTATTTATAAATATATCCTCCTTATTTTACCTGATAGTCATGTTGGCTTCGGTCGGTTTTTATCACATAATATTTTTATTAACCAAGCTTCACATTGACGAACCTTTTTCCTATAAGCATTATGTTTTCCCGGTATTATTTTATATTGTCTATACCTCATGGAGCTTTTTCGTTCCTGATGAAATCAGGACAGGTTTAGCAACCCGGGAAATATATATTGTGCAAAATCATGAGTGGTTCTGCAGGTTTGATTACATGAGAATCCCGGTAAGGAGTGTATTTATAATATTTTATTTTATACTATCCCTTAGAAGGATGTTAAAATACAGGAAGAATATCATTCATTATTCTGCAAATGTGGAGGCTTCTTCATTAAACTGGATTTATGAAGTATTATTGATTTATCTGATAACTTATGTTCCTATTCCAATCCTGTTCCTTTTATCGGATCCCGGGAGCACACTTGAATACCTTACAAAGATATTTTTCAATTGTTTTGCCTTTATTTTTGAAATTATCCTGTGTTATAATATATTCACGAATAATTTTATTTCTATTACTGAAGATGTAGTATCACAGGAAAAAGAAAATGAGGGCGGCAATTACGGGCCCTTAAACAAAAATGAGTTCGAAGCATTTATAAAAAAACAAAAACCTTTTCTCAACTATAACCTGAGTATAACCGATCTGGCATTATTACTTGGCACGAACCGGACATACCTATCCCGCTTTATTAATGAAAACTACCTGTCAAGTTTTAGTGTTTACATTAATAAGTGCAGATTGGAAGAATTAGAGCAAATAAGAAAATCTTCAGCTTATGCCACCCTTCAGGAAGAAGAGCTCATATATTTGGTCGGCTTCAAGAGTTTGAATAGCTATAAAAAGACATTAGAAGCCTTAGATATATAACATTGATCTTCTCAGTAAAGAGGATCATATTATATACCATCTTTCCTGACTCTATAAAATCTATATTTGGAACAGTCTATATTACTGAAGATGACATTGCCCGGATTAATAGTGGATAACCGATAGGCTTTATACTTATCTCAACAACCCCCTACATTGCTGATCGTCTGGCAGGCCATATTACCAAAGTTTATCCTGTTTCGTCTATAAATAAAATGGGATGAAAATAAAAATCAGGGAAAACATCCATTGGTATTATAACAAATGCGAAGTTATAAGCGGAATTGAATTATAATGCCCCCTCTCTGGTCTTTTATTCCGGTATCAGCGGAGGACATAGTTAAGAATACATATCCCGATTTTAAGTTTATCCGACATAATGGAGAATTACTGACGGTAGATATATACAATAAATTGCATAGCCAATACATTGAATTCCTGATGAAAGAATTGCAGGAGAGAAAAGGAAAAAGGGTTATAGTATCGCATCATGCACCTGCTCTTCAGTGTATGGCCGATGAATTCAAAGGAAACCGGATGAATTGTGCATACTATTCTGATTTGGAAAAACTCATAAAGCTTTATAATCCAGACTATTGGATTTATAGGCATTCTCACCGGAATACAGGAAGTATACAGGTTGGCAATACAACTCTTTTATGTAATCAGCTTGGATATATAGGCAAATCGGAACAACTAAGGTTCAATAGAGCTTCTTGTTTTATTATCTAAAACAAGATAAGGTTTAATTAAAAATCAATTTTATTTTGCTTGTTTAATATTATTTTATGCTTGAAATCTTTACTTACCATCCTGAGTTAGAAGGAAAATATTCGTCCGTAGCCCTGAATTTTGAGAAAGATACATATGAAGCCCTGAATTTCGGACTGTCGCATATCCAGAAATACGAGCGTATTTTTATGGTTCAAAGCGAGGAAAAAGAGCCCTATGAACGCTACGATGGCTTACAGAGATTTTGTAAGGAGCACGGGTTTGAACATAAATATCTGGATTCCGTCAAAGACAGGAAAATAAAGAAAAGAGATTTGTTTATTCTGGTGAATGACAGGGTTTTAGTGGATTTGCTGAAGCAGGCTGATAAACAAGAATTCACTGCCGGCAAGCAATTCGGGATAATATCATATAATGATACTCCTCTAAAAGAGATTCTGGCTGGCGGCATAGCTACCCTGTCTGCCGATTTCAAGCAAATGGGAAAAACAATGGCTTCCCTTATAAACAAAAAGGCTATAGAGACTATCGAGAATCCGTGGAATCTTAATATCAGGAATTCATTGTAATTGTATGATTATCATATATTTGTTTGGTTTATAGATATGAAAAAGCAGGTAATGTATTATTACCTGCTTAATAAAACCTCAATCTATATCTACTGTTTGCCCTAAAGAGTATATGTCATCGGACTGGCCGTATGTCTTCTCTTTTAGCTTCCCTACCATCTTTACGGTTACCTTATATTTCGCATCGGGTTCTTGCATCGTATATTCCCAGCTGGCCGGCTCACCGGTCAGTACGATCTGGTGTTCGGGAACAGTTGTATTCCTGTATACCTGGATATATACTGATACAGGCCTTTTCATTTCATCAGGTATATTGCCGGGTATGTTCCACTCCAGTTTAATCTTATCGGGATTGGTCAGCGTATATTTTAGCTCTGTCACTGTGGGGAGCGTCACTCCTTCTTTATAATCGATTATATCTCTGTCGTAGCAGCTGTTAGCCATTAGGGCTATGCATATAACCGAAAGTATATATATTATTCTTTTCATATCTATTCTGTTTTTGATGATCATTGGATTAATAGCCCGGGTTTTGTATATAAACCCCCATAGACCAGTTCAGCTGGTTTTGCGGAATAGGTTTATATTCGTCTCTTCCAGTCACAAATGAAGCATTGTTCATCCACGAAAACCGGGTTCTTTCTTTTCTGAAATATTCATTCATTGTAGGCTCCAGTATACCCCATCTTTGCAAGTCGAAGAAACGTCTGCCTTCGCAAGCTGTCTCCATTCTGTTTTCAAACATCAGGGCTTTCCATGCATATTCCTTAGTCCATTTGGCATCGTTCGGATATTGGCTTATCTTGTAATTGAGATGATAAGAGCCATCCTTTTTTCTCAGGCGGATGGTGCTGTCCTCAGCCCTTTTGCGAAGCTGATTGATGATAGGACGGGCTTCTGCAAACCTGTCCAGTTGAATCAGGATTTCTGCTTTCCACAGCAGAACTTCAGCATAGCGGATCTGCTTTACATTCAGTGAATTCCGGTTTACGATAAGGCAGGCACAATCGGGATGTACCAATTCCTTCATGGATTTCAGATATCCATAGTCTCCGGGGCTTCGCGAAGCACTCTCCTGAAAGAGTAATTCCGGATCATATTTGAACGGATATCCCGGTATGGCAGCCGTGTGGCTGAGCCGAGGGTCGAATGAGTTGGATGCAAAATAAGTCGGATAGTTGCCTTTCAGTTCGGCATCGTTGAAAGTAGTGAAAAGTGGCAACCCGTCGGCATCTGTCCTGAAGGCATTGGCTAGATTAAAGCTCACTTTATGAAAATCGCAACATGGAAAATAAGGCTCCCATGACGGGGCATTCAGTTCCGATCCGTTATTTGTATTCCCTCCGTTCGAGGTTCCGTCACTCATGGAATATTGCAGCTCCCATAATGCTTCCTTTGTATTATTGTCATATTCGGGCAGGAAGTTATCAGCATAATCACTGCAAAGGTCTACGGTTTTACCTTCCTGTCCTGTAATTTCGTTGATGTATACCAAAGCGCGGTTGAGCGTTTCCTTATTGATATTTACCACCTGATGCCTTTCATCTTGTTCATAAGCCATGAAGAGTAAAGCTTTTGCAGCCATTGCACGGGCGGTGTTTTTATTTACCCGGCCGGGTTCGGTTTGCTTATCGGGTAGTAGCCTTACTGCTTCTTCGAGGTCGGCTACAATGTTTTTCCATAGTTGAGAGTCGTCCGAACCATCAGCTCTGTTGGAAGTCTGCCTGATTGCGTCCGAATCACGGGCTGTAATTTCATCGATCCATGGGATATATCTCCACAGGGTTTTCATGAAAAAGTATGTAGACCCGCGCAGGAACTTTACTTCTCCCGTGCGTACACTTTTCAGCGGATAGTTCTCGTCATTTACCATAGATAGTGCATGGAGGGCGGTATTATACCTGGATATGGCAAAATAACCGCTTGTCCATACCCCGTCATTCCTGTCGATGGTAGGTACTACCGACGAAAAAATCTCCATCTCATACCAGGCTTGCTGGTCGCTGGTACCTGAACCTCCTTTATAAGCATCGTCCGACCTTATCGAGCCATGCATCCACCCGTTATGAGAATCTGTCCACGGCAGGTTTGGTATTGCCGAGTAGCACGGAGTAACAAAGCCTTCGATATATTCGGGCTTTCCGAACATAAAATCTTCGGAAAGAAGCCCCTTTGCATTTACATTCAACTGGTCGTTGCAGCCAATCATTATTAAAGCCAGGATAGGCAGCAATAAAGATGTATATATTATTTTCATAATCTTCGTTTAATTAAAATGTTACATTAACTCCTAAGGTCACAGTAAATGGGACTACGTATCCAAATCCTGCATTTTCGGGATCCGGCCCTGTAAACTTGTCATCGGCCCACCATTTCTTGATAGTGAACAGGTTATTGGCAGACAGGTAGGTTCTGAGACGGTTTATAGATGCTTTCTTTATTATGCTTTTCGGGAATGTATAGCCTATTTCTACAGTTCTCAGTTTCAGATAAGAACCGTCTTTTATAAAATAGGTGGAAGAGCGCCCCTCGTTATTCAGGTTTTGTGTAGACAGTGCAGGTATATCCGAGTTCGGATTCTGAGGTGTCCATGCATCGAAAACACCTTTCAGGTGATTCTTATTGTTTCGGGTAGTGATATTCCAGAAATCGCTGTATTCTACCCATTCATCCCACACCTGGTTTCCATATACGCCCTGGAAGAATACCGACATATCTATATTCTTATAGTTTGCCTGAAAATTGAGACCGAATGTGAAATCAGGATCACCGACGCCAATCCATGTGCGGTCGTAGTCGGATGTTATATTTCCGTCTCCGTCGAGGTCTTTATATCGTATGCGGCCAACGCCTTTCCCCGGCTGTTGAGGCAAATTGTCTACTTCTTCCTGTGTCTTGAAAATACCATCGGCGACATAACCGTAGAAAGAAGAACGCGGACGCCCTATCATATCGTCTAACATACCGTTGCCACCGTATACACTGCGGACAGATTCGGGCAGGTCGAGTATCTTGTTTTTAAAAGTGGCGAAGTTTCCTGTCAGGCTGTAATTAAAGTCCGTAGACGGTTTACTCCTGTAAGTTACCAAAAGTTCGATACCGTTGTTTTCCATACTCGGCCCGTTCACATAACGGTAGCCTCCTTCGCCGATAGCAGCCATATATTCAGGCCTGTATAACATATCTGTTGTCTTTTTATAAAAATAGTCGATAGATCCGCTGATTCTTTGATCAAGGAAACCGTAGTCGATACCATAATTGGTTTGTGTCACCGTTTCCCATCTAAGGCTTGGATTTCCCGTCCTGTCTTTATAGTAGCCGGACATTAACGAACCGCTTCCCGTGCCATTCAGGTCATAAGAAGTCCTGTCATAATTTGCCATATAGCTGTTTTGCAGCCATCCGCCCGGAATAGCCGAGTTACCGTTTTTACCCCAGCTGAACCGAAGTTTCAGGTCGGAGAGGTAATCGAGTTTTTCCATGAAAGGCTCATTTTTGATTCTCCAGCCTAAAGAAAATGCAGGGAAAGAAGCCCATTGGTTGTTAGTCCCGAATTTGGAAGACCCGTCATGGCGGAATGTTACCGATAACAAGTATTTTGAGTCGTAAGTATAATTTGCTTTTGCAAAATAAGAGAACAATGCATATTCATCGCCTGAGCCTTTTGCTTCTGTAATCTGGTCGCCTGTTGCTACATCCAGGAATGCATAATCCCTGTTTTCCAATATCAGCCCGTTCTTTCTTGCATAGAAACCTTCCGTTTCCGCTTTTGTAAACTCGATTCCGGCAACGGCATTGATATCATGCTTACCGAATCTTCCGCTATAATTCAGTTGATTGGTCCATTGGTACTCGAGAAAATGGTTCTGGTCGTTTCTCACATAGTTCAGTTTCTCCGACCTGCCGGCTCCATCCGCTTCATCCCATTTAGGATCTACGGCACGGTAATATGATCCGCGATAATCCACGCCAAAGGAAGTACGGGCATGCAAGCCTTTTATGATCATCAGGTCGGCATAGGTATTCCCTATTATTTTCAGGAACTTATTTACATTGTCTTTGCCTAATTTCAGATTCATGACAGGGTTTCGGTAGTCATCCATTCCCACATCCAGCGAGGCGCCTCCCCATCCTCCTGCATCGGTATAAACAGGGATGATAGGCGGTTCCATTACAGCCCAGCTGGCCTCATTTGCTTCACGGTAGTTGATATAGTTCATCTCGAAGTTTTCGCCGATCTTCAATCGGTTATTGATCAGATTGAATTCGGTGTTGAGACGTGCCGAATATTTCTTCCAGAAAGTCTCTATCTGAATGCCCTGGGTATCTTCATAACCCAGATTGAAGAATGTACGGGATTTGTCGTTTCCGCTCGAAATAGAAATCTGATGATTGTGGGATACTCCTGTCCGGGATATTTCATCAATCCAGTTTGTATCGGCAGGGCGCATTGTTTTTGCGTTGTTCAGCCATTCTACAGGTTTCACCGATTTCAGTACGGGATGCCCGTTGCTGTCATAATCCCAGTCATAATTGAAATATCTTACACCTTGCTTTATTTCTCCCAGTTTGCCGTCATTTGCAAATGCCTGCCACAAAGCGTGTCCGTATTCTTCGGTATTGAGCAGTTCCGGCTTGTTTGTCCACGTAGAAAACTGCACTCTGCCGTCATAACTGATCTTTGTCTCGCCCTCTTTACCCTTTTTGGTTTCGATAATAATTACCCCGGCAGCGGCACGCGAACCATATATACTCGCCGAAGAGGCATCCTTCAATACCTGTATGGACTCGATATTTGCAGGATTTATATCGCGCAGATTATAATCGCCTGCTAGTCCGTCCAGTACAATCAGAGGCCCGGGCTGGGCATTCAATGAGGTAAGCCCCCTTATCTGAATATTTACACTGGCTCCGGGGCTGCCATCGCCTGTAATGAATACTCCCGGCAATTTGCCCTGCAACGATTTCAATACATTCGTAGATGGATTCTGGGCTATATCCGAAGCTGATGCAATAGCCAACGACCCGGTGAGGTCAGCTTTCCGTTGCGTCATATAACCTGTCTGGATAACGACCTCGTTAAGTGCAGTAGCGTCATCTTCCATAACGACGTCTATCGTACTGGTGTTTCTTACCGGTTTTTCCACCGTCTTCTTGCCAATAAAAGTAAATACCAGGATGTCGTCTTCAGAAGTTACTTCAATCGAATATTTACCGTCGGCATCCGTCATTGTCCCTTTAGCAGAACCTTTGATGCTGACTGTTGCTCCTGAAAGAAACTCTCCTGTTTCCTTTTCCGTTACCATCCCTGAGACAACTCTTTGGGGAGCCGTGAGGTTTGTATCAGCGTAAGCAATGGCTGTTGTCCACACAAATAGAAAGACTAAGCCAAGATACCTGACCCGCGTATGTAACAGACTGATAAAGTTTGTCACCGCCAAATGTTTTAAATGATTCATAATCAATATTAGATTTAGTAAAAAAATAGAATATAAAATATATCTGTTAGTTCGTATTATTCGTATCCGCTCATCCGAAAAGGGATATAGTACCCACTGTGACACTTGTTTCCGAGTGTCATCAATATCTGTCGTAAGCCTGAATAGCGGCTTAATCAGAAAGGCTTATATTCAGTGTTTTATGAAGTTATTGTAGAAGAATTAGCTGTATACAATCCAATCCAAACATATACTTTGCACCTTGCGATAATTTATTGGTTCCCGTAATTTCTACTTTCAATTTAATCTTTTCTGCATCACAGGTGAAAAGTTTCCAAGATTTATTGGTTTCGAGTGCTTTATATTACTGCTATATCCGTCAAAAGATATATTCGCCGGACTGTTATTCACACTGAAAGAGATGGTTCCATAATCGTTGGCCTGAGTCGCATATACGACCATTTTATACTTGCCGTCTTTCAGATTATCAAATTCGAATTCGACAAAATCTCCTGCTTTTCCGTTCGGAGCCAGTAAATGTGCGGCTCCGCTCCATTTGCCATCCCATGAATCGGCAGCGTTTTGTTTTTCCAGGCGTAACGATGTAGATTTTCTTGTTGGCTTCAAGGCCTCGAATTCAATACTTTCAGGTATTTTGTAGTTTGCAGGATCCTCGGGTACAGGGACTAGCTTTCTTGCAGCTTCTTCGATGCCTGAAGTACCGATGGCCCGGGCATTGAAGTCTCCATACCAATAGATCGTTGTTGCATAATCGGAATACCCTCTCTGCCAGCCGATCATCTCTATATCGAATTTGAATTTTTCCCTGAACGGGATTCCATCCAGGTTACGCGTGCGGAAGAAGGCATTGTAACCATGCGAACTATCCAGATCTGCCCTCGGCGCACCGCCGAAAGGTGTGTGGAATGGGACAACGGGCGCCCACGAACTGTTATAGTAATCTTCTGTGCCTGTGCCGAAGTGCGAAGGGAAAGTATCTCCGTCTACCCATATTTTTTCATCTCCTTCTCCGTACCAGCGGGGAGCGTGGTTGAACAGCGATAGCAAGTCTCCCATATACACGCCTTTACCCTCGATAGTCGCAAAATTCCATTCCGTGCAATTCTCCGGCTCATCGTACTTGTGAACGGGAATCCCTGTTTCCTGACGCCATGAGCAATGGAAATAAAGAGAACGCCCGTCCCATGCGAGGGGCGATACATTTGCTTCCATCTTTACACCGATGCTTGCGGAAGATATGTTCATTAACTTTAGTATCCCGCTCTTTTGATATGGCATCAGCCAGCGGCTTACGATATTGCCTTTTCCGTCGGAGGACAGATACCAGCTTTTTACATAAGGTGCGCCCATTCCTCCTCCCGAATAATCGCTCAGGGGAGCCCAGACTGTCTGTTTACCGTCGAATTGAGCGCAGAAGATAATTTCTCTCATCAGTTGTCCGAAACCGGCTGAGTCTTGCAGATTGACACTGAGCCTGATCTCATAAACTGCGTTCTCACCTGCCGGTAATTCCAGCGTTAAGGAGTCGGCAGCAGCCAGTACTTTAGTGTCGCTTATCACTTTACCATTTTTGGACGGGACAGGATTTAGCAGTAAATTATCCACTCCGGCAATTTTCTTTTCTGCCCTTTTTACTACTTCGGCCGAGAAGGTTTCAATGGCTGTATTCTCCGGGTATTTCCGGTAGTTAATTCCGTAATATTTAGGAGTCGGATTCACACCCAGTTCGTCCTCGAATGTGATTTTACAGCCTTTGGCATAAGGTATCGGTAAGAAGAGCGTATTTCCGCCTTTGCCTTCCGGTTCATAACTGGTGTGAGGCTGTAGCAATCCGGGTCCCAGAGAAGGAATATTTATCCGCATCAGGTCGTAGGCCGGAATAATCCATCCCGGTTCGGCTGAACCGTCGAAATAGAAACGCCACGTACCTCTTTTATCCAATGTAGTAATCCAGATACGGGTTATCACGCCCGGCCCTGTTTGGTCGAACATTACTTTCTCTATTCTGCCGCCTGTCGTATCTACCCTGACAATGCCGAATCCATCATCGTTTGCGAACCATGCAGGATCGCCGGGCGATACAGACCGCCTGTCATAGCTGCTTTCCTGATGGCAGGTATAGCAGGGAGCGGGGAAACGGGATAATTCTTCGACAGAAACCATCTCTTCGAGCAGTGTCTCCATCGTGACGACTTTTTCCCGGTGTTCTTTACAGGTTGCCGGACTGAATATAAATCCAATACCGGCAGTGAGTAATAAAGCATGTTTGAGTAAATTCATACTATCAGATTTTAAGTTCTCAGCAAATAATAATTATATCGGATGCGCTACCCATGCTCCCTGACAGGAACAGACATGCGCTGCTGCATTTACAGCCATCGAGTGGGCTTCTTTCAGCGTTTTTCCTTTCAGCAGCGCCGTAATCAGGACGCCCGAAAAGCAATCGCCTGCGCCGACAGTATCGGCCACTTTTACTTTCGGTGTTTCTATAGTCGATGTTTCGCCGGGAGTATATACCGTGCTGTATAGTTCTCCTGCCGTGAGTATAACGAGTTTTAGCCCGAACCGGGAAAGAAACCAACGGCAGGCCTGTTCGTTTTCCATATCGAGCGAAAACAGTGTTTTCAGAACCTCGAGTTCTTCATCGTTTACCTTAAATGAATTCGCGTGCATCAGAGAATTCCCGATAATATCCTTCGAATAAAAATGCTGCCGCAAATTGATATCAAATAATTTATAGGCATCTTCTTTCACCAGCCTGAGCAACCCTAGAGTCGTATTTCCCGATACAGGGCTCCGCTGGGCCAAAGTCCCGAAACATATAGCATCTGCTTTTGATACCAGTTGTTTCATGCTTTCCGTCAGCGGAATGTAATCCCATGCCACATTCTCATTTATAGTGTATTGCGGTATGCCTTCGTTAAGGGTAACCTGTACGGTACCGGTCGGATAGCCGACCTTTTCGATCAGGTAATTGATTTTATTCTTATCCAGTTCGTGCATCAGTTCATTGCCCAGGGCATCGTCGCCCAGAGCGCTTATGGCATAGCCGTCCGCTCCTGTCTGTGAGGCGTGGAATGCAAAGTTGACAGGCGCTCCTCCTGCTTTTTTGCCCGAAGGCAGTATATCCCATAATAATTCGCCGATTCCGATGACTATATGTTTATTTCCCATAAAATTATTCATTTAATCCGAGTTCCTTTTCTATTTGTTCCAATGATTTACCTTTGGTTTCGGGAATATATACCAGAATGAAGATGAAGGCGACAACACTGAACGCGGCAAAGATACCGAAAGCAATAGAACCTCCCAGGTTATTCAGTATCCACGGAAAAAACTGTACCGTGAGGAAAGTGCACAGCCAGCTTATGCCTGTAGAGACAGACATGGCCGTACCCCTGATACGCGAAGGATAGATCTCTGATGTAACCACCCACATGACAGGAGCCAGAGAGGCCGCGAAGAAGCCTATATAGCATAATACGGCAATCAATGCGCCTATACCGTTTGCCGAAGGGACAATGAATGTATAAATGAGATATAAGAGCGACAGTATCATGCCTGCACAACCGCACAGCAGGAGCACTTTACGCCCCAGCCTGTCTACCAGCCACACGGCAACAAGCGTGAATAGCAGGTTTACAATACCTACATAAATGGATTGTATCAGCGCTGTATCGCCTGCAACGCCTGTCATCTCGAATATGGTGGGGGCATAGTTTATAATCACGTTTATACCTGTAATCTGCTGGAATGCGGCCAGTAATGAGCCGATGATAAGTATTTTGGCCAGCTTGCCCTTGAATAACGATTTCAGTTGCATGCCGTCTTTTTCCGCTTTCCCTGTTGGCGTCACATTGTCGAATTCCTGCTTGCTCAATCCGAGCTTTTCTATTGTCCGGCCTGCTTTGTCGGTTTGCCCTTTCATATAGAGCCAACGCGGGCTTTCGGGCAGGATGAACAGGAGCAGTATATATACAATGCTGAAAATAAGGGGGAAGCCCAGCATCATCCGCCAGTTGTTTTCATTATTCAGCAATATGTAATCCACGATATAGGCTATCAGGATACCTATCACTACCGCCAACTGGTTATAAGAGACTAATGTTCCCCTCAGCTTTGCCGGAGATATTTCCGATATGTATACAGGCACTACTGCGGAAATCATCCCGACGCCGAATCCACCGATTAAACGGAATATCATCAGTCCGTATATACCCGAACTCACCGAGCAGCCGACTGAAGATATGATAAATAATATCGCGGAAAAGAGCATGACCCTCTTTCGCCCGAACTGGTCTCCGAAGCGTCCTCCCATAATGGCACCGCACAGGCAGCCGATAGTGAGTATGCTGACAACAAAGCCCAGGGTCATATCGTCGAGCCCGAAATATTCCCGGATAAAAGGAATCGCACCCGATATCCCGGCCATATTCAAGCCGAAAATAAGTCCTCCCAGAACCGTGATGAAAGTATACAAAAACAGTGATTGATTATTCTTTTTCATTTATAAGACAGGTTTAGATTTAACGTTGATGGATATTCTAAAACATTGCAAGTTTAATCATATCTTACAAATAGGAGTATAACGGATGAAACAAATGATATAACAATAGTTACATCTGTAAAAAAGCTGCATATACTATCAATTATGTTACTGCGATGTAACTAATTTGATAATATGTGGATCGGTAAAGGAAAACTTTATCTATATAGGTCTGCCCCTGCAAAAAAACTGTTACGTTTGTTACCTTTTTCAATTGCAAGGTACTTCGTCCTGCGAACGGTTACGAGATACAAGTAGACGAGATACGAAATTGGCACATTGGCTAATTAGCACATTAGTTTTCCGTTACTTCTGTTACTTTTTGATTATATATAGTTAATTTATGATTTCTTCGTGAAAGTTTTTAACCGCGAAAGTTTTCCTGAGACAGAGATGTAATATATTCGGTAGGAGTTGTGGCATACAGCGTTTTAAAGCATTTTGTAAAATATGCCGGAGAGGTAAACCCTGTCATATATGCAATCTCGCTGACTGTGTATTGTTTCTGCTTCAGTAACTGAATCGCTATGTTCAGCCTGTAATTCCTGAGAAAATCGGTAGGTGAAACGCCGAAAAGCGTCTTTATCTTTCGGTAAAGGTGTACTCTTGACAGTCCTATATGTTCGCTCAGGGCTTCTATGCTGAAATCGGAGTTTTCATACGAAATCTCTATCAAGTTCATCAGTTTACTCCGGAAAGCATTATCCATGCCTACTACACTGTCGAGATCGGAACTTTCAATGAATCCTGCCTGCATTTTTTCCATGAAGGCTTCTTTTATCCTCAGTCGCTCCCATATGATATTTATAATCCTGATTTTCAGGAAATCGATATCAAAAGGCTTTTGGATATATTCGTCCGCTCCTTCCAGAAAACCGTACATGCGCTGGCTGTTCTCGGACAAGGCCGTGAGCAATATGATAGGGATATGGCTGAATGCAATATTAGTCTTTAGTTTATTGCTAAGTTCGAAGCCATTCATTTCGGGCATCAGTACGTCGCTTACAATCAGGGTAACATCGCTACCTTCGTTCAATATGCCGATTGCTTCATTCCCGTTTTCTGCTACCCTGACTTCGAAATTGGCGGATAACTCTTTTCGCAGGAAGCTTCGTACATCGGGATCGTCTTCGACTATCAGGATTTTATAATCGTAAAACTGAGCCAGCTTTTCCTGGATTAAACCCTGGTTTATCATTTCATTCCGGTCTTTCGGTATAAAGGATGAAATGTCTTCGATTATATACTCATGCGAATAATGGTTGATATCCTTATATAAGGTAATGCTGAAGACTGTATATTCTCCCTGCCGGCTTTCCACGTCGATTGTTCCGTCGTGTAAGTCGATATATTCTTTGGCCAGATTCAATCCGATGCCGAAGCCCGAAGAGCCGAGGTTTTTGTTACTTGTATAGAAACGTTCGAAGATATGCCTCTGTTCTTCTTCGGTCAGCCCTATGCCTTTGTCTTTTACGCTTATTTTGATGGAATCGCTATTTTCTTCGATGGAGACAAGGACAAATCCTTTGGAAGAAGAATATTTGAAGGCATTGGATATGATATTGACCAGAACCTGCTCTATTTTATTGATATCGATATATATGAGCCGCTCTCTTATGTCTGTCCTGAATTCATAGCGGATTTGTTTTTCCCCGGCAATGCCCTTAAAGTAATCAAAGACTTCGACCGCCAGCGAAACAATATCTGTCTGGGTCAGAATCAATTTCATCTTGTTATTGTCGATCCGCCGGAAGTCCAGTATCTGATTTACAATGCGGTAAAGCCTGTCTACGTTCCGTTTCATCAGAATAATATCTTCCCGTAAAGAAACGTCGATCTTATTGCTCCTTATTATTTTATTTATAGGGCCGACAATAAGGGTGATCGGAGTCCTGATTTCATGGGAGATATTTGTGAAGAACTGCAGTTTCTGGTTCGAGATATTTTCTATCTGCTCATTCTTGACGGATAATTCCTGCTTTTGGGTCTCTACCAGCAGGTTTTTGTCATGCAGTTCCCTGTTTTTGTTTTTTATCTTGAGGTTCATATACATCACATAACTCAACAGGGGCACTATGACAGCGAGCAGACCGAGTATCAGGAATGTGGAATTCCTCAGAAACCTGAACCGCGACAACAAATTGAGCTCTTCTTCTTTCTGCCTGTTTATCCTTACCTGATAATTATTCAGCTGTTCGGACTGGGCCAGTATCGTTTTGGCATTCGTCTTGTCTATGATTGTCGTGTTGAGGATGTAATTCTTTTTCACAAGTTTCCCGTTCAGTATATCTATTGCAACCTGTATGGCAAGGGCTCCGCCCGTAGGGTACTGGAAAGAAGCTTCGAAGTTGCCGTTGGCAACGGCTTCTATGCCTGAATTGTCTCCATAGACACCGTCGATGCCTATAAACTTTATACGCCTTGCCACAAGTGAATCGCGCCTCATAATCTCGTCCCTGGCAGCTATGGCCATTATATCGTTGTGGGCGAAGATCAGGTCGATATCATTATATGAACTGATTTTCTTGGTTTCTTCCAACGCAAGGTTGTATTGCCATTTGCCGTAAACTTCATTTATCTTGTAGTCGTTGTTTTTGTTGAGAGCGGCAATAAAGCCTTCGTGACGTTCTATAGCAGGAGAAGAACCTTCAAGCCCCCATATTTCCAGTATTTTCGAGCCGGGGCTAAGTATATTGTTGATATATTCTCCTATGGCTAAACCTATATTGTAGTTGTTTGCACCTATGGAGACCGTATATTTGTCCGACTTTATTTTTCTATCGTGTATGATCGTAGGTATTCCTTTCTCATATGCTTCGACAGCAACGTCGGTAATCGGGATAGCCTCGTTAGGTGAAATTATCAGTGCATCTACATTTTGAGATATAAGTTTGCGTATCTGGGATATCTGACGGCTGTTGTTACCCAGAGCATTGTATACGACGAGCTCAACATTTTTGTAATTGGAAGCCTCTATCTGCATCTCCAGAATCACAGCTTCCCGCCACGGGTCGGAAGTGCATTGAGAAAACCCGATGACGTATTTTTGCTTTTCCTTTCCTTCATCACTACATGAAAAGATGCAGGATAGCAATATTAGCAATAGAAGCGTGCGGACTTGTATTTTGTTTATCATAGTGTCGAAAATAAGGAAGATACTTTCGTGACTAAGCATTATACTGACAAGGTATATGGAATATTGGCCTTTGCAATAAGTTCGCTCAGCGTTTTTATAGCTTAAGTCAAAAGTAGATGACTTTTGTTATATCCATAGCATGAAACCGGGTTTTTAACTATTATACAATCAGGATAAATACAAAAACGCCCTGAATTGATATTACAGAGCGTTTGCCGATATGAAGACTTATTACCAAATCGATTTTACGGAGTATACTTCAAGCTTTTTCACTTCTATATTATTTCCCCAGAAATGGAATCCTTCCCTGTTGTTTTCGTCCGGTTTCCTTTCCATGGAATACGAGTATGCCCCGCCGTCGATGAATACTTCTATTGAAGTCCGGTCTACATATATGTCGGCAGATAGCTCCATACTCGTCATGTCCTGCGGTGAATAGAACATACCATTCAGCAAATTACCGTTCATATCGTAGCCGATTATGCGCTGGCCGAACAAGTTGAATCCGGCATCGGTTGCATGCGATAATTTGATTGTCGTTTTGATGCGGAGGCGGTCAGAATCATAGAACTCCTTCATTTTTGAGTTTGCATCGCCGGATGTCAGGTTACTCCATTCTTTCACAGGCGTAAATAACTGCCCGGTTTCGTTTACCGGAACGTTGAACAGTCTCGGGCCGTCTTTTGTAGTACGCAGTGTCAGCTCTGTAGGTAACAACATCATCCCGTTGAATGGCATTCCCGGTTGCTGTATCCTGCCCCAGCCTATCTGTATGCGCCTGCCGTCACTGGCGGGAATATTTGCGAAAGTTTGGGCTGCATAGATAGACCCTGTTGTGTAATAGTACTTGCCGGATTCGGGGGTGAACACTTTCCCGTCGAATTTGCCGAGCATATATGTACCCGAAGCCCCGTACATCACCCATTTGGTATTGTTCTTGTTCCCGTCGATAGCCAGTTCAAACAAATCGGGACATTCCCAGAATCCTGTCACATGGCTCTCGTATGTCCAGTCTTTCAGGTTCTTCGATGTGTATATCGAATGTCCGTCGCGCTCGTTGAGTACCATCACCCAGTGTTTAGACGGTGCATACCAGAATACTTTAGGGTCACGGGTATCCTGGCTATTCCATTTTGCTTTGGAATCTATCAGCGGGTTTTTATCATATTTGGTCCATGTACGCCCTTTGTCGAGACTGTATGCCATGCCCTGTACCTGCTTTTCGGGGCTTGCGGCTGTGAAAAATGCAATCATTGCAGGTGTATTGCCTTTATTATATCCGGCAGTATTGTCGTAATCTATTACGGCCGAGCCGGAAAACATGGTGCCCAGGTGGTCGGGATAGAGCGCTTCGGGCAGTTGTTGCCAATGTATGAGGTCTTTGCTGACCGCATGTCCCCAGTGCATATTTTCCCAATCACGTTCGTATGGATTGTGCTGATAGAAAAGATGGTATTCACCTTCATAAAATATCAGTCCGTTAGGGTCGTTTATCCAGCCCCGTTGCGTAGTAAAATGGAATTGCGGGCGGTTCTTTTCTTTATACAGGGTTTCCCAACCTTCTATATTATCGTCCTGATATATCTTGCCCAGTCCGGCAGCATCGCCGTCATATTGTATTTTTATAGTCTTTCCCTTAAGGGAGGTGACATCGCAGAATACCCAATAGTCAGCTTCCCCGGGGGCAAGGCGGATAACGAACGAGCGTTCCTGCTTGCCGTCGATCTCGAAGGACATCCGGGAGCGGTCTGCTTTATGGGAAACAGGGAGGTTCAGATACTTCTTTGTTATCCGGATCGATATATCTCCCGCAAATATGGAGATATTCGATAAAAAGATAATACAAATGGCTAATACGTGTGTTCTTAAGAATTTCATGATAAATGATATTTGTTTTATGATTATTTCATTATGCAATTTTAGGAAAAAACATGCATTATAAAGATAACTTTAAGTACATATGTTTACACTCAGGTAACATCATTTATTTCTTTCGCTCATGCTTGACGGGTAAAGTGTGTTGTTAATTATGCGAATCAGTAGTTGCAACTATTGGCTGATTTATTTAATTAAAAGATTAATTATCAATAAAATAAGCGTACCGAATGCTTGCTCAATCTCTTGAAAATCATTAAATTAAAGGAATATTACCACACATTTCTTTAAC
>NZ_JBHSGN010000133.1:0-66166 GCF_042654545.1 Dysgonomonas termitidis
GAAGTCTTCTTCAATACCGACTTTGAAGGGGGGAGGCATCAGGCCAGGATTGATAAGATCAACGCTTGAAAAGGAAAGACCGGATTATTGACAATCCAGCCTTCTCCTATTTTTAGTATTGATAGTTAATTCCTGACAGACAGAGGGATGTTAAACAATAGGGGAGTATGTGCTTTTCATAGTGATTTAATAGAATGTTAAACGCCAGATATCATTTCCAGCCCTCTTTCGTCCGGATTACTTTTCTGATGGTACCATCAGGATTGTAATATAGCTTGTCTACGCAAATAGAACGTAGATTGCCTTTTCCGGAAAGCGAACTGTCATGATAGAATGCATACCACTGTCCTTTATATTCGACTATCGAACCGTGGTTTGTATCGCAGCCGGTAGGGTCCATATATACACCCTGATATTTCCATGGTCCCAACGGGCTTTTACTGGTTGCATACTTCTTGCGGTTGGCTCCGGGATTATTGTCCGAATATGAAAGGTAATAGGTTTCATTGTATTTGTGTACCCATGTAGCTTCATGGAAATCGTCAAGGCCGGTCATTTCCTGTAGTTTACCATCTAATTCTATCATGTTGGCTTTCATTTTAGCGCCTTTGCACCGGCCTCCTCCACCATAGTAGAAGTAGACTTGTCCGTCATCATCGGTAAAGACACAAGGGTCTATCATGGCAAAATTATCTTCTCCTAAATCGAGATATCCCTGTACCTTGAAATCACTGGCCGGTTTGGTGCTGGTCGCGATCCCCACTTTCCATGTTTTGTTCCACTCCGTTCCGCTTGGGTGAGGAAAGTAGAAGTAATATACACCATTTTTGTAGGCGCAATCCGGTGCCCACATAAATCCGCCTTCGGGCCTTCCCCACGGAACCTGACTGGAACGAAGTATCTCGCCGTGATCTGTCCAGTTTACCATATCATCGGTAGAGAAAACGTGGTATTGGTCCATCAGGTCGCAACCTCTCGGAGGAGCGATATCATGTGATGCATATACATATAGCCGTCCGTCGGCCCATACACGTGCTGAAGGGTCGGCTGTGTACATGTGTCTGATAAACGGATTCTTTTGAGCATACGTATTGTTTGGGACAAGAATGTATGTTATAATACATAATAGGTGTGCTATCTTGTTCATTATAAGCTTATTTTATGGGTTGTTGTTATTTCCGGCCTTCTTTTGTCTGCTTCACCATCCGGATTGTCCCGTCTTCGTTATAGTATAGTTTATCTACACAAATGGAACGGAGCCAGTCGTTGAATTCACCATTTTTGAGGGAGAGCGAACTGTCATGGTAGAATGAGTACCATTGTCCTTTGTATTCGACTATAGAGCCGTGATTTGTATAACTGTTGGTAGGCTCCATATAGATACCCTGATGCTCCCATGGACCGAGCGGACTATTGCTGGTCGCGTAACGCATCCTGTTATCCCCTTTTACTCCGTCATTCCAGTTATCATCGTGATTATCGGAGTATGACAAGTAGTAGATACCATTGCGTTTGTGTACCCATGTGGCTTCGTGGAAATCATACAATCCTTCCATCTTTTGCAGTTTGCCGTCTACCTCCATCATATTGTCTTTCAGTTTACCACCAAGGCAGACACCGCCTCCACCCTGATAAATATAAGCCTGTCCGTCATCATCGATAAATACGTTGGGGTCGATATGAGCTTCCATACCTTTTACATAGCCTTGCACTACGAAGTCTTTTGCCGGGTACTTACTTGTGGCCACACCTATCTTCCAGCTTTTGCCCCAGTTTGATTCACTCGGATGAGGAAAATAGAAGTAATACGTTCCGTTCTTGTAGACGCAATCGGGAGCCCACATAAATCCGCCCTCGGGTCTGCCCCAAGGCACCTGGCTCGAACGGAGTATCTCGCCGTGGTCTACCCAGTTTACCATATCGTCGGTAGAGAATACATGGTACTGGTCCATCAGGTCGCAACCTCTCGGGGGTGCAATATCATGCGATGCATATACATACAGGCGGCCGTCGGCCCATACACGTGCCGAAGGATCGGCGGTGTACATATGTTGTATAAACGGGTTTTTCTGACCGGAAACATTATTGGACAACAGCATGCATAAGAATAATCCGAATAATGGATAAATGGCTTTGGCTTTACGAAGAACAGGGTACTTTTTCATTTCTTTAATATGTTATTAAGTTGTATAATTATTCAGTTAATCGAAGATGTTTTTGTTGGTATAAGTCGAACTCTTGACAGGTATTACTTTGATTCGCAGGATGGATACCAGATTCTGGTTTGCATCTTCACTCAGATAAACAGGAGGGAGCTTGACACCGCCTACTCCCTGCATAGCTTCGTCTCCTCCTATATATTTTGAAGTCTTCCATTCCCCGTTTACAAAGTAGCCCTCCCTGATAGTTCCATAACTGATACCCCGTAATGATTTTACTTTAGAGCGGAATGATATATCTGCTCCGTTTCCAGCAATTAAGAACTCATCTTCGGAAAGCCTTATTACCAATCCATAGCCCAGATAAGGATAATTGTAATGGATATTGATCTCATAATCTCCAAAATCAATTTTATCGGACTTATTATCTTGTTGCATAAATCCCCTCATTTTGCCCGATCCATGCTCTTTAGTAATCAGGGGAATCAGGTTGTTCAATACATGATATGCATCTTTCAGAGGGTGTTTATCGTCATAGATAGCGTTGTCAATGGCAAAGGGAGAGAATCCCAAAGCGTCAAATTCACTTAAAGTATAGAATGCTTTTGCCGGGCTGCTCCACTTTTCCCCCCGCCACAGGGCGACAGCTTCGGGAACGAAGACCGGATTACCATTTCTGTTGTATTGCTTTAGTTGGGATATATAGTCTTCATTATAGTTGTCTATGGCCAGAAAGTCTATAGACGGAGCTGCACACTGGTATATATCCAGCATCCGGTGATTAGGGCCGCCACTGGGATAGTTTCCCGGTACCGGATCGCCCGGATAAATGGTCCATGCGTTTACAAACATAGGAATGGCATATTCTTTCTTCCCACTGGCGGCAACCTGCTCTACGAATCTGGCATAATACCATCCCATGAACATTTCATCGGCAAGTTTCTGACTATCATTCCCGAATAGCGAGAGCCAGTTTCCCCGGGATTTCTTCCCGTTGGCTTTCCATTGCCCGGTTATTTCGGGTAGAATTTGTTTCTCATTCTTTTGGAGATATTGAACCAGTTCGACAGGCACTTCTTTCGCAAATAGCTCATTCGCCTTATCAGAACGGTCGCGGCTATCTCCCAGCAGACCCATTTCGTTTTCTATCTGCATCATAAGCACAGTATGTTCTTCGCCGTCTGTTTGCTTAATGAAGTTCATTAAAGCGCCGAATACTTTACTATCGGCTTTTATCAGGTTCTCGCTGAAATTTGAGAGGAACGGACGGTTTTCCCCTTTGTCGTTTTCCATTCGTGGAAATCTCCTGGTATCTCTCATCATCCAATGCGGGGCATATCCTGAGGAGCCGTTTTTCCAGCTACCGAACCATAAAAAGACGAGTTTCAAATCATGTCGGCGGGCTTCTTTGATAAGACCCTCTACAATGGAAAAGTCATATTGGCCTTCTTCCGGTTCTATTTGTTCCCAAGCTATGGTTGCCAGCACTGTATTCAGGTTAAGTGCTTTTAGCTGCTTCCATTTTGGGGCCATACTTTCCAGGGTAGAAGCACTGGAGTTCATCAGTTCGCCGGCAAGCATTATGTATGGCCTGCCATTTACAATGAGTTGGGTAATATTGTTTTCATTCCTCTTTAAATGAGGAATATCCTGTCCCCATATCGATCCGGCTGATAATAAATATATAAATATGAAGATTATAGCTTTTCTCATTTCATTATTTGATTGCTATTAGCTTTTAATATGAAGTCTACTATCGGTGCAGGATTGGGGAAACTATGCGGATGATGTTTGAATCCGTGTTTCATCATTACGGTAATATCACCGCCCAGGGCCTTGATCTTCTCTTCAAAAAGAAGTGTCTGGGTAGGTGGTACCGCTTCATCCTGGTCGGCACAGAGTATCAGTATCGGATATCTCCCTTTTACGATTTCCTTTACCTTATCTGTGGGGCTGCCATTGAAGTTGCGGATATCATCCTTCGTTTTCAGTCCGTATGCGGCCATAAAATCCCTTGTCATTTCCCCTAAGTCGCCTTCCCTGTCGGCCAGATAGCGGCAATCGAGCAAAGGATTATCTACATATACACAACTTATCTTGTCGGGATTGGCTGCTGCCCAGCAGAATGAGTACATAGCTCCGCGGCTCATGCCTTCCATGGCGCTCTTTCTGGATAATCCCGCTTTGATCAGTATCTTATAAAAATCAGACCAGATAGATAATGCTTCCTGATTTCCCATCAGTTCGGCCACATCACAATAGACCAGATGGAATCCTCTTTCGAGCAAGGCTATGTCTGTCTGAGGTTCGTGTGCCCAGAAGCGGGTGCGCCAAATCCATGGTTTTCCCGGTGCGGCTTCTTTGGGTTTTACCACTTTACATTCACGTCCTCTTAATTTGAAGTCGGCACATACATATCCGCTGAATTCGGAAGTGGTATACGGTACCTTTATATTCGTCAGTATATCAAAGTCCTTGTCTGTCTTCAGGGTTACCTGTTCGAACAACCTGCGGGCAATAATGGCAGCGCCTTCATTGTCGGGATGAATATTATCAGGCATTAAGTCCTTCCTGTTAATGAGTAAGGGGTGCATATCCAGTACTTCAATACCTTCCTTATAGGCCGCTTTGCGAAGGCAGGGAATTATCTTATTCACAATCACCGCATCCCATATCTGCGCTGTATCGGGTTCGAACGAAACAATAGGAAGCATCAGTATTACCCGCGGATTGGACGGCAGTTGTCTGAAAGACTTTATCATATCGATACAATCCCCTTCCATTTCATTCATATGGATACGATTCCGGGCTTTGGCATCGTTCCCTCCCAAATCGATGAATACAATATCAGGATTGCTGGCGAGCGCTTTTTTATATTGCTCTGTTTCCCGGTAAGGAAAATCTCCTTTACGAAGCATTGTGCGGCCACCGAGGCCGAAATTCAAAACTTTATACTCGTTTCCAAGCAAGGTTCCCAGTTGTGCCGGAAATGAATTCTTTGCCATATCGGTAGTTCCTGCTCCTTCGGTGATGCTGGCGCCGATGCAGGCTATCCTTTTTTGCGCACTGATGGTTGTCGTCAGTAATAAGGAAAGCGCTAGTGTTAATAACTGTTTCATTCTGTTATGGTTATACTTTGAGTGAGATGTATGTTTTTTGATGAACTTCCGACCATTATTTCGAACTCCCCGGGTTCTACCACACGTTTCATTCCGGCATTTATCAATGACAAATGTTCCGGAGTAAGATTTATCTTTACCTCCTTGCTTTCTCCTGCTTTCAGGAATACATTGGCAAAGCCTTTTAATAGTTTTACCGGAGTTGCGACACTACTAACTTTATCGTTTATATATAACTGTACTACCTCTGCCCCGTCTACATTTCCTGTATTTCTCAGGTTGATAGTTACCGTGACATTGTCAGTTGTTTTTGGATTTTCGGGTTGTATGCTTAGTGCTGAGTAAGTGAAATCGGTATAGCTAAGTCCATACCCGAATTCATATAGCGGTTCCCCGTTCCCGTCTACATATCTGCGGCTGGCAGATGGTTTCTTTGAATAATATATAGGTAATGAGCCTTGCTCTTTCGGGAAGCTGATTGATAATTTACCCGAAGGATTATAGTCGCCCCATAGGACATCGGCCACAGCATCTCCTCCGGCTTCGCCGGGATACCATGCCTGAAGAAGGGCGTTCGAATTTGCAGCTATTTCCGTAAGCACCAGCGGGCGGCCTGTAAGCATTACTGTTACAACAGGTTTATTGGCCTGTTTAGCTGTTTTGATAATATCCAGATCGGTTTGATGAGGATAGAGGTTTTGCCTGTCGCGGCTTTCACCTACTTCGTCGTTTGTTTCGCCGATTACAACTATTGTAACATCGGAAGCGGCGGCAGCATTTGCCACATCCCTGTACAAAGATGAAGATGTAAGTTGTGTCATTCTCCATTTCAGATTGATGTAAGCAATATCTTCTATCTCGGCATATTCCAGTGTAACGGGAACAGGTTTTCCGGCTGTCATACTTATTTTCTTACTGCCTGTCTGTTTCCGTTTGTCATTTCCCCAGCAGTCAATAAGGAGTTCATTGTTTATGGATACACGTGCATAATCATCAGCATTCAGCTGGAATTCGTATTCGCCCGATACGGGGGCTGTGATAGTTCCGCTCCAACGGACGGAAAAATTATCAGAGTTTATACCGGGAGCGGGACTCAGGTTGTGCCAGTAAACGGACAGGTTATCACCGGTAGACGTATAGACCGGCGAGCCTTGAAAGTCGGTATTGTTGAAGAACTCCATATCCAACCCATTCTTATCGGGAGTTGATTTCGGATTCAGAGCCGTTAAAGGAATGTTTGAGAAGCGTTCCGATATATCACTGTTTACAAAATTGATCTTTACATTATCGCCGAATCTTTTTTTCAAGGCCTGATATACTGTTACACCTTTTGCTCCGGCCGGAGAGTAACCTCCTAACGAAGATACATTGGCCAGATTACCGACAAGGGCGATAGACTTGATATTCTTTTTTAAAGGTAATATATCGTCTTTGTTTTCGAGTAATACGATTGATTTCCGGGCAGCTTCAAGGGCTAATTTCCGGTGCTCTTCACTATGGAATACTTTCGCTGTTAACGCTTCATCCGTATAGGGATTATCGAAAAGCCCGAGTTCGAATTTTACCCTCAATACACTACCTGCCGCCCTGTCCAAATCTTTTTCAGATAGTTTACCATCTTTCACAGCCTGCACAACTGTATTCTGAAATACATCGTGGGGATAATCATAAAACTGCATATCCAGTCCTGCAGAGAGCGCATTTACAATCGCTTCTTCGCCCGACGCGGCAGTATGGTGGTCTTTATATTGTTTGGCAATAGCTCCTAGGTCGGATACAACAAAGCCGCCGAATTTCCATTCGTCACGCAATATGGTTTTTAGCAGCCAGGGGTCAGCAATAGCCGGCACACCATCCCTTTCGTGATAGGCTGCCATAATCCCTTTTGCCTTTGCTTCGGTAACGGCTTTCTCGAATACATAGAGATGTGTGGAACGGGCTTCCCGTTCCCCGATAAAGACCGGTGAAGTATTTACTCCCCCTTCGGGTATGCCGTGTATGGCAAAGTGCTTCGGTTCGGCGACAACGGCATTGTTGTCTTTCAGGCTGTTGCCCTGCATTCCTTTTATCAGGTTAACGGCGTAACGTGACGAGAGGTATGGGTCTTCCCCGAATGTTTCTTCGGTACGTCCCCAACGGATATCGCGGGCCAGATCGAGGTTCGGCCCCAGTATGAAATGCACGCCGTGTGCCCGGGCCTCGGCGGCAATAGCTTTGCCTATATTATTTACCAATATGGTATCCCATGAGGATGAATTGCCTATCGGGGTGGGGAATGTAGTCGCTCCCTCGCCCTGATAACCGTGTAATGCTTCTTCTATAAATATTAAGGGGATTCCCAGACGGGAATTCTCTATCGCGCGTTTTTGTACTGCATTGGCAATTGCAGCCGTTTTAGGATAAAAATCATGAATGGAACCAATGCACATGGAATCTATGAAATGCATAGCTTGCGCCTCATTCAGCTTATCGGGGCCATCGAGTATATCATTCGCTGAAAGCATATCCAGCTGGGCGGCTTTCTCCTCTAATGTCATCCGGGAGAGCAGGTCGTTTACCCTCTCTTCTACCGGCGCGTTTGCGTTTTTGTAACGTGGCGTGTCTGAACATCCTGCACTGAGGAGCAGCAGAAAAGCTGCGACACAGATGTAATTTATCTTTCTCATGGGTATAATTTTAATCAAGGCTATTTAGTTGATTTTTCCTGGATCAAAAGTATTTCTACTCCATTAAAATAACCTTAACAGGAACATTAAGACACGCTTAATAACGCATTAATACTACATTTTAACGTTAATTTCTTTTCCATCAAATACAATAAGGTGATCAGCCTTGTCTGTTAAAGACCGGATGCTTTTCCCGGCAGGCAAAAGGGTAATTCTGAAAGTCCGTTTAGATAACATACCCGGAAATTCTCCTTGTCTTGCACCTATGGTAAGGGTTTGGCTTATATCATCCCACATCATTTTGATTGTGGAATAAATACCTTTCTCATAATTGTAATTATTGTTTTCGTCTTCATATAAGACAAACTCGGTGTCAGCACCCGGATATATGAAAATATTGAGGTTATCCCAGTTCTTTTCTTCTGCATATTGCACTTTTGGCCCCCAAGGCAGAATAGTACCGGCCTTTATATATAAAGGAATAATGTCGATAGGAGCGGCTTTGCTTATCTCCTGTCCTCCTTTGATTTTCTCTCCTGTCCAGAAGTCATACCAGTCAGCACCTTTCGGCAGGTACACTTTTTGTATTTTTGCCGCGCTGAAGTCGGCGACCGTCCTGCCATCCCGTGTACGGTTTACATACATAGAGTCGGTTACAGGTGTTACGAGGATAGATTTTCCAAACATAAACTGGTTGTCTATGTCATATACTTTCGGGTCCTTCGCAAAATCCATCATTAAAGCGCGCATCATCGAGCCCGAATTATTTGTAATGTCATGTCCTGTCGAATACATATACGGCATCAGGCTATAGCGCATATTGATATATTTCTCCTGTACGTCGAAGGCCCAGTCTCCTCTTTTCCCGAACTGATAGATTTCCCGCGGGGTATTTGTCCCATGCGAACGCATCATCGGAGTAAATGTCCCGAATTGCAGCCAGCGTACATACAGCTCGTGGAAAGCAATATCTTTAATCCCTCCGGGATATGCCCTGCCTGCCCAGAAACCGCCTATATCGGTATTCCAGTAAGGGATACCGCAAAGAGAAAAGTTTAATCCTGCCGGAATCTGTTTACGCAGAGTGCTCCATCTGGAATCGATATCTCCCGACCAGGAATTTGCACCGTAACGTTGCTGTCCGGCAAAAGCTGAACGGGTGAAAATATACACGCGCTTATCCGCAGTAACTTTTCGCTGGTTATCATAAACGCCTCCGACAGAAACGATGGGGAAAGCATTGGAGATGTCTCTGTAAGTTCCCAGAAAAGTTGCTCCGTCGAGAGTTTCCCCGTTGATATTATCCTCCGGCTCCGTGGCATCGAGCCACCAAGCATCCATACCTAACGAGAAAATGTTCTTGTTCATGTAGTCCCAGTATATTTTACGGGCTTCGGGGTTGAATGCATCGTACACCCTTACCCCATTGTTGTGGGGATAAGTATCGAAGTTCAGCAATAGTTTCCTTTTATTCAAATCTTTGTGAATATTAGTATTCGGGCCGAAAGACGGCCATACCGATATAGCCACATGCACATGCAGCCTGTGTATATCCTCCACCATTTGCTTTGGATTGGGGAAGGCCGGATTTCCGAATTCGACAGCGTTCCAATGCGTGTTATCGGTACTCCAGTATTGCCAGTCCTGTATGATGCCATCGAGAGGAACTCCCAGTTCGCGGTATTTCCTGACAGTGCCTGCCAGTTCATCCTGAGAGGTATAACGCTCGCGGCTCTGCCAGAATCCATACGTCCAGAGCGGGAACATAGGCGCCTGCCCTGTAAGGTTGCGTATCCGGGCGATAGTGCCGTCCGCATCCTTCCCATACATAAAGTAATAATCGATACATTTGCCCGAGACCGATGTAAATGACATCCCATCGAAGGAGTCTTTATATTCGGTTTCCGAATAATTATCCCAGAATACAGCATATCCTTTTACTGAGTGGATAATAGGAACAGCAATCTCCGTATTCATCTGACGCAGGCGCACGCTTTTTCCCCGCTGATTCATATATCCCTGCTGGTGTTGCCCAAGTCCGTACATCGCTTCCTGCTTGTCCAGCAGGAAGGTTTGTTGAATCTCGTAGGTCTTTCCGCTTTTGTACTGTTTGTCCGTAAAGAGAGAGGAAGAGCTTTTTTCAGCAATGAACGGACGGGTGTCCAATCCATTGAATTGTACATCCCCTGTTGTCAGGTTGAGGGTAACAATTATTTCAGAAGATGAAAGGGAAATTACATTATTAAACCTCTCTGTTTTAAAATCTGTCTTTTCCGGTATCTTTATCACTGAAAGGCTCTTTTTATTAACCTTCTCGGTTTTAGGATATTTCAATACCCTGACAATCCTGGGACTATAGAATTGCAATTCGATCGCAGTGCGGCCGACTTCAGCTTTTACGCCTTGAGATGTTTGCTGATAGCTTTGTGCGCTCAATAGCGTTGACAAAGCCATCAACATAAGGATTGTTATAGATTTCTTCATGCCCTGCTGTTATTCTGTACCCAGATTTCCGTTTATATAGCTGTTAGTGGCATTATTGCTGATACGGACTTTCCCCTTGATGGTATTTTCGCTGACAATAGCGCGCTGTACGTCTTTACTGATAGTAATCTGCGGACTGTCGTGCATGAAGTCGCATCCACGTACAACGATAGAACCGCTGTTTGCCTGTATTGCACTTCTGTTTTCCTTGTTTCTGTCCCATTGTACGAAAATACAGTCGGAGAAACCTACTGTTCCTTCTCCGTTGATTTTGGCAATCTGGTTGCAAGGGCCCCAGAACGCGCTGTTTACAAAGCGTACATTGCCATGATTGGCCGATGTTACTTCCACCATTGTAGGGTCATCGCCATTCAGGGCAACAAATTCGGCATTAGTGATAAGTATTCCATAAGCTGCGCTTTGCTCTACTTTTACAGATGTGTGGCAGGCATCGGCACCTATTCCCAGGAAGTTCCCGTTACATGAGCCTGTACTCCCCTGGCTTGCCCCGAACTTATATCCTACATTATATCCGAAGCAGAAAGTATTTATTACATAGTGCCAGTCGGTACGCTCGAAGATAAACGCTTCGCCATGCTCCCTTTGCCAGTTGTAAAGAGTAGGTTTCATACTCCACCATGGATTCCAGTGTACATTTTCAATACGGCCTATGTCATAGATGGCATCTACATATATGCCTCGGCGAAGCGGCTGCCCGCTGATATTGCGGATAAGGGCGCGTTCGTTATGCGATGCGTCGATAGCATTATAAGGATTGAGCATTTCCACATCGAGAAGAGCCGGATTTTTACCTTTCATAGCTACCCCCCACGGATAAGCATCGGGTATTTTGTCCGGGTCTTGTGATGGCCAGTACATTACAACGCCTCGCAGGGTACTGTTTGTATTGATCGTTATGGCAGGAGTACCATCAAGGTCTTTCCCTTTATTTCCTGTGATGAGTAGTGTTGTGCCGTCATCACCCGGTTTTGGCAGTCCGGCGTTGCGGATACCATTATGTGATGGTACCGATTCTATCGAACCCTTTAAGGTAATGGCTTGCGGAATATTCAGCGATCCGGCGATCAGATAGGTGCCATTAGGCAAATAAACAGTCCCTCCTCTTTTACCGAAAGAGTTCATTGCTTTTTGGATAGCGTCCGTGTCATCTGTGACTCCATCCGCTTTTGCTCCGAAATCCTTAACAGAAACAACATCAACGGATTCCGGATAAGGCTTGATGTCCGCATCCTGTTGTTTTTTACTTAATCCCTGTGCCGACATGCTTGTTGTACCAAGGATGAAGAGCAGTGTAAATATTATTTTTTTCATAATAAATAGAATTTATTGAACTTTATTTTTTGAATTATATATCTTCTTTCCTTTATTAATACCATTCTCATTAAATGAGTCCATGGAGAAATAATACTCCGAATCTCGATTGAAGAAACGTCCTTCGAAGAAATTATCGGAATATATCATTGCTGCATTTCTTAACTGGTCTTTTTTTACTCCCCATCGGAGGATATAACCGTTTGTATCAGCGGTTTTGTCCCAATTCAGTCTTATTATTCTCTTATCTACGGCATCTCTTTCAATGTGGATATCAGGAGTTTTTTCCGGTATCTTTCCTTGTCCGTTTCCGAATATCCTGAGATCGTATAATGAGAAATTGCCGGGTACATCTTTTGTGTTTTTTATGCGGATATATCTTGCTTCCTGTGGGCTATCGAGGAGAATAAGTTCATGTGCCATATCCTTATTGTTGGAAGCTCTGTCGACGATTGTTTCCCAGTCGGCGCCCTCTGCTGAGCACTCTATGATATACTGATAGGAATATGTTTCCGGAGCTCGCATCGTGAAGTTATGATCTGCAAAGTTTATCTGAATAGCATTTACAGTCATCGGTTTGCCCAAGTCGGTTTGTAACCATTCACCCGGTTTACCAGAAGCAGCAGCCCACCATGTTTCTATTTTCTCATCATTTGCTTTTGTCGGTTCGTATCCTGTCAGGGACGAAGATGCCGTAATTGTTTTGCCATAGGATAATATATTCCATGACATGGAGCAGTCGTTCTTTTCCATATCTATTTTCCTACCGGGAATACAGAAAGGATAGTCGGAGAGCACGGTATGTGAATGCAACTCATCGTCAGCCGATATATAAGCAGGGAATAATCCGATTCTTCGTTCAAACATATGCCTTACCGAGATAGTCATGGTAGCCACATGCCAGTAATTTCCGTATTTGTCCCTGAATGTGTGGCCGTGTCCTGCACCGCCGATAAATCCTCCGGGTTTGAAGGAGAACGGGCTGCTTTCTACATAAGTGTACGGGCCCAGAGGGCTATCGGATATATATAATCCATCGCCATAGATGCGGTATTGTGTGCCCGGTGCAGCGTATTGCAGGTAGTATTTACCCTTGTGTTTGATAATACAAGGGCCTTCATTCCATCCGGTTCGGTCTTCTTCATTATTTGCTCCCGGTACTTCCCATCCGTATTTATCACCGTTATGCCTGATGAGTACGACAGCTTCACCTATTTCCTTAAACCCGTTGTCAGGGTCAACCCGGACACCCATTATAGGATCTGTATCAGAACATCCCCAGTAAAGATAAACCTTTCCGTCATCGTCCTTGTAAAAAGCAGGATCGGTCATTCCGTGACTAAACCGGCTGCCTGTATCTACCCAGTTGTCTTCTTCGGGATCGGTAGTCCTGAATATTTTAGGTGCACCCGAACCCAGATAATACAGCGCATCGTTGTGTACAAGAACGGTGGGCGCGTAGCCTTCAATGGTTTCAATAGATTTACACGGAATATAAGTCCATTCGCTTAAATCGGGGGAACTCCAGTAGCCCCCCGACTTAGAGGCGAATAAGTAGTACTTTCCCTTAAAGTATTCTATGACAGGGTCGGCAGCTTCCCTCCGTGTCGGATCATCGAACTGGAATCGATAATTCAGATTAAGGGGATTAGCTATTATTTGCCTGTTTCCACTATTAGTCTGGCTTTTAGAAAAAGGACTGTAAAGAATGAATAAACCTAAAAAAAATAATATGTATGAATGTATTTTATACATGCTTTTATAATTTAATTATAATTTTCCGGCAGAAGGCGGGACGTCTTTTGCTCCCCAATTCCGGTTCGGTTTATTACCCATCACCAGTATCAACTTACCTCCGTTTTCTATATCCGAATGGCTGAACCATGCTTTATTCCATTCTTTTCCATTTAATGTTGCCGACTGGATGTATTTATTATCATCGGAATAGTTCTGAGCCTCTATTTCGAATACTTTACCGTTACTCATTGCCATTTTAGTATTTGCAAAAAACGGACTGCCTATATTATACACAGGCATTCCCGGGGTTACGGGATAGAAGCCCATCATAGAGAATACGACAAAGGCAGAAGTACCGCCGCCGTCTTCATCCCCAGGCAGACCCATGAGGTCGTTACGGAACCATTGGTTTATCAGTGTGTGGATGCGTTTTTGCGTTTTCCACGGCTGTCCGGCATAATTATATAAATACGGGATATGAAGGCTCGGTTCGTTTGCCATTGAGAATTGTCCCACATTGCCTGTATGGTCGGGTAGCTGTCCGTAAAAATCCGGTTTGCCTTTACCCAGCGGCTCTGTGAATGTACGATTCAGATTAGCGATAAATTGTTCGTTTCCACCCATCAGGCCGATAAGGTCGGCTATATTGTGAGGTACATCCCAGCGGTAGACCCAGCCATTATTTTCCCCATAATAATCACGTGCGCCCATTCCTCCCGAATAGCGGTAATCGAACGGTTCGATGAATTTTCCGTTTTTATCTTTAGGATGGAAGAATCCTGTTTCGGCATTATAGACGTTTCTGTAATTATAAGAACATTTCAGGTAATAGTCGGCTTCATCTGTCTTGCCCAATGCTTTAGCTATTTGAGAGAGACACCATTGGTCGTAAGATGTACCGAGAGTGACGGCGATAGGCTGGCGCTTCTCGAACGAATTTACGTTCTCTACAGTTTCCTTCTCTCCCGGGTACAGGGCCGGAATATAGCCATATTCTTTATAGAATTCGTCGAGCCATCCGGCAGGCGCACCCGACCACGGAATTAGAGTTTTTTCTTCTATACCTTTTTTGCAGGCGGTATATGCTTTTTCAAGGTCAAAGCCTTTCAACCCTTTAGTATAACCGTCTATAACAGTAGCTACGGCATGATTCGAATTCATCCGGCGCGAATCTCCTGTGATTTCGGGGAATGTAGGCATCCAGTTGTTGCCCATCTGTTCGGCCATCAGCAGGTACGAATTGATGATGTTTACTTCTGTTTCTGCCTCGATGAGTACGCGTAGCGGATGGGTCGCCCTGTAAGTATCCCAGATCCAGTCGTCGGTATAGAATGGTTTGCCTCCGTCTTCGTGTACCTTTCCGTCGAAGGCACTGAAATAGTGCCCGTCTTCACTGATGCAAACCGGACGTTCATAACAACGATACAGAGATGTATAAAATACGGTTTTCTCTGTATCGTTGTCCCCATTCACCTTAATCTTACCTAAAACCTCATTCCAAATCGCGCGGCCTTTGTCGGCGAGTTGCTTCACATTATAATCTTTTAGTTCCCTTTGCAGGTTATTCTTTGCTTGTTCTTCGCTGATAAACGAAATACCGTAGCGAAGGTTTATAGTTTGCGGCTTGTCGCCGTAATATAAAACGACAAAAGAATCCCTGCCCTGGGCTTGTTTCCGGCTTTCATCGATTGTGTTATCTTTCCATGTGCCGGATTGTATAGGGGTTTGTTCTGTTTGCAGATATATATAGACATTGGTATTGTTTTCAAGTTTTTGGTATCCGCTAACTGTATTTCCATCTACTTTGATTTCTCCATTTTTGGAATTAAGTATCAGATAAACAGGCGAGTCTGTTTGTGTATAATCAATCTGATAAATGGCTGATTGATGTGAAGGTGCATATTGAATATGCGTTTGCTGGTCGTCCAGGTCTACCTCGTAGAAGTATGGGGCCAGCTTTTCCCTGTCGTAACTATATGCTATGACAGGCTTTATGTTTTCTACGGAGCCCTGATAAGGGCTAAGGTTGAATGCCGAACGTCCTCTGTGGCTGGTCACAATCAATGGCAGTCCGTTGATTACATCACCCGTGAAATCGGCACGTTCGGGATATACTCTGAGCATGCTGTTTGGCAGGTGGATGGTGGGGTAGGTTGGTACAAGCAAGTGGCTTATATTTCCCATGTAAGGGTTTACATAGTCGACCGGCTGCTTGTTTGTACTATCATTGTTTATTGATGTACAAGCTGATAAAATAAGGATACAGATAAAAAAACAGATATTACTGATTTTCATAATTAGTAATTTATTAAGTTGGTATTATTTTTTACCAAAGCGAAGGAAACTTATCCTAACTAACAAAAGGATTAATTTTGGATTAATATCCTGAAAAATATAATGAAATATATTAATCCGGGGTTTTAAGCCCCGGATTAATATATAATTTATTAATTATTCGCACTTAAATTCGATAATTTCGGAATAATTGTATTTCTGACTGGCATCATTTACATTGGCTCCAATTCTTGCCCGGTAGGTATAGCCTGAATTCTTAATAAGTCCAATTTTAAACGTATATGTATTACGTCCGATACCGGTGGCCATATCGCCAATATCTGCCCAGGTCTTATTCAATGTAATCCTGTTCGCATTATTGTTCTGCTCGCTGATTTCGCCGATATTGGCGCCTGCTCCGCAGAACGGTGTCCAACTGATGAACGGTTTGATTTCTCTTACGTTAGGCAGGCCTTCGGTAATAGGCGCTTTCAGTTTACAACTCATGTGAAGGGTATCTACTTTAGTACCGTCTCCTTTGGTAGTTGTTACTACTTCCCAAGTGAAATCTGTGATTTGCAGATAAGGCGTCACCTCGAAATTTTGGGTCAGGATACCATTAAGTATGTGGCCTTCTGTTCTTTTCACAGGCCAGAAAGGTCCATTGAAAGGTTGCATGGCATACGTTGCATCAAAAAGCTTGGTGTCCTGATACGTTCCGTCTTGCTTCACCGGAATATCTTGCGGTGAAACAGCATCGCTCCAGCTTGTTTCCCATATACGAATCTGGAAATCGTCCGTACTGGTAAGAAGATTCTTACCGGTGGTTTTATCGATCACATTTCCCCTCATGGCTGAAGAGGGAGCTTTGTAGTTGTCGACTCCGGTAAAGCAAGATGATAACATCAAGCTTGCTCCTACTACCACCGACAATCTATATAATAAATTTCGTTTCATATCTGTTATTTTATTAATTGTTACCATAGTGGATTTTGGATCAGATTCGGATTTATATTTATCTCACCGCCTGGAATATCTTCGTAATACGCTTTTTTCTCGAAAGTAAACTGTTTCCAGTCTGTAGTGTATTCACGGATAAAGATATATTTACCTTCACTGAGTACAAAGTAAGGATAGAATGCGTGCGGGCGGAATTGCTGAAGGGCAAAGGTAAAACCTTTAGCTCCGGTTACAGGATTCACAGCATCGCCACCATCGAGCCGGTTAAGCTGATCGGCCACTCTCCACCGACGGATATCGAACCAGCGATGGTTTTCGATAAGCAATTCTCTGGCGCGTTCTTCGCGGATGTATTCCAGGTTTTCGTCCACAGTCTGGCCATTGATAATATATGTAGCTGCCGGAGCCGCCTTAGGAGTCCATACAACGCCGCCGGCGCGGTTGCGGATGCGGGCGATATTCTCGTAAGCCAAGTCTTTTTGCCCCAACTCATACGCGGCTTCCGCCTCGTTCAGCAAGATTTCGGCAAAGCGGAATACTTTCCAAGGATGATAACATGTGTTTGCCGCAGCCATTCCTATGCTCAGTTTATAATCCACATATTTGCGCATAAAGGCGCCTGTAAGGCTGTTGTTCTCATTTCCTCCCCAACAGCCATGATAATCGGAAATCAACTTATCCGGGCTTTTGGACCAATCCCATTTTGTCTGATTCGTGTTGTTCGGATCGTATGTCCATCGTTTACCTCCGCCTACAGCACGGTTGGTCAGCGCGTTTATACCGCTTGGGGCATTGATGTCTCCCTGTGCGGCATCAAGCATTGTTCCCGTGTAGGTACTGTAAACACCTCTTTGTACTGCGAATTTGTTTCCTCGGAGTTCTTGTCCCGAGAAGTAGAAGTTCGCCCTCATACGTGGTTCGAAGTCCGTGGTTTGCCACAATTCTTCGCGCGTATTAAAGCGGCGCGGTTTACCGTTCGCATCTTCCAGCGGCAATTTCTGGTACAACTCCAGTGTTTCCACCGACGGATACCACAGCGAGCCGGGCCATTGTGCCATACCGTCTATATTTCCGTTCTGATATTGCGGAGAAGCAGCGCCATCGTAGCTATGGTAAAGCTGCGCATCCTGATTGGCACTTTGGCTGTATTGCTTTATAAAAATATCTTCCTTATTAATTGTAAGGAACAGGTCCACGTAATTTTGTTCTTTCTGAGCCTGCGGAAGATTCTCACCCACCAGTTCATAAGGGCCTTGCTTCACCATTTTGCTACCTTTCAGCGATTCTTCGAAGAAATAGTTGGCCTTGTCGGCAGGGATACCAACCAAACCGGCTGCTGCAGCGGGTTCGGGCGAAGCTGTGGTATAATCACCGTACTTGGCAATGGTACCTGCATACAGCATGGCGCGTGACATCAGAGCTGCGGCTACATATTTATTGCCTCGTCCTATATCTGACTTTTCCGTCATGTTGGCCATGGCAAACTCCAGGTCGTCGTGTATAAACTGCCATGTTTCCAGTTCGGTAGCACGGCTCACCATCAATTCTTCTCTAGGCGCCGTAGGATTCTGCACGGTAGTGATAATGGGTACACCGCCATAACGCTTCGCCAATCCGAAATAATAGAACGCTCTCAGAAAACGGGCTTCACCCATCAATGCGTTATAAACCGCTTCATTAAAATTACCCTGAACAGTAGGTAATGTCTCGATCACGGTATTGACATAGCGTATCCGGTCGTAGGGCCAATAATCGAATCCTCCGGTTTCGTCTACATTGCCCCGGCCGCCTACAAGCTCACCGTTCACCGTGCTCTGATAATCTTTGGGGATATCCCATCTGTTACCGCCATTGAAACCATAGCCCGGACTGTTTACTTTATAGTTGAAATCTTCGATGGGCAGCATCTGATAAGCGAGTACAAAGTACGATTTAATACCTGTTTCACTTCCTAACAAAACGGAAGAATCCATCTGGCCTTTCGGTTCCAAATCCAAATCGCTACAGGAAGCCAGCGCAAGTGCTGCCAGTCCTGAAAGTAATATGTATTTTATCTTTTTCATAATTATGAATCTCTTTAAAATTTAATAGTTGCACCAATGTTCCATGTACGGTTCAGAGGATATCTGTAATTACCCGTTACATCATTGTTATTTTTGTCTCTATTACCATCTATCGCGCCACCCTGTCCTCCGGGATGTTCCGGGTCCATACCGTCCAAGCCGGTGAAGGTAAGCAGGTTGTATCCGCTCACATACACACGCATGTTTTTCACACCTACTTTTGACACTATATTTTTGGGGAGGGTATATCCTATTTCTAAAGACTTCAAGCGCACATAAGATGCATTTTCTATACGGGTCGATCCGTCAGGGTCATATTCGCCGCCCGTAGTAACCGGGAATTTTCCGGGTATCCATTTAGATTGTGGGTCGTACATCTTTGCAGGGTCTTCCGGATGCCATCTGTCCCAGAATTTGATATTCGTGCCTCCGTCATTCCATCCTAAAGGCATGGCATAAGTTTCGGTATATCTGTAATAGATGCCGGCAGCCCCCTGGAAGTTGGCGTTCAGGTCGAAGCCTTTATAGGCAGCTCCTATGTTGAATCCGTAGTTGAACAAAGGCATACCGAAAGTAGCCAAGGCTTGCATGTCGTCATCGTTGATTATACCGTCACCGTTCCAGTCTTCGTAGTAGTATTCACCCGGGCGCATACCTCCGCCCCCGCCGATGCGATACGTGTCGAAATTGTAGATTTGATCGAAGCTCTGGAATTGTCCCAATGTATTCCGGACAAACCAAATATCCTTGTAGCGATTCGTATTGTCTCTGCGTTTCCAGTTCTCGAAAGAGTTTCCTGCGGGTCCCTGGTCTAACTTGTCTCTCCATTCGTTGCGGGTAGCAAACATATTGGCGCCGATGTTGTATTCGACATCGCCTATCTTGTTGCGATGGTACACTGATACATCGTATCCGAAGGTGCGGTCACTGTTCATGTTTTCCTCAGGCATATCAGCACCGACTGTTTTTGGGAGTGCTTCCGTCGATCTGCCTATAAGCCCGTCCCTGTTGCGCACGTAGTATTCGAAGCTACCGCCCAGCAGACCGTTCCACATTTCAGCTTCCACACCCACATTAAGCATATCGGCCGTATACCATGTGAGGTCGGGATTCGGTAGTGAAGTTGGCTTCAATCCGGCTTCCACGCCTCCGTTAGCGCCATATATCCAAGCTATTTCCTGCGCTATTTGATATGCTGCGCTCACTGTCGGATAATTGGATGCTGCGCCGTCATCTCCCATCACACCATACGACCCTTTCAGCTTGAGGTTGTTGATAAATGCCAGGGGAGATTCTTTGAAGAATGTTTCTTCGCTGATACGCCATCCTGCCGAAACCGAGCCGAACAGCCCCCATTGGGAATCTTTCGGAAACTTCGATGAACCGTCATAACGACCGGCGATTTCCAATAAGTATTTGCCTGCATAATCGTAGTTGAATTTACCTACAAAAGCCTGGCTCGATCTGTCCCAAGGAGAGCCTGAGTTCATAGAACCCACCTGACCGAGAGCGTCGCCGGCAAACAGGTATTCGGAATTCAACGATATAAATCTTTTCGCATAAAAGTTATCGCCTGTGCTATATCCGTCTTCGAAGAGCACCAGGGCTGCTACGTTGTGCACATCGTTGAATGTGCGGTTGTAGTTCAAAGAGAGCTGCAGGTTGCGGTTTTCCCATTTCTCATCCATTCGTTGGACGGAGCGCTTCGACGGGGACTGACCGTCTCCCATTATAGCTCCTCCCGGAGTATAGGTGTCGTTGGTATCATTATATAAGTAGAGGCTATAGCCTTTTTTGAACCATCTGGAATCTTTGTCGCGGAAATCGTAATAGTACGAAGCTTTAGCCGATAATCCATTGATGCCCGGAATGTCGTAAGTGAGGGATAACTGTCCGTTGAATTTACGGTTGATATACTTATTTTCTCCCACATAGTCGGAATTGGTGTTAGCTAAAGGGTGTCCGTCTATCAAGCGATTATATGCCTCGCCCGGAGAGGCGTTCAGATAGTTCGGATTATTATTTGCGTACACAGGAACATGGGGTTGCTGTACATATACATTCTTATAAACGGTCCAGATGTCTATGCCCGGTTCTACCATATCATCCATGTATCCACCCAAAGAGACCGAAGCCTTGAGGCGTTTGGTGATATTTACGTCGACATTGGAACGGAAATTCCAACGGTCGTAGTTCATGGAATTGCTCCTGAGGGCAGATTCCTGATTCATATAACCCAAGTTGAAGAAATAACGAACCGTTTCAGAACCACCGTCCATGGTGATATTATGTTGCTGTTGCATAGCATTATTTCTAAAGGTTGCTCCCAACCAGTCGGTTGTTTGGAGCGTACCATCCCGATAGGGTTGGAAGTTCGCATCTGTAAAATGAGGCACTGTGTTGCCTGTCAGTGTATTAAACCAACTTCCGGCATAGAGTTTTTCATTTACCAACTCCATATATTGTACCGCATTCACATTTTCGGGCACATGCAGGAATTGCTGCCAACCGACGTTAAATCCATATTGGATTTCAAAAGCTTTAACACTAGATGCTCCTCTCTTGGTGGTTACCAGTACAACACCGTTGGCCGAACGCAACCCGTAAATAGCGGCGGCGGCATCTTTCAGGATGGAAACGCTTTCTATTTCGGAACCATCCATACGTTGGAAAGTATCATTATCGGAAGGAACACCATCGATGACAATTAGCGGATTACCTAACCCGCGAATATCGAATTTAGAATCGAATGCCCCAGGACGGCTACTGGTCTGTGTTACGCGCAATCCCGGCAGTTTACCGGCGAGCATGTTCACCACGTTTTCGTTCTTTGTTACGGTAATTTCCTTGCTGGCTACGCTTGATACGGAACCTGTCAATGTCGCTTTCTTTTGCGTACCGTAACCTACTACAACAACATCCTCCAGTTCGGTATTGTCTTCTTTCATTGTAATGTCAAGACGGGTATTGTTCCCTACGGCTATTTCCTGTTTCAGGAAGCCGATAAATGAAATAGTGAGCCTGTCGTTAGGAGAAGCGTCAATACTGAAACTACCGTCTACGTTTGTCAATGTTCCTCTCTGGGTTCCATTGACGGTTACAGATGCTCCGGGAATTGCTTCGCCTTGCGTATCAGTAACAGTACCACGAACAGTTCTTGTTTGCGAGAATGCCATTACAGGCAGTGCCAGAAACAAAAACATGAGGAAAGCATAGCGTTGCATAACACGCATGGTATCCCCTTTTCCAATTTTAATTTTTTGTTTGTGATTTTCCATAATACATTGTTAAATGGAGAGTAATTAAATAATACAAATAGTGCTTTATCAGAATGCATAAATATATAATGACTAATACAAATCTGTGAAATGTGTAAACAGTATGATTGCAGACCTATTCTACGATTCGTAAAATGCGTTGTTAAATTCTATTATTTACATATTTATAGGATCGTTATTATCGGTTCTTAAAGTGAAAAATATCAGGAATATTGCTTATAGAGAACGGCTTGTTTAATAGAATTGATTTAGGTTACTTTATACTTTTAAAAGTATTGTCATTATAGATACGGTTCTTGATTTTTCAGAAATTTTCATTTAGGCTTCATGATGAATTTACGGTTTTCTTCATATTTATAATAAGATTTAATGGCACTTAAGCATTGGCGAATTTATATAACATATATTAATATTTTTCTAAAAATATCATTAACAAAGCCATTAAAATTTCAATAATTTAGGCTTTTAAACCTTTTATCCATAAGGGTTTCATTAATTTGGAGGATAACTGGCGCTTTTGTATTTGACCGTGAATAAAATAATGAGAAAACAGAGATAGAAGCCGGTGGAATATTTTATGAAAATTTATCAATATAACGGTTGTCTGAAAACCATGTATAATAAGTTTCGGGTATTCGGGGATGCCGGATAATATTAATTCGGAGGGGTCATATAACAGGAGCGGATAAACACCCGTATTTGCCGAATGCTTATCCACTCCGATTTGTTCCGTTCACAGAAATTATTCCGGAAGGATTAATTCTTTTTAGTTAACTATATGGTCATTTCCTGTTATCTCAAAGCCAGCCTCTACAACAGGTAATTTCTCTGCGCTTGTTTTTGCCGGGGAAGTACCTCCGATATACAGCCGGCCTTTACCCTTATTCACCTTCAGTACCCCGTCTTCATCAGCCAGGGCGAGTTCTCTGGAAGTTAACCTGAAAGTTACGCTTTTGCTTTCACCTGCCTTTAGGAAAATCCTGTCGAAGCTTTTCAGGGCATATAGAGGTTTCTGTTTGTTAGAGCCATCCCCGTCATGGGAAATATAGAGCTGGACTACTTCTTCCCCATCAGTTTTTCCTGTATTCTTCACAGTAACGGAGACTTCCATGTTTTCTCCTGTTTTTATAATGGCTGGTATTTGTATAGGGGAGTATTCAAATTTAGTATAACTTAGTCCGTAGCCGAAAGGATAAAGCGCCTGCCCGTCAAAATAACGGTAAGTCCTGTTTTTCATTTCGTAAGAGTTGAATGCCGGTAAGTCACTGTCTTTCGTATAGAATGTTACAGGTAATTTCCCCGAAGGATTATAGTCCCCGAAAAGGACGTCGGCAATAGCTGTTCCCGCGTCTTGCCCGCCATACCATGCATTCAATATTGCAGGTATGTTTTTCGATTCCCATTCGGTAGCTATTGCGCTTCCGGTCATCATCACAAAGACTGTTGGTATTTCTTCTGCTTTCAAAGCCTGCATCAGCTCTGTCTGTATTTTCGGCAGTTTTATGCTGGTGCGGTCTCCCCCCGTAAATCCTTCTATATTGACTGGCATTTCCTCTCCTTCCAACTCCGGAGATATACCTCCTGCAAATATGACCACATCCATTCCTTTCAGGCGTTTTGCCAGGGCGGCGATCTCTCCTTTGCTGTTTTCCGATGGTTTTACAAAGTCAATGCCCTTTTCGTAAATCACCTCTGCATTTTTCAGTTTGTTCTTAATGGCTTTGTAAGGAGTTATTATCTGAGTAGGGAAACCATTGTAATTGCCCAGTACAGATACTTCATTATCTGCATTAGGGCCGATGACCGCTACTTTTTTCAGTTTCTTGCTCAATGGCAGGAAGTTATTCTCATTCTTTAATAATACGATTGATTCTCTGGTTATTTTAAGAGCCAGATCTTTATGGGGTTGCGATTCCAATACCGAAAGCGGTATTTTTGAAAATTTCACATCCTCGGCAGGGTCGAACATTCCCAGTCTGAAACGGATTTCGAATAAGCGCTTTAATGATATATTGATTTGTTCTTCTGTAATCAGCCCTGTTTTAACGGCCTCCACCAGAGCTTTGTATGCTTCATTTCCACAGTCGATGTCAGTTCCGTGGAATACTGCGTCGGCAGCAGCGTATTTAGCATTGGGATGTGTTTTGTGATGACGGTAGAAATCGTCGATAGCGCCGCAGTCGGATGTCACATATCCTGTAAAGCCCCATTTATCTCTCAATATTTCCTGCATCAGCAGGTTATTACCGCAACAAGGCACCCCACTGAAAGCATTGTATGCACACATCACTCCCGCTACTTTGGCGTCTACGACCAGGTCACGGAATGCCGGAAGGTATGTATCCCACAGATCGAATGTGGTGACAAATGTGTTGAACGTATGACGTGTATTCTCCGGGCCGCTATGTACGGCATAATGTTTTGCACAGGCTGCTGCTTTTAGGTATTTGGGGTCGTTACCTTGCAAACCTGTTACAAATGATTTACCTAAAGTCCCTGTGAGATAAGGGTCTTCGCCATAGGTTTCCTGTCCGCGTCCCCAGCGGGGGTCACGGAATATATTAACATTAGGCGTCCAATACGTCAGGCCGTGATATATGGAGTAGTTGTTTTTTGCCGATGCGTCATTATATATTGCCCGTCCTTCATCAGAAATAGCATTGGCCACATCTTGCAACAACCTGGTATCCCAGGCCGCGGCCATTCCTATTGCCTGAGGAAAAACGGTTACTTTGTATTTTGTGCGTCCGATGCCATGCAGACATTCGTTCCACCAGTTATAAGCCGGGATATTCAATCGATCTATGGCCGGAGTATTATTGAGCATCTGTAGTACCTTCTCCTCTAATGACAGGCGGGAAACCAAGTCAGATATACGTTCGTCGGTAGATAATTTTGTATCCCGGAAGGGATATGACTGACCGGATAACATGGTGGCCGAAAATGTAAGAAAAATGAGAAATAATAGTTTCTTGGCTTTCATGATAAAGATTTTTTTTTAGGAAATTTATAAATACAAATTAAAGCAAAAGGCATTAATAAAAGTCAAAATCAAACATTAATGTATCGGTTAAAATACGATTAATATTTTATATTTTAAAAGAATGCTATTAAAAATAGATGATTTATCGGAAAACTAAAATCTTTTAGTTGGAATAAAAAAAGAAATAAAGTATTTTTACGATCGTTAGCTTCTGTTGTGGTTTTTAAAAGTGCAATTTATCCTCTACAAAAAATCTAAATGAAAAAACTATTCTCTGCTATTTTATTTATCTTTTTGTCGGTATTAACCAATGCTGCTCAAGCCGATAGTATAGATTATGGTTTATATATAAAGTCGTTTCCGTTCAATGATCAGGAAAAGACATCTTTGATCCTCGAAAATGATCAACCTATCAAACTGCATGGTGAAACAACCATGACATTCGATATAAGTGTACGCAAAGACAATGTATTCGGGGTTGTATTCAGGATGATTACCGATAAGAAGGAGAATATAGACTTAATATTTACTGTGGGTGAAGAAGATAAGCGATATCCGATGCTTGTGGTCAACGAATCCGTTTACATGATCTCCAAAGAGATATCATGCAATAAATGGTTACCGGTAAGCATAACCTTATCGTCGGAAAAAAATGAAATCACGATAGTATATGGGGAGACTAAATTATCTGTTCCTTACCAGATCTCACGGGCCAATGAGGTTAAAGTATCATTCGGTTTATGTCCTTTCGACGGATATACGTTGTATGATATAGCATCAGTGAATATCAGGGATGTAAAGATATTCAACGGTAAAAATCTACAGAGGCACTGGAAATTGGAAAAACACGACGAGAGGCAGAGTCCCGACTCTGTGAGCCAGGTGCCGGCGTTAGCAAAAAATCCACGCTGGATAATAGATATTTATGCTACCTGGCAAAAAATATATTCGAAGCATATAAAGGAAAACTCGCTGTTTGCATTCAATCCGGATGAGGGTATAATATATATCGCTTCTCCCGATTCGAAACAGCTCATCTCCTTCGATGCCGACCAAAAAAAAGAGAATATAATAACAGTGAAGGGTGGGATAATTGCCGCCAATGCTCCCAACCAGTTGTTCTATAATCCGGTTTCAAATAAACTATTGTCCTATAATCTGGACGAAAACATAGTATCTGCATTTAATCCGGTTTCAGAGTCGTGGGAAAACAATACAAAATCGCTTCTGGAGCATGCCTACTGGAACAATTCAGTTTCTTTTTTTTCCTCCGACTCGTCGCTAGTGTCTTTTGGAGGCTATGGCTTTTATAAGTATAATAACGAATTGCTCCGTTTAAATCCGAGCCGGAAGTCCATAAAAAAATCCAATTTACCTGATATTTCTCCCCGCCATTCATCCTCAACAGTTATCGTAAACAATACTTTATATATCTATGGAGGATGGGGTAATAAAACAGGACGGCAGGAGTTGTCGCCACGTAATTATTACGATCTTTATTCGGTCAATCTCCTTACAGAGCAGACAAATAAGCTGTGGGAAATGGAAACTCCCGCACCCGAGTTGGAATTCCTTCCGGGAGAGAATATGATCTATGATGAGAAAGATGATTGTTTTTATGTATTTACAAACCAAAACGGCGGGACATTGATGAGGCTAAGGAAAGATCATCCGGGTTTTGAATTAATGTCTTTTCCTATATATGAAGATCTCACAGCTCACTATTTATATATGAATTTGTATCATTCAAAAAAGGATAATAAATTTTATGTATTGATAAATAAGATAAAAACAGATAAGTCGGCCGAAGTCGCGATCTATTCGCTTAATTACCCTCCGATCGCTTTAAGCGAGATACAGGTAACCCCGCCGGTGGCGGAGACGGTACCGGCGCTGTCTATATGGAAGATTGTAATAATAGCTTTGGGGCTTCTGTGTGTAATTGCTCTTACGGTATATTTCCTGATTAAGAGGAAGCCTTTCAGAAAGAAAACCGGTAAAAGGCTGATGACTTCGTCCCGGAGCCTTATAATTCCTTCGGCCACAGAGGTAAAAGCGAAAGAACCGGAAGTCCGGTATTATGATTTCTCCAGACAGTCGATTTGTTTTCTGGGAGGCTTCCTGATAATGGATAAGGACGGGCGGAATATAACCGGCCAGTTTACACCGATGCTGAAATACCTGCTCGTATTGCTGATACTTAGTACAGAGAAGGACAGCAAAGGTATATCGGGCAAGAAGCTGATACAATTGTTGTGGTTCGATAAAAATGAAGAATCTGCGAAAAATAACAGAAACGTCTATCTCAGCAAGTTGCGGACGATACTCGAAAATGTAGGGAATGCGGATATTATAAACCAAAACGGATTTTGGAGTATAAAACTGAACGAAGGCATTGTATGCGATTATACGGAGTCTATGCGGCTGTTCGGTTTAATAAAGGAAAATACTACCTCCGATCAGACGAATATAGATAGGTTGCTCGAACTATTGCTCAGGGGGGTGTTGTTGCCAAATACAGAGGCGGATTGGGTAGACGGTTTCAAAAGCGATTTCTCTAATACGACAATCGATATATTGACCGAACTTTCGAAAAGTAATTATTATAAGCTGACGGACGACCTGAAACTGAAGATTGCGGATACTTTATTCCTGCACGATTATATAAATGAGGAGGCGCTATACCTCAAATGCTCTATCTTGTTCAATTCGGGTAAAAAAGGAATTGCAAAAAGCATTTATGACAATTTCTGTAAAGAATACTATAATCTGCTGGGCTCGAAATATAAGTATTCCCTTACCGATGTGATAAGCCGGAACAATATCGAAGATTAATAATCTCATTTCCTTTCTTAATTGAAAATAATTTTATCTATATATCAGCTGGCAGCTTTTAGCAGTTAGCTGATAGTTCTTTGAAGTGTTGATTAAAGCAGTTACAAGTTACTTCACCCTTCGGGCAGTTACGAGTTACAAGTTGGCTGGCGTTTTGTTTTGTTTCACGCAAAGACGCAAAGGCGCAAAGTTCTACATCTTACGAGTTGTTGACTGTTAACTGATGACTGTAAATACTGTTACCTTTGTTACCTTTTTGGAGAAAGATACGAGAGACAGGTTGTTAACTACTCTCTGACGAGATGCTTCGTTTCCCTCAGCATGACAGACCACGATACTGTTAACTGATGACTGTTTACTGTTTACTGTTAACTGATATATCTGTTACCTTTGTTACCTTTTGGAAGAGAGTGTGTCAAAAGTAATTTTTGCTTTCTGTTTACATACGCTACGCTCCTGTGACCGTTGGTTGTCATGTTGAACGGAGTGAAACATCTCGTTTTTGGAGGGCCGGGATTCTTCATTGCATTCAGAAACAACGTTCGGCAGAGCGAAGCGGGCGTTATTTTCTGCTGTCATCCTGAGTGAAACGAAGGATCGCCTTCGATTTAGGAGATGTTTGCCTCGCCTTCGCTTCGGCGATTTGCAATTCACTTCGTTCAACATGACAAAGAGGATATAAGAATCTGCAAGGGTAAAAATTAGCTCCGCTGACCGTTGGTTCTTAATTTTTTTCATTCTTCATTCTTAATTGCTTTCCGTGTTACCTTTGTTACCTTTTAAGAAAGTTACGAGTTTGCCTCGCCTTCGCTTCGGCGAATGTTATTTCTGCGCCCTGCGGGCAGTTACGAGTTACGAGTAGACAAGATACGAGTTGTTAACTGCTGACTGTTTACTGTTTACTGAAAAAACTGTTACCTTTGTTACTTTTTGAACAAAATATCACATCTAACCTTATTTTTAATACATTATTAATACGTTTTTAACTCTCCTGTTAATACCCCTGGCTTTATTTTGTTCCGGGAAATAACCAATACTTAAAATAACACCATGAGAAAAAAAATCGGATTATTTATGTTTTTCGCCGTGAGCATCCTTACCGTTCAGGCCGGTGATATCAAATTACAGTATAAACGTCCCGCAAAAGAATGGGTAGAAGCCTTGCCTTTAGGGAACTCGCGGTTGGGAGCTATGGTTTTTGGCAGCCCGGCCCGGGAGCGTTTGCAGCTGAACGAAGAAACAATGTGGGCCGGAGGGCCGCACCGGAATGATAGTCCCGCTTTGCTAGGTTCGTTGGATGAAGTAAGAAATCTTATTTTCGAAGGAAAGGAAAAAGAGGCAGAGGCATTGCTGGACAAAACGATGAGGACTCCTCACAATGGCATGCCGTATCAGACTATCGGAAACTTGTATCTGGACTTCACCGGGCATGACAATTTCTCGGATTACTCGCGCAATCTGGATCTAAAAACGGCGGTAGCAACTATCCGGTACGCTGTGGATGGTGTGACATATACCCGTGAAGTATTCAGTTCGTTTACCGATAATGTGATTATTATGCGTATTACGGCAGATAAGGCGAACAGTATCAACTTCTCCGCGTCATACGATTCTCCGGTGAAAGGCTATTCCGTATCGGCAAAGGGCAACAGGCTGGTGCTGAAAGGTACAGGCTCTGACCATGAAGGAATAAAAGGAGTAGTAAGATTCGAAAACCAGACCGAAATAAAAACGGAGGGCGGAACGGTAAAAGCCGGAAAAGATAATATCGTTGTGAAAAACGCGAATACAGCGACAATATACATATCCATCGCCACTAATTTTATAGACTATAAGAATGTGAGCGGTAACGAGGCCGGAAAAGCAGGAACAATATTGAAGTCCGCGCTGGCCAAACCGTATCAGACTGCGCTGAACGACCATATAAAGTATTATCAGAAGCAGTTTAACCGTGTTGAGCTGGATCTGGGGACTTCCGAAAGAATGAACGACGAAACCGATAGCCGTGTACGGAACTTTAAGGATGGTAAAGACCAGAACCTTGTTACACTGCTTTTCCAGTTTGGACGCTATCTGCTCATCAGTTCGTCACAGCCGGGCGGTCAGCCTTCGACTTTGCAGGGTATATGGAACGATCAGCTTGTGCCGCCCTGGGATAGTAAGTACACTATCAATATCAATACGGAGATGAATTACTGGCCTGCCGAGGTGACCAATCTTAGCGAAACACATTTTCCGTTGTTCGAAATGGTGAAAGAAATAGCCGAAACAGGTAAAGAGACGGCAAGGGTAATGTACAATGCCAACGGATGGGTTACACACCACAATACGGATATCTGGCGTACGACCGGACCTGTGGACGGACCGTTTTACGGGATGTGGCCCAACGGCGGGGCGTGGTTAAGCCGCCATATGTGGCAGCATTACCTCTATACGGGAGACAAGGTGTTTCTGAGGGATGTATATCCCGTACTGAAAGGTGCTGCCGATTTCTTTCTGGATTTCCTTGTAGAGCATCCGAAATATAAATGGATGGTATCGGCTCCTTCCACTTCGCCCGAACAAGGCCCTCCGGGAACCGGAACAAGCATCACGGCCGGTTCTACGATGGACAACCAGATAGTATTCGATGTGCTGAGTGATGCGTTGAACGCATCCAGGGCTTTGCAACTGGCCGATAATGTATATGAAAGAAGACTGGAAGATATGATTTCGCGTCTTGCCCCTATGCAGATAGGGAAATACAACCAGTTACAGGAGTGGCTCGACGACGTGGACGACCCAAAGAACGACCATCGCCATGTGTCGCATCTGTACGGGCTGTATCCGAGCAACCAGATATCTCCTTATTCGCATCCTGCATTGTTTCAGGCAGCAAAGAATTCGTTGCTTTACCGTGGCGATATGGCTACGGGGTGGTCGATAGGCTGGAAGATAAACTTCTGGGCACGCCTCCTGGATGGAAATCATACATATAAGATTATATCCAATATGTTATCGCTTGTAGAGCCGGGAAATAACGACGGGCGTACATATCCGAACCTGTTCGATGCGCACCCGCCTTTCCAGATCGACGGTAATTTCGGGTTCACTGCCGGAGTGGCCGAAATGTTATTACAAAGCCACGATGGAGCACTCCATCTGCTTCCTGCCCTGCCCGATGCATGGAAAAAGGGCGCAGTGAAAGGGCTGATGGCTCGCGGCGGTTTCGAGGTCTCTATGGCGTGGGAAAACGGGGAACTTCTGACTGTCTCGGTACTATCCAAATTGGGTGGGAATATGCGCCTGCGGTCTTATGTGCCATTGACGGGTGCGGGATTGTCGGAGGCTAAGGGTGTAAATCCTAATCCGTTATACGGGACAGCCCGGATAAAGGAACCTCTGGTCTCAAAAGAAATAAACGCTCAGTATCCGTTGCTGTATAAGATATACGAGTATGACGTGGATACGCGGCAGGGGCAGGTATATACATTTAAGAGAGGTTTGAAATAAGATCTAAAATGTTAGAATTAAAGCAGTTATTTAATATATAAAACTAAAGTATAATGAATCAGCGAATTATTCTGTCTGTGATAATCTTATCCTGTCTTTTTATGAGTAAGATTACAGCCCAGACAAACAAGCACTCTGCTAAAACACAGTATCCAAGCTATAAAGGCCTGATTATGGCAGGTTATCAGGGATGGTTCAGGGCGCCGGCCGATGGAGTGATGTATCCCGATGAAAAACAAGTCCGCATAGACATGTGGCCGGATGTGAGCGAGTATGAAAAGACATATCCTACGGGATTGAAGCACGCGGATGGTTCCACAGCCCACTTTTTCAGTTCTACGGACAAAAGCACAATAGATTTGCATTTCAAATGGATGCAGGAATATGGCGTAGACGGTGTGTTTATGCAACGCTTCTTTGGCTCTGCTCAGGCAAAGGCCAGAAGGGAAGCTCCGGCAGCGGTGATCAGAAACGCGTTTGAGGCTGCATCTAAATATCAGCGTGCGATAGCTGTCATGTACGACTTGTCGGGTTTGAAAAGATCGGGAGAAGATTGTTCCAGCCTGATAGAGGATTGGAAGTACCTTGTAGATTCCATAAGGGTGACAAACCAGAAAGGAAATCAGACATATTTATTTTTCAACGGGAAACCTCTTGTGGCTATCTGGGGTATCGGTTTCCCCGACAGGCCTTATAATATCCGTAATATAGGTATTGAGCGCTTCATCGACTTCCTGAAAAATGACCCTGAATACGGAGGTTGCAGTATTATGCTGGGTGTACCGACGTTTTGGCGCGAACTGACTGCCGATTGTATCCCGGACCACTATTTACATACGATAATCAAACAAGCCGACATCGTTCTGCCCTGGACTGTCCAGCGTTTTACGCCGCTTCTGCATAACGATATGGACCGTTTCCGCGACCTGATAATCGGTGATATGGAGTGGTGTAAGAATAATAATATAGATTATGTACCTTGTGTGACCCCGGGATTCAGTTGGCATAATCTCAGCCGCTTTGAATTTCCGGATGATATAAAGCCGTCCGGTTCCATACCGCGTCAGGGGGGACGTTTCTACTGGCAGCAGATATCTACTGCTATCAATGCAGGCGCCGGTATGATCTATGCGGCTATGTTCGATGAAGTAAATGAAGGAACGGCAATATTCAAATGCAGCGACAATCCTCCGGTAAGTGATATAGCTAAGTTCGTAGGGATGGACGGAGTGCCTTCCGATCATTATCTCTGGCTTACAGGGGAAGCGTCTAAAATGCTGAAAAGACAGAAACCATTGAGTATCCCGATGCCGAAAAGGGATTCCCGGTAGTAGGATTGATTAAGCAGGCTCCGGATCTATGCTTTAAAGAACCTGAGGAAATCTTCCTTATAGCTGGATGATATTTCGATCTCCGTACCATCTTCCAGAGTCACATATCCACCGGAGTTTTTGTGATATGACTTTACAAAGTTGAAGTTTACGATGTGTGACTTATGGATGCGGATGAAAGGGTAGGGCAGTATCTCGCTAAAATGCTTGAGGAACCGGCAAACCATCTTCTTGCTCTTGTCTTTCAGGTAGATATCGGTGAAGTTTCCGTTGCCTTGCAGGCGGATGATATCCTCCACCTTCACCACTTCGAAGCCTTCGAGAGTAGGAAGTATGACCTGCTGTTTTTCCGGCTTGGTTTCGCGGAAGTTCTCTACCAGTATTTTGTTGCGGTTGAAGACTTCCTTATTGATGATGTGCTGCTGAACTTTATTCACGGCTAATATCAGTTCCTCGATGCTTACGGGTTTCAGGAGATAGTATGCCGCGCTTTGGTTCAATGCCCGCAAAGAGTATTCGGAAAAAGCCGTGACGAATATCGTCTCAAAGTAGAGGTCTTTACAGCCTTCCAGTACATCGAAGGCATTACCGAACGGCATTTCCACATCGAGGAATACAAGTTGCGGTTCCAGATCGTGAAGAAGGGGGATGGCATCCTTGCAATTATGCGCTTCGCCTGTAATTTCTATTTGCGGACAGTATTTCGCCAGATAGTTTTTCAGGGCTTCCCGGGCGGCGGGTTCATCCTCTACTATTACGCTCTTTATTCTTTGCAGTGTATTCATAAGTTCTTGTTCATTAAGGGGAATAATAACCTGACTATCACTCCGCTTTCCGTCCCTTCCTTCTCGGTGATGGAAATTGATATGTTGGTATGGTACAGGCTGTTCAGCAGGTTGATGCGTTCCTGTGTATTATTCAGTCCGCGGAAACGGTGTTCTTTTTGGTGCTTGGTTTTTAGCTCCTTGCTTTTTGTGAGTCCGATGCCGTTATCTTCGATGATGACTTCCAGATGATTACCTTCGGGCTTTACATTCAACGTAAGCAGTCCCATACCATCCTTGTAGCGTAGTCCGTGCCAGATGGCATTTTCCAGTTGTGGCTGTATCAGCATATTGGGAATGAACAGGGAATCGGCATCCAGCGAATTGTCTATCTCCATCTTATAGGTGAACTTGTCGTGAAAGCGCATGTATTCCAGATCGAGGTACTCCTTCATCTGCTCCATCTCGGTAGCCAACGGAATAAAGTCCTTGTTTGAAGTCTCCATGATATTGCGCATCAGCTTGGAGTAGGAAGACAGGTATTTGTTGGCTTCCAGTTCGTTATTTTGCGCTATGAACTGGTTCACGCTATTGAGGCTGTTGAAAATGAAGTGGGGGTTCATTTCCCTGCGCAGCGATTGCAGGGCTATCCGCTTATTCTTCTTCTTGATGGAATAGAGGGCTTTGGCTATAAAGACGAGTGAGATGAGTATAAGCACAATGGCTATGAGTAGTACATAGTTGAACCTGTTGGTTCTGGATATCAGTTCATCTTTTAGCGCCCGTTCTTTTTCCAGCCGGAGTATTTTCTCCTCCTGTACGTGAAAGAATCTTTCGTCCAGCAGCGTACTGTCGTTCTTTACAAGGTCTTCGAGCTTCTTCATGAAGTCGGAATAAGCATCCAGGGCTTTCTGGGGTTGATGCATCCTCTGATATTGTTCTACGAGCAACTTAAGGCTGTTTTTGGCCTCTATGGTCTGTCCGTTATCTATGGCGAGGCTGTATGCCTGTTGCAGGGCGGATACACTCTCGGCTAGCTTATTGGCCTCGAGGTAATTTTCAGACAGGGCTTGCAGTTGCTTGATCTCGGCTTTGGGGTTGTTCGTTTCTTTGGCTTCCGCAACCAGATCCTTGTTTATTTCTATTGCTTTTCCTATCTGGTTGTCGGAGGCATAGGTGCTGGCTATATCCTGCCGTATCTGCATGGATGCTTCCGGCTGGCCCTGGACAGTGATCAAGGCTTTCTCGAGGTTTCTGATTGCTTCGGGAGTATTGTCCATATCTTTGTTCACTTGTGCCATTTGCCGGTAGGCAAGGACTTTATCTTCCTTGCTGTCCAGTTCTTCGGCCAGCAGTATATTCTGTTGTATATATCCCGATTGTACAGCCGGATTGTTGTAGTTCTGCACACGATACATATCATTGGTATTGATTTGCTGCATCTTTTTGTTGGAGGTGTTTGCCTGTGCAGAACTAAAGTTAAGAAAGGCATCATACCTCTTATCCTGTGCTTCCTGAACTTTTGCCAGCTCCCGTTCCACAGCGGCCAGTTTCTCCTTTTCTCTGCGGATCTGGTATATTCGTTTAGCTCTTGTCAGATAATCTTCGGCTTTTGCATATTCTCCTCTTTCGGACAGTTCTTTTGCCAGTTTCTCATAACTTTCGGCCACTTCCATATCGGACTTACCTTCTTCTATGGCTTTGGAAACCTCCTGTATCCGTATATTCTCCCTTGATTGCTTGGATGCGCTCTTCGGCTGCTGCGCCCAACCTGGTGCTGAGATCAGGATAAGAAGGAGTATAAGTATATATCTGATATGCATAAGCTGTTGTGTTTGATTGAGATTGTAAAGTAAATACTTTTAAAACATTTATACCTTATAGTTCACCAATTCAAAATGACCGTTCACCCATTTTTCCACTATTGTTAATTCTTAACGTAATACATTTGAGCAAAGAAACCAATTAAAACACAATGATATGAAAAAGTTTGTACTATTAAGCTCGGTGTTATTCACTTTTGTCGCAACAACTGCCGGCTGTTCCGCAGCAACAGCTGAAAACAGAGGAAAGGAACAGAATCCGGAATTGTCCGTATCTGCAACTGATAATGAAATGAACAGGGGGACGAAAATACAGGTTGCTATTCTACTCGATACATCGAGCAGTATGGACGGACTGATTGAACAGGCTAAGTCTCGTTTATGGAACATAGTGAATACACTTACCACACTGCGGTACGAAGGGAAAGCTCCCCGTATAGAAATTGCTTTGTATGAATATGGTAATGACGGTGTACGCACGAGCGATTATATCCGGCAGGTGACGCCTCTGACTACCGATCTCGATCTGATTTCTCAAAAGCTATTCGCTCTGACCACCTACGGAGGAGACGAATATTGCGGGGCAGTGATAAATAAAGCCGTAGAAGTGCTGGACTGGGGCAGAAACACATCGGATATGAAGCTTATTTATATCGCGGGTAATGAACCTTTCACTCAAGGGCGTATTTCTTATAAATCTGCTATAGACCGAGCTTTGGGCAAGGATATATTTGTGAATACAATACATTGCGGCAATCATAGCTCAGGTGTTCAGGGAATGTGGCGTGATGCCGCTATAAGGGGAAAAGGGAAGTTTTTTAATATCGACCATAATGCGAAAGTGCGCTATTACGATACTCCTTACGATGACAGAATAAGTATTTGTAACGACCGTCTGAATGCGACTTATCTGGGATATGGGCACAATGGTTTTGCACGGAAAAAAATGCAGGCCGTTCAGGATGTGAATGCGAAATCCATATCGTGGTCGAATATGGCGGAACGTGCGGTGAGTAAATCGGCAAGCGTTTATAAGAATAGTAGCTGGGATCTGGTGGATAGGGTTAAAGAAGACAAAGATGCCCTGGATAATATAAGGCAATCCGACCTTCCGGAAGAATTGCAGGATAAATCGAAGGTTGAAATACAAAATGTAATTGCCGGAAAAGAAACCGAAAGAGCCGCTATACAAAAAGAAATAAATGAACTGGCAAAAAAACGTCAGGACTATATAGACAAGCAACTGAAAAACGATGATACCAGCGACGATCTAGGCAAGGCTATTAACGAATCCGTTCTTGCATTTGCCAATCAGAAGGGTTATACTATCAGTAAATAATGGACTTCCGGCCTTGTGCCCGAGCAAAACTATACCGATGCAAATGCTGAAGAGGTAAACAAATCCATTAGTTTTTTGTTTCTATGTTAAGTAGGCTACTGACTGGATTTACAGGAAGTAGCTTACTTTATCTATAAAGATAAAAGGATATCGAAATGTAAAAATGTTAGGTAAAAATCGGCATTCTTCCATTTTGTCGTATATTTGTATTGTTAAATAATAGTATATATGAAAATCATACTTACATCTATCAGCTTATTAGTATTATCGTTCGCTGTTTTTATATCCTGTAAGACAGAGAAAAAGATGAATACACCGAACGAGATATCTTACGATTCCATATCGGTTTCCAAGATATATCATTTGGATAACGATTCTACAAAACCGTCATGTTCGTTAAAGATTACATATATCTTCCCCGTGAAGTTTACGGATGAGAAGATCCTGGCTACGGTACAGAAGGTATTGAATTTTGCCCTGATGGAAGATGAGAAATACGAGCAAATGAAGCCGCAGGATGCCATCAATGAATATGTGGAAGATTATGTGGAGAAATATAAGACTGATGCCAAAGAGCAGTTTCCCGACTGGCAGGAATCAGGCGACACAGAGGATTATTTTTCGTATTATAAAACATTGGATACAAAAGTGATATTCGATATGGACGATATATTATCGTATCAGATATCATCGATGGATTATAAAGGCGGGGCGAATTCTTCTACGGCTTACCGCAATATTGTGATAGATTTAAAGACCGGGAATATATTGAGTGAACAGGATATATTCTTGCCTGAATACAGGAAATTACTGAATGCTATTCTGATAAGAAAAATAGTTGCTCAAAATAAAGTGCAGAAGCCAGAAGACCTTCTCGAATTCGGTTACTGGGGAATTGAAGACCTGACATCGAATGAAAATTTCCTTGTAGATAATAATGGTCTGACCTATATTTTCAATCCGGGAGAATATTCGGCTCCTTCTCTTGGGGAGATCCGTGTATCCCTTTCCTATAATGAAATCAGGGATTTGCTGAGAGATAATTCACCAATATCAATTTTTGCCGGGAAATAATAATATGGAAATAATTCTTAAGTATTTTCCGGATATCAGCGAAGAGCAGAAGGCACAATTCGCAGCTCTTTATGATTTATATGTTGACTGGAATTCAAAGATAAATGTAATTTCGCGCAAGGATATAGAAAATCTTTATACACATCATGTCCTGCACTCTCTTGCTATAGCAAAGCTTATACGGTTTACTGACGGGACACAGCTTATGGACGTAGGTACGGGCGGAGGATTTCCCGGAGTGCCACTGGCTATATTGTTTCCAAAATGTAAGTTCCTGCTGGTAGATAGTATCGGTAAAAAAATAAGGGTGGCGACCGAGGTGGCTACGGCTATCGGATTGAAGAATATCCAGTTCCGCCATTGTAGGGCCGAAGAAGTAAAAGAAAAATTTGACTTTGTAGTAAGCCGCGCAGTAATGCCGCTGCCCGATCTAGTAAAAATTATAAAAAAGAATATTTCGAAAGAACAGCACAATGCTTTGCCAAACGGTCTGATTTGCCTTAAAGGGGGAAACCTTGAAGGCGAACTGAAGCCTTTTAAGAAGACAGCCGAAGCAGATGACTTATCTATGTTCTTCGAAGAAGAATATTTCAAGACCAAGAAAATCGTTTACGTTCTTATTTAAATAATTGTTAATTCTTTTTGCTAAGAGAAAAATATATCTACCTTTGTACTGTAATTATAAATATTACAGTATGAGCGATCGTAAGTTTTCAATATCAATGCATATATTAGTACTCCTGGCTACGAGTTTGGATGAATGGATTTCTTCCGACTATCTGGCAGGAAGTATGAATATCAATCCTGTATTGGTAAGAAAAGAATTGTCGAACCTTCGCAGGCATGGGATTGTTGTAAGTAAAGAAGGTAAAAACGGAGGTAGTATGCTGGCAAAACCGGCAGACAAGATACTTCTTTCAGATATATATAGAATAGTCAGTTCGCAGACAGCGTTGGGCAATTCATTAGCATCCCCGAATCCGAAATGTCCGGTAGGGAAACAGATTAATGAACATTTGCACGATTTGAATATGGAAGCAGAAGATTTTATAATCGCAAAACTTTCGGGCCAGACACTGGCCGATTTCAAGAAGAAATTCGAATGATTTTTTTTACGCAAAACTGTAATAAATATAGATACAGAAAAGGATAACATTAAAAAATAAAACAGTATGAAAGTAGCATTGATAGGAGCAACAGGGTTTGTAGGCTCACATTTATTACAAGAGTTGGTAAACAGAGGTTTTGAAGTAACAGCACTGGCCCGTTCGGTAGATAAGATTCCGGTGAAGGATGGCCAGCCAAAGGCGGTTGCAGCAGATGTAACAGACCTAAAAGCATTAGCCGCGGTATTGAAGGGAAATGATGTCGTATTGAGTGCTTTTAATCCCGGATGGTCGAATCCGAACATTTATAATGATTTTATGAAAGGATCGGAAGCTATCCGGCAAGCAGTAAAGGAAGCCGGAGTAAAACGTTATGTAATGATAGGAGGGGCCGGTAGCCTGTATATAGATGGCCGGCAAATCGTAGATGGCGCTGATTTTCCCGAAAGTATTAAACCCGGAGCAACTGCGGCAAGGGATTACCTGGATGTGCTGAAAAAAGAAAAAGAACTTGACTGGACAATGTTTTCACCTGCTATCAATATGCATCCGGGTATTAAGACCGGAAGAACAGGTAAATACAGGCTGGGAACGGATGAACCTGTATTTGATAAGGATGGCGAATCGGTATTGTCTGTCGAAGATCTTTCGGTAGCTGTTGTTGACGAGATTGAAAATCATAAATTCTCCCGCCAACGCTTTACGGCCGGATATTAATTGATATATAGAATCTATACGGTATAGGCAGTATTTCGAATGTGAATACTGCCTTTTTGTATATTTATAACATAAGATATAAGCTTAAATGGCTAGTTTCGAAACGAAAAAAGTTTTATCTTTAGGCTGTTTTTTAACAGAAAGTCATTTGTAAAATCTATGAACGTAAAAATATTTGAGTTTAACCCGATTAGCGAAAATACATATGTGGCATATGATGAAACGAAGGAGTGTGTCATCATCGATCCGGGCTGTTTCTTCCCGGATGAGAAGACGCTCTTGCTGAATTTTATCCTCGATAACGACCTGGTGGTAAAGCACCTCTTGAATACCCATCTGCATTTCGACCATATATTCGGAAATAATTTTATATACGAACAGTTCCATCTGGAAACAGAGGCAAACAAAGGAGATGAATTTCTTCTGGAGCAATTGCCGGCCCAATTGCAAATGTTCGGCTTTAAGAATGAAAGTGCTGAAATTCCCCGGATTAGCAAGTATCTGAATGAAAACGATGTGGTGACATTCGGTAATCAGAGATTTATAGTCCTGGAAATACCGGGGCACTCGCCGGGCAGCATCATTTTCTATAATCAGGATGCTGGCTGCGCTTTTGTCGGAGATGTATTGTTCAGGGGAAGCGTAGGGCGTACCGACCTTGCCGGAGGAAGCCATGAACAGCTTATTGCCGGTATAAAGAGCAAACTGCTTACACTGCCTAAAGAAACAGTCATATATTCAGGCCACGGGCCATTAACTACAATAGGGGAAGAAATTAAAAGTAATTTTTATTTACAATAAAACAGAACGGAAAGCACATGAAAAGCGAAAGATTCCAACATCGCCATATTGGCATCAATGCAGAAGAAGAGAAAATAATGTTGGCTAAAATCGGGGTAAAATCCCTTGATGAGCTGATAGACCAGACGATTCCTCAGAATATCCGGCTGCAAAGTGGATTGAATTTGCCGGAGGCTCTCAGCGAACACGAATATGCCGAAGAAATGGCATTGATGGCCTCGAAAAACCGTATATGCGCTTCGTATATAGGGATGGGATGGTACGATACGGTATGTCCTGCGCCTATTTTCCGTAATGTGTTCGAAAATCCTGTCTGGTACACGTCTTATACACCATATCAGGCGGAAATATCGCAAGGCCGTCTCGAAGCTTTAATGAACTTCCAGACAATGGTGAGCGAGTTGACAGGTCTTCCTTTATCGAACTGTTCCCTGCTAGATGAAGCTACAGCCGGAGCGGAAGCCGCTGCAATGATGCATGCCCTGCGCAGCCGCGATCAGGTGAAAAACGGAGCAAACAAATTGTTTGTTGATAAAAATATATTCCCGCAAACACTCGCTGTAATCAATACCCGTGCCGTGCCGCAAGGTATAGAGGTCGTAGTTGGCGATTATAAGGTATTTGATATTAACAGTGAATTTTTCGGTGCTATTATCCAATACCCGAATTCGAACGGTAGTGTCGAAGATTATACAGCTTTTACTCAAAAAGTGCATGCAGCAGGATGTAAAGTCGCTGTAGCTACCGATCTGATGGCATTGACCCTGTTGGTCCCTCCGGGAGAATGGGGTGCAGACATAGCATTCGGAAGCAGCCAGCGGTTTGGTATTCCGATGTTTTATGGGGGGCCTTCAGCCGGATTCTTCGCAACAAAAGAAGAAAACAAACGGAATGTGCCCGGACGTATCATCGGTGTATCGAAAGATGCTTATGGTAAGTCGGCGTATCGTATGGCATTGCAAACCCGCGAACAGCATATCAAGCGGGAGAAAGCAACCTCAAATATTTGTACGGCTCAGGCATTGTTGGCTACTATGGCCGGTTTCTATGCCGTATATCACGGGCCTAAAGGCTTGAAGGAGATAGCGAAACGGATTCACTCGGCAACAGCATTGATAGCGGATGAACTGAAAGAACTGGGCTATACTGTCCTTAACGAGCAGTATTTCGATACATTAAAAATAGGTCTGGCTAGTGGTGTCTCTCAATATTCTTTACGCGAATATGCTGAAATGCGCGATATCAATCTGCGTTATTATGAGGGTGGGGAAGTCGGTGTCAGTATAGATGAGACTATCACGGAATATAAAGCCCATGAACTTCTGGCTGTGTTTTCCCTTGCTGCCGGACGTATGGAGGTATTTATGATTGATGATCTTCCCGAAAAACTGACTATTAAAGATGAGTTTCTCCGTAAAAGCGAATACTTGCAGCACGAAGTATTTAATTCATATCATACCGAAACGGAGTTGATGCGCTATATTAAACGCCTCGACAGAAAAGATATATCACTTGCCCATTCTATGATTTCGCTCGGTTCATGCACCATGAAGCTGAATGCTGCATCAGAACTGCTCCCTCTTTCATTGGGCGGGTTCCAGAATATCCATCCGTTTGCACCTCAGTCGCAGACTCAGGGATATAACGAATTGATAGAAGAACTGGGTGAATACCTCAAAGAAATAACAGGTTTTGCAGGCGTTAGTTTTCAACCTAATTCGGGTGCAGCCGGAGAATATGCGGGCTTGATGACAATCCGTAAATATCAGGAGAGTATCGGACAGGGGCATCGCAACATTATCCTTATTCCTGCATCGGCTCACGGTACCAATCCGGCATCCGCTATACAGGCCGGATACGAGACTGTTACCATAGATTGCGATGCGCATGGGAATGTAGTATTGGAAGACTTACAGGCGAAAGCTGATCTGCATAAAGACAATCTGGCAGGGTGCATGATTACATATCCGTCTACACACGGTATTTTCGAAAAGGAAATAAAGGAAATGTGCAAGGTTGTCCATGAAAAAGGAGGGCAGGTATATATGGACGGAGCAAATATGAATGCACAGGTCGGACTGACCAATCCGGGCTTTATCGGCGCCGATGTATGTCACCTCAATCTCCACAAAACATTTGCTATTCCTCATGGTGGCGGAGGCCCGGGTGAGGGTCCTATTTGTGTGGCTGAGCACCTGATCCCGTTTCTTCCTCACCATCCTGAGCTGGATGGCAGCACGGTGAATACTGTTGCTTCTGCTCCGTTTGGTAGTGCGGGAATATTGCCTATCACTTATGGATACATCCGTATGCTGGGTGCGGAAGGGCTTACGCATGCGACTAAAATAGCTATACTGAATGCAAACTATCTGGCCGAATGTTTTAAGGATACCTATGGTGTCGTTTACAGAGGTACATCGGGCAGGGTAGGACATGAATTGATACTGGAATGCCGCAAGGTGAAAGATACATCCGGTATAACCGAATCGGACATTGCCAAGCGCTTGATGGATTACGGTTATCACGCGCCTACATTGTCCTTCCCTGTACACGGTACATTGATGATAGAGCCTACCGAGAGTGAAAGTCTGGCGGAACTTAACCGTTTTGTAGATACAATGAACCAGATATGGGAGGAAATCAGGGAAGTGGAAAACGGTACATATACCAAAGAAGATAATGTGCTGGTAAATGCTCCTCATCCTGAATATGAAGTATGTGCGGACGAATGGAAACATGCTTATCCGCGATCAAAGGCTGCTTATCCGCTTCAATTTGTGAAGGATAATAAATTCTGGATAAATGTAGCCCGTGTAGATAATGCTTTTGGGGACAGGAACCTGATTACCTGCCTGTGTGATATGGGATAAGGCATCTATTGTAGTAGGACTTTGGGATGTGAATTGTTGTAAACATATAAAGATAGTTTAAACTAAAATCGTATTAATTTGTTTATTGTAAAATAAACACAAAATTGTAAAACTATGAAATTGAAATTGTTTTTAATGACGGTTATATTAATGATGGGTATAAGTACAACACTGGATGCTCAGAATAAAAAACCTTTGAAGAATGATAAAGAGACAGTTTTATTTGATGTTTCGATGACTTGTGAGAATTGTCAGAAGCGTATTGAAAAGAATATCGCATTCGAAAAAGGGGTAACGGATATGAAAGTAGATCTTGAAAATAAAACAGTACAGATCGAATTCAAGAAAACTCAGACAACCGTGGAAAATCTTAAAGCCGCAATTGAAAAATTGGGGTATGAGGTCAAAATACACAATAGTGAACAAAAAAAATAATAGAAACATGAAAAAATTATTTATCATTATTGCAGCTATGGGATTGATGTATAGCTGTGGTGGTGGCACTCAAAAAGGACAGGAAGAAAAAGCTTCTGTCGATGAATTCTCTGAAATCGCGAAGCAGGTAAAAGACGAGCATAATGCTAAAAATTCGCTGGATTATGTGGGAACATATACTGGCAAAATGCCTACAGCCAGTGGCGAAGGCATGATTGTATCTATTACATTATCTGACAGTACATACGTTAAAAATACAGAGTATGTAAATAAGAAAAACAGTAAATCGGAAGAAAAAGGAAAATATACCTGGAATGCTGCCGGTAATACAATTATTTTGGATGGTGTGAAAGATGCGCCTAACCAGTATTTCGTAGGAGAGAATACATTGACACAGTTGGATATGGAAGGTAATAAAATAACCGGAGATATGGCTGACCTGTATATTTTGAAGAAATAATTCTTTGATTTTATATAAAGAAAGTCCTTTTCATGATTATGGAAAGGACTTTTTTCTTGAATAAAGTATCTTTTAGTTTTATGGTAAATCGTTATTTACGTTCTACTTATTCTCATTTATTTTTATCCAGTATATCAAATACTTTTTTTTGATCGGCATATACTTGCCATGATTTTATTTTTCCATTTATTATTTCAGCCTGCCATGCAGCCGGTACTTTCCAATAATTTTCATTCAATTCTGTTTTTTTATTTTCAAATGTTCCACTAGCAAGGCCAAATACCGCTATTTTATTTCCATCAAAATATATATCTGTAATTTCTATTCTATAATCGGGAAACATTTTAAAATAATCTTTCCATCCATTTTTCATTTTATCATTTCCTTTAGATTTTCCACCCCATGCATCAGAAAATATATAGTCATCAGCCATTAAATGATAAATTTTCTCCACATTATGTTCATTTATGGCATCTATATATTGATAAAATATATCTTTTATATCCATCTTCAACTTCTTATCCATTTTATGCAATTACAATTAACCAAAATTGTTAATAAAGCTTTAAGCTATTCTGACAAAGCGCTAAAAAACAAAGATAGAAATCTGTAGAAAAAAAGAAAATGTTTATCTATATTATTTTAGCTCTTTGAAATATTGATTAAAGCAGTTACGAGTTACAAGTTAGCTGACGTTTTGTTTTGTTTCACGCAAAGACGCAAAGGCGCAAAGTTTTACATCTTACGAGTTGTTGACTGATGACTGAAAATACTGTTACTTTTGTTACCTTTTTGGAGAAAGATACAAGAGACAGGTTGTTTACTACTCTCTGACGGGATGCTTCGTTTCTCTCAGCATGACAGACCACGTACTGTTAACTGTTTACTGTTCACTGAAACAAGTGTTACCTTTGTTACCTTTTAACAAGTGGCAGCCTTAATCTTATATGATAGTTAAAGTTAACGGCTATCGGCTAATAGTTCAACAATTCCTTGGAACATCGGCATATTTACTCATTGGTACATTAGATCCGGGATATCATAATGCATTAATTGATCTGAAAATGTTTTCATATTAATATTTAAAAGTTAACTTTGTGTGTTATTTAACAGCGAAAACGTTCAAAATATAAAAATGAGCTATTTAATAAAACCAAAACAGTACACTGCTTTGCTTGACTTGCAACAAACCGAAATGGGTATCAAGCGAATAAAAGACTTCTTCCAGCAAAATTTATCGTCCGAACTCCGGCTGCGTCGTGTAACCGCTCCTTTATTCGTGTTGAAAGGAATGGGAATAAACGATGACCTGAATGGTGTGGAACGTGCCGTTAATTTCCCGATCAAAGATATGGGCGACGAACGAGCCGAAATTGTTCATTCGCTGGCGAAATGGAAACGTCTGACTTTGGCTGATTATGGTATAAATGAAGGCTACGGTATATATACGGATATGAACGCGATCAGAGCCGATGAGGAACTGGGTAACCTGCATTCTCTGTATGTTGACCAGTGGGACTGGGAAATGGTGATGTCGCCGAAAGATCGTAATCTTGACTTCCTGAAAGAAGTGGTTCGTCGTATCTATGCCGCCTTGGTTCGTACCGAATATCTTGTGTATGAGGCATTCCCTGCTATAGTTCCGATCTTGCCCGGTGAGATAAAATTTATCCATGCAGAGGAATTACTGAACAAATATCCGGGCCTTTCATCTAAGGAGCGGGAAAATAAAGTCGCAGAAAAATATGGTGCTGTTTTTATTATAGGTATTGGAGGAGAACTGAGTGACGGCGAACCGCATGATGGACGTGCTCCCGATTATGACGACTGGACTACCAGATCTGAAAATGGTTTTAATGGACTGAATGGAGACCTTATTGTCTGGAATCCGGTATTGAACCAGGGAATGGAACTTTCCTCAATGGGCATCCGTGTCAACAGGGAGGTATTGCTCGAGCAATTGAAAAAATCGGGGCAGGAAGACCGCACGCAATTATATTTCCACAGGCGTTTGCTGAATGGTGAACTACCTCAGTCTATCGGAGGAGGAATAGGTCAGTCCCGGCTTTGTATGTTTTACTTGCGTAAAGGGCATATTGGTGAAATACAGGCTGGTATATGGCCGGCAAAAATGCGTTTGGAGGCTGAAAGTCTGGGGATGCCGTTGATATAGGGGCTTTTCATAAAAAGATTTAAATAAGCGCTATTCAGACGCTGAAAGAATCGGGATTGAGCTGTAAGTGGATTATTTTTCTTAACTTTATAATTCAAGGATGTTTTTTATTAAAGACATCCTTCGTTATTTTAATTATTCAACTAGACAAAACATGGAAAATAAGGTAACTATTCACTGCACAAATACAGACAGCTATAAGGACTTCCCCGTAGGAACAAGCCTGATTGATATATTAAAAGGTTTTTCTCTGAAAACAGAATTTCCGGTAGTAAATGCGAAAGTTAATAATAAGACAGAACCGCTGGACTATCAGGCTTACCATAATAAGACAGTGATATTCGTTGATCTGACAGAGCCTTCCGGAATGCGGACTTATGTGCGTTCATTGTGCTTCTTGCTGGCAAAAGCAGTTTCGGAGATTTTTCCGGAGGGACAGCTTTATATCGAGCATCCTATTTCGCTAGGTTATTTCTGCCGCATTATTAATGTGTCTTCTGTTATAGATCAGGCTGCAATTGAGTCTATAAAAGCGAAGATAGAAGAATACATCAATGCCGATATGCGCTTCGAAGGAGTTGAAGAAGAAACTGTGCAGGTTGTGAAAATGTTCAGGGAAAGAGGGTTCGAAGATAAAGCCATCTTACTGGAAACATCAGGTGAGATGTATTCCAAGTATTACCGCCTGGGGGATTCAGTCGACTACTTTTACGGTTGCCTGGTGCCATCAGCCGGATATATTAACATATACGATTTACTGTTGTACAATGATGGCTTATTGCTACGTGTGCCTAATCGGAGTAATCCGGTTGAACTGGAGCCTGTCATAGAACAACCTAAGATGTATAATGTATATAAGGAGCACCTTAAGTTCCTTAATATAATAGGTTTGGATAATGTTGGCGATATGAATAAAGCCAATCAGGAAGGCCTGATGCCGGGCGTAATAAAGGTGTCGGAGGCCTATCAGGAAAAAACGATTGCCAATATCGCCGAGCAGATTGCAGCCCGCTCCGAAGACGGGGTCCGGGTTGTGCTCATATCAGGGCCTTCTTCTTCGGGAAAGACGACATTCCGTATGCGCCTCGAGGTACAGTTGATGGTCAATTTGTTAAAACCTGTCGGATTATCTCTTGATAATTATTTTGTAAACCGGGACAAGACTCCTTTGGATGAGGATGGCGGCTATGATTTTGAATCACTATACGCGCTGGATATACCTAAGTTCAATGAAGACCTTGAGAAATTACTTAAAGGTGAAGAGGTGGAATTGCCTACATTCAACTTTACTACAGGCCAGAGAGAATATAAAGGAGATAAGCTGAAGCTCGATGAGCACACTATATTAGTTATAGAAGGAATACACGGGCTAAATCCGGATTTAACAATAGGGATTCCCGACTATCAGAAGTTCAAAGTGTATGTTTCGGCTTTAACTACAATTTCGTTGGATAATCACAACTGGATACCTACAACGGATAACCGCTTGTTGCGCCGTTTGATTCGTGATTATCGTTATCGTAGTTATTCGGCCATAGATACATTGTCGCGTTGGGCGAGTGTACGTAAGGGAGAGGATAAATGGATTTTCCCGTATCAGGAAAATGCCGATGTAATGTTTAATTCGGCTATGATGTATGAATTTGCGGCATTGCGCCGTTATGCCGAGCCGATTCTGTCGCAAGTGCCGAATAGTGCGGCAGAGTATGCAGAGGCTCATAGATTATTGAAGTTTCTCAAATACTTCAATTATATAAATGACAGGGAGCTGCCTCCAACCTCATTATTGAGGGAATTTGTGGGTGGAAGCAGCTTTAAGTATTAATGTAATAAGGTAAAATACTAAAAGAGGGCTGTTCGAATATCTGACAGCCCTCTTTGTTATATTCATGGATAAAATACCATTATTGAAAATCGTTTTTTTGTATTTACTCATTGAGTTCTGTGGAGTTTTTATAAATATGCGGATTAACGTGAGTGTTAAATTAATTTTTCAATATATTATCAGGCTAAAAGAGGGAGAAGATAAAAAATATGCAGATGTTTTTCGTTCCATAACTATTTAATATTTCTTTTTTCATTTTTTATTGTGTCATATATTGTCAATTTGTGTAAATAAAAATGTTACGATGTTTAAAAATGTGACATAAGGTAAGGCTAATATGTTTTTTTATCTTATTATTTGTGTAATTAAGTTGTTTTATTTCATAAATATGTAGATAATGTAGTAATTTTGACTTAAATATGCTTAGGTAATGAAATTAGATCGTCTATTTTTGTTTATAGCAAAAGTGCATTGTTATTAAATGCAAACACACAAATATTTATTAATAACTATACCACCTGGTGTCTTCTTTTTTTTATGAAAACTGTAATAAACCAAATGCTTGTTACGTCAATCAACAACTCTTTGCCTGAAGGCGAAAAGCTTGTTTCCTTTTTAATGGATTTATTGAATCTTAGTAGAGAATCGGCGTATCGGCGTATAAGAAACGAAATTCCTTTCACTTTTGAAGAGGTTATTGCAATATCCTTGAGACTGGGCCTTTCTCTGGATGAAATAGCCGGACAGGAACAGAAAAACAGGGCCTTTTTTGACTTACCTGTCCCAAAATCGGAAGATCCCCTGGATATGTATTCGGAAATAGTGGATGTTGCAGCTGAAATATACAAAAAGATGCAAAAAAGTAAAGAGTCGGAGATATTCTTTACCGCAAATCAGCTGCCTTTTCCTTATTATATGTTGTATGAGAATCTTTCGAAATTTTATTATTACAAATGGATTCATAAAACACAGGAGGTTCCTCTCAATTTTTATTTATCGGAATTTTCTCCTCCTGTCCAAATTTCAACTGTACATAAAAGATACAGATATGCGGCAACTAAGGTAAATCAGGTTACAGCTATATTATGTCCTAGTTTTATCCTGTCTACCGTTAAAGAAATAATATATTTTTACAGGCGGAGACTGATAACAAAAGAAGAGTTGCTCTTATTGCAGGAAGACTTATATAAAGTAATAAGTAAACTTGAAAATGATACAAGAAAAGGGTTTGATGAGAATGGAGTAAAAACCGACTTGTATTGCTCTACTTTAAACATTAGCTCAAACAGCATCTGGTTCAGGCATGATAATGAGACCGGTACCCAGTTCTGGACCTATACGGACCCGATCACTATCTATAATACAGAGGTTTCGAGAAGACATAAGATGTGGATCGATTCATTATTAAAGTATTCGACGTTGATATCTCAAAGTAATGAAATCCAACGTTCCGATTTTTTTAATAAACAAAATGAGTTTGTTAAAAATATTGAGGATCTGACGCTTTAACCAAGGAAAAAGATATTGTCAGTTTCTAGGGGGTGGGAATTTTTAGGCCTCTTTTATTGACAAATTCAAATGTCTTATTCTCAGTTTTGTGCTGATGATATAAATGGTGAATATTTAATTTTACCATTAAATAAGATTATAATAAAGACAAATATGAAGACAAGTGCTATTTCTATAAATAGTACATATAAAGACAGCATGCATTGTATTTCAAAAGCAGGTCTCTCTGGACCTAATCTTGTATATCTGAAGTATTAATACTTCATGTTTTGTGGTTCTTTAAAATTTGTTTTATAAAATATATGATGAAATAAGTAAGAGGAATTTAGACAACAATAGTTTTGCATTAGCATTGTTTGTCTTCTTATATCTGCTCTTTTACATGCCTGTGAAGGTCCATTGCAGTATACCGTCGTGCAGAACTATTGCTGGCTAAATTTCTTTTTATGAAACAATAATGTAATAATCAAAACTATAGAATAATTATTTATCAATTTTAATTTATGAGACTACATAAAATCTGCTGGCTGTACAGTCTGCTGTTCATGTTATTGCCTATTTACGGACTGAAAGCTCAGGTTACGATCGGATCAAATCTCCCGCCGGAGAAAGCCGCACTATTGGATATAAAAGAGAAAATGGATAAAACCGGAGGTCCGACTGTTGACAAGGGAGGTTTACTCCTGCCCAGAGTAAATCTGGAAAGGAAGTATCAGTTATACCCCTTCGTAAGGGAATCAGGTTACAGCCCTTCAAATTATGATAATCCTGCCTATAATCCGGACGATACAGATCCGGGGTATGCTTCGGAAAAAATAGCCCATACAGGTCTCATTGTATATAACTTAACGGCAGATGATGAAAAAGAGTTATGCCTGGGGCTAAATCAGTGGGATGGGGAAAAATGGAACTGTTTCCAGGAGAAAATGGGTAATGCCATAGCTACTATAACCAATTGTGATTCACTAAAGTTTTACGGTCAATATCAGAACAAGGTATCTTTAAACTCATCCAATTATGTAACTATTCCTTTGCTTGTAACAAAGGCGGGGGCTTACACGATTACAGTTATGCCAGACCCGGCTAACGGCTATTACTTTACTGTATCAGGTATATTCATGACTACTGGATACTACTTTATTACTATACCCGGAGCCGGCACGCCAATTAATTATACACCCTCAGCCGGAATTGGCAGTGAGGGGGATCTGATGAAGATCGTTTTCAACGGGAAGCCTTTATCTTCATGTGATCCGTTATATGTCAAGGTGGAAGATTCATCGAAGAAACCCTTTTATACAATGGATTGTAGCAAGACGAAGGTTAGAGGGGTTTATAAAATAGATGTACCTCTCGATCCTGACGCACACTATATGGATATGGTGTTAACTGTCGATGCGGAAGCGCTGGGGGCAAGCTATATAATAGAGACCAATACTGTGGATGGTATTTATTTCAGAGCCGAAGGAATACTGGATAATACCAGTCAGCCGGTAAAATTGTTGGGTTATGGAATACCGGATAGTATGAATGACAAGGTCTTTACTATCACTTCTAATAGTAAAAAGACTGTTGCGACATGTAAAGCGACTGTATATATGTGCTATACGCCAAAAAAGATATTGGGAATCGGTTATTATAATACGAATTATGGATATTATATTCAAAACTCGGCATCACTGGCGGTGATGAATGCCGATATAAACTTCGGCTCATTGGAAAGTAGTACGGTGAAAGTGGAGAAGCCTTTTTCTTACAGCTATATAAAAGGTGAGACCCAGGGCAATATCGACGGTGCGGGTTATATAAATGCAACAGCGCTTAGTACCGAGCTGGCTAAGAATCCGGATATTGTTGTACTGGGCTTTTTCGTATCTTTTAATGCAAATACGATACAACAACTTACAGAATATCTGAATAAAGGCGGTGTACTGGTTATGTTCACAGAATACTATACAAGCAATGCTGTGAGTGCGGAGGCCCTCTTTCGCAACATTTTCGCTGATCCTAACATCACAGGAGGCATGAAGAATGCAAGAAGTGCTGTTTATCCGTTGAGTTCCGTAAATGATGAAATATTGAACGGGCCGTTTGGCGATGCCAGAGGAAAACTATGGGGAGAAGATGCTTCACAGACATATGTTATACAGGGGCTGCCCGCAGGCGATATATATACATATAGCGGAGGTAGCCGGTTGAATGCCACAGGTAGCAATATTCTTCCAGGGGTGACGATGTTCAGGCATAAGACCCTGAATCTTTTCTGGGTAGGCGATGGCGGATTCAATTCTAATCTGGGGCCATACTATGGTAATACATATGCAGATAAAGGTATTTGTCCATTCACTATAAATTCCTCCATGCAGCCTATACCCCGTATCGATTATGGAGAATCGGCGATGGGAAATGTAAATCAGACAGTATATAATTCAATATTATTTGGCAATATAATGGCCTGGGCTATAAAACAGGCTGAATTTAATGGTATCAATACAGTGAAATAAGATGCTGTACAGTCTACAAAGAAAGCCACTTCATAAAATGAAGTGGCTTTCTTTTATCTTAAAATATAAAATTATTCGTCTTCTCTTTTTTCAGAAGTGTTTACGTACTTTTCGTTTTGCAACTGTTGCTGCTGTTCATATAATTCAAATATATGATTGCGGAAAGTGGTACTGCGTTGTAGTTTGTTATAGGCTTCTTTTGCAGCTTTCTGTTGCGATTCTTTTTTTGAATAGCCTGTTCCGAGCCCCGCTTGTTCTCCCATAATTATTACTGCTGTTTTAAATATAGGAGTATTATTTTCGTTGACAAAGCTGTCGATGAGATCGAAACTTACCGATATTTTTTGCTTCTGGCTCCATTCTATCAGTCTGGATTTATAATTGGCCTCCAGTTCGGCTACCGATTCTATATTCAGGTGCTCCTGTATCAGGCGTTCGAATACAAACCGTTTAGCGGCTCTGTAGCCCTGATCCAGATATATAGCGCCAATCAATGCTTCCAGAGCATTGCCATACATATGGGTATTTGGCGTGGTGTTGCGTGTAGATGTTTTGATGAGCTTATCTATGCCAATCTCCAGAGCTAATCTGTTTAATGTTTCGCGTTGGACGATTTTCGACCGCATATTGGTAAGGAAACCTTCTTTCTTGTATTCGAATTCTTTGAACACAATATCGGCTACAATTGCATCCAGTATGGCATCACCGAGGAATTCGAGACGCTCGTTGTTGATCCATCTGCCGTCTTTCAGCTTAATGGATGATGACTTATGCAGTAAGGCCTGTTCGTATAATGTTATGTTATACGGATAGAAACCAAGTATTTTGCAAAAAGATACATAAGGCTCCTTCCCTCTTTTAGGAAGAAGCCTTATACCTCGATATATCTTTTTAAGCACGTTGTTTTCCTATTTCTTAAACTTTTTGACTATCACACATGCATTATGTCCGCCAAAACCAAATGTGTTGGAAAGTGCTACATTAACAGTTCTCTTTTGAGCCTTGTTGAATGTAAGGTTCAGTTTATAATCTATTTCAGGATCTTCGTCACCCTCTGCAAAGTTTATGGTCGGAGGAACGATGTCGTTCTGAACCGCCAATACACAGAACATGGCTTCTAATGCCCCTGCTGCACCCAATAAGTGGCCGGTCATTGATTTTGTAGAACTGATGTTCAGATTATATGCATGCTCACCGAATACTTCTTTAATAGCTTTTATCTCGGACGGGTCACCTACCGGAGTAGACGTTCCGTGCACATTGATATAATCCATATCAGTAGGGTTCATATTCGCATCCTGCAAAGCATTTCTCATTACTAACTTAGCACCTAACCCTTCCGGGTGAGAGGCTGTTAAGTGGTAGGCATCCGCAGACATACCTCCTCCAACGACTTCAGCATAGATTTTAGCTCCACGGGCAAGTGCATGTTCCAGTTCTTCGAAAATAAGACATGCAGCACCTTCTCCCATGATAAATCCGTCGCGGCTGGCGCTAAATGGACGTGATGCTGTTTCAGGCGAATCGTTGCGTGTGGATAATGCGGTCATGGCGTTAAAACCTCCGACACCGGCGGCTGTAATGGCTGCTTCCGCACCGCCCACTACAATAACATCAGCCTTACCCATACGGATAATGTCGAAAGAGTTTATAGCGCTATGAGTAGATGAAGCACAGGCCGAAACGGTTCCGTAGTTGGGACCGCGCAGACCATGACGAATCGAAATAAGTCCCGCTGCGATATCCGAAATCATCTTAGGGATAAAGAAAGGATTGAATTTCGGTCCGTTTTCTTCATTTTTCGCATAATAACTGACTTCTTCTTCGAAAGTCTTTATACCACCAATGCCAGCGGAGAAGATTACACCTATACGATCGCAGTTCTCTTTTGAAAAATCAAGTTTTGAGTCTGCGATAGCTTCTTCGGAAGCACCTATAGCCAGTAATGTATATCTATCGCATTTGCGCATTTCTTTCCTGTCCAGATAGACAGAAGGATCATATCCTTTAACTTCGCAAGCGAATTGTGTTTTAAATTTTGACGCGTCAAAATGAGTAATAGGTCCAGCCCCACTCACCCCGTTGATGGCATTGTTCCATGTAGTGGCTACATCGTTGCCAAGAGGAGATACCGAGCCTAGACCTGTTACTACTACTCTTTTTAATTCCATAAGTAAATATTGGAAAAAAAATTATTTTGCATTTGCTTCAATGTAAGAGACTGCATCTCCTACTGTAGCGATTTTTTCAGTTTGATCATCTGGAATAGAAATGCCGAATTCTTTTTCAAATTCCATGATTAATTCTACTGTGTCAAGTGAGTCAGCTCCTAGGTCGTTTGTAAAGCTAGCAGTATCTGTTACTTCAGATTCTTCTACACCTAACTTATCAACAATAATTGCTTTCACTTTTGATGCTACTTCTGACATAATTTCTAGTTTTGATTAATAATTAATTTTTATTTCTAATTTTGTCGGTGCAAAGTAACAGTTTTTTATACATATGAAACAAATATTTTGTGGATAAAATAGTTAAAATTGCACATTTTTTTTGTTTGTGTGCAGGCATCTTAAATTATACTTAATGACTAAAATCGCAATTTTCGCTTCGGGTTCAGGTTCTAATGCCGAAAATATAATAAAATATTTTGCAAATAATGAGGATGTAAACATTCAACTCATTGTTTCGAACAAAGAGGATGCGTATGTCCATCAACGGGCTAAAAACCTGGGAGTAGAGTCTGTTACATATTCCAGGAGCGACTTTTACCACACAGGCAAGGTACTGGAATGCCTGTTGCAAAAAGGGATAGATTTTATTGTATTAGCCGGCTTTTTACTGAAAATTCCTGAAAATCTCCTGCGTGCATATCCTGATAAAATAATTAATATACATCCGGCCTTATTGCCTAAATTTGGCGGGAAAGGGATGTATGGGGATAATGTGCATAAAGCGGTGGTTGAATCGGGTGATGCAGAGTCGGGTATCACGATACATTATGTAAATGAGAATTACGACGAAGGGGCTGTTATCTTCCAGGCTAAATGCCCTGTTTCTGCAACCGACAGCTACGAAGATGTCGCAAAAAAAGTGCATGCGCTGGAGTACACATACTTTCCTGTGATTATAGATAAATTGTTAAATAAGCGCCGGGCAGAATCTGATGATTTTGGTTTCGAATAATAACTTATGCCAGCCGTCAGCAAGCAGTTTTATTTCCCTGGATAATAAACAGGCCTGCAGCCTTAATTAATCCTTATACTGGTTCTGAAGCTTTTCTTTTATTCTCCGGACTGATTTTCTCGGGATAGTTTTCGGTGTATTATCCTCCTGTTTCTTTTCTTCAACTTTAGCCGGTTCGTCTTTGTTTGCCGCATTGTTAGTTGTCACACTACTGCTGTTATAATGCTGTTGCCTTATGGTGGACTGAGGTGGATTGGTTATCCGTTTAATGCCCGGTCTGTTTATTATATAGGTAGCGTTTTCGTCTGTTCCTACTTTTTCATCATTTACGGTTCTGGAAATAACCCGGGTGGCCGACGCAGCCGTACTTTTCTCTTCAGGTATATCAGCTTCTTCTGTTTTTACCACACGGTCTATCTGCTTGCCATCGGCTGTAATCTCTCTTCTTATGACGGGGTCCGGCGTCTTTGGCGTTTTTTTCTTTGCTTCAGCCGCACTGTTCACAGGGACAGAGGTCGCCGTAGTAGCTACATTATTATTGAACAGATAATCAGTAGTCAGGTCAACCGGGATCTTTAGCCTGTTCAGTGTTTTCTCCGATACGAGATACCAGATTTCCCCAAAAGGATTTCCCGATGCTGTGTCGGTAACCCGCATCTCACGTTTTATCACTTCTGACGGATATAATTGATTCGTTACCGAAAACGGTACTTCCAGCCCATTGATATAATAGGTAGGCTTTCCGTTAAATCCAATGTACATATTCGTTAATTCCTCGATAGAGGCATCTTTTTTTATCAGGCTGTCCGCTATATTTATAGCTGTCTGTTCTTTCTTTTTCAGGTTTCGGTAGTCTCTGGCGAGCCGGAAGCCCAGCGCATCATTTCTTTCGTTATTAATCCTCTTTTCTGCTTCTATTTCACGTAGTAATTTATCTACATCTAAAGCGGCTTCCTCTAAACCACTGTATGTCGGATCTGTTTCTCCAAAGATGGAATCAACTTCTGCGCTTTGGTTTTTTCGGAACAGGAATTTTGAGTATTTATCTGTCAGTCCGCCGCCAGTTCTGTTTACTACTCGCGTGGTATCTCCTGTACTGATAATATATATTTTTTTACCTATCTGCTCTGCCTCATTTTTTGTAGGAGCCCTGTATATCTGGGCGTCTGCAAGCAAAGGAAAAAGCAGCAGGGATATTAGTATTATTATATATTTGCTTGTACTCATTTGTGTCTCTTTATGCAATTTATGTATTCGATACAATAACCCACGTTACTATATACGTAGCAAATATACAAGTTTTTATTGAAAGATATTTTGCTCTTACAAAATTTTAGGGCAAACGCATGAAATTTAATCTTTTTGAAGAAGTTTATCTATAGAATAAGAGCCGGTAGCCTTTAGCTGTTAGCTGATAGTTCTTTGAAATATTGATTAAAGCAGTTACAAGTTTGCCTCGCCTTCGCTTCGGCGAATGTTATTTTTGCGCCCTTCGGGCAGTTACGAGTTACAAGTTGGCTGGCGTTTTGTTTTGTTTCACGCAAAGACGCAAAGGCGCAAAGTTCTACATCTTACGAGTTGTTGACTGATGACTGTTAACTGATGACTGTAAATACTGTTACCTTTGTTACCTTAAAAGTTATCACCAAAATTCATCAAGAAAGAAAATGAAAATAAAAGTGGTATGAATGAAACTAAATACACTTATATACAGATATTTAAATTAGTTAACAAGAGCAAAAATAGATTTCTATTTTTCATTTGCATAATCCTTTTTTATCTGTTATTTGTTACCTGTTTGTTACTTATGGATTTTTATAATTGTTACTTTATTTGTTTTTCGTAAATTATTATGTTTCTTGTATTTATATAACATCTGATTACTAATTATTTAAAAACACATATATCAAAAGGTAATTAATCCTTATTTTCTTTTGCCATGTCGTTCCTTGTTTGTACCTTGCCCCCGGTTTAATTTTTAATTTTATTTTTTTTAGTTTTTCTTTCTTGATTTTTAGTTTTTAACTTAATATTGATCCTTATGACAAACAGCAGGAAACAACCCAAAGCAAAGGAACCGGTAAAGATCCGCTTCAAACAACTCTCCGGCGGCAGCCAGTCCATTTACTTCGATATCTACAGGAACGGCAAACGCTTGTACGAGTTCCCCAAACTATACCTTGTACCCGAAAGGACACCCGAAGACAAGGAACTGAACCGCCGTATGCTCGACAAGGCCGTCCGTATCAAGGCTCAGCGAATAGATGAGTTGTCCAGCAAGGAAAACGGCTTTGTCAATATGGGACTGAAACAAAAGGCGAATTTCATCAGGTATTTACAGGCATTGACAGAACGCAAAGAAGCAGAGGGCAAGACAGCGGTATGCGATACTTACCGGAGCCTTATAAAGCACCTGATCCTTTATAAGGGTGACGGGCTAAGCTTCAAGTCTGTCACCAGGGAGTATTGCTGCGGTTTTAGCGAATACCTGCTGACAGCGGAGAACCTCTCCAGCCGCAGGGGCATTCCGGCAAGCGCCAAAGGTTGTCTGTTATCCAAAGGTAGCCGTTACGGTTACAGCCGCGCCTTATCCATTGTATTGAACTGTGCAGTACAGGACGGTATTATTCCCGACAACCCGATGAAGAAGCTGACCCGCTTCGAGCGTCCCAAACGTCCGGAAAGCGACAGGGAATACTTAGGGCTGGAAGAGATCAGGGCACTGGTAAAGACCGAATGTATCAAACCACTGGTAAAGTCAGCCTTCCTGTTCAGTTGTTTCAGCGGATTGCGCTTCTCTGATGTCAAGGCCCTGAGATGGGACGATATCCAGACCGACCATGAAGGCAGGAAGCAGATCTGCTTTACCCAGCAGAAGACGAAGAAAAAGGAATACTTACAGGTATCTGACGAAGCTTTGAAATTCCTGCCGGAGAGGGGAACCGCTATGGGGGAAGATATTATCTACCCGTTATCATCCAGCGGCTTTACAAACCAGGCGCTTAAAAGCTGGGTACTGGCGGCAGGGATAAAGAAGCGCGTGACATTCCATGTTGCCAGGCACACAAACGCAACCCTTTTGCTGTCCCTGGGCGTTCCTATCGAGACAGTGAGTAAGCTATTGGGGCATGCCGATATGAAGACGACGCAGATATATGCGAAAGTAATAGATAAGAATAAGCGGGAAGCAGTCAGTAAGCTGGACGGGCTGACGGACTAGGGACTAAACCCAAAACACTATTTACTAAGAGCAATTCCTTTCGTACTATTTATTCATATTTTCTTATCTGTAGTCTGGTATAAGAATTTGGGATTTTTCCCAAATTTGCACTTCTCCAGATTCTCCACCAAATTTCCGGAGAAGTTAAATAATACACAACACTCAAGCTGATAAAAACAGACTGAAGAAAAACATAAGAAAATTATCAAGTGTCCAGTTATTTCAGAACAACATATATACAATTGATACCAGTAAATCCAACCTCTATATTTAGAACCTCCTTGAGACAATACTGGCTTATTTACATAAGCTCTTGAGCATGTTTTCGAGGATAGCTTTATATTTCTTGGGCGTACCTTTGTATTGATAGAAGCTATATACCAGACCTTTAAGCCCCCTGCTTATAAGGCTATCCATTAATTCGACTTCTTATTCACCCAACAATTCGAAGGAAAAATGATGGATATTACCGTTAAGATTGATAAAAGTATGCTTATGAAAAGAGAAACCGTTAATTCCGATAATGTGACCAGCTTCGAAACAATACATGGATGCTCCCGCATCTTTATCTATAACCTTATGTGTCTGTTGCACAACTAAACAAATTTAATATTTTATGAAAACAGACATTGTTCATGAAAAAATATATATTGAAAATCAACCTGTTATGAATGTAAAAAACTCCATTTTATTTTAATTTGTAGCAAAATGTGAGTTGTGCAACAGCCACTTATAAGCATAAAAAAATAAGAGAAAGGAAAGCGAAAAAAAATGTTATGATAATTATCCTGATATTACAGAACGGCAACAAAAGTAATGTCATATTAGATATTACTATATTAATACGTTTTCAACAGCATAGGTTATTCTTAAGATCTGATTTAATTTCAATAAAAAAGGACAAGATTCATTGTCCTTTTTTTTCAATGGTATCGTTGTATTTACCTTTCAAACTAAGAGTATCTACAACTCGACATCGGCCCTGAGTGGAACAACATTAGTTGTATCTACCTTTCAAACTAAGAGTGTCTACAACTAAAGTGCTGTACATCACGTATCGGAATTGGTTGTATCTACCTTTCAAACTAAGAGTATCTACAACCACCATCACTGGTTACATGGTTAAGTTCAGTTGTATCTACCTTTCAAACTAAGAGTATCTACAACCAGAAGCGATACATCCCACTTTCTTGTTTGGTTGTATCTACCTTTCAAACTAAGAGTATCTACAACGACAGTGGAACCCAAACCCATCCGGAATAAGTTGTATCTACCTTTCAAACTAAGAGTATCTACAACGCAGAGGATTACGTCTATTATCTTCAGTCTGTTGTATCTACCTTTCAAACTAAGAATATCTACAACGGCTTGTTCATATTACGCTTTTCGGATGTTGTATTTATCTTTCACCTGAAATCTTCCGTTAAGTCAACGATTATTTTCCCTGTACATCTCAGTATTGTATCACAATATGTTTCATCATCCAGTCGTTTTTCCTGGCATATATCGAGTAAATAATCATAGAGTCCCGCTTTCAGCATTTGGTTATGTGCTATCTTATTCCTTATATATACAAGCATAAATCCTTTTTGTAAGACTTCCGGTTTTTCTTTCAGCTCGTTAAGTGTCAACTCTGACTCAAATGATCCGTCAAACTTCCCTAACAACCATTTTATATCTGAATCGGCGACATCCGCAGAGTTTTTCAACAAACCGTTTGCCACATAACATTTGAAGTTCGGAAATCCATCCTGTTCCAATTCCCTTATATGGTTTACTCCGTCAAAACCCATATGTTGTAAAATATTACATTCCAGCGATTGTATATTCTTAAGTAATATGTCCCTTCTTATATTCTCGTATGATTCCAGTTCCTTTTCCAGTTCCAGCTTATTCCAGCTCCTGTCAGGATCGTATTGCAATATACATTGAACTTTAGAATCTGCTATCAATCGTTTGAATTTCCCTATATCTTTTAGCTTTACCGCAGGTTCTTGTATTTGTCCATGCTTATATGGGACAGTCATATTCCAAATAAAGTTTTCCTTTATTATGTTTTCCGAGGCATCGCCTTTCTCGCGCCGGTTCTGTCCGGATGCCTGTCTTATCTGTTCCAACCTTTCTTCCCTGGTTAAATAAAAGTCTTTAAGGACTAACCCAACCTTGTGCTCAAAAACTTCTTCATAAAGCTGCTCTGCAATATATTTTAAAAATAAATCCTGTATTTTCAGCTTTTTTATATATAGATCATTCTCGGTTTTTAATTTTTCTATTGACTTTTTACGTTCTTTTTCCTGTTAAGCTGGTCTTGTTTGAATAGTTCTTTATAATCGCGACCGTAATCGTAAAAACGCTGAAAACTATGTCCTGTATTGTTCGCATACTGATACCAGTCGGCAAACAATTCAGGATTATCGTGTATATTCACCCCTTTTATATAAGTCGGTTTCTTATCGAATATCCCCCTTGATAAAACAATTGGTTTTGCCAATAACTTCTCTTTTTGTTCTTGGGTTGCATCGATATGAAAGTCTCGTGCCGAAAACAAATTCTTGACATTGTATTGCTTCAACGCTTTATTTAGTACCTTTTTATTTTCACCACTGCTTATTATTGAGGTTTTGATATTGTTATAAATATCCGACCTGAAATCTAAATATTTTTCGAAGAAACAATCAAAATCTTTTTTCTTGAAGGCTTCCTTTATCCCCACATTCCAAAGATAAGCGCTATTATTAAAATCCCACACTGCTTCCAACAGGCCTAGCGCTTCATTTGGCCGGGTATCATAAAACGATAATGATTGTTGCAACTGGCTATGCTGGTAACCTTTCCATCCTTTGCGAATATCGGCAGGCATATAGCGAACCAGGTCATAGGCTATCCATGTAGCTTCTTCGCCCCGCTCTTTGTTGTTAAATATAAACTTGCGAATACTTCTGCCCTTCTCTGTTTTCTTTGTTTCGGCTCTGTTATTCTTTATCAGATTTATCTTTTTCCTGGTTATCTCAATCTCTTTTTCAATTTCGGATATCAGCATATCCGTATCTATGGAACTTGTATCCGAACTTTTCAGCAGTTTTTGGGGGATCTGGGAAACCGGCAAGCGGTCTCCCTGTTTGTAATTTTCCAGTTTACTGAACTGTTCCTCTACGTGTTCATGTATACGTTTTTCTATGTCTTCCGGGGCAGCTTTCTTTATAAGCAATTCATATAGTAAAGCCGGTAGTTCGTTCAGGGAAAGAACGGCAACGGGTTCGTCGTAATTGACAATGCTTTTTCCCCCTATTTTCCTTGTTATTTCGTATTTAGCGATCCTGTTTTCCCTGTTGCTTTTCCGCTTTTCATTTTTATTCCGGATATTCCTGTATTTTTCAATCCGGCTTTTTAAGTTCTTATCAATACTCAAATAAACCATAATATTCCCCCCCTCGATATTATACGATGGATTAGGGAATACTTCCCATCCGGCAGGTTCTTTCGCTGTTCCATGAAAATAGTCGCCTTTCAGCTTACTAACTTCCGATAACCGGGCGAAAACATTTATTTTATCCTTAACGATGCGTTCCGTATAATACGGTGTCCCGCCAATTTCCTTTTGCCTCCTGTCATGGATATAATTTCCCAGATATATTTGGAATCGTAGTGAAGGAAACTTCACAAACTCATCCAGGTACCTTAATGCAAAATAGTTAAATTTATTTTCGTATCTTTTTCTTATAACAGGATGGATAACGGTCAGTTCATCTGACTGGTATGTTTCGTTTCCTTCCTTAATGTATTCGTTAATATCTTCAACGAAGGTTTCCTGCAATTCTTTTGGTAAGGCATTATATACGGCATCGGGAACCTTACTCAATTCATCTGCTATTTGTATAAGCAGGGTCTCTTTGTTATATGTGCTGCTAAGCTGGTTTTTCAGTCCTTTAAATGATAGGTGTGAGAACACCCAGTGAGTAACCATGTTCTTAAGGCTGTTATATTTCAGGTTAGGATAGCCTTCCCCGTCTGCACTTGTTATCTTAGCCTTAAATCCTTTTATCTGTGCCCTTAAATTCTCGTTTTCCTTTTTTGTTAAGAATAAACTTAAAAGAAATATTAGTCCGTTCCGGCTGATTGCAATATTGTTTTCCGCAAATGATTCTTCCGAGACAGGTTTTGACCTGTAATATCTATCAATACTTTCTTCCTCTGTATCCCTGTTTTTATAAATTAAGTGATGAAAAGCCTGGTTGTAAATATTATTACGAATGCTTTCCTCATCGAGAAAAACGTTCCTGCCTTTAGCTTTCTCTTCTAATAATTTCTTTTTTTGGATTTTGAAAAGAGTTTCCAATTCATCTTTTAACCTTGTTTTCAACAAAAGCTTTGATTCATCCGTTTTAAGCCTGTTTTTCCGGACATCCTTTACCGTTTTTAGAAATATATGGTCTAAAGTGGTATAAAAATTTTCATCAAAACACAATGGCTCCTGATAATAATGCGTATAAAAATTTCTAAGGTCATTTATATTTTTCACCAACAATTTTAGCTTTTCTCCAAAATCTTCCCTGTTCGTTTTGTCCAGGTAGTTTATAAACGGGAAAAAGCGGCTTAAATACTCAACTTTCAGCTTAAATTCTGAATCGGATAGTTTGATATTTTTAAGTTTATCTATTACATTTTCAGTTTTACCATTTTCATTAAACCGTTCTTTATAAGAATCAAAAATTAAATCGATATTGTTTTGGGCCAGATTGAAATATCCCCCGAAAAAATGTTTATCGGCTACCAGTGTGTGATCATAGTATCTTTTTCCAGATTCCATAAATTCATTTTTTGAGGTTAAAAATAAAGAATTTTATTTTCATAAAATGTATTTAATGTAATAATCATCAAGTCATAGTTGGACAGTCCCTTATTTTTCAGTCGGAAAATATATTGCAGGCCTTTCAAACAAGGCTGTAGCAGTCAGTCTGATTATTCTCGCTTTTTAAAATAATTTTAACGGGATATAAAGGTGGATATTTCAACTTGTACCTAAACAATCTGAGAAGACATTAACCGCTCTTGTACATAAGGAGTTAATTTATTTACTTCAAACTTATATTTTATCTGCTTTATAATATCCGGTAATTTCAGCATCATACTCTCAGCAAAATGCTTTTTTTTCTTAATGATAATCAATATAAAATTAAATTATTCCATGCGAAATAATTGCCTGATCGTATACATTCGATGAGCCCCCTCTTCTCAATAAAGGCCAGAGATTATGTTTGTGCCGGACAGGACTTATTCGCAAAATTATGGTGAACATGCCATCACAAATAAAATATCCGGTTCTCATAAACAAATAAACCGGATGGTTGTTAAAATTACAATATATGAAACGGTTAGAACTGTAAGCCGAGCCGTAAAAGGTACATGTCATCCTTCCTGAATGAGTTGCACAGTATGTCCGGCATATAAAACCGAATGTATAAACCGAACGAACAGTTCCTATGAAATCAATGATAAGATTATTTTTAGTATTGCTGGGCTGCTTTTTCATGCATCTGTCACAAGCCCAGGTAACGATTGGTTCAGGAGAAGAGCCTGCTGAAGGAGCCGTACTTCATCTGAAAGAAAAAGAAAACGTAACGGATGCCGGCCATAATTCATACAGGGGGCTGATACTGCCCAGGGTCAACCTCTCCGAAAAGAAGCAGCTTTACCCGATGTTCCTGAATAATCCGGAAGATCCCGCTTCCGGCGCTAACTCAAATTATATAAGCAACAAAATCGCCCTGAATAAGACCCATACGGGAATGATCGTTTATAACCTGACCGAAAACGATGAAAAAGAACTTTGCCTGGGTCTGAATCAGTGGGACGGGGAACAGTGGAACTGTTTCCAGCAGAAGATAGGAAATGCCGTCGGGCATATAGTGGATTGCGACGGAATTAATATAGCCGGGCATTATAAGTCCCCCGACCAGTATCCACAGACCCCGCCAGGCAGCGCTGTTGTACCCTTGGACGCTTCCAGTTACATAACCATAAAGCTGGAGATTACCAAGCCCGGGGCATATACCATTCATGTTACCCCGGCCTATGCGGGCGACCATACTAAAACAAACGGCTATTTCTTTATCGCATCGGGTATGTTTATGGAAAAAGGCGTATATACCCTTACTATTCCCGGTAGCGGAACGCCGTTCTGGTATACCCCTGCCGGAAATCCGGGCGACGAGCTGGCTGTTACAATGAACGGCAAGCCGCTGGTATTACAGATGGCACGGCCTGTACAAAGAATATCATTGTGGAGGATTACTCTAAAAAGCCGAACTATGAGATGGATTGCGGCAGGACAACCGTGCATGGCGTATATCAACTGAACCAGGCATTGAACCCTGCCGGTAATTATATTTCCGTGTGGATTAAAATACTCCCGGGCGATCCGTTCGTAGAAGGGTCGACTGTCTATCTGGAAACCAACATAGTGGACGGAATCGGTTTTGCATCGGTTCCGACGCTGGTTACAGCCGCAGACAAGGCAGGCGGAGAAAAAGAAATCATACTGAGGGGAAGCGGAAAGCCTACTTCGGTGGATACCAAGAAAATGACCATTACCTCCAACAGCGCGATCAGTGTGGCAACATGTTATGTAAGCGTACCGGTTGCCTATCCGGTAAAAAAGACTTACGGATGGGGCTGGTATAACAACACGGCGGGATATATCATGCAGGTATTAGACAGTACGCCCCAGGGCACACGGAAACTGGTGGATGCGGATGTAAACTTCGGGACAAATGATAACAGTACTGTGAAGATTGTAAAATACAGTCCATCCTACCCAGACCTTTAACCACTCAATACTGGATGGTGAACTGATGGGTGGGGCTGCTTATAACCCTGTCCGGGTTAAAGCCATGTTCGACGAGAAACCCGAGATTGTGCTTACCGGGTTCGACCTGGCTATCGCGGATGCAGGCAACAGGGCGGCGATTGCAGGTTATATGGTCGATTACCTGAACAAGGGCGGCGTGCTTATACTGGTATTGGAAAGGGATTATATGGCGAAATCTTTCTTTGAAGCCCTGTATCCCGGCATCACTGTATCGGGAAGCGCCCTGATAGGCACATTGAGGATGCAGCTTGGCTTTATGAACGATGAGATACTGAACGGCCCTTTCGGCGATATCAGGGGCCGGTTCTTTGGAAACGATGCAGGCGGAACCATCAGCATAACCGGATTGCCGGAGGAAGACCTTGTGGTATATGCCAGGGATTCGGGCGGTAAGCCGACGATATTCAAACATAAGTTTTACAATCTGGTATTCATCGGGGACGGCGGTATCTTTGCAAACCTCAACGGGGGGACAGGCTCTACTACCGGTACGGCCACCACCTATCCGCTAACAATTGATAGTAACAACAGGCCTGTCACCAAAACAAGCTGGTCAGGCGGGGATGTGGAGAACGCCCGCTTGTTTGCCAATATTATGGCTTGGGCAATAAAGCAGGCACAATTTAACGGCATAAATTCGCCGAAATGAAAGACTATCTCTGTGCCGGTGTCTTCATGCGATTATTGAGACTTCATAAAAAAGGTGAGGCTTCCCAGGCTTCCGTCTGCGGCAGCGACTAATAACTCAAATACGGAAGTATTATCATTCCAATAAAGCTTCC
>NZ_JBHSGN010000134.1:0-2674 GCF_042654545.1 Dysgonomonas termitidis
TATGAATTTTCTTAATCGTTTTTTTGTTTTCTGACTGTTTTTCTTAATCGTTTTTTTCGAACTGTTTCTCTTAACTGTTTCTAGTTTCTCTTAATTATTTCTTCTTTCGCTTAGCTGTAACTGTTTCTTCCAGCTATGTTTAAATCGTTCCTTCCCTGATCTTTACGGCCCTCCTGTTTCCCTGTTTTGTTAATACGTGTTGATACTTTTGTCCGGGTTGTTTGTTTCATTTTCATTCCCTGGTATTATTATGAATAGCTTTTTATTGCGGTACCGGCCTGCAAACCGCTGCCTGCCGGCTTTCCCCCTGCCGGCGCGCCGTATGTCGACGCAGGCAGGTTTGCGGGGACGGTTTACCGGTTTTTATACCGTTCCATTTTCTGATTATCGGCCCGTTTGACCGCCACTTCCTCCAGGTTGCGGGCTGCTTCCTCACTGCCGGCTGTTTTCGCCCGGTTAAACAGGGCTTCGGCTTCATCCAGTTCCCCTGCCAGCAGGCGTATCACGCCCAGGTTGTTCAGTACGGCCGGATGGTTGCCGCCGGGGGCTGTGCCGGCTATCCTGTCCAGCAGGCGCCCGGCGCTATTCGGTTCCCCGTTTTCGATCAGCAGCGCCGCCGCGTTGACGTTTGCCGTTACATCACCGGGATAGTATCCTGGGATCGCCTCGAGCAATATATCCGTATACTCCTTCGTGCCTTTGCCGTAACTCCGGGCCAGGTTGTAAAGCTCCAGCTGGGACAGGTCTTCCGGTTTGCGGCTGAACAGCGACTTGCTTTCTTCGAGAGTGTAATCCCTGACCGTATAGTCGACCCGGTATTCCACCCTGCGGAGTTCGGGGAATATCTCCCGGAGCATCTGCCGGTAGGGCGCACCGTTCGCCAGGCGCATCAGGGCGACTTCGCGGCCGGCCGTTATTCCCGTGGTGGCAATAATTTCCAGTACCTTGTCCCTGTATTCCATACCGGAGGCCTGTACCTGTACGACCAGCCCGTCCCAGTCCTCGGCCACATGGCTTACCTTGAAAAGGCCCCCGTCGAATCCGAACTTCGTTTTCAGGTAATCCCTCAACGCCAGCGACCGTTCTTTCGATAAACGCTCGTTGGTGGCGTACAGCCCGTCGGGGGAAGCATAGCCTTCGATAAACAGGCCGGTGATCACCGCATCGGGGTTGTTTTTCACATCCGAGACGGCCTGGCTGATCCTGGCCAGCTTCGGGGCATTCCGGCTGAAACCGGGATCGATGTGCGAACTGTCTGCCTGGAAGTCCAGGAAGGCTTTGCCCCGGAGCTGGCGCGCCTTGGTTTCCCTGTCCGGTACAAGGAAGGATACCGCGGGGCTGGCCTGGTAGGGCACATACGCTTCCATTTCCACCTTATCGCTCAATGACAGCGCATACAGCCGTGATTCCTGCCTGTAACCCGTTACCTGCTGGTAGAGCACGAAACGGGCGGAACCCAACCAGGATTCATAGGGGATTTTCAGCTTATACAGAAGTGTCGTATCGGTGGACTGCCGGGTATTTACATGCATCTGCGGACGATGATAGGCGGACCGCTTATCTGCTCCCGCAAGGGCGAAAGAGCGTTCGTTCAGTTTCTGGCGTTCATCCCCGTCGATCAGTATATAGGGAAGGGTCAGGGTTTTGCTGTCCGTATTGTTTCCAGCCCTCAGTTCGGGAATCAGCAGCATCGATTGACTGCCGGTAACGGCCTGGCCCTGTATGTGTACCGAAAAGCTTAATAACAGGCTGTCACCTTCCTGTTTCAGCCCGGCGCTTTCGACCTGCAGTCGGCCTTTATAGAGGTCCTTGTTCTGTGCCGGCAGGCTGAGCGCCGCCAGCAGGAAAAATACAGCCGGTATATGGGAAATATGGAATCGTTTCATACGTTTCATTGTCTTATTTGATTATATAGATGATGGATATACCGGCCTTGGTAGGCCCGAAATAATGCTTGCTGCCGCTCTCCAGCAGCTTGCCGCAGGTTTTGCACTCATACCTGTCATAGTCCGAATAGGCAAACCCGAAGCCGAAAGTGGCTTCCAGGTTCCAGCGGGGGGAGAGCATCCAGTGGTAACCGTAGGAAATGCCCGCCCCGAAAAGGTTGCCCCGGTAACGGCTGGTCTCCAGGTCCGGATACAGGTCCAGCGGCAACTTGATGGCCCCCACATTGTAATTGGCATAGAGCGCATGCACACCGATGAAATGACTGAAAAACGGTTCGTAAACCCAGTAACGGAGCTCCGGCTGCACCAGTATATGTTTCAGCTTCCTGTTCCCGCTATAGGTGAAGGGGTTGTAATTAACCGGCAGGTCCAGCGTATAGCGGCTGTCCAGCTTAACCTCCACCCCCAGGTTGAAAGTGGTGGTAGCATCGTACAATAAATTGGTCTTGACTGCCAGGTGCGGCGAGGACAGCGGCAGGTTGCCAACTACGTCCTGCCCCCGTACGGATACCAGGGCAATCGCCAGAAGCAGAAATAGGATTACGGATTGTTTCATAAAATATATAGGTATTATTTAGTTGACTTCATGTTGTTCATTGTTTGCCGGTTCACTGCTGTATGACGGTTATTTCCGCCTTGTCCATCCACTGTTCGTAGTCCAGGGATATACGGTAAGGGTAATCGATGGCCGCCCGGCCGGTTGCCTGCAACAACTTTTTTATATGGTA
>NZ_JBHSGN010000135.1:0-26344 GCF_042654545.1 Dysgonomonas termitidis
TCATTTGGGGATATACTTTTGATAAAATTTACAATCTATAAATAGCAACTTAAATTAATTATATGAAAGCAATATTATTAATGGTTCTCTTTTTATCAGGCATGACCGTGCGTGCTGATGACTTCAGGCTCCAGAGCGGCGATCTGATCTTTCAGGAAGATTGCGCAAATGGAACTGATAATACGATAAAAGCAGTTACCGCCAGTATCGGTGATTACCGGTTTACGCATGTCGGTATCGTTTATATCGATGATAATGACAGTGTCTATGTAATCGAAGCTACTCGTCCCAAAGTCGCAAAGACACCTCTGAATGATTATCTGCATCCCGAGGGAAAAGATTGTTATCCCAAATCGGTCGTAGGACGGCTGAAAGAAGAATACAGTGCCTGTATTCCCGCCGCGTTGAATGAGGGGTTAACCCTTATCGGCAAAGATTATGATGACGGATTTATCTTAGGTAATGATAAGTATTATTGTTCAGAACTTATTTATGATATCTTGTTGAAAGCAAATAATGGCATTCCCGTATTCGCGTTAAATACGATGACTTTCAAATCGCCCGATACAGGCGAAATAACGAAAGGCTGGAAGGAGTATTTCGGAAAGTATAATTTACCGGTTCCCGAAGGTGAACCGGGTATAAATCCGGGAGCTATGTCAAGCTCGGATGTGATCGATATCGTTCATTACTATTAAAGAAAAAGGCTGTGGCAGAAATTCTGATCACAGCCTTTTTACAAACCTATATACATTTACTCTCCTATTTTTTTGTAATATTTCGGCGTATATTCCGGGAAGAGTTCCGGATGGAATATATACGCCATATCTTTCAATATATAATCCGGATGGATGGGCAAATCCTCATAATAACCCGAATATGCTGTATTGCATCCGTATATATTTTTTTCTTTAAATGCCTTGAAATGGGAATATGGCTTATATTCTTTCTCCAGGCTTTGATATGTCATATCTTCAGGCCAGTTATATTTGATTATCCAGAAATCCGCTTCACCCGCCTTGTCTAATACCGATTCGAATGCCAGTGGCATATAAGTTGTCGAGTTGTCATCAGACCAGCAATACGATGCTCCCGAATCGGATAGCATATTTGCCATAAAGCTTTTTCCTCCGGGCATGTTCCATTTGTTCTGATAACGCATATCCGTAAATACGGAAGGACGGTTTGCCGTTCCGGCCACGGCATCTTTAACAGCATTATAATTCTTTTCGGTAATGGCAAAAAGCGAATCGGCCAATTGCTCCTTCCCGATAAATAAGGAATAGTAGCGTATCCATTCGGCACGTCCAAGCGGATGCGATTCTGTATAATCGGTTGTTTCCAGAATGGGGATTCCTGTTTTTTCTATACTTCCGTATGTCCAGCCTTGTATCGGAGTGGCAAATATGGCATCAGGACTGAGCATGATCAATCTCTCTGTGTCAGGTTTACTGGCCATCCCCAGATCGGCGATTGCCCCGCTCTTTACACCATCCTGTATATTGGATAGCTTTATATACTGAGGTTCACACACACCCTTTATCAGATTTACCGCATCCAGTTCGTTCAGGGTAGAACAATGGATGGTGGAGTATGTCGCTACTGTTTCCAAAGGTATTCTTACAATTGTACCTTTGGGAAGGTTTGCCGGTAAATCTTTATTCTTTGCCACAAGGACATATGTTTGCAGCATGCGCGTGGTGTCCCAGGGATCACGCACCGACACGGTGGTATATCCATCATACTTTTTTACCTGAAAGCCTTTGGCATAATAGACAGTATATCCCGTTTGCGGCTTAATATTATCCTGTCCGGCAGGCTTAGGTTTATCGCAGCCCGCCAGGATGAGGATAATAGAAAAGAGTAGTGTGATATTTAGGAATTTCATATTCTATATTATCATTTTACACCTGTAATGAAATATGCTCCCATAGGGTTGATACCTCCGGTACCAAAACCAGTCTTATATGTACCGTCGGCAGAAAAGATATACATATCTCCATTGGTAGAGTAGTCACTTGTAGCAATATATATGTCGCCGTTCGTAGGATTTACTGTAACATTATATGTTTTCGACAGATCAACATTGCCAGGTGCAGTCACAAAGGATTTCTCATTTACTGTGTTTGTTTTCAGATCTAATGATCTCAAGCTAACAACCCTACTTCCGGTATCCCATGATTCACTTACTAAAAATAATTTATCATTATCTTTATTCAAGGCCATTTTATTGGCAATACCTGTACCTAAAGTTGTTAATTTTCCTGTTGATGGCTCATACTTTTGAAGGGCTGATTTTATATTGCCATAATTGCCAAATGATATAATATATACATTTCCATCCTTATCACTTGTTATGTTTGCCGGATTTTGAACCACATCAATTGTTTTGACAGTGAAGCTTTCAAGGTCAATTTCTGAAACAGTTGTTCCATCTCCGTATCCGGAGTTTGCAACATAGAGTTTCTTTTTGGCTATTGTTAATTCTTCCGGGTATGTACCTACTTGTACTTTTTTTGTAATAGTCATACTTGTTGTATCTATCTGAGCAACATATCCATCGAAAAGACTTATGTATACTTTCCCGTCATAAGCAACGCCTTCACGAGGTTTTTGAGGCTGATTCGATTCATTTAGAGGTTCGATAATCTTTAACAACTTGCTGGCTAAATTTGTAACATATATTTTGTTTGACCCTGATGCCAGAATATACATTTTATGACCATAAATGACCATATCGTTCCCTGTATCTCCTATTTTTAGTTCATCATTTTGATTCTCAAACATTTTCTCAGTAAATACTCCTGTGTCGGAACTGTAATAGCCCATTGTTGCATTGTTTTTACCACTGCTTCCCGAGTTGAGAATATACACCCCTGCAGAGGTAATTTCTGGAGCTACCCATGAAGGTGTGATATTATCATCATCAGAATCACAAGAAACAAAGGCAAAAGCCAACATAGAGAGTAACATTCCTTTTACTAAAAACTTTTTCATTTCTATTTTTTATTTAAATGTTTAAAATTTGAACCCGCCGGTTATTTTAAATGATCGCCCCGGCATGGGGTAATATGCGATTATATCATAATTTTCGTTCCAGATATTCAACAGGTTGCCTTGCAGATAACAGTCATAACCTTTTATTCTTAGCTTTTTATATAGGGAGATACTATGGTCGGAGTATCCGTCGATACGGTTATCCTTAATATTCTGTATATTAAAATAACGCTTGTTTGCTGCAACAACAGAGTATGAAAAATTTACCCATGGATTATTGAAGCCTACCGTTATCGCTCCCGAATGTTTTGGGGTGTATTGTATCTGGTTTTTGTATGTTTTGCTGTTATTGGGGTCAGTCATATCCAGCGCTTCCATATAGCTGTATGAGCCGCTGATATCCACATCCATTTTGTCGCACAGTGAGATGTTTGTCGCCAGTTTCAGATCCATACCTTTTATCCGTACTTTTCCCAGATTAGTGCTACTTGCCATAAAGGGATATGGTATTATGATAATTTTATCCCTCACATTATTATAATACACGTCTAAAGATGCATTCACGTAATTGAGAACGTCGGAAATGCTACCTACCCATGTTGCACCCATATTGAATTGGCGTGCCAGTTCGGGATTTAGCTTCTTCGATATAGAAGAATAGTATAATTCGGTGAAAGTCGGTACACGAAACAATTCTTTATATGACACCCTGAAACGCAGATTTGTTGCATCGAAAGGCTGATACGAAGCGCTGATTGTAGGTGTCAGTCTCTTATAAGTGTTATTGTCGCTATTGTTCTTCACCTCTTCTGATATATATGTTGCCAGCAGGCTTGCAGTGGCAGTAAATTGTTTAATGTCATATTTTGCTGCTATCCCGGTAAGTGAGTTATACCGCTTAGGGTAGGGAAGGTTGTCCGCAAAGGTAGCCATGTCGTTATTGAGCGTATTATAGCTCAGATCTTCTGCCAAAGAAGCCGAAAAGTTATTGTTTATCGTATATAACAATGCATTGGAAAGGTATATTTCATGCTGCTTGTAACGATTCGTTTTCCTGTCGCTCAGTTCTTCTATTACATATCGTGTAAACGTATAGTCATATTTGGCTTGTGATCTGAATTTGAGCTTAGGGCTGAATGTAGTATTGTACATCATCTGGGTAAAAAAATTCTTATCCCAGAGACGCTCGGCCGCATAATCGTTTGCGATAGTTACGTTTCCGGGCAATCCACGTTCCGAATCAAAATAATAGACTTTAGTGCGTAGATCACCGGATTTACCGAAATTATTGAAGATATTTATTTCTGTTCTGAAGATATCCACATCGCTGTTCTTTCTTTTACGGTCAGGTAACAGTTTATCGTCTTCCTGTTTGAAAGGATAATTACCATCGGCACGTTGCCAGCTCCCGTTAGCTGATATGGCAAAAGAATTGCTTATTTTATGCGAATAATCGAGGACAGGATTGAATAACCCGAACGAGCCTGTTGTTATTCTTGTTTTACCCTCGTGGTTATGCTCATTAAACGAAGGAATAGCTGTTTGCAGATTAAGTACTCCGGCAGAACCCAGTACCCTTGCTGTTTGAAATATATCATCTGACTGACTTATGCTGAGCGATACGGCAGATATGTTATCCAAAGCAAATCGGCCTATATCCACCTGTCCGGATAGTACGTTACTGACAGTGATTCCATCATAACTGATCGCTGTATGTTCCGCTCCCATTCCCCGTATAGCAACTGTTTTTAGTCCGCCGATACCTCCATAATCTTTGAGTACGACACCATTAAAGCGGCGTACAACGTCAGATACCGATTGCAATCCTTGCTCTGTAATAGACTCTGTAGTAATGACTTGAAGCGGTGTCGTTGAGCGGGCAGCCGAGGGTTTTATATGTGCAGATACTTCTACCTCCGATAGTTTTTGTGTCTTGATACTATCATTTGTTTGGGCCAGTAAGGATGTACAAGCTAAAGAACAAAAAAATAAAAAGGTAGAAAATAAAATTCTCATCTATGCAAAATATATCTTTTAGTATAATTGCAGCATCCGATAAGAACAAAGAAAAAGAAAGGTAGTTGGATTTCTTTTACGCATGTTTCTTAAGCCTTATTCCTCGAAAGCTGTCGAAAATATTACTTTGCAGGTCTTCTGACTCGCTCTTGTTCATATCACCTTCCCGTTTTGCAACAGTGGTATTTTGATACAAACATTCCCAGAGCTTACAGCAGCGGGTCTGTTCAGGATTTACACCTGATTCCCTTTTCATCCTTAATGGAACAAAGTAGCGCAAAGATACACAATATTATAGAAGATTTACTTTTTTGAGATAATTATTTGTAAAGAGTATCATCGTGCTTACCAAGAATAAGGAAGAGCAGAGATGAAAAATAAGTAAAGCGGGTGAATGAAAGGTGCTACAAATTCGTCGCCTATAACTTATAACTCATAAGTAAAATTCGTATATTTGCGCCTTGTTGAAAATAAAATATATATTATAATAGCATTATGCCACATATTTCGCAGCGAGGAATAGAAATGCCGAATTCTCCCATCAGGAAATTGGCTCCATTGTCCGACTCGGCTAAAGCCAGGGGTTTGAAAGTATATCATCTGAATATCGGACAGCCCGATCTACCTACTCCCGAAGAAGCGCTTGAAGCGATACGCAATATCGACCGCACTATACTGGAGTATAGTCCCAGCGACGGATACCGTTCTTACCGTGAGAAACTGGTTGGTTATTATGCAAAGTATAATATAAATGTATCGGCTGACGATATAATTATTACTACCGGAGGGTCGGAAGCTGTATTGTTCGCATTTCTGGCCTGCCTCAATCCGGGTGACGAAATTATTGTTCCGGAGCCTGCTTATGCCAATTATATGGCCTTTGCCGTATCAGCCGGAGCCATTATCCGCACAGTATCCTCTTCTATTGAAGAAGGGTTTGCTTTGCCGCCAATTGAAAAGTTCGAAGAACTGATAAATGAGCGTACAAAAGGAATTATGATATGTAATCCGAATAACCCGACAGGATATTTATATTCGCGTGCCGAGATGAATCAGATAAAGCATCTGGTGCAGAAGCATGATCTTTATTTATTTTCGGATGAGGTATACCGTGAGTTTATTTACACCAATTCACCATATATTTCGGCTTGTCACCTTGTCGGTATCGAGGATAATGTGGTGCTGATAGATTCGGTTTCGAAGAGATACAGTGAGTGCGGTATCCGTATCGGTGCATTGATTACTAAAAATAAGGAATTACGCAAGACCCTTATGAAATTCTGTCAGGCGCGCCTGAGTCCTCCGCTTATCGGCCAGATTGCGGCAGAGGCATCTTTGGATGCAAGTCCTGATTATCTTCGTGATACCTACGATGAATATGTGGAAAGACGTAAGTTCCTTATCGACCGCCTGAACCGTATACCGGGAGTATATTCACCTATCCCTATGGGTGCATTTTATACCGTTGCACGCCTTCCGGTAGATGATGCCGACGAATTTTGCGCGTGGTGCCTGTCCGATTTTGAGTACGAAGGACAGACTGTTTTTATGGCTCCCGCTTCAGGTTTTTATACAACACCGGGATTGGGAAAAAATGAAGTACGCATAGCCTATGTACTCAATAAAGAAGATCTGGGAAATGCGCTTACAGTATTAGAAAAAGCATTGGAAACCTATAATGCGCTGAAAAATAAATGAAAAGAAAGCTTGTATTCGCTACAAACAACGCTCATAAACTGGAAGAGGTTAGGGAGGTTGTAAAAGATAAATTTGAAATACTCAGCCTTAAAGATATTGGTTGCCACGAAGATATAGCCGAACCGGGCGAGACCCTGGAAGAAAATGCTTTGATAAAAGCCCGCTATGTGAAAGAGAAATACGGTTACGACAGTTTCGGTGATGACACGGGGCTTGAAGTTGAAGCCTTGAATGGTGCGCCGGGCGTGTATTCGGCCCGTTATGCCGGAGATGGGCATGATGCTAAAGCCAATATTAAAAAACTTCTGGCTAATCTGGATGGCGTTACAAATCGTAAAGCCCGTTTCAGATCTGTTATAGCATTGATTCTGGATGGAAAGGAATATCTTTTTGACGGGAAAATCGACGGTGAAATAATCTCAGAAGAAAAAGGTACTGCCGGATTTGGTTATGATCCGGTGTTTATGCCCGACGGATACACAGCGACATTTGCCGAATTAGGAAGCGATGTTAAAAATAATATAAGCCACCGTGCACTGGCTGTGAAAGCTTTGTGTAGTTTTTTGGAAGGTATCTGATTTTATAAGTACAGCCTGCAAGGACGATTTCCTTTTGTTTATGCATATTGTTTTCGTTAGAGATGAAAACCTTTATTTTTTTGAATAACAGCACTAAATTGCAGTCTTTGAATTTTTAATGATTTAAAATAGCACATCAGATATTTATTTTGTACTTTTGCAGCGCGAAAGCGAAACACATATGAAAATCAACTTAATAACTTATATAAATCATACATTTTAAAAAACAATGGCTTTAAAATTTATGACTGCTGAAGAGGCAGCCGCACTTATCAACAACAACGACAATGTGGGATTTAGCGGTTTTACGCATGCAGGATGTCCCAAAGTAGTACCCGGATTTATTGCAAAACGCGCCGAAGAAGAACATGCAAAGGGCAACCCTTTCAAAATAAATGTGTTCACCGGAGCATCTACAGGAGATAAGTTAGACGGGGTCTTAACCAGGGCGAAAGCTATTAACTTCCGGGCACCTTATCAGACAAACAAAAGCATGCGCGAAGCAATCAATAACGGAGAAATCAAATATTGCGATTTGCACCTTTCCACTATGGCTCAGGATATCCGTTACGGGTACTACGGAAAAGTAGACTACGCCATCGTAGAAGCATGTGAAGTTACAGAGAACGGTGAAATAGTCCCTACATGTGGTGTCGGTATCTCTCCTACAGTAAGCCGTCTGGCAAAAAAAGTCATTGTAGAACTAAATGAATGGAATCCGAGGGCAATGCGTGGAATGCACGATATTCCCGAACCTCAGGACCCGCCTACACGTGAAGATATTCCGGTATACGGTGTACATGACCGCGTAGGTAAAGACCATATAAAAGTAGATCCTGATAAAATAATCGTTGTAAGAACCAACGAACCGAATGAAGGCAGCGGCTTTGCTCCCGTAGATGAAGTAACTGCGAAAATCGGAGAAAATGTAGCTAATTTCTTTATTAAGGAAATGGCGGAAGGCCGTATGCCGAAAACATTCCTGCCTGTACAGTCGGGTGTGGGCAATATAGCGAATGCTGTGCTAGCAGCCATGGGCGAAAGCAAGGAAATTCCTGATTTTGATGTTTATACCGAGGTTATCCAGGATGCCGTTATAGGGCTGATGGAATCGGGACGTGTTAAATTTGCAAGCGGCTGTTCATTGACAGTAAGTAATCCTTGCATCGAGCATATATACCAGAATCTGGACTTTTTCAAAGAAAGGATCGTGTTGCGTCCATCCGAATATTCAAACAATCCCGAAGTAGTCCGCCGTCTGGGGGTTATTGCCATCAATACAGCTATTGAAGCGGATATCTACGGTAATATTAACTCAACCCATGTGATGGGTACCAAGATGATGAACGGTATCGGAGGTTCCGGAGACTTTACCCGTAGTGCATACGTGTCTATATTTGTAACGCCATCTGTTGCAAAAGACGGAAAGATAAGTTCTTTTGTGCCGATGGTTGCGCATCAGGATCATAGCGAACACTCCGTGAAAGTAATCATTTCGGAGTATGGTGTGGCCGACCTTCGTGGCAAATGCCCTGAAGAGCGTGCACAGGAAATCATCAATAAATGTGTGCATCCGGATTATCGCCCTCTATTGCAGGAGTATATCAAGAATGCTCCTAAGGGGCAAACAAGATTCGATATGTATAATGCTTTCGCTTTTCACGAAGCATTCCAGGAAACAGGCGATATGAAAAACGTTACCTGGAGAAAACCAAAGAACGCTTAACACATATATATTAAACATTATAACTGAGAAAACCTTTCGATTGTCAATCGAAAGGTTTTTCTTTGTAATAAATTTGAAATCTTTGAATTTGCAATCTTGAAATTTTCATAATGACAGTTCTCTACGAAGATAACCATATCATAATTGTCAATAAGACTGTATCGGAAATCGTACAGGGGGATAAGACGGGCGATAAGCCACTTTCGGAAATCGTAAAAGAATACCTGAAAGAAAAGTACAATAAGCCGGGGAACGTTTTTTGTGGTGTTACCCACCGCCTCGACCGTCCTACGAGCGGGATCGTGGTCTTTGCCAAGACAAGCAAGGCTTTATCCCGCCTGAATGATATGTTCAAGAATAAGGAAATAAGTAAAACTTATTGGGCTATTGTAAAGAATACCCCCAAGCAGCCGGAGGGGACATTGAAGCATTACCTGGTACGGAATGAAAAACAGAATAAGTCATATGCTTATGATACTGAGAAGCCGGATTCTAAACAGGCTATACTGCATTATAAACTAATCGCCCGTTCAGATAAATACAGCTTACTCGAAATAGATCTGGAAACAGGCCGCCATCATCAGATACGTTGCCAGCTGGCAAAAATCGGCAGCCCGATAAAAGGGGATTTGAAGTACGGTGCGGAGCGTTCCAACCCCGATGGCGGTATCAGCCTGCATGCACGTAAGATATCCTTTATTCATCCGGTATCGAAAGAATTAATCGAAGTTACTGCACCTGTGCCGGAAGATAATTTGTGGCAGGCTTTTGGCGGAATATAAGTCTCTCGCAAATGTGTAAAATAAGGTATATAGGAAAAATGGAAAACAGAATAAGATTAGTAAGTAATGTGAATCAGTAATTAAATACAAAAGAAAAATCTCACGCAAAGACGCAAAGGCGCAAAGAAAGCTTTTGAATAAAAAAATAAAAGTATTATTCGCTTTTATTTGATTCCAACTCTATTCTTTGTTTTTCGAAAGTTATTTTCAATATTTTTCTTTGCGCCTTTGCGTGAGATAAAAAAATTTAAGAACATGAGTGAAAATGAAATATCAAAACATATTGTAGATATTGCATATTGTATACATTCTGAATTAGGGCCGGGTTTGTTAGAGCCTGTTTATGAAGAAATAATGTATTATGAATTGAATATACTGGATTTGAAAGTAGAAAGACAAAAAACTATTCCTGTATTCTGGGACGAATTGAAAATGGATATTGGTTTCCGGGCAGATTTAATTATAGAAGATAAGGTTATCATTGAGTTGAAATCTGTTGAAAAAATATCACCTGTTCATCCCAAACAACTGTTTACATATTTAAAAATAACAGATATTAAGTTGGGACTACTAATCAATTTTAATGAACCCTTTATAAAAAACGGAATAACAAGAATTGTAAATAACCTATAAAAATATACTATACAAAGATAGTAAGCAATACCATTGAAGATACTATTTTTGTGTATTCGTGCCTTTGTGAGAAATAAAATACTAAATATGAAAATTATAGACCTAATATCATCAGCTTTAAGCATCAAAGCTTCACAAATCGAAAAAACAATAGGTTTGCTGGATTCGGGCGCGACTATCCCTTTTATCAGCCGTTACCGGAAAGAAGTAACCGGAGGACTGGACGAGGTTCAGATAGGAGCGATAAAAGAACAGAATGATAAGTTCAATGAACTTGTAAAGCGTCGCGAAACAATCCTGAAATCGATAGAGGAACAGGAGAAGCTTACGCCTGAACTGAAAATGCGTATCGAAAACTGTTGGAACGGCCCGGAACTCGAAGATATCTACCTTCCTTATAAACCCAAGCGCCAGACGCGGGCCGAAATAGCCCGTAAGAAGGGATTGGAGCCACTGGCTAAATTGATTATGGCGCAACACCCGGTGGATGTGGAAGGGAAAGCCCTCTCATATGTAAAAGGTGATGTAAAAGATACGAAAGAAGCTATTGCCGGGGCATGTGATATCATAGCCGAATGGATAAATGAAGATGAATATGCCCGTAATGCTATCCGTAACCTTTTTGAACGGGAGGCAGTTATTACTGCTAAGGTAGTGAAGGGGAAAGAAGAGGAAGGTGACAAATACCGCGATTATTTCGATTTTTCCGAAAAACTGGGCAAGGCTTCATCTCACCGCATACTGGCAATACGTCGAGGGGAGTCGGAAGGTTTTCTCCGTGTAAACATTGCACCGGATGAAGATACGGCACTGGAAAGGCTGGACAAGCGTTTTATAAAAGGAGATAACGATAATGAAGCCACTAACTATGTGGCCGATGCCATAGAAGACTCATACAAACGATTGTTGAAGCCGTCGATAGAAACGGAGTTTTCAGCTTTATCGAAACAAAAGGCGGATGAGGAGGCCATACGTGTATTCATTGAAAATCTGCGTCAGCTTTTGCTTGCGCCGCCATTGGGACAAAAGAGGGTGTTGGGTATCGATCCGGGATACCGTACAGGATGCAAACTTGTATGTCTCGATGCGGAAGGAAACCTGTTGCATAATGAGACAATTTATCCGCATCCACCGCAAAATGAAACGTCCAAGGCCGGTAATAAAGTGGTGAAACTGGTGTCTACATATAATATCGATGCTATTGCTATCGGGAATGGTACTGCTAGTCGCGAAACGGAGCGTTTTATTACCAATCTCCGTTACGAAAAGGAGGTGAAGGTATTCGTTGTAAGTGAGAATGGGGCATCCATCTATTCTGCTTCCAAGATCGCCCGTGAAGAATTTCCGGATTATGATGTGACGGTCAGGGGAGCGGTATCTATCGGCCGTCGCCTGATGGACCCGTTGGCCGAATTGGTGAAGATAGATCCGAAATCGATCGGAGTAGGGCAATACCAGCATGATGTAGACCAGGCAAAATTGAAAAATTCCCTTGATCTCACCGTCGAAAGTTGTGTAAATCTCGTTGGTGTAAATGTAAATACCGCAAGTAAACACCTGTTGACTTACGTCTCAGGTTTAGGTCCTGTGTTAGCGCAGAATATTGTTGATTATCGCGCGGCACACGGTGCCTTCAAGTCCCGCAAAGAACTGATGAAAGTAGCCCGGATGGGAGAGAAGGCTTTTGAACAGTGCGCAGGCTTCCTTCGTATTGCCGAAGCTGGGAACCCGTTGGATAATTCTGCTGTACATCCTGAAAGTTACCATGTGGTAGAGAAGATGGCTAAAGATCTGAAGTGTACTGTTTCAGAACTGATACAGAACAAGGAATTGAAAAAAACGCTCGACCTCAAGTCGTATATAACGGATACAGTAGGATTGCCTACGCTGAACGATATAATGCAAGAACTGGATAAACCCGGACGTGACCCGCGTAAAGGCATCAGGATGTTTGAATTCGATCCCAATATCCGTACTATTAACGATCTGCGTGAAGGTATGGTTCTTCCCGGTATCGTTACCAATATCACAAACTTTGGTTGCTTTGTGGATGTGGGCATCAAAGAGAACGGGCTGGTGCATATTTCCGAAATAGCAGACCGCTTTGTTTCCGATCCTACAGAGGTGGTATCTCTTCACCAGCATGTAGAGGTAAAAGTATTGTCCGTTGATACAGCACGGAAACGGGTGCAATTATCGATGAAAAAATAAGAATCTGGTTGACTAAAAAGGAGTTACAATCAGCGTAACTCCTTTTCATTCCTTTTCCGGCTTGTATTATTAAAACTTGTATGCAATGCCTAAAGCTATATTGATACGGCTGCCGTCTTTGATTTTGTAACGGAATTCGCCGTTCAGCGCCAGATTATCGGTTAATTCATATTCGGCGCCACCGCCCAGTGAAAAAACAAAGTCACTGCTCGATGCCGATGCTCCCGATACATTAATGCCTAAAATGTCACCTAATTTGCCTAAGCCATCGATGGCCTCTCCATAAGAAGCTTTGGTGTTAATGAGTCCCAAACCCTACCGAAGGATACAGGGTAAACTTCTCGGCTACAGGAATCAGGTAATGTCCGTACACGCTGGCATCCCACATAGTTACAAAATCTTTTTTGAAAAAATAATCGAATTCCGCAGATAAACGGATCGGATCTGTTACATTGTAGAGGAATTTGGCGCCGAGGCCATAATTGGTGAAACTGTTTCCGCTCCCTATTACCAGGTTGGCACCGATAGCTTTGTCCCCTTTTTCCTGCGCTATTGTTACTGTGCTTACCGCTACCGTCATGATGATTAGCATCACCATTCTTTTGAATAGAACATTTTTCATTTGTGTAAAGAAATTAAGTGATTAATAATGAAAATCTGAACAATTATATATACATAATATATTAACTTCTGTATTTTATTTGAATAGATTTTTATGTCAAGGATTACCTGAAATCATTAGATTTCAGGGATAATACAGTTTTAAACTTCAATAGTATTGATTATTTCCATGTGTATTGTCAATTTTGTATGTTTAGTGTTATAAGGTTTAAATAATTTCTAATTTTTTGTAAGAAATTTTGCACAAATATATATGAAAAATTGATAATAAATAATTTTTGAACTGAAAAATATATTTACCGGTAAAAAAGCACTTTTACGCATGGGTAACCGGAAGATTTGTCTTCCGGTTACCGGCAAAATATTATTTAATATTTAATTTTTGTATGATAATAATTATTTCAACTTGAATACAATAGGCATTGTAAAGTAAACGGGAACGGCAACTCCGTTATTCTTGCCCGGTATCCATCTGGGCATGCCTTTCAGTACCCTTATGGCTTCCTTGTCGCAAGTCGGACTGATTCCTTTCAGTAGTTGGATATCAGTGATATCTCCGGTTTTGCTTACCACGAATCTTAGAGTAACTGTTCCTTGTATTCCCATTTCCTGATCCACAACCGGATATTTGATATTATCGTATATATATTTATACATATCGGTTTGTCCACCGGGGAATTGAGGCATGAATTGAGCGCTTATGAATACTTCGGGTTCTTTAGAGGCGGCTCCACCTTGTCCGTCACCTACTACATTGGTTTCAAATTCTTTGCGTACAGCGTCTTTGTGGTCAGAACCATCGTCTTTTACTTCAAAACCACCGATTTCTCTTTTGTCTGTAGTCAGGTCACTCATATTGGCCATCTCAGTCTCATCGGGGGCATCTTCGTTCTTTACAATTGTAGGCGGGGCAAATTTTTGCATCGGAAGGAATTTTGGAGGTTCCGGTATCTCAGGTTTTATTACTTCGGGTTCCGGTAACTTGTTATCTACTTCGATCACCGATGTAGTGTATATGTCGTCTACACCACCTGTATGGTTCTTTGCACTGGCAGCATTGATCGTACTGATGATTGCCGGCAGGCAGGATACAAAAGCAGCGAATAATACCACTACGCCGAATGCGATCAGATGCCTCCTGGTAGAGGACTGGCGTAATTCAAATGCACCATATGATTTATTTTTACCTTCAAAAATAATATCACACCATTCTGCGGAATTTAAGTTAACTAAGTTTTTCATAACTGTAAGTTTTATGTGTTATTAATTATTCCCCTTTTGTACCTAATAGATATGTAAAAGCTTCAAATTCCATAAAAGGGCTTAAATTTTTTTGAAAATAATTTCGGATAGATTATTTATTTCTTGCATAGGGTGGTATAGATGAAATTTTGCATATATAATATCTGAAAACTTTATCTATATTATGAATATGTTGGTTAACTATTTGTAAATCTTCGATATATTGAAAAAATAAGAGGTTTGGATCATATCTGTTTTTTGTTACTTTTTAACTATATATAGTTAATATATGTAAACAACATATTATATAAACAGTAAAAATGTGTCAGATGTGTCTCCCGCTGGCGCGGACTTCCAGTCCGTGTCTTTTGACAGGGAAAAAATGTTTGCTACGCAACACACAGACGGGACGTCTGCGCCAGCGAGGGCAGGGCTGTTAAGTTCTGAATCCTTATATACTCTTTGTCATGTTGAACGAAGTGAAACATCTCCTAAATCGAAAGAGATCCTTCGTTCCACTCAGGATGGCAGCAGAGAATAACAGAATAAAGCGGAGAACTTAACAGCCCCTGCCCCAAGGGGGACTTACAGAGAGGGAAAAAAGGAACAGATAAAAAATAGTGGGAAAAGTGTCAAGTTTGTCAAGTTTTGTACATAAGCTATTGGCTAACGGCTATCAGCTAATAGCTAAAAAGGTGTTACTTTTTAATAGTTACGAGTTACTTCGCCCTAGGGCAGTTACGAGTTACGAGTAGACAAGGCACGAGATACAAGTTGTTAACTGATGACTGTTCACTGTTCACTGTAAAATGTGTTACATCTGTTACTTTTTAACTGTATATGGTTAATAAATGTAAAAATAATATAAGGGTAACCAAGTCTGTGCTTTGAGCCACAAAACAGACGGTTCTTTTTATTATTTTTAGTCATTATTTTTTATTTATAAATTCTTAAAATACTACATTTGTGGCTTTAATTAAAAGAACGTTTTAAATAGCGGTAGCAGAAGTAAAATTTATTTTGATTATGCCGAGTCACGCAAAACGACTATTGTAAATGAACGAAAAGTATATGTCCAATTCCGTAGTTATAATACCCACCTACAATGAGAAGGAGAATATAGAGGCTATAATCAGAGCTGTACTCGATTTGCCCCGGCTGTTCGATATTCTTATTATCGACGATGGCTCTCCCGATGGTACGTCAGGCATTGTGAAAAAGCTTCAATCCGAATTTCCGGAACGACTGAATATGATAGAGCGGGCCGGTAAATTAGGGCTAGGTACGGCATATATCGCGGGTTTTCGCTGGACACTGGAACGTTCATATGAATATGTATTTGAAATGGATGCCGATTTTTCGCATAATCCGAACGATTTATTACGCCTGTATGACGCGTGTGCGAACGATGGCGCGGATTTATCCGTAGGCTCGCGTTATTATAGCGGGGTGAATGTCGTGAACTGGCCGATGGGGCGGGTACTGATGTCTTATTTTGCGTCTAAGTATGTGCGCTTTATTACCGGAATGAAAGTGCATGATGCTACTGCTGGATTCGTATGCTATAAGCGAAACGTATTGGAAACCATCGACTTGGATAATATACGTTTCAAGGGATATGCATTTCAGGTAGAAATGAAATATACGGCTTATTGTCTGGGATTTGATATAAAAGAAGTCTCTATCGTATTTGTAAACCGGATGCTGGGAACTTCCAAAATGAATTCGGGTATCTTTGCGGAAGGAGTTTTTGGAGTATTGACGATGAGATTCAGGCAATTGTTCGGAGGCATAAAGAAGAAACAATAAATCTTGTGTATTTTTGTTCTTTATTTAATTTTAGGTGATATAAATGAAAATTATCTGCATAGGTCTTAACTATCAGACACATAATAAGGAGATGGGTCGTGCGTTGTCTGATAAGGATGATGATCCTGTTCTCTTTATGAAACCGGATACAGCTTTGCTATCAGGTGATAAGAACCGTTTTTACATACCCGATTTTTCATCGGATATTCATCACGAAACCGAACTGGTAGTTCGTATCGATAAAATGGGTAAGAATATTGCAGAACGTTTCGCTTATCGCTATTATAATGAAATAACACTAGGCATAGACTTTACGGCACGTGATATACAAGCCGGATTAAAGCAAAGAAGTCAGCCCTGGGAAATATCGAAGGCTTTTGACAATTCTGCGGCAGTAGGTAGTTTTGTCCCGAAAGAAAAGTATGGAAAAAGTATTCAGGAACTGGACTTCATGCTCAGAATAGATGATAAAGTTGTTCAGTCGGCAAATACGAATGAGATGCTTCATTCGGTGGATAAGATTATAGCTTTTGCAAGCCGCTTCTTTACATTAAAGACCGGCGACCTCATATTTACCGGTACGCCCGCAGGAGTAGGGAAAGTTGAAATCGGGAATAAACTGACAGGTATTCTGGAGGAAGATGAACTATTGGAATTACATATTTGTTAGAATAGTATGTTAAAATTTGAAATAAAAATAATAAAATCGATAAAAGATAGTTATAACTATAACTGAAGAATGTACAAACTATAAACTTCCTTAACCAAATTAATTTAATTACGTAAAATAAATAGTGGAATAAATGAAGAATTTCTTAAAAAAAGTCTTGTTGGTAAATGCTTTTGTACTCACTACATTTAGCATGGTTGCCCAAGAAGATATCAATCCGATTCTGACTGCGATGCCGTCTTTATCCATCGCTCCTGATGCCCGTGGCGGCGGTATGGGAGATGCCGGAGTAGCTACTGCGCCCGACGTATATTCGCAACACTGGAACCCTGCAAAATATGCATTTTCGCCAAGTAAGGCGGGATTTGGACTATCATATACACCCTGGTTGAGAAAAATCATCAATGATATAGCGCTGGTTTACGGGGTGGGTTATTATAAACTAGGTAATGAGAACAATCAGGCGTTAAGCGCTTCGATACGTTACTTCTCTGTAGGTAATGTCAATATTGCCAATGATGCGGGTTGGACGGGACAAACACTGAGCCCTCACGAACTGGCTGTCGATTTAGGCTATTCGCGTAAATTGACAGAAACATTTTCCGGATCGGTAACGGTACGCTATATACGTGCCGATTATTCGGGTGCGGATGAAGAAACAACTCCGGGTAATGCATGGGCTGCCGATGTAGCAGGTTATAACGAATCGTATATAAATATAGGACAATCGGAAAGCTTATTAAGCTTCGGTTTTAATATATCTAATATCGGTACTAAGATAGCGACAACAGGCGGAGACAGGGATCAGTTCCTGCCTACGAACCTGCGCTTAGGAGCTTCATTGATGTATCCGATGAACGATGTGAGTACATTGTCTTTCAGTATGGATATCAATAAGTTGCTGGTGCCTACACCTCCAGTACAGGAAGAAGGTGAAGACGTCAACGATTATAGGAAACGGATTGAAGATTATCAGAATATCAGCCCTATATCCGGTATCTTTAAATCGTTTGGGGATGCGCCCGGCGGATTTTCGGAAGAGATGAAAGAAATAATGTGGTCGCTTGGTGCAGAATATGACTATGATAATAAGTTCCGCCTTCGTACCGGTTATTTCCATGAAAACAAAATGAAGGGTAACCGTCAGTACTTGTCGTTCGGGGCAGGGTTCAAGCTGACAGCTTTCCAGCTGGATGTAGCTTATATGCTTGCTACTGCACAACAAAACCCGTTAGACCAGACACTCCGTTTCTCTTTGGCGTTCGACATTGACGGAATGAAAAATTTATTCAGATAAAACTTAATTAGCATATTAGTAAATTCGGAAATCAGCAAATAGTGCAAGCGGCTAGCAGTACACATAGTTATTGAATTTACTGATATGCTAATGTGCTAATTCTCAAATTAAATAAAATGAAGATACGTGTAGGGTTTGGGTACGATGTACATCGTTTGGCAGACAATCGTGAATTGTGGCTTGGAGGTGTGAAGATCGACCATACTCAGGGACTTATGGGACACTCCGATGCTGATGTCCTGATACATGCGATTTGTGATGCTTTGTTAGGTGCGGCAAATCTGCGCGATATAGGTTTTCACTTTCCCGATACTGCGGGAGAATATAAAGATATAGATAGCAAGATTTTACTGGCCAGAACATTAGAGGTTATAACGGAAAAAGGGTACAGGATCGGCAATATTGATGCGACTATTTGTGCCGAGCGTCCTAAGATAAATCCGCATATACCTCAGATGCAAAAGGTAATGGCAGGGATACTTGAAATCTCTGAAGAAGATATTTCTATTAAAGCTACTACATCCGAAAAAATGGGATTTGTAGGCCGTGAGGAAGGTTTTGCCGCATATGCCGTGGCTTTAATAGAAAAATAAGTGATAGTTAAACACAGTGCAAAATGAGTGTGAAACCTGTAATAGAGTTAACTGCTGACGGGTCTCACACTCTTTTTGTTCCCGGACTGAACGAACATTACCATTCGGTAAACGGGGCTATACAAGAATCTACGCATGTCTTTATAGACGCCGGATTAAAGCATTGCCGCAAAGATACAATCCATATATTCGAAGTGGGTTTCGGTACGGGACTGAATGCTTTCCTTACATTACTCGAAAATCGAAAGACAGAACGGATTATCCATTATACAACCATAGAGGCTTATCCTTTACCTGATAACATTATTAAAGATTTGAATTATCCTGAGAAATATTTATCTATAGAGCAGGAAATGTATCATAAGCTGCATAATGTGGAATGGGAAAAGGAATCGGAGATAACCGATAATTTTTTTCTTACCAAAATAAAGGCGGACTTTACACGTTTCGATTTTTCGAAAATAAAAGAAAATGCAGATATTATCTACTTTGATGCCTTTGCACCCGATAAACAGGCCGGGATGTGGACACAGGACATCTTTGATAAATTATATGCTATATCAGGCGACGGATGTATATTGGTCACCTATTGTGCCAAAGGAATAGTGCGCCGGATGATGCAACAGGCCGGCTTTACAACGGAACGGTTACCCGGGCCTCCGGGAAAACGGGAGATGTTGCGGGCGATAAAATAATTTAAAGATTTCAGTATTTAAAGATTTCAGTATTATTTTCGCCTGATTATTTATCTTTGTATCCTTTATTAATTAGAGTTATGCTACAAGCATCTTTTCTTGTAACTCGTAACTCGTAACTTGTAACTAAATTGAAAATAGGCAATATAAATTTTTCTGAAAACCCGGTGTTCCTTGCTCCTATGGAGGATGTTACCGATATGGGTTTCAGATTGATGTGTAAACGTTTTGGCGCGGATATGGTATATACCGAGTTTGTATCCAGCGACGCTCTTATACGTCATGTAAACAAAACACAGGCAAAACTAACTATCAGCGAAGAAGAACGTCCCGTAGCTATCCAGATATACGGGCGTGAAGTGGATGCGATGGTAGAGGCTGCAAAGATATGTGAAGAAGCCAGTCCCGACATACTGGATATAAATTTCGGTTGCCCTGTGAAGAAAGTGGCAGGAAAAGGTGCCGGTTCGGGCATGATGCGTACACCCGAACTGATGGTGGAGATCACCGCTGCCGTTGTAAAGGCTGTGAATATCCCCGTGACAGTGAAAACCCGCCTGGGATGGGATAACGATTCGAAGATAATTGTGGAACTGGCGGAGCAATTACAGGATACAGGTATACAGGCTTTGACATTGCATGGGCGTACTCGTGCCCAGATGTATTCAGGAGAAGCTGATTGGTCACTGATTGGTGCAGTAAAGAATAATCCACGCATGCATATCCCGATTATTGGCAATGGGGATGTAACCACTCCCGAAATCTGTAAACGGCGTTTTGATGAAACTGGTGTGGATGCCGTAATGATCGGTCGTGGCAGCATCGGTGGACCCTGGATATTCGAAGAGGTGAAACATTATCTGGCCACAGGAGAACCTATGCCAAAGAAGGAGTTTACATGGTATCTCGATGTTTTGAAGGATTTGGTACGGAAGAATATAGCCCATTCCGGCGAGAGAGGCGGGATACTACATAGTCGCCGTCATTTGGCGGGAAGTCCGGTGTTTAAGGGGATTCCCGATTTTAAGAAAATACGGGTATCTATGCTAAGAACAGATTCGGTAGATGAATTATTCTCAATAATGGATGGTATATCTATTCAATATGACGTATAATTTCGTATTTTTGTACCTCTAAAATTTAGTAGCAGATTATGGAACAAAAACTATCGGTTTACAACACACTGACCCGTACAAAAGAAGTATTCGAACCGCTTCATGCGCCTCATGTAGGAATGTATGTCTGTGGTCCTACAGTATATGGCGATCCACATTTAGGACATGCCCGCCCGGCTATAACCTTCGATATATTATTCCGCTATCTTACACATCTGGGATATAAAGTACGTTATGTACGCAATATTACCGATGTGGGGCATTTGGAAAACGATGCGGATGAAGGAGAGGATAAGATAGGAAAAAAAGCACGTCTTGAAGAGCTTGAACCGATGGAAGTGGTGCAATATTATACAAACCGTTACCACAAGGCAATGGAGATGTTGAATGTATTGCCTCCAAGCATCGAGCCCCATGCTTCCGGACACATAATAGAACAAATTGAAACGATTAAAAAAATACTGGAGAACGGTTATGCATATGAAAGTAATGGCTCTGTTTATTTCGATGTAGAGAAGTATAATAAGGACTACGATTACGGTATCCTGTCGCATCGAAACATAGAGGAGATGCTGAATACGACCCGTGAACTTGAAGGACAGGACGAGAAACGCAGTAAGGTGGACTTTGCCTTGTGGAAGAAAGCTTCACCGGAACATATTATGCGCTGGCCTTCGCCTTGGGGCATTGGTTTCCCGGGATGGCATTTGGAATGTTCTGCAATGAGTATAAAATATCTTGGTAACGAGTTTGATATACATGGTGGTGGGCTTGACCTGATGTTTCCGCACCATGAATGTGAAATTGCCCAGAATACAGCGATGGAAAAGCATCAGGTCGTAAAATATTGGATACATAACAATATGATTACAGTTGATGGGCAGAAAATGGGTAAATCGTTGGGGAACTTTATCACATTAGAAGAATTCTTCACTGGGTCACACAAATTGTTAGCACAGGCCTATTCTCCGATGACAATCCGATTCTTTATTTTACTATCTAATTATCGAAGTATTGTAAATTTTAGTAATGAAAGTCTGCAGTCTGCAGAAAAGTTATTATTTAGATTGCTTGAAGCGTATGATAATATAAAAAAGATTAACCCTCAAAATATAACATCCGATGATGTTGATATAAGTTTTTTAGAAAATAGATGTTATAGGGCTCTAAATGATGACTTAAACACTGCTGTACTAATATCCCTTTTATGTGAAGCAAGTAATTATGTATATTTAGCATTATATCAAGATGTTTTGATGACAGTAGATTCTATTGAACATTTAAAAAAAATATTTGATACTTTTTTATTTGATATATTGGGTATTCGTAATGAGGCATCCTCTGCAAATAATAACGAGGCATTCGGAAAAGCTGTAGACTTACTGCTCGATATCCGTCAAAAAGCAAAAGAAAATAAAGATTGGGCAACATCCGACCAGATAAGGAATGAATTGGCCAAAGCCGGCTTTGAAATAAAAGACGGTAAGGACGGCGCGGAATGGAAGCTGAAATGAAATCTTAGTATTACAATATGATAATAACAATGTCTCCGGCGAAACTCCAGGATTTTGAATCCCCGGTTCCCGTAAAAGAAGCTACTACTCCGCTTTATGCCAAAGAGGCGAAAGAATTGTATAAGTCGATGGAGGGTATATCCGCGCAGGAGATAGCTTCGTTGATGAGTATCAATCCGCAGCTGGCGCATAATGTGTATCAGTATATCCATGCATTTCCTTTGGCTAAGACTCCGCAGCGGCAGGCAATATTCGCATACAATGGCATTGCTTATAAGGGACTTGATGCAGAGACATTTTCGGATAAGGATCTTGATTTTGCCCAAAAGCACCTGGTACATATATCAGGTTTGTACGGGGTGCTCCGGCCACTGGACCTGATAAAGCCATACCGTTTGGAAATGCAAATTCCGCTGGCAAACAACAGAGGTAAAGATTTGTATGCTTTCTGGTCAGAAACGATCAGTAAATATTTGGCGAAGCAGATGAAAGCCGATGACAATATATGGGTTAATCTGGCATCGAAAGAATATGCAAAGGCAGTGAACCGCAAACTCTTGCCAAAAGGGCATAAAATGATAACTCCCATATTCAAACAGCAGACCGGTAAAGGCTATAAGCAGATTGTGGTGTATGCAAAGAAAGCACGGGGAATGATGACCCGTTTTATAATTCAGCATCAGATTAAAGATATAGAACACCTGAAGGGGTTCGATTCCGAAGGATATGTTTTTGCTCCGCAGTTATCGGACGATAAGGAATGGGTGTTTGTGAGGTAAATGCATTTCAAAATTTGGTTATGCCGATTTTTAAATCTTGAAACTTCTTGCTACCTTTGCGTTGCGATAAAAATCACAATTTAAATAGTAAATAAAGATGAAAAAAGTAGTATTGATTCGCCACGGGGAAAGCGTTTGGAACAAAGAAAACCGCTTTACGGGATGGACTAACGTAGACTTGTCGGAACAAGGAGTTCAGGAAGCAGTAAAAGCAGGACAATTGCTGAAAAAAGAAGGTTTCAACTTTACTCTGGCCTATACTTCATACCTGAAAAGAGCCGTTAAAACATTGAACAACATCCTTGACCAAATGGATCTGGACTGGATTCCGGTTGAAAAAACATGGCGTTTGAATGAGAAGCATTACGGTATGCTTCAAGGCCTGAACAAAGCCGAGACTGCTGAAAAATATGGTGACGAGCAAGTATTGGTTTGGAGACGTAGCTATGATGTGCCTCCTGCACCACTGGAACCGACAGATCCGCGTTCGGCTTCGCAAGACCCTCGTTATGCATGCGTGCCTAAAGCATATATTCCTGAAACTGAAGCATTGAAAGAAACAGTAGAACGCATCTTGCCTTACTGGCTGGAAGTTATCTATCCGTCGTTGATGTGTCATGATGAAATTGTCGTTGCTGCTCACGGAAACAGCCTTCGTGGTATTATTAAATATCTGAAAGGTATTTCCGATGAAGATATCGTAAGCCTGAACCTGCCTACAGCAGTACCTTATGTATTCGAATTCGATGATGATTTGAACCTCGTAAAAGACTATTTCCTTGGCGATCCGGAAGAAATCAAAAAGCTGATGGATGCGGTTGCTAATCAGGGAAAGAAGAAATAAATATAAAGAACTTATATAGAAGGAGCATATATTATCGAAAATATATGCTCTTTCCTATTCGCTAAGTTAGGAAAATAAAAACAAAATCACTATCTTTGCCCCGCTTTTATAAGCCCGTACGTGTGATGGGAATGAGGAAGCAAATCCTTGATTTGAGTAACACATTTAAAATTAAAAAATGAAAACATTTGAACTAAAAGGCGAAGCCAGAACAGACATTGGCAAAAAAGCAACTAAAGCTTTCCGTAAAGAAGACAAAATTCCTGCGGTTATCTATGGGGGAGAAAAAGCTGACAAAGCTATCCTTTTCACAGTGACAAACAGCGATGTGCGCAAATTGATTTACACTCCTGAAATTTACCTTGTAGACCTTACGGTAGGGAAAGATAACTATAAAGCAATATTGAAAGATGTGCAGGTACACCCTGTTACAGATGAAATTCTGCACCTTGATTTCCTTCATGTATTCGAAAACAAACCGATTACAATCGATGTACCGGTAGTACTTGACGGACTGGCAGAAGGTGTTAAGGCCGGGGGTAAATTATCTCTTGACCTGCGCAAACTGAAAGTAAGAGCTCTTTACGATAAAGTACCGGAAAAAGTACATGTTGATGTTTCAGGCCTTGCATTAGGAAAATCTATTCAGGTTGGAGAACTTCATTTCGAAGGACTTGAATTGCTGAATGCGAAAAATGGCGTTGTTTGCCGTGTTCAGTTGACTCGTGCAGCCAGAGGTCTTGCGGCTAAAAACGGCTAATAGCGGATAACTATAGAAATATAACGAATGAAATATTTGATTGTCGGACTGGGTAATATTGGTCGAGAATACGAATATACCCGCCACAACATAGGATTCAGAGTATTGGACGCTTTAGCTAAAGCGTCCAATATTGTTTTTGCAGACAGGCGTTACGGTTTTGTGGCGGAGATGAAGGTAAAAGGGCGTACGCTTATTCTGTTGAAACCTTCCACATATATGAATCTCAGCGGTAATGCCGTGCGTTATTGGATGAATCAGGAAAAAGTTCCTGTCGAAAATGTGTTGGTCGTTGTGGACGATCTGGCTTTGCCGTTCGGCTCTTTGCGCCTCAAAGGAAAAGGCAGCGATGCCGGACATAACGGGTTGAAACATATACAGTCGATCTTGGGCACACAGGAGTACGCGCGCCTGCGATTTGGCATTGGAAATGATTTTCCGAGGGGCGGACAGGTCGATTATGTTCTGGAAGACTTCTCCGATGAGGAAGAGAAAGAGCTTCCGGCTAAGTTGGAAACCTGCGGAGAAATCATCAAAAGTTTCTGTCTTGCAGGGATACAAAATACAATGAATCAATACAACAGCAAATAGAATATGAAATTGTGGAAATATAGTGGTGTATTCTTAATGATAACAGGAATACTACATGTAGCCATAGCCATATTGGAAGGGAAAGAAACTCTTGTCGCAATACTCAAAGACGGATTCGATTCAATCGGTAGCGACGTACTGAGGAATCAGGCTTTCTGGTTTCTTATATGTGGTGTAATCATTATATTTTGGGGGCAAACACTCCATTTTTATATAAAAAAGACGCGGACTCCCCTCCCTTCATCTTTAGGCTGGTCACTCTTGATCATTTCACTTGTGGGTTGTTTCTTTGTTCCGGTTTCCGGATTCTGGCTTTTTATACCCCAGGCGTTAATTATGATACTAGCCAGTAGAAACTCAAAGGCTATAAATTCAGAGCAAAAATGAAAGAACCCAAAAACGAAGTTCGTATAGATAAGTGGTTGTGGGCAGTTCGCTTGTTCAAAACACGTTCTATTGCCATTGAAGCCTGCAAAAAAGGACGCATAACGATCAGGAGTGTAACCGTAAAGCCGTCTCGGATGATAAAAGCAGGCGATATAATAGAGGTTCGCCGTCCGCCTGTAACCTATTCGTTTGAGGTGCTGGCCCTTTCCGAAAACAGAATGGGTGCAAAGCTCGTTCCTGAGTTTATGCGCGATGTAACCCCTCCTTTGCAACTGGAGATATTGGAGATGTCCAAGATGAGCGGATTTGTAGACCGCGCACGCGGAACAGGCCGTCCGACAAAAAAAGACCGGCGCGAACTGGAGCAGTTTACTGATGATTATTCTTTCTTCGATAACTGGGACCTGGAAGAAGAAAGCTGACCTTATATTCGCATACAAAACAGGCATGTTATCCTATCCGGGATAGCATGCTTTTTTTGATAACTTTTCTTCAAAACACATTGTAATTCTATTTTATTCCATATCTTTGTTTTTGTATTGGTGTTACAAGTCTGCATTTGCCGGATGCGTAATGAAAAGGGAATCAGGTGTAAATCCTGAGCAGTCGCGCTGCTGTAATCTCTATTCAGTAAACAGTTAACAATGTTTCTGAAAAAAGTCTTTAAACAATACCAAATACCACTGTTCGTCATCGAACGGGAAGGATGTTTAAAGGAGGAGTAAGTCAGAAGACAGCCTAAGAATTTAGAGATACATTGACTTTTCTACGAATAACAATCTGAAT
>NZ_JBHSGN010000136.1:0-44113 GCF_042654545.1 Dysgonomonas termitidis
CCCATAAACTCCCCGCTGCCGAAGAGCCTTTTAGTGGTAAAGCGGGTGCAAAGATATGTAAATAATCTTTACCAAACCAAATATATCTGCAACAAATTTTTAATAAAAAGTAAACAAACTCACAATATGCTATCAATTAATATGTTGCAAAACATATTTTTTTCAGTACATCGTAATAAAAGTCGGCTTAATAACAAAGCCCAACCTTATACGTTGCCTATGATGATTGTAATCCAGCATAGATTCACCATAGCCATTGTAGTATTGAAGGAAGAGATATTGATTGTCATCACTGAACAAACGTATTGAGAAATTCAGTTCTATATTCGCATTCAGATTCACTCCTCCTCTTTTTGTAACGACACATCCTATATTGTATTTTTTCTTAGGACTTGAGTATTCCATAGCCATAAGTCCCCAACCCGAGTACTTTACAATATCCTTATTATTTGTCCCATCCACAATTGGTATCCAGGCTTTTGTCTGGAGTGTCAAATGATCGTCCAAGGTAAAATAAGTCCCGAAGGATACTTTATTCCAACTACGGGAGTCTGTGCCATCTTTTCCATTCGACTCATGCTCAAACTGAAAGGTAAGCGTTCCCAAAAACCTATTATTGCGCACCAACGCTTTCCCTATTCCAAGTGTCGGATTATAGTTCAGATCCCGAAAGGGAAAAGAATCCTGGAAAACATCCCAAAACGCTTTTTGAGTATATGTAAGAAATGCATATGTTTTGAATGGCAACGTACTATTCGTAATCCTGTGCATAATACTAACCTGAAATTTAGCATCGGAATTGTATTTCGTTGGCTTACTCAGCATCTGAGTCCCCACTATGAAATAGTTATCTTTGTATATTCCGAAAGATGGATTCGCATCAAATTTATTTATTATACTGTCTGCATTACTCAATTGCTTAGACGGACCGAATACAGAGCCTACTATAACATCTGTCTGATGAGAGATAAAAGAACCAACGCTAGCCGTACTATCTTTCTTTTGTTTTTCTACCTTGATAGTATCCTGCAAAACAGGTTCCTGAGAAGAAAGCCGGGTCAGCGCAAAAAATAAAAGCGTAAATAAGAGACAAAAACTCTTCATAGAATGCATTAATTATTTATTAATAAGCCGGGATAGCACTTCATATGCTATTGGGCAAGTCGCTGAATTTTTAACAGTTAGCCTGTATATTTGTTCAAATCTTTTTCTATCCGTATGCGGATATTCCCTACAGGCCTTCGGGCGGGCCTCATATATTGAACAATAATTGTCCGGCAAAAGGAAAGGACAAGGCATCGACTGAAATACATAATCGCCATCCTCATCTGTTCTCAGGTACCTGGCGACAACTTCGGCTGACTTTATCCGCAAAGCCTTAGCCATACGTTCTATATCCTTATCATAGATAGCGGGGCCTAATGTCCTGCAACAATTGGCGCATGACAAGCAGTCTATTTCGGCAGATACATCTTCATGCAATTGCTGAACAATTGTATCCATCTTCATCAAACGCTTCTTATTCTTCTTATAATATAGCAGAAATGAGGATTCTGCTTTTTCTGCTAATAACTGCAGATTTTCATATTGTTTCATTCATTCTATCTTCAACACGCGTTATCTCTCCTATTAATGGTACCCTCATCCTAATCTGAATATCTTCTTTTTCATATTTGTGTCCGACCAAAAACATAAGCTTTGCTATAGCTGTTTCGAAAGTAGCATCAAATCCACTTACCGCCCCGGCTTTAAGCAATTCGCGCCCTGTTTCGTAACGATGCATATCAACCATACCTGTATTACATTGAGTAATGTTTACTATTACAACGCCTTTTTTTACAGTTTCGCGTATGAGACGAATAAACCAGGGAGACAAAGGTGCATTTCCCGAACCATAGGTTTCTATAATAATAGCCTTTATATTCTTAAGGGTCAGTATAGTCTCTACTGTTTGCCTGTTAATTCCGGGGAATAGTTTTAAAGTTGCAATACGTGTATCCAGCTGATAATGAAATACTGTCTTTTTATCATAATCGGGCTGGTGTATGACCTTTTTATCATACCTTATTTGTATCCCCGACTTTCCCAGGTTGGGATAATTATAAGATTTGAACGCGTTGAAGTTATCCGCATTTACTTTAGTTGCGCGATTACCACGCAACAGGTCGTTTTGAAAGAAAATACAGACTTCGGGTACTATCGGATTTCCCAGCACATCTTTATCGGCTGCTATTTCTAGCGCTGTGATAAGATTTTCCTTTGCGTCGGTTCTTAATTTACCAATTGGTAATTGTGCTCCTGTGAGAACCACCGGCTTTTGAAGGTTTTCAATCATAAAACTCAGTGCAGAAGCCGTATAGGCCATTGTATCTGTGCCATGCAAGATGACAAAGCCATCGTATTTATGATAATTATATTCAATTGTCCGCACTATCTTTTTCCAATGTTCCGGAGTGATCTCCGATGAATCGATAACCGGATCAAATACAATATGATCCACATGAAAACGAAAACGCTGCAATTCGGGCAAATGGCTATTCAAATGAGTAAAATCGAATGGTTCAAGAGAACCTGTGACCGGATTTTCGACCATTCCGATTGTTCCCCCGGTATAAATCAATAGAATATGAGCATTTACATCTATCATGTCAATTTGCAACTTTTGAATATGTAAAAATAATGAATTTAATAATATACAATATAATTTTGTCAACTATTTAGAATAAAACCCCATATTATCCGCTACAATCCCGACAAATTGATTAAATGGAAGGTCCAGAACCGAAGAAACAGTCTCATATATCTTACAGATAGAAACTTCAGACATATCCGTTTCGCAAAATAGGGAATCCAGTGGGATATGCCGTATTCCACCCTCATTAAAGAACTCTCCTACAGAGAATTTAAAGCCAAACTGCACAAGTTGCTTCGTTTGCTCCACATTTCCTCTGTATCCATGAATAATCCACGGAATATCGGATTTATACTCTTTCTGTAAAGCAATCAGAATATCCCAGGCTTTTACGCAGTGAATTATCAATGGCTTACTTATGTTCATCGCCAACTCAATCTGCCGCCTGAACACCTGTTCCTGGACTTTCATATCAGGGCCTTTCAATTTATCCAGCCCGGCTTCTCCAATAGCAAGAACCGACTTGTCCTGTGCAATTTCATTTAACCGGGCCAATCGCTCTCCTGCATTATCTGCATCCCAGGGATGTATACCACATGAGAACCGGATATTATCAGGTGTCAAAATCTCCTCTTCAAAATCTCCGGGGGAAGTATTCAGTATATATTGTACCTTATATCCGTTGATCTCTTCCCGACCCGCTTTATGTGTATGAATATTGTATAGGCACATATCTTTATCTCTAAATTAAAAACGAGGTTACTCCTCTTTCCGGAAAAACCTCGCATTCATTTATCTTTTGTTCATCTGATTTTATCGGATAAGATTGATAAACTCCTCGCGGGTCTTTGCCTGATTAAATACTCCGGTGAAGTCGGAAGTGGTAGTCGTAGAATTCTGCTTCTCTACGCCCCGCATCTGCATACACATATGCTGGGCCTCTATCACCACCATGACACCGAGCGGATTAAGTGTTTTCTGTATGCATTCCTTTATCTGGAGGGTCATACGTTCCTGCACTTGCAGGCGTCGGGCAAAAACATCCACGACACGGGCAATTTTACTTAGTCCCGTGATATAGCCATTAGGAATATAAGCTACATGAGCCTTTCCCCAAAAGGGCAGCATGTGATGTTCGCACATGGAATAAAAATCAATATCCTTAACTATGACCATCTGCCTGTAATCTTCTTTAAAGAAAGCTTTTCTCAGGATTTCTTCAGGGTCTTCGTGATAACCTTTAGTCAAAAACTGCATAGCTTTCGCGACTCTTACCGGAGTGCTTATCAACCCCTCCCTGTCGGCATTTTCGCCCAACAGATTTATGATTTCCTTGTAATGCTTTGCCAGCAGCTCTATATTTTGTTCTTCTTGCATTGTGAAGATTTTTATCGTCTGATTTAAATTAGTGGTTTATTGTACCGTTTTTTTCACAACATCCGGCACAACATACATCTCCCGCCCGAAGGCCGGAAATATTTTCTTCATCTCCTTTAGCACTTCATCCGCATCCGCCCTGCTCGTAAAGTTCCCGACACGCAAACGCCAGAATGGTGACTGAAAGCTTACGATCGTTTCCAATTCGGGGAAAGCAGATCTAACCTGTGCCTGTTTCGATTCGGCTTCTCTCTTGGAGCGTTGTTGGTTATTGCCCGAAAAGACCTGAATCTTAAAGCCTCTCACTTTTGTGAAATTAGCCGCCGGGTCGATGACACCCAATATTTTTGCAGTATCTATAACAGCTACCTGACGAACTCCCAGTATATTCTGTACAGCTTCGTCCTGCATCACTTTGATATTTCCTTGTCCCCATTTAGATGAATTCAGTTCATCTATAATCGTTTTATTATCGTCCTGAGCTAAGGCATAGCCTGAAAACAGAGACAGGACAAGAAAAATATAAAGACTCTTTTTCATACCAATTTATTTAAGGTCGCAGACCTGTTTATTGTTCGTCAAAGTATAACAACAATTGACAGTTATGTTTTTTGGTACAACTCCAATTATGTTTCTTTTATTTAAAAGCAATTGCAGGAGCTGTTTCCAGCCCTGCAATTTATAGAGCCATATTAGAATCCTTCTATAACAGGGATAAATTTCTCCACATCGAGAGAAGCTCCTCCGATAAGTCCGCCGTCGATATCCGGACATGCGAATAATTCTTTTGCATTACCGCCGTTTGCGCTACCTCCATAAAGGATAGAAGTGTTATCGGCTACTTCTTTTCCGTACTTATCCGCAATTATCTGACGGATGTAGGCATGCATTTCCTGAGCCTGAGCTGATGTAGCTGTAAGGCCTGTACCGATAGCCCAAACCGGTTCGTAAGCTATAATGATTTTGGAGAAATCTTCAGCCGAAAGTTCGAACAATGCATCTACAGTCTGTTTTTTAACTACATCGAAATGTACGTTTTTTTCTCTTTCGTCTTTAGTCTCACCAATACAGAAAATAGGGCTCAGACCATTAGCCAAAGCAAGCAGGACTTTCCCTTTCAGGATAGCATCTGTTTCTCCGTAATATGTACGGCGTTCAGAGTGTCCCAGAATAACATATTTTGCACCGGTGGATGCTACCATAGCAGCCGACACTTCTCCGGTATAAGCTCCTGAAGCTTTATCAGCGCAGTTTTGTGCAGCAACTCCCAGTTTAGTAGACGACGCAACGCCAGCCAGATGGATAAACGGCGTACCGATAATTACATCACATTTCAATGTTCTACCTGCCAAGGCAGCTTCCAGGTCTTTTGCAAAAGCGACTCCTTCCTGTAAGCTCTTATTCATTTTCCAGTTTCCTGCAACAATGTTCTTTCTCATAATTAAAGCGTTTTATTTATATTATTATACTGAATTTATTCTTCGGGTTCCTCCTGTGCTTCCTCCTTTTTCTTTCTCCGTCTGAAAAACAGGAAGTCCAGTCCTTTAAGACCGAGCAAAGGCAAAATGAAAACTGCACTTATATAAAAAAGGTTCTTTTTATCCCGCCTATCCGTATCTATTAACTGCCCATAAGGCAATTCTTCCAAAGGCTTTACCAACTCTTCTTCTGCAGGAACTTCGACATTCGCCCACTTATTGATTACCACCCCGTCTTTCAGCAATATCATTCCCGGGTTGGAACGCACAATGGTCTTTATAGCCCGTTCATCCATTGTACAGAATTTAAAATTGATAACGTTTTCTTTCGACCAGCGCAGTATTTCATCCGTAGTGGACGATGTTACACAATAGAATTTATATCCTCTGTAATCAGCGTAATTACTCACATCTTCATAGTCGCTGAGATACCATGTACTCATATCTTCGAGTGACGGGGAAAGCATCAGGAATACATAGCCGCTATCCGACAAAATATCATTCGTAATGTCGGTCCGGCCAATGACCCCGGTCTTCTTTGCATCAAAGAAGAGTTCAGTTATCACGAAATCCTTTATCTTTGATGCCACACCTTCTTTCAGCACTTTGGTTTCCATCCTGACAAAGACCCAGGTACTGTCTTCCCACGGATAATTCTCTTCCGTAAACTCTTTTTCCACTCCATCTTTTGCATAGACCAACATCGATACCTCTTCGCGGCCCTTGCCTTCTTCCACTCCCATTTGTTCGGGGATGGACGCCCCTATTTTGTACGGACGGAAGTCAAACAACGGCTCATATATATAATTACGGAATACAAATAAACTGATAAAAATAAGTATATATAGAAATGCCAGCCAGTAAGTCTTACCTGTAAAGAAGTTGCTGATCCTCTCGCAATACCGGAATACAATAATGGAACATATCAGCAGAACTATATTCTTATAAAACGTTTGCCAGTTGGTGATAACCAGTGCATCTCCGAAACAACCGCAATCTTCTACAGGGTCGGCAATAGCCAGATAAAGTGTAAGAATGGTCATAAATACCATAACCACCAATGTAAGGCGCGAATTCCAACGGCGGTAAAGCCCGAACAGCATACAGGCTCCCATTGCAAATTCGACTATGCTCTGCAAAGCCGAAAGCGGAAGGGAAAAGAAGGTAAGCGAAGAAAGATTAAACGCGGCAAAATAGTCATCTATCTTATATGCCGTACCATAAGGATCTACGGCTTTTACAAAGCCGGAAAAAATAAAGGTAACCCCGAGAATGACCCTGGAAACCTCTGTTAATATCTTTATCCCAATATCCTTCTTACTCATCCCCAGTTTAGTTTTCGCTCTCAGGAAATTCAAGTTTAATAAGCCCGAACAACGAATAATTAATCATATCCATATAGTTGGCATCGATGCCTTCCGATACAATAGTCTGACCTTTATTTTCCTCTATCTGCTTTGTCCTGTAGATTTTTGTCAGAATAAGATCTGTATAAGAACTGATACGCATAGCCCGCCAGGCTTCGTCATAATCATGGTTCTTGGCATACATCAACTCTTTGGTTTGAGCCATATGCTTATCATATAAGGCCAAAACCTGATCTTCGTCCAAATCCACACTGTCGGAAAATCCGAGTTCGAGTTGGATAAGCCCGATAATACCATAGTTGACAATACCAACAAATTCGGGAGCAATACCTTCGTCGATAAGGCTTACACCTTTTTCTTCGATGCTTCTTATCCGTTTTGCCTTAATCAGAATCTGATCTGTAACCGATTGAGGGCGAAGGATTCGCCACGATGCCCCGTAATCTTTCAGCTTTTTGGCAAAAAGGGTGCGGCATATCTCAATCACTTTCTCAAACTGCGCTTTGGTATCTGCCATGTTAATATCTCTATTTTTCAGTGTGCAAAGGTATGAAAAAATGTTTAATGTATGCTTTGCTTCATTTGCCATTTAATTTTTATGAATACCTATGGCATAAAAAGTAACATTTTTTCAGTTAATAGCCAACAAATATCAGTAAACAGTTAGCAGTAAACAGTCAACAACTGGTAAGATGTAAAACCTTTGCGTCTTTGCGTGATACAAAACAAAACGCCAGCCAACTTGTAACCCGTAACTGCCCGAAGGGCGAAGTAACCTGTAACTGTTAAAAGGTAACAAAGGTAACAGTTTTTTCAGTGAACAACTTGTATCTCGTATCTTGTTTACTTGTATCTTGTTTACTTGTAACTCGTAACCGCTTTAATCAATACTTCAAAGAGCTCCGGCAATCAGCTATATATAGATAAATTTTTCGCGACATTATAATATTCTAGGGTGTTACTTTTTTCATATGGTATAAGCGGATATCTGTAGCATGGAGGCTATCAATAGCGATATAGTGGTTAGTCAGCGATTCTCTGTATTGTCTGAAATCATGCTGTATGGCTTCTCTATCCTGATGCACCAGGATAAAGTCTGCTGCAACAAAGTCTTCCAATCTTATTTCGTCAAAGCGGAATGGCCGGAAATCTTCTGTTCTCTCTCCAGTCAAGATAATATATTCATTTTCCGGGACAATTAGTTGTAACCGGGGCATGACATGATATGAGAAATCGTTTACAACAAGAGTTGTTCTCGTCCTGTCTCCACCCTTTATAAAGTCCCTTATACTCTGATAAGCCGACCCCGTCCGGTTGTAATAATTCACTCCCGAGTAAAGTCTCACTCCACCCGTGATAAGCAGAAGAAGCAGAAAAGCATATGATAGCCGCCTGTATCGGGGAAACTCCAGGGCCTTCGCCAAAATAAGAGCCAGACTTAGAATGAAAAGGCCAAATGAGCAGGTCATATAACGTGTTACCAGCACCGGCAGGTATGTAACAGAAATAATAAACCCTATCGCTACGGGAAAAAGAAATGTAATAAAGGAAATGATAGCCAGCAATGGCATTTTGTCTTTCTTTATATTATCGGACAGTAGCACTTTTATTGTCAGGACTAATTGTATCGCCATCAGAACAATCAATCCGGTCATCATTTGCAGCTTCGAAAAATAAGTAAACGGTTGCCAGATTTCCTTCGGTGAATAGAAATAGTAAATATGCAGGAATAAGTCGTTCAGGGTTAATGGCTTTATCCAGTAACCGGATGAAACAGCATCGACCTGCCCCCACAATTGAATAAGCCATGGCAGATAAACTATGGAGAATAACACTCCGCAAAGAATCAGATAAGTCAGTTTCTTTTTTGCCCGTATCAGGATGATGAAAAAAAGTATATATATGCCAAAAACACTTAATAGCCCATAGTTATGGAAATATGCTGCGCAAAGGCCTGTTACAAGAAATACCCCCCAACACATCCTACCTCCTTTTTTGAAAGCCTGATAAGCAGATAATGCACAGGCCAAGACAAAAAACATTGTCCACGAATACATCCTTATTTCTGTTGCCAGATACTGGGTAACCGGAAATATAATAATCAGTAGCATAAAGGTAATGGCCGTTTTATCTCCGAATAAACGCCGTATAGGAAAACAGCCTAAAAGGAGAACCGCAATAATACCCAGTGTAGAAAATATTCTGAAACAGAAGAGAGAATCTCCAAAAAGGGAGCTGAAAAGTTTTAAACACCAGTAATATAACGGAGGGTGTACATCTGATGCCGTAATATTTAGAATATCTGCATATGAAGCTTTTGCCATAGAAATGGAATACACATCGTCGTATAAAAGACTTGTATCCTTAAAGTCGAGATATGTAAATAAGGAAACCCCGGCGATAAACAGGCAGACATATATCAGAGCAGTCGAAAACTTCATCGTCCGTTTTTTGAATTTTTCCATTCCAAAGATTCCATTAAAGCTACAATATCTTCACGCAGGAATCCTATTACAGGAGCGATAGAATCGGAATTGGCCTGCTGATTGAAATATAATGAGCCTCTCAGAAAATTAGATGTGTTATCAGTCAGATAAAATTGTACCGGGCTTGCTACCGGACCTCCTATGTCATAGATTATACCGGATGTATGGTGTAAGGAATCCGTATATTGCGATTGCCGTATACCATTAGCTTTCAGAGCATGGCTGTATGCCAGCTGATAGCTAACCTCCAATGCTCCGGAAAGCTTCTTTTTGTCGACAGGCATGTATGTACAATATATAATTGCATCATACGCAGGGTAAATGATATTGAACCAGAAACCTGATTCATTACCATTTTCCACTTCCTCGATCCGGGCATTAGCTGAATACAGAAAAGAAAATGCAGGATGTCCGTATTTCACCACGCCGGATTCTTCCCTGTCTATCCGCGGATATCCTACAGGTTTCGGCGTATATTCGTTGCACGAAACGAATATACAACAGATGATCAAGAACAAAGCTGCTTGCTTTCCCATATTCATGCTATGTAAAAATAGTCCTGTGACCTAAAATAAAAACAGATTAAAGCAAACAGTCTCCTATTTGTATTAACCTGTCTAACATATCTGATAAATCTCATTCTACGAGATCATTAATCTCTTTTAAAATGGCAAATCATCTTCCTCCGATACATTTGGGGAGTTATATGGATTAGGTGATTGATAAGATTCGCCTGTAGGTTGTGAATACGGCATATTTTCATTTCCTTCTCCACCTTCCCTCCTGCGACTGCCCAGCAATTCAAGATTATCTGCATATATCTCATTCACATACCGTTTCATCCCGTTGGCATCGTCGTATGTGCGCGACCGTATCTTACCTTCTATATATACTTGTGTCCCTTTTCTCACAAACTGTTCCGCCACTTTAGCCAGGCCTCTCCAGCACACGATGTTATGCCATTCGGTGCGGTCGGGTATCTGGGTACCGTTTGCCGCTGTATACCCTCTCTCGGTAGTGGCAAGGGTAAAATTTGCAACTACGCTGCCATTATCGAAATATTTCACGTCGGGATCTTTCCCTACATTTCCTATCAATATTACTTTGTTCACCGACATATTCAACTATCCATTTTGTTTATAATATCACAAATATAGGAAAAAAATCCACTTAACAGATTCTGCAACATATTATCTTTCCATTTTCCCGACAGAAACTATTTTCTGCAGAAAAAGTGAGTTTGGTATGATTATAAGCTCATTTTCATTTGTCCTGAGATGGGTATGAAAAGTCAGGATATTCTCTATTACGGCATCGATAGGAGTATCTTTATCCAGGATATGAATCTCATCTCCAATTTTAAATGGGGTAGTAAAAAATATAATAATTCCGGCTGTAATATTACTCAGGATAGACCATTGGGCAAACATGGCAACGCCTATTACTGCAAATATCGAAGATAAAGCCACCAGCATATTTTGCGGCTGCACTCCCCAGATAATTGCAAGGGTAACCAGACAAGTGAAATTGATAAGGATATTTATCACTTGTATTATATGCAATGTCCGTGGTTCTGACTTCAGAGTAAGAGAACCATACTTCCTTATTATCTTACCTACAATATATTTTGAGGATGGTGTTAATAAAATTATAACCGCTGATGCTATTATCTGAGGTAAATGATCTGTTATTATGGTTAAGATATCTTTTTCCAACATTTCTTTATATATGTAAAAGAGACGCAGTCCGCAGGCTACGTCTCTTTTTATTTATTAGTTAATCAATTTAATTCTTTGTAAACTGAATATAATACGCATTGCTACCATCCCACTGCCAGTTACCGATGTATTGAGGTTCTGTAACATCTTTTTTCTGATATCTGAATTTCACAGGGACATTTACATAGTCGGTACTTACACCGCTAAAATTAGGTCTAAATTCAGCAATACCTGCTCTGAGGGACGATAAATTTCCAACAGCATAGGAAGATTCGTTTACTGACTCACCGCCGACAGCGTCTGTTATCACGAATCTTATATCAATTATAATCTTATTATCCTTTACAGGGTCTATTTCTACTACTGTGGTGCCATCTGTATATTTCTGATTGTCCGGATCATAATAGAAGAAAACTTTGACTTCGTCCCGTTCTTTCTTTGCCAGATTATAGCCGATCAGCCAGTTATCCCCGATCGCATTGTTCCAGGACCAAGCCTGTATACTTAAACTTGAAGGGCTGATTGTCTCTAAATTTTCAGCCGGCTTCTGAAATAATCCCTTTGTTATCGCCTTCCCATCATTCAATACATTTACATACTCAGCATTATAATAGCCGTCTGCTGATCCGGATATTATTTTATAAGCTATAAAATAGCAATTACCGGCTGTTAACTTAGTAATATTTTCATGCATTATATATCCGTTAGATGTAATGGCATACCTTTGGCCATAATTGTTCTCCACAATATAAGCAAAATCCTTCTCAATAGTAAATGAACTATCCCCATCTCCCAGACATGATGACATCAGTAACACCACGGAGAGTACACTACAAAAAATTTTCAGTAAAGATGTTTTTTTCATGTTTATTTTTAATTGTATTAATTTTTAAAAGTCAAACTTAATTCCCAGATTCAGATCCAACTGAGTCTTTCGGTCAGAATATATGGTCCTGTATTTATTTCCGGCGTCGAAGTAATATGCTCCTCCTATCGTTCCGTAAAAATACATTTTCTTATACAGAGGGTAGGATATTCCTATAGATGATCTTACCGAAAACTGAGGATTTGATTGTTTCACGGATTCTTTAATGTAATACGGCTCTGAATAAAAGATACGGCCAGCAAGATCCTTATCTTCGATGTCGAGCATAGAGAAGCCCATGTTACTTATATATCTTCCGTTTATATCTTTCTGTATCATTCCTCCCAAAGCAAAATAAAATTTAGTCTTACCCAATTCAAAGAACGTATAATTCAGCGACAATGGTATACCCAGATAGTTAAAATATTGTGTCTCACTTATATTAAACACACTATTCGATTTTACCTTTGAGGACAGATGCGTATAGACTATCCCTGTTTCAAATGACAATCTAGGCGCGATCTCTTTGCTTATTGTTACCCCGAATGAAATAGGCTGCCTGTGCTCCAGCTCAAATTCACTGTTTTCTTTAACTAGCGCCTCATGCAAAGTCCTTGTCCTTACAGGGTGAGAGAACAGCAATCCTCCACCTCTTTCACTTACATTGTCAGCAAACAACCCTGAATTCGCTGTAATTCCAACAGAGAGCCCTTTCGACGGTGATGTTACTTCCGGCAACATGACTACAGTTTGTGCCTGCACCGGAACTTCTTTCTCCTCTTTTTTCTCTTCTTTCTCAGGCTCTTCTTTCTTCAATGGTTCAGATACAGTTTCCTGTACCGGTTCCGCTTTGCTTACTGGTGGTACTACAGGTTCAGCTATAGCCCTGGCTCTGGCCAGTCGCGGCAGCACAGCTTTCGGAATTTCAATCACTGTATCCGCATCCTGAATTTCCTCAGGCGACTTAACTTCTTCTGTCGCTACAACATTAGCATCTTCCATCACCGGTTTATCATCTGTTGGAATAAACAATATACCTGTTGCAATTGCTGCCGCTACACCTACAGCAATAGCGATGGTCTTTATAATAGATGCTTTTGTGGTCGAAGAAGCTGCATTGGCTGTTGAAGAATTTGCAGATGATGACGAAGATGATGCATCAGGCGCTTGTACAGGCTGATTAGACAAAAGCTGATCCAGCCCACCCCAAACGGATGCAGGCACTTCCGGCTCAAAGTTTCCTAACTTTGAGGAGAATAGATCCTTTATTTTGTCTTTATCTTCTATCATTTTTATGATCTCTCTTTAATATATTGTCTCACTTTCCCCTGTAATATCTGTCTTGCTCTTACATATTGAGAACGTGAAGTACCTTCACTTATATTCATCATTTCTGCTATTTCCTTGTGTGAATAATCTTCTATTGCATACAAGTTGAAAACTGTAGAATAGCCACGAGGCAGGTCTTGCACCATATTCAGCAATTCACTTTCCGATATTTTATACATTTGTTCGTCTTCGGTAGAATCATCCACTATATCGGGAAGATCCTGAACATCATCGGAAGTCTGAATTATTGATTTTTTCTTTCTTAAGTTTTCTAAAGCCAGGTTTATAAATATGCGCTTGAGCCAACCTTCGAAAGAGCCCCTTTCTTGAAATGAATCAATATTAGCGAACACTTTCATGAATCCGTCCTGCAATAAATCCTGAGCAGCGTCCTGATCCGAACTATAGCGTAAGCAAATACTATACATCTTACGGGCATATACCTCGTATAGCATTTTTTGAGCTTCACGCTTTTGTTCTTTACAGCCTGCTATAATTTGCAGTTCATTCATATTGGTCAAGCTTCATTTTAGAGATGCATTTTTTGTAGAAATGTTGCATCATCTAGTATAAATTTCATTTACTATTATCTTTTTTTAGTAATAATGAAATTTATGTTTTTGTCTTTTTTATTTTTATAAATTAATTATCCAGGTTTTTGGGTAAACAGCACCATTTTCACTTGCAGTTTATTCCCAATATCAATCACATCTACAACGTCCTGCAGACTCAGTGACCTGTCTGCCTGTAATAGAACATTTACCTCGACATTATTGTTCTTTTCTTTTTCCTTTGTAATGGCAGACATCAGTGCCTGCTCGATTTCTTCTTTTACGACTTCCTTATCATTGACATAATATCTCAGATCCTGAGTTATTATAAGATTAATATTTTTCTTGGTCACAACCTGCTCTGAGGTAGCAGCATTTGGCAAAAGAACCCTGATAGCCGCCGGAGTAACCATTGTAGATATAATAAGAAAAAACAACAACAGGAAGAACATTATATCATTCAATGAAGAGGTATAAACCTCCGCAGCCCTTGTTTTTCTCCGTTCTATTTTCATGTTTTCTCTTTTTTAGGAATAACCTCTATAAAATCAGGCCTCAACAGTACCTCTTTTATAAGCTCTGATTGCTTTCAATACTTCGTTCGATTCTTTATCGATATTAACTACTACTTTATCGATACGTCCATTCAGCACATAATATCCGGCATATGCTATTATCCCCACGAGCAAACCCGCTCCGGAACATATCATTTTCTGATAAAGTCCTGTAGAAATCGTATCTATGGCCAGATCGTTTGTCTTAGCTATATCATAAAATATTTTTATCACCCCGAAAATCGTACCCAGAAACCCGAGCATCGGTGCAATAGAAGCTGTAATTCCCAGCCAGTTCATCTGACTTTCCAATATGCTTATTTGCTGACGGGCTTCTACTTCCATCGATTCCTGTATTTCCTTATCATCACGGTCAAAATCTTTAAGTCCGGCCGCAATCACTTTAGCAGAAGCATAAGGGCGTTCTATACAGAATTTAAGGGCCTTGTCTACTTTCCCTTCATGTATAAGTTCTACTACACGGGATAACCAGACAGAGTCTTTTTTACCAAGACGGTTTACTACCAGCCACTTATTAATAATGACATATATAGCTAAAAGCGATAAAAGAAAGATTGGTAACAGTATCCAGCCACCTTTCATTACCAGGCTTAAATAACTCTCTTCGGGAGCAGTCTGGACGGTTTGCTCCGCCATTTCTACAACGGGAGTAGCCGCTTGAAGTAAAACAAATAAATTCATAAATGATATTTGTTGTATATATTTTATTGTACAAAATTCGACAGAAGCTCAAAGATACAGTCTTCTGTCGAATTCTATTTATAAATTAATAATCTTTAATATATGCCAAAACTAACTTTATCTATATATTGATAGAAACAGCTTACCATGCCGATTACAAATATTCCGACCATCGATACTACCAGTGATATTTTTAAATATCCGTCTGTATTAACAGTCTCGATAGGAGAATTGTTCTTATTGATGAACATTGCTTTAACTACCAATAGATAATAGTACAATGATATTACAGTATTCAGGAATGCGAGGAATACAAGCAATACATGTCCCTGCTGCATAGCCGTCATAAATACGAACAGCTTACTGAAGAAACCGGCTGTAGGCGGAATGCCTCCCAGCGAGAACATAGCGATCATCATAGCCAGTGCCAGTTTGGGATTTGTATAATATAATCCGTTATAGTCATCCATATTCACCTTTCCTGTTTTGTCTTCTATCGCAGAAATAACTCCGAAAGCCGCCAGGTTCGAAAATACATATACAAAGATGTAGAACATCGTTGCAGCCATACCTTCGGCCGTTCCCGTAAATACACTCAACATGATATAACCGGCCTGCGATATGGAAGAGAAAGCCAGGAAGCGTTTCATATTCTTCTGACGGAGAGCAAACAGGTTACCAATTGTAATCGTAAGCAGGATTATGATCCATATTATGTTTTGCCAAACGTCCGCGAGTACCGGAAATACTTTGAACAGGATGGTCATCAGTGCAAATACCGCTGCTCCCTTAGAAATCGTGGATAAATAAAGGGTTACATTTGTAGGCGCGCCCTGATATGTATCCGGAGCCCAAAGATGGAACGGAACAAGGGATATTTTGAAGAATATTCCGGCCAGGATAAATACCATCGCCATTATTACCATAGGCGCAGAATATATATTTGTGGCGATATCTGCATAATATAGCGTTCCGCAGGCTCCATATAAGAATGATAACCCGAAAACCATCATACCTGACGAGAAGATAGCATTAAATATATATTTGGCTCCGGCTTCAGCCGATTCTTGTCTGTATTTATCAAACGCAACCAAAGCCGCAATAGGCAAAGATGCCGTTTCAAGACCAATATAAAACAACAGGAAGTTTCCGGAAGAAACCATCAGGTTCATACCTATCAGGGTAAGTATGGTCAGCATGAAAAATTCTCCGCGCTTAATAATCGAATCAGGTCTGTTCAGCCATGAATTTGCCTGTAAGAAAATCAGGAATACACCTATATTCAGGATATTCTTTATTGTAAGATAAGCCGGACCGGTAACATACATGCCAGCAAAGGACGCTCCATTGTCTTTAAAAAAGAAGCATAGGACGGTGTGCACCAGAAACAGCGTACAGGCCACAGGGAAGAAATATTTCTTTGCGTTGTCCGAAGCAAACAAATCATAAATAATAAGTAAGAGAAATACCACTATCAGTGATAACTCGTGCTTCATCAACAAATAATTACTCAAATCCATTTTTATATCTTAATTTTAGTTACGAGTTACAAGTTACGGGTTACGAGTAACTTCCTTTTGTATTTTATATTGTTTACTGTTTACTGTTAACTGATTTATTTTATATACCCCAGACTTGCTGTAATCAGATCGGAAATCCATCCCGGGAATAATCCCATGCCTGCGACACAGACTATCAGTCCTACTGTGGCTATCTTCTCATGCCATACAGCATCGGTCAGTTCCAGGTGATGCGGGTCCTGAACTGGTCCGAACAGTATTTTACCAACCACTTTCAGTATATAAACTGCTGTCACCACAATTGAGGATATAGCAGCAATCGTAAATATCCGGTGGAACATATCGTTATGTTCGAATGCACCCACGAAAATTGTCATTTCAGCCACAAATCCACTCAATCCCGGAAGACCAAGAGAAGCCAGACCGGCAATTACATAGCATACACTGAGGAATGGCATAATCTTCATCAGCCCACCCATTTGGCGTATATCGCGGGTATGTGTGCGTCCGTATATCATACCTATCAGGGCAAAGAAAAGGGCTGTCATCAGACCGTGCGAAAGCATTTGCATCACTGCCCCGGTCATAGCCGTCTGGTTCATCATCAATATAGCGAACAATACCAATCCACAGTGGCTTACCGAGGAATAAGCATTGATATATTTCAGGTCTGTCTGGGCGATAGCACCCAGTGCTCCGTAGATAACACTGATACCCGTAAGTATTATAAATATCCATGAAAGTTCATCGGCTGCTTCCGGCATCAGGCGCATCGCAATGCGGAAACACCCGTATCCCCCCAGTTTCATCAATACTCCGGCATGAAGCATAGATACTGCTGTAGGTGCTGATGCATGACCATCAGGCGACCATGTATGGAATGGGAATAAGGCACCAAGAACCCCGAACCCTAAGAATGTAAGCGGGAATATCCAGTATTGAGCAGAGAGTGGAATACTATTATTGGCTGCAATTTCGAGGATATTGAATGTGTAGTCACCTGTAGTTGAAGAATGGTAATAGATTCCAAGAATACCTACAAAGAGGAATGCGGAACCTCCCATCAGCATGAGGGTCAATTTCATTGCCGAATATTCTTTGCGTCCCGTACCCCAGAGTCCGATAAGCAGGTACATCGGTATCAGGGCTATCTCGTAGAAGAAGAACATGGTAAACATATCCAGAGAGATAAAGAATCCATATACACCGATCGACAATAGTGTCAGCCACATAAAGAAGTCCTTCGGTAACGGGTTCATATTCCAGGAAGCAAAAGTACCCGTAAATATGATAATGGCGGTAAGCAGTATCATCAGTACCGAAATACCATCAACCCCGATAGCATAATGTATGTTCATGCTTGCTGCCTGAAACCAGACTGCGTCGAATGTAAACAACATTTCCGCAGCATTCCCTGCTGCCCGTTCCTGATAGAACATAAACAGGAGAACCAAAGCCAAAATAACTTCTATAACTGCACCTACTACTCCCACGGTGCGTACTTGTTTGATGTTGCGACACGGTATGAACGCAAGTAACATCACAACAGGGACCAGAACAAATAATGAAAGAATATTCATATTTTTTAGCTTTTAACCTTTAGCTTATAGCTATTAGCTTTTTTAAACTTTACATTTATCTTATTTTCTGTCTGCCAACAGCTAATAGCTATAAGCCAACAGCTTAATTCTTATTTACAAATAAAAGCAATTAACCATCCGCCAAAACCGACCACAAGTATCAATGCTCCCAACAGGTAAGCCAATGCATACTGCTGAATATATCCTGACTGGAAATTCTTGATCGTACTGGACGCTGCCTGTGTCATATAAGCCAGTGAATCCATGAAGCCGTCCACAAACTTCTTATCGAACCAGGCTATAGTAGCAGAAATACGTTTAAAGATTATATTACGTGTTACATACAGCCACAATTCGTCGAAATAGAACTTATTATGCGCCCATTTGTAGAATGTACTGATGCTTGATGCGATTTTGTCTGGTATATCGTTTTTCTTGAAGTACAATCTGAATCCGATACCGATACCGACAAGTGATATCAATACGCTGGTTACCGCAACCTGCATATTAATATGCGCTTCGTAAGGCACTCCATCCGAAGTCACAAACTTACTGAAAGGAACAAAACCTGCCCCGAAGGCAAACACAGCCAGTATAATCAAAGGGATTGCCATTGATGGACCCGCCTCATGCGGTTCATGGTGATAATGTTTCTTTTCATAGAAAAAGATACGAAGGAACAGGCGTGTCATATAGAACGCGGTCAATCCCGCTGCAACCGACAAGATTATATATATCGGAAAATTGTGCTCCATTGCGGCAGCCAATATCTCATCTTTACTAAAGAATCCTGAGAATGGATAAATCCCGGCTATAGCCAGCCAGGCAATACCGAACGTAATACAGGTGATTGGCAGTTTCTTGGCAAGTCCGCCCATATCCCCCATCTCATTACTGTGCACTGCATGGATGATAGCTCCGGCGCAAAGGAATAATAATGCTTTGAAGAATGCATGCGTAAACAAGTGGAACATACCCGCCATATAACCTAATCCTTCGTGATCCCCGAATTTGGAAACGCCTAAAGAAGTAAGCATGAATGCAATCTGCGATATAGTCGAGAATGCCAGTACACGTTTTATATCGGTCTGGGTACAGGCCACCACCGCAGCAAACAATGCCGTGATCGCTCCTACCCATGCTATAACAGTCAAAATCTCCGGCGCTCCGAAATGATATATCGGGAACAAACGCGCCACAAGGAATACTCCGGCTACAACCATCGTTGCGGCATGGATAAGGGCTGACGCAGGGGTCGGACCTTCCATCGCATCGGGCAGCCAGATGTGGAACGGCATCATCGCCGATTTCCCGGCACCTCCCATAAATATAAGGAGCATTGCCCACGAAAGGACAGACATGCCAAGGAATGACATTCCGGCTGTAGATGATACACAGATATCTGCATTCGATGCAGTCAATGTAGCAAAGTCGAATGTACCTGTGAAATATGATAGCAACAGAATACCTACAAGGAAGAAGAAGTCAGCAAAACGGGTAACAATAAACGCTTTCTTCGAAGCGGCTACTGCCGACGGTTTTACATAATAGAAGCTGATGAGCAGGAATGAAGATACCCCCACAAGTTCCCAGAAGATATACATCTGGAATATATTGGTCGCCACAACAAGCCCCAGCATCGCGAAACTAAACAGGGACAGAAAAGCATAATAGCGTTGGAATCCTTTTTCGCCCTTCATATAACCCAAACTATAAACATGTACCATCAGTGATACGGTAGTAATCACAACCAGCATCATCACCGATATAGGATCGAGGTACATACCTAAATCGATATGTAATGTATCTGTAAATCTTAACCACTGGAAGTGGAATACATTTATAGCCTGATAAACGCCATCGGCGCCTTTCCCTACTTCGAAGAAATACTGATAAGCTGTAGTATAAGCCAGCACTGCCATTACTGCGAGGGAAAGGCTTCCCAGTGTTCCGGCAATTACAGGCTTCATATATTTTCCGCCCAGCCCCAGAATGAGGAACATTACGACAGGAAGTACAAGTATCAGTATAGAATAATTAAATGCGTCCATATTTTCTTTTAGTTACGAGTTACAAGTTACAAGTTACGAGCTTCTTTTTCAGACACTCCCACCTTAAACCGTAACAACTCTACATTATTATATTTTCTATTTGAGCCTTCATTACTCATTATTCGTTACTTCAACTTAGTAACTTGTAACTCGTAACTTGTAACTCTCTATTCTCTCAGTTTTTCATTTTAGTAATATTCTCATCTATATATATACTCTTCACATGGCGGTATATATTGATAATGATGGCGATGGCTATCGCTGTTTCGGCGGCGGCTATTCCTATCGCAAACAGGGTAAAGAAAAACCCTTCGAGCTGTCCCGGATACAGATAACGGTTGAATACCACAAAATTCAGGTCGGCAGCATTGAGCATCAACTCCACAGAAACCAGAACCATCAACATGTTTTTACGTGAAAGGAAACCATATACCCCGGCAAAGAACATAATAGTACTTACCGCAAGATACGCCTCGATAGGCACCGGTCCTGATAGAAAACTTGTTATAAAATCACCCATAATATTTATTATCCACCCCTCCAACCTCCCCAAAAGAGAAGCTACCTGTGAGGGTATTTGTATTATATTACTTTTTTACTATTCATTTCAGTCTCCCCTCCCTTTGGAGGGGTAGGGGGAGGTGTTATCTTTTTCTGGCAATCATTATACCACCAATAATACAAGCTAACAACAACACACTTATAGCCTCGAACGGCAGCAAGTACTGGTATTTGTCCGTACCCATCATTGCCATACCTATATCCTGCATCTGCAACTCGCTTTGTGTAACGTAAGTATAAAACTTGTTCACATTGTAGAATATTATGTGACCGCAAATACCCAGTCCGGCCAGAGCCGCAACTGCTGCTATGAATACCCTTCCCGGTTTTTCGAATTTGACATCCACTCCCGGCTCATGGGTGAGCAGGATAGCAAAGATGAACAATACCATCACACCTCCTGCATAAACAGCTATCTGTACTGCCATCAGGAAATGATAATCGAGTAGTAAATACAAACCTGCTGTACCTAAAAGGACAAATAACAGGAATGTCGCCGAGCGGATAATCTTTTGTGTTGTAACCGCCATAATGGAGGAAAACACAATGATTGTTGCTATAATGTAAAATATAATCTGTTCTGCCATAATCTGTTGATTATCGTATATTATTTATTCTTTATCTTCTTTTGGCCCAATATCTCCATCTGTCTTGGACGCAGGTACTGTCTTGGTTGTCACATCCTTTTTCACATCCAGTTCGGGATGGCTTCCATCGGCCGTTTTTATATCCTGTGCAGGTATAGGTTCGAGCGGAGTCTGGGGTACATTTTCCGGCGCCGTATTCTTTCCATGTACGGCATCTTCTGCTTTAGCTACAGGACTTGTTACAAGAGCAGGCTTTTCCTTTTTCTTTTCACGGAGCTTAGAACCTTCATGGTTTAGTTGCTGGATAAGCTTACTGCGAGTAAAGAGCGAATTTTCGAAAGTATTCGCAAAAACAATCGCATCCGACGGACAGGTTATCACACACAGATTACAGAATGTACACATTCCTAAATCATAAATGTAACGGTCTATTATTTTTTTCTTTTTCCCATCTTCTGTCTCTATACTCTTCGATATAACCTGTATTGTCCCGTTCGGGCAATTCATCTGACAGATACCACAAGCTGTACAGGCATGCTCGTTATTTTCATCGTGCGGCATGATCAGCTCGCCACGGAAACGGTCAGGGATTACAAGGGTTGCGCGGTTTTCAGGGTATTGCTCTGTGATCTTTTTTGTCCACAGCTCACCCCATGTCACCCTCATACCTGTGAGCAATGACCTGATACCTCCAAATAAACCTGAAAAATATTCTGATACTGAACTCATTATCGTATTTTCTATAAATTAAGGTCTCAGACCTTTTTATTATTTTTATATCTGCAACAGTATTAAATACTATCTTTTATTCATTTAAAAGTCCAACCCAATAAAACCATAGCTACCATCAATAATATGTTTACCATATTAATCGGCAACAGATATTTCCATTCCAGATTCAACAGCTGGTCGATACGCAAACGCGGGAACGTCCATCTTACCCACAAACTGAGGAAGACAAGGAATCCTGCTTTTCCAAAAAACCATATGAATGACGGAATATAGTTCATCACATGGTTAAATCCGTCCCAACCTTCAATCTGTACAGGCATCCATCCTCCTAAGAATACAGTAGCGGCGATACCTGCAACAATAAACATATTCAGATACTCAGCCAGATAGAAAAACCCGAATTGCAATCCTGAATATTCCGTATGGTAACCTGCTGTTAACTCCGATTCAGCTTCCGGCAAGTCGAAAGGCCCACGGTTAGTTTCGGCATGTCCTGAAATCAGATAGATAATAAATGCTATAAATGCGGGAACATGTCCTGCTATTATATTCCATTGATGGAGATATGTCTGACCCTGTATTATCTGGGAAAAACTCATTGTTCCTGACAATACAACTACTGTCATCAAAGCGAATCCAGCGGAAAGTTCATAGCTTATAAATTGGGCTCCGCTTCGCATGGCTCCGATCATCGAATACTTATTATTACTTGACCATCCGGCCAGTAATACCCCGATGATACCCAGTGATGAAACGGCAATTACATAGAATGCGCCGATATTGAAATCCACGACTTGAAGTCCCTGACCAAATGGTAATGCACCGAATGTAAGCATGGAAGCCACAATCATAAAGAAAGGCGCTGTAAAAAACAGGAACCTGTCGGATTGCTTAACATGAATAATTTCCTTTAGCAATATCTTTACCATGTCGGCCACACTCTGAATGAGTCCGTATTTACCTACACGGTTCGGGCCTAAACGTGCCTGGAAAAATGCCGTAATTTTACGTTCTACATAGATTAATATCAAGGCCAGTACTGCATAAAGGGTCAGTAAGACAATACCTATCAGTACAAATTCTATTGTCAGAGCTGCCCATGTTGGCAAATTGGCGTGTAGCCATGTATCAAGCCATGAGGTCAATTGAGAGGGCTCTAACGAAAATTTTAACAGCATATGTTTTTATATTGATAAAATGAATAAGCAAAAAAAGCATTTAATGCAACATTATTTAACCGCAACCTATTATTGCTGTTGCAAATACAAAAGCAACAAATAGGTCTGAGACCTTAATCTGTATTAACGGTCGATATCAGGAATCACATAATCCATAGAACCACCGATACCGATAAAGTCTGAAATCTTCTCATCTTCACAAATCAAGGGCATCACCGAAACAGCAGCCATCGACGGAGAACGGAATTTCAGACGGTATGGGACCTTGTCGCCACGGCTTTCGATGAATACACCGAATTCTCCACGACCGGCCTCCACTCTCTGATAGTACTCACCCTCAGGCAATTTGATTATAGCTTTTGTTTTGGCTAAGAATTCGCCATCAGGTATATTATCTACTAATTGTTCTATAATCTTCAGGGACTCTTCTATTTCATCCAGACGGTTCAGATATCTGGCAAAGGCATCCCCTTCTTCACGTATAATTTCTGTAAATTCTACTTTATCGTAAAGTGCATAAGGTACATGCTTACGGATATCAGAAGCGAATCCCGAACCACGTCCTGCAGGTCCTGTAACCGCATAAGAAATAGCGTCTTCTTTGGAAAGAAGGCCTATTCCTTTCATACGTCCCAATGCGATGACATTCCCTGTAAACAATCTGTCATATTCTTTCAGGCGCTTACGCATGAGCGGAATGAATGCTTTTACATCTTTCTGGAATTCAGGGTATATATCGAACATAACACCACCGATAACGTTGTAATTAATAATCAAACGCCCGCCTGATGTCTGTTCAAATATCTTCAGTATTTCCTCACGTTCGCGCATACCGTATATAAAAGCGGTGGTAGAACCTAAGTCCATACACATGGTCGCCCAGGCTACAAGATGGGAATCGATACGATTCAACTCATCCATAATGGTACGGATATATTGCGCTCTTTCCGGAACTTCTATTCCTCCGGCTTTCTCCACACACATACATAGGCCGTGACGGTTGATGTTTGCGGAAAGATAGTCCAGACGGTCAGTCAGATGCAGTATCTGCGGATAGGTCATGTTCTCGCACATCTTTTCTATCCCGCGATGGATATATCCGCTGTGGACGTCTATCTTCTTCACCATCTCACCTTCCAATGCAACACGGAAGTGCATCACCCCGTGGGTAGAAGGGTGCTGTGGCCCTATATTTATTATATAATCGGTTTCTTCGAATACCCTTACGTTCTCCTCCTTCAATCCATTGGGTGTTTCCATAATCCGGGGAGCAATATCAACGATATCTTTACTCTCTACCGAAACGGGGTTCAATACAGGGTTTGTATCATAATCTTTTTTCAACGGAAAACCATTCCAATCGGAGTTGAGGAAGAAACGGCGCATATCCGGATTATTGATAAAACGGATACCGAACATCGCATATACCTCACGTTCATTATAATGGGCGGTTTCCCATATATCTGTAACTGTATAAAGCAATGGATTTTCTCTATCGACTGTACCTGTTTTCAGGACAACCTCCCTGGATAAATCTTTTGATGAAGCCAGAAGATAATTTACCCCGAGCTTTTCTCCCCAGTCCATTCCGGTCAGCATAGCCAGATAGTCGAAAGGATACTCTGCATGATAGCGAAGAGCTTTTGCCAAATGGCGTAATTTGTCCGGCTCCACAGTAACCGTAAGCCTTCCGGCGTCTTCGATCACCGCTTCGGGTACGGCTTCCAATATTACTTTCCTGATGTTTTCCATCGATATATTATAGTTGCGAATTACATGTTAATTTTATATGGGGAATAACTGCCCCTATCTGTGCGTGTAACCAGAAACGAGTTACTTATTCTTTTTATCTACTTTGAACAAAAAGCGTTCCACCTTGATTTTACGTTGCAGCTGCATCAAGCCATAAAATAAAGCTTCAGGACGGGGAGGACATCCCGGCACATATACATCTACCGGCATTATTTCATCGATTCCTTTCACTACATGGTATGAATCCACAAACGGGCCTCCGGAAATAGCACAACTGCCCATGGCCACAACATATTTAGGTTCTGCCATCTGATCGTATACACGCTTAAGCAGCGGAGCCATTTTATGTACGATTGTACCTGCTACTACCATTGTATCGGCCTGGCGGGGACTATTACGCGTAACCTCCATCCCAAAACGGGCGAGGTCGTAACGGGCAGCAGCCGAAGCCATAAATTCGATACCGCAACAACTGGTAGCGAAAGCCAAAGGCCAGACAGAATTGGATCGTCCCCAGTTAATAAGGTCGTCCAGTTTTCCAACAACAACCGGAACTCCGTTTTCATTCAGCTCCTTTATATAATCTTCAAGGTATTCATTATCCTTAAACTCATCGTTAGGAATACCTTTTATATATATTTTCTTTATTTCCATTGCAATGCTCCTTTCCTCCATGCATAAGCCAATCCAAGGCCTAAGATTAATACAAAAAACAGTATACTATATAATCCAGGCATACCTAAATTCCGTACAACAGTTGCCCACGGAAATAGAAATATGGCCTCCACATCGAACATTAAATATAAGATTGCATAAAGATAATATCCTACCTTAAACTGCATCCATGAAGTACCGTGGGTCGGAACCCCGCATTCGTATGGTTCTCCTTTTTGTGCATTAAATGATTTTGGTGATAGTAGCAATGCCATGCCGAGTCCGGCGCATACAAGCATAATTCCCGTTAAAAGAACGACTAAAAAAAGAGCAGAAGAACTCATATTTTCATTTTAAGATTAAAACTTTTCTATCAATTGTCAATCACTTTCTATGGTATCAGTGACACTTTGCCAAAACCGCAAAAAGCGCACCAAATGAGAGTCTGCGGACAATCGGCGCAAAATTACAGTTTTATTTTTTAAACACAAAAATTTATATGCCAAATTATTCAAATTTGACAACTAAAGATTGCAAAACAACCTTTTATGCTGTTTCCTTCACTATATAAATCGGACGTTTCTTTGTCTCAAGATAGGTTTTGGAAAGGTATTGCCCCAAAATACCAAGACAGAACAACTGAATCCCGCCTATAAAGAAGATCACACACATAGTAGACGGATACCCTTGCACATCATCGCCAAACACCAATGTTTTGAAGATAATAACACAGATCATAACAAATGCAATGAGGCAAAACAAAATACCAAACAGGGAAGCAATAAGCAACGGACGTGTAGAGAATGCGATTATCCCCTCTAATGAATAAAGGAACAATCCGATAAACGACCATTTAGTCTGCCCGGCAACGCGTTCGATATTCTCGAAGGCGATCCACTTGGTATTGAAGCCGACCCATCCGAAAATGCCCTTTGAAAAACGGTTGTACTCACTCATTTCCAATATAGCATCAACCATCTGGCGCGTCATCAACCTGAAATCCCGCGCTCCGTCGACCACCTCCGTATCCGATATTTTATTTATAAGTTTATAAAATTGTTTCGCAAAGAATGAGCGCATAACAGGCTCTCCTTTCCTGTCTACACGCCTCGTCGCCACACAGTCGTAATTTTCCGTTTTAAGGCTCTCATACATTTCCCTCACCAGAGAAGGCGGATCTTGCAAATCGGCATCTATCAAGGAAATATAGTTCCCTGTGGCAGCCTTCAAGCCTGCATATATACCCGCTTCTTTACCAAAATTCCGGGAAAAAGACACATAATGAACCCTGTCGTCCGATTTCTTTAATCCTTTCACCAATTCCAATGTCTTATCCTTGGAACCGTCATTGATAAAAATAAACTCAAACTCCTGCTCAGACATCTCTGCTGTCAGTTTCACTAGTTCTTTATATAGGAAGGGAAGAGCTTGTTCTTCATTATAGCAAGGCACAATTAAAGATATCTTATCCATGTTTCGATGTTTGTTTATGTTTCGTACAAAGTTATAGTGTTTTGTGGCTTATGCAAATAGCAAAGCCTAATAGTTACATTTTTTCAAAATATTTATGCACCAAACGCGATACGGGATATTCGTCCACATCTTCAATCCTCACCTTTAAATATTCGCCGGGCATCGATACGGTCTGCACGGTGACCTGATAAAATGTCGCATATATAGCCTGATGAGAAAGGATATGCTTCATCTGCAACACATATTCTATAATATATGCACCATCATTATCTTTAAACAGTTTTTTGAAACCATCCGCTTGCCGGAGTTCCTCTATCGGTAAAGCGTCTCCGGTTTCCACCAATGGCAACTCATACAGACCCTGCCAGATATCTTTTGCCGTACGCTTATGCAAAAGCATATAACCGTCGCCGAAGCGGATATCGAAATAATGAAAATAACGGGCACGCACCTTTTGTTTTCCTTCTTTTACCGGAAATACTCCTACCCTGCCTTGCGCATATGCAAGACACATCACCGAAGCCGGGCAATCTCCACAATGGGGTGACGCAGGTACACACTGCAAGGCCCCAAACTCCATAATAGCCTGATTATGCAGACCTGGCCTTTTATCATCAAGCAATTCCTGTGCGAGCTGAGAGAACAGCTTCTTACCCTTTGTGCTATCTATAGGCTCTTCAATAGCAAATATACGCGACAACACCCTGAACACATTACCATCGACAACCGCATATGGCTGATTATAGGCAAACGACACTATCGCGGCAGCAGTATATCCCCCCACCCCTCTCAGACTCAAAACACCTTCATAATCACGAGGAAAGGCTCCATTATATTTCTCCAATATCATTTTTGCGGCTGCATGAAGATTACGCGCGCGGCTGTAATAGCCCAGACCCTGCCAAAGCTTCAAAACCTCATCTTCTTCGGCCTGTGCCAACAAACCTACGGAAGGGAATCTTTTCACAAACCGGTTAAAATACGTATATCCTTGATCTACTCGCGTTTGCTGCAATATTATTTCTGAAATCCAGATAAAATAAGGGTCTGTTGTATCGCGCCAAGGTAACTCCCGTTTATTATCATTATACCACCTTATTAATATAGAACTTAATCTTAAATCTTTTTCTTTACTCATTTACAATTATTTACAACAGACAGAAATCCCCGGTCACCGAAAGTTAATTTCTGCATTATTTAGAAAAAATGGCCGTTATTTGTTTCAAAGGTAAATAAAAAGCTATATATTTGCAGTCCAAAAAATTAATTGTTTTGAATCTAAAAAAAATAAGAAAATGACAAAAGCTGACATCGTTAACGAGATTGCGAAAAATACAGGCATAGACAAAGCGACTGTATTGAAAACAGTTGAATCATTCATGGACGTAGTTAAAGACTCCCTGAGCAAGAATGAAAATGTTTATTTAAGAGGTTTCGGTAGTTTCATCGTGAAGACAAGAGCTCAAAAAACGGCTCGTAACATTTCTAAAAACACGACTATTATCATACCAGCACATTCAATTCCGGCATTCAAACCTGCCAAAACTTTCGTAATCCAAGTAAGAAAGTAATTGAGACGCATACAAATTATTAATTACTAAATATATAAATAACATGCCAAGCGGAAAGAAAAGAAAAAGACATAAAATGTCTACGCATAAGCGCAAAAAAAGACTGAGAAAGAATAGGCATAAGAAGAAAAAATAAGCCTTATTTCTTTCTTTAACAGAAATATACAGGAACAAACTTACAAATTGTTGAATTTTAAGTTTGTTCTTTGTGTATTATATGCAATCCGCTTCTATTACACAAAGAAGCAAACCTATTTTAAGGTTTAAATACTGGATATATTTAAATCTAATTTTCAACTTCTAAATTATAGTTATGAATAGCGAACTAGTAGTCGATGTTCAGCCCAATGAAGTCTCGATAGCAGTACTTGAAGACAAAAAGCTTGTCGAACTGCAAAAAGAAGGAAGAGATGCTTCATACGCGGTAGGAAACATCTATGCCGGCAAAGTGAAAAAGCTTATGCCCGGACTAAACGCTGCTTTTGTAGACATTGGATACAAAAAGGACGCTTTTCTTCACTATTTAGATCTTGGTGCTCAATTCAAATCTGTTGATAAGTTCTACAAACAGGCGCTGGCTGATAAGAAAAAATTCCCGAACATCTCCAAAATGAAACTGGAGCATGACATAGATAAGGATGGTTCTATCAGTGACATACTGAAACCAGGGCAGGAAATCCTGGTACAAATAGCCAAAGAACCTATATCGACAAAAGGCCCCCGCCTTACATCGGAATTGTCCCTGGCCGGACGTTTCCTCGTTGTTATACCTTTTAATGATAAAGTCTCCGTATCACAAAAAATCAAGTCGAAGGAAGAACGAGCCCGACTACGTCAGCTGATACAGAGTATAAAGCCTAAAAACTTCGGCGTAATAGTAAGAACTGTAGCCGAAGGTAAGAAAGTAGCCGATCTGGATACTGAACTGAAAACACTGGTAAAGCGATGGGATGACAATCTTCCCAAAATACAGAAAAGCAAGTTGCCGACTCTCGTCTTTGAAGAAACAGGACGTATAGTTGCCCTTTTGCGTGATGTATTTAATTCGAGCTTTCAGGAGATACATGTAAATGAGCCTGATACATGTAATCAGATAAAAGATTATATTTCATTCATTGCGCCTGAGAAGAAGAACATTGTAAAACAATATGACGGTGACCTCACCATATTCGACAACTTCGGCGTTACAAAACAAATAAAGGCTCTTTTCGGAAAAACGGTAACGTTCCGAAACGGAGCATATCTGATTATAGAACACACAGAAGCATTGCACGTAATAGACGTGAATAGCGGAAACAGGTCAAAGAACCCGGAAGCCGGACAAGAAAATAACGCCTGGGAAGTGAATTCCGCGGCAGCAGAAGAAATAACCAGACAGCTAAGATTACGAGACATGGGGGGCATAATCGTAATCGACTTTATAGATATGACTGAAGGCGAGCACCGCAGTCAACTGATAACAAGAATGCAGGAATTAATGTCTAACGACCGCGCCAAGCATAACATTTTGCCTCTAAGCAAATTTGGGTTGATGCAAATCACAAGGCAGCGCGTTCGCCCTGAAATGGAAATTACCACAACCGAAATTTGTCCTAACTGTTTCGGTAAGGGAGAAATAAGGCCATCCATATTATTCACAGACACCTTGCGTATGAAAATCAGTTATCTTGTAAAAGATCTGAAAGTGAAGAAATTTACCTTGCACGTACATCCATACGTTGCAGCGTTTATCAATCAAGGTCTTATTTCCCTCAAATGGCAGTGGAAATGGAGATATAGCATGGGAATAAAAATATTACCGAACCAGAATCTGGCTCTTCTCGAATATCATTTTTATGATGAGAACAAAGAAGAAATAGATATGAAACAAGAGTTTGAAGTAAAATAATTATTGCCTAAAATACAGGGAAAGCCGCTTTGATATATCAAGGCGGTTTCTTTTTTGTTATAACCAATACGGATCGGGAGTTGAAGCTATAATCAACTGCCGGTTTGTAAATATGCTGAACGTCCAGTTATAAATAAAGCCGCATTTGCATGACGCAAATGCAGCTTTATCTTTTATTCCGGAATCCTTATCTTTTACTTACTCTTTGCATTATATCCTTCAGCTACCACCTTATAGTTATTAGTAAGCTGTTGGGGCAGGGTCAATTCTACAACTCTTTTTTCCCCCGGTAATAAATTGATATAGCCATCGGAGAAATAGGCAGGGAGAAGTATTTCGTTTGTATTTTTATCCACTGCATTCAATTTCAGGGCGGCAGCTAACGTTTTTGAAGGATTTGATACCTCCACCAATGTTCTACCTTTTGTGTTTATAGTCTTTACAACCACGTCCACAGGAGATAGTGTATTCATATTCCTGTATGAGTCAATGCTTCCGTCAGTCATCCAATAGTCATTTGTCGATATCGTTTTGCCTTTTATATCTTTCAACTCCAGGCGTGTCAGATACAGTTTAGGCAAACTATTCACGTTTGCAGGGACAAAGCATTTAGTAGCTGAATTTGCCTTAGCGTCCAACTTTATATCTTTCTTATACAACTCTTTACCTTGCAGGCTTATATATTTGATGCTGGCCGTCACTGATCTGTAATCATGCAATGTCGTATTAATAACCATTACATCGTTATCCGGCAAATTCATCTGTATATGTACCGGCTCACAGGCTTTCTTCGCCCCGAAATATGACCCAGGTGTTTCATAATCGTAAGTGTATGTCTGCCAGATCATGCTCGGCCACGCCGGGTGGCTCATCCACAGTATAAGGCCTGTAGTATTGTCCCACATCTTGCTATTCCATGCTTCGAGCATATTGCGCCATGCATCGTATGTTATAAATTGTGATTTGCGGACAAAATCCTCCATACTATCGGGTTTTCCGTAACGGTTGACCGCATTCATAAAGTCCCCGAAATTCTGGGATGTGTGATGTAAATCGTGATATGCCCATACATCATTTATCGGCCATTGATCTTCAGGGGCGATGAATTTGCGGATAGTATTCGCCGTAGGGATAGCATAACTTCCCATCTCGGTATTGAAACCTTTTGCATTTTGGGTATAGTATAGCGACGGATCTTTAAAGTATCCCCACGGACCGCTTGTTCCCATATTCAGAAAACGGGATTGACCATGATAATGGCGGGTAGGGTCTTCTTGCGCGACCATTTTTGTTAGCATTTCGCTCATTCCTTCCGGGGCAAAACCTTCATTGCGGGGACACCAGATAGCTATAGACGGATGATTGCGGTAACGGCGTACTACATCAGTAGCATTCTTAACAAACAGGTCGAAGTCGCTTGGCTCTACCGTATCATCTGTAGTAATCCAGAAATCGTTCCAAACCAACATGCCGTATTCGTCACAAAGACTATAAAATACTTCTTCGGTCGATTCACCCGTCCAGTTGCGGATAATATTGAAATTGGCATCGCGATGCAAACGTACATACGGTTCAATCCGTTCTCTCGACACCCTTTTCATACCATCGTCCATACCCCAGTTGCCGCCACGACAGAATATCCTCACTCCGTTTACCCTGATTGCAAGGAAAGGTCCGACAGAATCGTCGGCAGATAATGTTTCCAATCCTGATATATCTGCACCTTTGGCAATTGCAGGCAGTTGATTATCTTTGGTAAAGAAAGCCCTTTTTTCATAATCGAATACGGGGTTTCCTTTATTTGTCGTTGAGTTAGGCGTATAAAGTACCCTTTTATTCTGATTATTATCACTCACCATCAGTTCATATGACATCTCACGGATACCGAAGCGTACTTTCTTCGTGTCCGAGATACTGCTATTTGTCCGGACGGTTAGTTCCAGGTCATATAACTCCGGATTGCCGTAACCGTTTGGCCACCACAGGCGGGGATTCTTTATATTTAATTCCTTATGCTCCTCGGGACTGAAAACCAATATTTTTTCCTCATTAGCTTTCAGCGAATAAGGTATATCGATATTCATATTCTCTATTTTTGCAGAAAGTGTCCCGTTTATAGCATTTGCACTTATATTACGGATATTAGTACGGATAGTTATTTTCGCCTGAGTAGTGTCGGGTAAGAGAATATCTGTTGTCACCAAAGGATCACCGATCAATACGTCACCACTCGACCTGAGTCTTACATCCTGCCAGATACCTGTATTACGGTCGCGAATACCCGGAATCCAGTCCCAGCCTATAGAAGATATGAACGTTGGCCCGTCGGTACTCAGCACTCCTCCGTTCAAGCCCTGCCCGGCGATCATTGATTGTTCGTGAGGTATTCCCGGATTATTGGGAGGCAGGATATGGACGGCCAGTATATTTTCCGAATCTAGGTTTACAACACCTGTCACATCGAACTTTCCCCGGATAAAGGCCCCTTTTATACTACCCAGCCTTTTTCCGTTCAGATATATTTCTGCCCGGTAATTTATACCATTAAAGAGTAATTGCAGTTGCTTGCCGGCAATATCCTGCGGGACATTAAATTTACACCTGTACCACCAATCGGTGCGGCTCAGCGAATCGGGGATATTCATATTATTCAGTCCGAAAAACGGATCGGGATAAACTCCCTGATTTACCAGTGTAGTAAGGACTGTACCGGGAACAGTGGCATTATACCATGTTGCCGTATTCAGTTGCGGATCGAATATTGACTTTCCGGATTCAATTACTGTTGCTCCGTCAGTCATTTCCCAGCCCTGAGAGATGATCCATTCTCCCTCTTGTGTAGAGGTAAGTTTTGCAGGTAAGTTTTGTTTTTCAATTCTTTTTGCATCCTGAAAAGGAGCATTACCTTCCGGCAGTTCCGATTGTGGCTGGGGCTGGCGTAACCCTGTCCATAAGTTAGTAAACTGCTGTGCTTTAAAACTTGTAGATGATACCATAAACAGGAGTAGTATCACCGTACCTTTCAGATACAATTTTTGTTGTTCGTTAATCATGGGTTCTGACTTTATTGTTTTTGATTAATAGGTCAGACACAAAGGTAATATTTTTTACCCGCGAGATAACGCTCAAACGTTAATTAACTTTTGCGGCGTTCTTTCCTCGCCCTTACTTTTGCCCTCTCCCTTCTCTTGGCAAAAAAGATGTAATAGCCTGTAATGGGTAGACTTGCGCCCACAAGGGAGAAAAAACAGGTAAATATTTTCGACCAGATACCCCAGTAATTCCCTACATGTAAACTATATACCCATGCCCACACCTTAGTTGTTCCCTCCTGATCTTTAAACAGGGTGATTTTTGTTATCTCTCCCGTGTTTTTATCAAAGTCATACTTATCTGTAGCCCTCGAAGTCAGGGATGACTTCAGATGTACTGTAGCCGATTTATCCTGCACCCGGATGTATTCATTGTCCGGATTTGCCGTTTTCAGGGTATTATATACTGTTTGCCAGTTTGCAATATTCAGTTCTTCTTTTTTCCCTTCCTTACCTCTTCCTCCGCCTCCGCGGTTTCCTCCCCCATGTCCGGATTCCTTAGGCGCTTCTACTCCGAACAACTTAAATACTCCGTTCCTGTACCACTCGAAAGACCACATCATCCCTGTAAATGCGCAGATCAGCAACACAAGACAGGCATATGCTCCCAGCACGTTATGCAGATCGTACCATAGACGCTTCCCTCCTTTACGAAATTGAATCTTGAAACGGCTCTTATTCAGTCTGCGGGGCATCCATACTATAAAACCACTGATAAGAATAAATACGAATATCAAAGTTGAGATACCTACTGTATATTTTCCCCATGTACGCCCCCCGTCCAATAGCCAGCGGTGAAGTGACATAATAGTAAAGAAGGGGCTTTCCCTGAATTTATACATTCCGGTTACTTCTCCTGTATATTGGTTTACAAACGCCGATATGCGGAAGCCTTCTTTGAGGGTCATCGCATAAGTACGTTCCGGATTATCCTGTATCTGCACACTGGCAACAGTATTGCTGTCCAGTTGAGCATTTACCAACGGTATCAGTTCATCCAACGGTATCGGACTGCCTTTAACCTCTTTTACAAAATAGTGGGATGGATTGGCCAGTTGGAGTATTTCATCCTGAAAGACAAGTATTGCTCCTGTAAGGCAAACGATTACAATGATAATTCCGACAGGAATAGAGAGCCATTTGTGTAGCTGTTTAAGAAATTTCCGCATAAATGTATTTCTGTATTCTAAAAGAAAGTTCCGATGGATTGACTATCAAACAATTCATCGGAACAACTATCATCAAAGTTAAGTAATTCTTTAATCTATATCTTTTTGAGAATTGAGGCAGATTAAATCAACTATCATCTCTGCAAATTTCGGGGTAATTATAATAACCTGCAATCCCAATAAATAATGATTTTCTCATTGTCCCGTAATCATAAATAGTGATTCGCTCTAGAAACGGTACGATACTACTGCCGCAAAATTGCGCGGGTCGATTTGATTTATATAACCGCCACGGTAGTATGAATTATATCCTACTTCATCGAATATATTGTTGAAGAATACACGGGTAGTCACCTTGCCGTAAGTATAAGCTAGTTGAGCGTTCACGGTTGTATAGGCAGGCATATCAAAGGGTTTTGTCCCGGTAAGTGTGCCTTCATGTCCATTTGGTTTCAGCGAGAAGTCATCCACAGGACGCTTGCCTACATAGTAGGCGCCAAGACCAATGGATAAACCTTTCAGCGGACTTCTATCCAAAGTATAATATACCCATCCGTTTGCTGTATGCTTAGCTGCATTTATAGGTGCAGACCCTTCTTCATATGAAGGACTGTTCTTGTATTTGGCATTCGTGTATGAATACCCCAGCATCACCTGCAAATTGGTCAGTATACGTCCGCTTAATTCCACTTCTACCCCGTTTCTCTTCAGGTCTCCTGCTTTGTAATAGTAGCCTGTCGTTTCCTGAGTTCCTGTTCCTTCATTATATACGTATTCCGAGTTAGTGAGGTTGTCGGTAAGTATGTCGAAATATGTAAAGTTGAAGCGCAATCTTTCATTAAGCCAGTCTGATTTAATACCGAACTCCCATTGTTTTGTTGTAGCAGGGCCTGCAAGGGTTACCCTGTCTTCCAGGATGTTTGCAGCATTCCTAAGATTGGTACTAGTTGTATACGAACCGAATATATTCATGTTTTTTAAAGGAGTAACCATTACTCCTACCATCGGATTCCATGCATCTTCTGTAGTTACACCTCCACCTGTATTATTCGTAGAAATGGAACTATAGCGAAGTCCCAATATCGCTTTTAAATACTCATTAATAGTCATTACCTCCTGAGCCATAATGCCATATGTAGAATAGTATGTATCAACCGGCGTGTTTGGTTTTATATATTTTATGATGGAGTCCTGACTTACGTCATTCGGTATAGAAGGAGAATTTACAATATCTATATTTCCTAACGAATAAGACGAAAAGCTGGTGGTGGATACATCCGCTGTCCTGTAGTCGAATCCTAGCTGGAATGTATGTTTCACACTTCCTGTATAAATGTCTTTACCGACCAGGTCGAGCTGGAATGTTGAATTCTTGTCATCCCTCATATTTCTTGTCAATGATCTACCTCTCACATTATAATCATCCTTAATAGCTCTTGTTCCAATAGACGTATTCAAATTATCAAATTTGTAAGAAGATCCGAAATAAGCAGCTCTAACGCTTACTTTGTCTGCAATCTGGCGTGTTATGCGGGCTGCATATGTAAGCGTTTTTGTGTTTATATTATCTGCTTTGGTACCAAGGAACTTATCGTGAGGTATCTCATACATCGCTTCTGTACCGCCATCGGCGAGATTTATTGCACTAGAAACCGGAGTTCTGTCATCATTCATATAATCCATTTCGAGAGTTACTGTCGTTTTTTCATCGGGTCTCCATTCCAAAGATGGATTGATGTAGACCTTGTTCAAAGAAACGATTGGGCGATAGTTGTCCGAACGCTCATAAGCGCCATTTAACCTGAAAGCAACAGTTTTCCCTTTATCGAGTACAGACTGTACATCGAATGTAGGGCGAAACTGCCCCCAACTACCTGCACGCACACCAACCTCTCCTCCATTTATAAACTTAGGAGTCTTCGTTACAACATTGATCACACCTCCTGCATTTCCTATATCGGTAATCACCCCTTGTGTAATCGCTGCAGAGCCTTTTATCATCTGAATACTTTCTACACCTTGCATATCGGTAAGGATCGATGCCGTCTGAAGCTGAGAATCTGTTCTGACCCCGTTTTTCAAAACCGGAATACCTCGAAAACCTCTGCTGGAAAAACTTTCTTTTACTCCTCCGTATGAGCCGAAAAGAATAACACCCGGAACATTCCGTATTGCCTCGGTCACGGTCAAAGCACCCTGTTCCGCTATCACCTTATCGGAAATAACCGAGATACTTTGTATCTGTTCGCTCGGACGAAGCGGCATACGGGTAATCGCATCCAGTTTTTCGGGTTGTTTATAACGCTCCCCGAATACTTCCACCTCACTTAGATTAGCATTTGGAACCATATCAAAATGCAGATGCACTTCGTTGTTATCCGACAGATTTACTTTTTTAGTATTATTGTTGTAACCCACAAAACTCACTTCTATAGTCAGTTCTCTCTTCGGTAAACGTACAAATCTGAATTTACCTTCATTATCAGTGGATACTCCTTTTTGCAGTTCCTTAATAACAACAGTAGCCGAAGCCAGAGGCTGTCCTTTGTCATCGATCACTCTCCCTTTTATCGTCTGTGCAACAGCTAGAGATATATTGAGAATAAGTAATAGGTTTAGAAAAATGATTTTTCTCATATTATTATATATTTTGTATATGTGTGAATAGATAAAAATAACCGATGGCAAAGGTCCTGATTATTGCTCAGGCTGGCAATCGCAAGAAATAATGATAATTTTATTTAATTATAACCATAAATAGGGATTGATAGGTGTGGTATTTCCCAAAGGGTTTGTTTATCGCTGAAAATTTAATAAGTATAGAGTTAATTAAATTAACTATTCACATCATTACAAAATAAATTATCTTTAAAATACTCTGGCTGAACTCATACTTTTATATTGATATATAAAAAGTGTCTGGCTCAACAGGTTAAATTACGCCCAACTTAATATATAAGTGCTTTTTGTTTTATATATTTGCCTGTTTATTATACCCTCAAAGAGGCGGTTCTATATTTGAAGAAAACGATTATGAGTGAACAAAACGATATATCAATACTAGAGAAGATAAATTATCCTTCCGACATGAAAAACCTGAGCATAGAAGAGCTGGAAACTCTTTGTTCAGATTTAAGGACCTTTATTATCGACCAGTTAAGCAATAATCCGGGGCACTTCGGTTCCAGCCTGGGTACAGTAGAGTTAACCGTTGCCCTTCACTATGTGTACAATACCCCATACGACCGCATCGTCTGGGATGTAGGACATCAGGCATATAGCCATAAAATACTCACAGGAAGAAAAGACAGATTCCATACCAACCGCCAGTTTGGTGGCCTGGCCGGATTTCCCAATCCGAAAGAAAGTGAATACGATGCTTTCATTGCCGGACACGCGTCCAATTCCATTTCGGCGGCATTAGGTATGGCTGTGGCTTCGGCCCTGAAAAAGGAAGACAGACATGTGGTGGCAGTCATCGGTGATGGCTCCATGACGGGAGGACTGGCTTTTGAGGCACTGAACAATGCAAATTCCCAGCCTAACGATATACTTATTATCCTTAACGATAATGATATGGCGATCGACGACAATGTGGGCGGAATACGAGATTATCTGGTAAAAATGACAACTTCCCCGACTTATAACCGTGTGAGGAACGATGTTTATCAGAAGTTTAAGAAAGGAAACCTGATCACGGAAAAAGGTAAAAACTTTATCCTCCGTTTCAACAATAGCCTTAAGTCTCTACTGACCAAGCAGCATAACCTTTTCGAAGGATTTAACATCCGTTATTTTGGCCCCGTGGACGGACACGACCTGCGTGGTTTGGTACGCATTTTACAGAACATCAAAGATCTCAAAGGACCAAAGATGTTGCATATACATACTGTGAAAGGTAAGGGGTTCAAACCGGCGGAAGTATCCGCTACAGTATGGCATGCGCCCGGTAAGTTCGATAAAGAGACCGGAGAGCGGATTGTTGTAAAATCGAAAGACCAGCCTCAACTATTCCAGGATGTTTTCGGGCATACTCTTGTCGAACTGGCACAGCAGGATGAAAAAATAGTAGGTATTACTCCTGCCATGCCAACAGGTTCGTCCATGACATACATGATGAAGGAATTCCCTGACAGGGCCTTCGATGTGGGCATTGCCGAAGCACATGCCGTAACTTATTCGGCCGGACTGGCAAAAGAAGGGCTTCTGCCATTTTGTAACATATATTCATCTTTTATGCAGCGGGCCTACGACCAGGTGATACATGACGTAGCCTTACAGAACCTGCATATAGTAATGTGTCTCGACAGGGCCGGGCTGGTCGGCGAAGACGGGCCTACTCACCACGGAGCATTCGACCTCGCATATATGCGTTGTATTCCGAATCTGGTAATCGCCTCACCATACAATGAGCATTATCTCCGCCACCTGATGTTTACTGCCGCTTATGGACATGACGGGCCATTTGTTATCCGTTATCCCAGGGGGCAGGGCGTACTATGTGATTGGGAATGTAAAATGGAGAAACTCGAAATCGGTAAAGGACGAAAGCTGAAAAACGGTAAGGATCTGGCCGTACTCACAATAGGCCCTATCGGAAATGCCGCCCGGGAGGCGATAGCCGCAATAGAAAGTGAGGGATATTCCATTGCCCATTACGACATGATATTCCTGAAACCAATAGACAAGGCATTACTGAAAGAAGTAGCCGAGAATTTCGAAAATGTTATGACCATTGAGAATGGGGTCGAAAACGGGGGATTGGGCAGTGCCGTACTTGAATATTTCTCAGAAAATAATTATCATAATATAAATGTTACCCGTGTAGGCTTACCGGACGAGTTTGTTACTCATGGTTCTATAAAAGAGTTGAATAAGCTTTGTGAAATAGATGCCCCGGGACTGGCAAAACGTATGCAGGAAACATTGATCCGGTATAATGTCGTACCTCAGCAACATGAGAATATATACAAGTAAGAGAAAGTATTTAATGCAATTTTTTTTATTACAACCAACTCTTGGTGTTATAGATAAAAAAGTAATGAATAGGTTTGAGACCTTAAATAGATAATATGTCTATGAGAATTGTAATCGCAGGAGCAGGAGCAGTAGGCACACATCTGGCAAAACTATTATCAGTGGAAAATCAGGATATCGTCTTGATGGATACTGATAAAAACAAGCTCAATTTTTCAAATACGAACCTGGAGATGATGACTATGGCCGGGTCATGCACATCACTGAAAGACCTGACCGAAGTGGATATTGAAGAAGCTGATCTGTTCATAGCGGTTACCCCTGATGAGTCTGTCAATATAACAGCGTGTATGTTGGCCTCGAATATGGGGGCAAAGAAAACTTTCGCCCGGATAGATAATTACGAGTACCTTTTACCAAAAAACAAAGAGTTCTTTGGTAAGCTGGGAATAAACTCGATGGTTTATCCCGAAATGCTGGCGGCCAAAGAAATTGTTTCAGCCCTGAAGCGTCCGTGGGTGCGCCAGTGGATAGAACTCTGCGACGGCAACATCATTCTGGCCGGAATTAAAGTACGGGAGAATTCCGAACTTGTAAACAAACATCTTTATGAATTGGGACAGGAAGATAAGATATTTCATATCGTCGCCATCAAACGAAAGAATATAACCATCATACCCAAAGGCAGTGACCAGGTACTGGCCGGAGACATTGTCTTTTTTACCGTCACCAAAGACAATATAGGCGATTTGCCCAAAATCGCGGGTAAAGCGACTTTTGATGTAAAAAACGTGATGATAATGGGCGGCAGCCGCATCGCTATCCGTACCTGCCAATATTTGCCCGACTCCACTAATATAAAGCTGCTGGAATCAGATAAGGAAAAATCCTATCAGTTACTGGAAAAACTGCCGAAGAATGTAACCGTCTACCATAGCGACGGGCGCAATGCCGAATTCCTGCTGCAGGAAGGCATAAAGGATATAGACGCCTTCATTGCCGTTACCGGAAACTCTGAAGCCAATATACTGGCCTGTATGGCAGCCAAGCGTTTCGGCGTAAGAAAAACGGTGGCCGAAATAGAGAATATGGATTATATCTCAATGGCTGAAAATCTGGATATAGGCAGTATCATCAATAAGAAGCTTATTACGGTAAGCAATATCTACCGTTTCCTGCTCAGCGCAGACGTATCCAACGTAAAGTCGCTGACCGTGGCTAATGCCGATGTAGCGGAAATAATAGCCCGCCCCAATTCCCGGATAACCAAGAAAGAAGTAAAAAATATAATATTACCGAAAAATGTGACCTTGGGAGGCCTGATACGCAATGGGGAACCAATGATGATCGACGGGGAAACCATGATTGAGCCTTACGACCATGTAGTAGTTCTTTGTCTCGACGACTCACTGCGCGAAGCGGAGAAGCTGTTCCATTAACCGATTACGAATGAGCAATTTCAATTATCGTTTTGTATTAAAAACTATCGGCTTTTTACTCATCATAGAATCTCTGTTTATGATGGCCGCGACTGTTGTTTCGTACTATTCGCATGAAATAGCCGGTGATGCGATCTTGATAAGCTCTACGATAACTTTCTTTGCAGGTGTGTTCCTGCGTCTGTCCGGAACCGAGGATTATGTAAAGCCGATAGGTAAACGCGAAAGCTTTCTGATGGTGGCCATGTCGTGGATAATCCTTTCCGCCTTTGGTATGCTGCCATTCTATTTCAGCGGCTCGATACCAAGCATCAGCAACGCCTATTTTGAAACAATATCCGGCTTTACCGCTACAGGAGCGACCATACTGACCGATATAGAGAGCATGCCCAAAGGCCTGCTTTTCTGGAGGAGTATAACCCAATGGATGGGAGGACTCGGTATCGTCGTGTTCGTTGCCACTATTTTGCCCATGGGAGGGAATGCCTCCGTACTGTACGATGCCGAGGTCACAGGGATCGGATATGACCGTTTCCGCCCGCGCATTTCACAGATAGCCAAACGGCTCTGGGTAGTTTATATATTTCTCACCGGCATACTTATCCTATTGTTGTGGCTGGGCCCGATGAATATATTCGACTCTGTCTGCCACGCTTTCACCACCATTTCCACTGCCGGATTCTCAACCAAGCAAAATAGTATCGCTTACTGGGATTCTGCTTATATAGAGTATGTTATTACGATATTCATGTTCATAGGCGGCATTAACTTCCCTCTTATCTACTTCTTCATGAAAGGCGATCCTAAAAAACTCCTCAGGAACGAAGAGTTTAAATGGTACGTCCTTATCATTATTATCTTCGTATCCATTATCGCTGTCGGGCTATATTCTTCGGGAAAGATAGAAGGCGTGGAAAGAACATTCCGCACATCACTGTTTCAGGTCGTTTCCATGCTGACAACGACTTGTTTTTCGACAGAAAACTTTATGAATTGGGGTGCGTTCTATCAGTTCGTGGTTGTCATCTTCATGCTTTTCGGAGCGTGTGCCGGGTCTACGGCGGGCGGTATTAAGATCGTGCGTATCATTATACTTTTCAAAAATTCGATCAATGAATTTAAACGGCAGGTACACCCGAACGCCATACTTCCTATTCGTCTCAATGACCGGGTGATTACCATGGACATTGTCACAAAAGTACTGGCTTTCATATTCCTTTATCTGGGAATACTTATTATCAGCTGCCTGCTCCTGTCTTTGTCGGGGATGGAATTTGAGAACTCCCTGGGCGCGGCTATTTCCTGTATAGGAAATGTCGGCGGAGGCCTGGCTGAAATCGGCACTAACGGGCATTTTTCCGATGTGCCTACAGTTTCCAAATGGTACCTTTGCTTTCTGATGCTCACAGGCCGCCTGGAACTGTTTACAGTACTTTCTTTGTTTATGCCCGCTTTCTGGAGAAGATAATAACCGATTCTTATATAAATGAAAAAACACTACACGCTTCTTGCCGCAACATTCTTTACCTGCACTGTTATCGCGCAAGAACAGAAAGTCAGTTTCCTTTTTGCCGGAGATGCCATGCAGCACAAGGGACAGCTCGATGCAGCGAAGACAAATGAAGGCTACGACTACTCTCCGTACTTCCGGTTTGTAGCAGATGAAATCAAACAGGCGGATATAGCAGTTGTCAATCTGGAAACCACCTTGCCAGGTGAGGGATACACCGGATACCCCCGCTTCGGTTCCCCAGATAAATACGCATGCGCGCTGAAAGATGCCGGATTCGATATATTCCTGTTGTCGAACAACCATATTCTGGACAAAGGGAAGAAGGGATTGGAGCGCACCATCACGGTACTGGATTCTATGAAGGTAAAGCACACAGGTGTTTTCACCAACGGGGAAAAGCGGGACTTGTATTATCCCCTGATGATGATAAAGAACGGCATCCGTATCGCTATGCTAAACTACACCTATGATACAAACGGATATAGCGTTACGAAGCCCAATATAGTTAATTATATCGACAAAAAACAGATACTGAAAGACATAGAACTGGCCAAGATAATGAAAGCCGATATTATTATAGCCAATATGCATTGGGGCATAGAATATGTACTAAAACATAACAAGGAACAAAAAGAGCTTGCCGATTTTCTTGTCAGTAACGGGGTACGTCTGGTTATTGGCGGACATCCGCATGTAGTGCAGCCTATAGACATACAAAAAGACGGGGAAGGAATCAGGAATATAATCGTATACTCGATGGGAAACCTGATTTCAGCCATGAAACCTGTAAATACAACAGGTGGGATGATGGTAAAAATAGACATCAGCAAAGATGGGAATAACCCTGTTAAGATAAATTCCTGTTCATACTCCCTTGTCTGGGTCAACAAGCTGATGAAAGACAAGGATACTCCATCCTTTTTTGAACTGCTCCCTGTGGCCTCTTTCGATAATGAGCTGGGACGGGAAAAATTAGGAGAAGAATCGTTCCTGAAAATGCAGACTTTTGCTACCAACGCGAAGAATGCAGTTGAGAGCTTATGGGAGAATGATTAGTCTGATGGAATGGATTCACGATGAGTAATCTTTCCGCCTGCCTTTCCAATCAATAGAAAAAGATAACAGCTAACTATGCAGATGAAGTTTTCACTTTATCCCAACATCCAATTTGTCAGGGCAAACCAAATTTTTACCTTTTTGAAAAAGTTTATCTATATATGTAGCTGATTGCCGGAGCTCTTTGAAGTATTGATTAAAGTAGGGTCTGCTGAAAAACTCAGCAGACCAATTCATATTTAATTCGGTTTGCGTCCGCTA
>NZ_JBHSGN010000137.1:0-22612 GCF_042654545.1 Dysgonomonas termitidis
TTATACTTTATCATTCCGGCTATGTAATCCGCCGTTTTTTCGGTCATTTCATCATTGCACACCAAAGAGTTCGGTATCCTTAATGTGAAATATCCTTTCAGGTACGGGTAATAGGTTCGCTGTAAATCTGAAAGTGCCTGCACGGGATCAGTGTTTTTTTATTAGCAGTTTACTGAAAGTGTTCAACCTATATACCTAGTGTTATTATAGAAAATATATAATTAAAGAATCACTCTTAAGGTAAAGCTCAAAATTATATATATACAAAGCTTTAAATAAAGCTTGCGAACACCCGGGTACACTTCTGTCATGAAGCTCTATTATTAAAATTTTTACGCGCGGTAACCACAATTTAGTATTATGACTAAAAAAAAAATTTCAGAACTTTCTATATCGATTTTTTAAATATCAATTTGATGTAAGTCATATTTTTTTATTAAATCGTATATTGATATAGCAGTGATATCAGTTGGCTCGCAACTCTCTATGACCTGAAATCCATAACTATCTGCATTTTTATTTTTTATTTCCAAACAACATGATTTATGCCATAATCCCTTTCTCAAACATGTAATATTAGAATAGGTTGCTGTATTTTTTAGCATTTGTACATAATTTTCTTTTTCGGGTTCTATTGCAAATACCCGGGCTGTTCGATATTTATTTGCAAAGTATATTGCCGCAATACCGATATTTGCACTCTTCTTTGGAAGAAATTATCGAAAGGGTATTCGATAAAAAGATACCGAAACTAGTTGAAACAGAAACCGAACGGACTTTTAGTATCAATCAGGTAGCTAAAATACTCCGGCATTCACATAAGAAAATTTCCGATTTGGTAGCTGCTAATATTTTGAGGTGTACACCTGATATGGAAGGATGCATGAAAGTTCGATCAAAGAAAACAACCAAAAGTAGAGATTTATAAAACATCCAGATAAGTACGGTAAGGGTATATATTTTATGGAGTCTTTTTCATCCACTACATGAGAAAGTTATGAAGAAGGTGTCTCTTTTTCGAGACACCTTCATTGTCTTTTATCGAATCCACAGCTTGCCTGAAAAATAGCCAATAATCAAAAGCCATCATTCTTTATCCTTTATTTTCAAGCTAATGGCTTTTAACTGTTGCCATCCCGCCTTATCTGTTACCCTTATTATCATAAAGTGATAATCCCCCGTATCGACATCGGCAGGGATAGCAATTCCGTTGTCGGCTTCAAACATGGTATATCCGTTAGGAATAGAGAAATCCTGATTATAGACAAAAGGATTAACCGGTTGTTCCTTCGGGTCTAATTCGCACTCTTTAGCCTCTTCTTGTTTAATAACCCTCAAAGACTATTTATTCTATTTGTTTTCATCAATAATGGTTGCATTATTTTCAGTAGATGTTATTATCTAATAATATTAAGATGAAGTTGCCTGTTTAATATCTCAGTCTTAGGCCTTTTACTTAGGTAAAACCCCAATCTCATATGCCCATTTTTCCCAGGCTTTTTTCATTCTGGCAGCTCTTTGCGAACCTTTCGAAGATAAGTCGTTCGTCTCCGTACGGTCCAATGCCATATTGTACAGTTCCCAGTTTTCGCTGAAAATATCTTCGGTTACTAACTTCCAATCACCCAACCTAATACCGCCATGTCCTTCATGCTCCCATGCCATCATCTTATGTTCAGTAATCTTTCTACCTTTTATTACAGGAGCAATGCTCCGCCCTTTAAGCGGACGTATTTGCCGACCTTCATATTCTGCCGGATAATTTGTTTGAGCAAGTTCAATAAACGTTGCCATTATATCAGGTAGATAACATGGAGTTTTTTCAAGTCTTCCTGCTTTCTTCATTTCCGTAGGATAGCTTATTATAAAAGGAGTGGAAATTCCACCTTCATGGATATACTTCTTATAAAGACGAAAAGGAGAATTGCTGGCTATGCTCCACATCTTTCCCTGACTGGCTCCCTGACGTGCAGATATCATTTTCCATTCTGCATAATTGGACTTACGGTCTTTTTCCCATGAATAGCCAAAAGGAGAATCTTCCGGTTCGGCAGAACAACCATTATCCGAAAGAAAAACAATCACGGTATTTTCATATACCCCTTCTTCTTTAAGTTTGGTTATTAAACGTCCTATATTGTAATCGAGTATTTCCACCTGAGCAGCATAAATAGCACGACGAAAATCAAGATTCTCCCTGTCATCGTCATTCAATGAAGCCCATTCTACCATTTCTTGTTTACCAATAGGTATATCTTTACCAATTATACCCATATCTTTCAAACGGTTGAGTCTTTCCTTCATAATAGGATCCCACCCGTTGGCATACTTACCTATATATTTCTCAATGACCTTATCATGAGCTTCGAGGGGCCAGTGAGGAGCATTATAAGCTACATACGAAAAGAACGGTTTGTTCTGTTGCACCGAATTCCCGATTTGCTTAATAGCCTCGTCGGTAAACACATCGGTGGTATACCAACTGCTTCCGTTCTCCCGGTAAATCAGATCGTCCGGAGTATTAGCGTGTAAGAAGAGACTATCGTTGCGATAGACCTCGCATCCACGAAGTACCCGAAAATAACTGTCTACCCAATTATGTATGGCATATACATTTTGAAAACCACGATGATACGGCCATGCAACTTCTTCAGTTCCCATATGCCATTTACCCGACATATTTGTAGTATATCCCGCCGCTCCCAATACTTCGGCAAGAGTAACGCATTTATCGTTGAGGTATCCCTGATAGCTTTCTTTTTTAGAGCCTCCTCCGGTCATGTGTCCTATACCTGTTTCATGAGGATAAAGCCCAGTCATAAGCGACGCCCTGGAAGGACAGCTCCTTGCCGTATTATAAAATTGGGTAAAACGTACCCCTACGGATGCCAGTTGATCCAGATTCGGTGTGCTGATCTCGCTTCCGTAACATCCAATATCCGAATAGCCCAAATCATCACATAGTATAAGTAATATATTGGGCCTATTTTTTTCTCCCTGGGCGTGCAGATAAGAGTTGCTTCCCACTATTCCGCCTGCTAATAAAGCCACCGGAAAAACCAATTTTCTGTTTATCATTTTATTGTTTAATATTATAAGGATGTGCCAAGACTACCTTGACACCCGACACATCCTTATTGTTGTGTTAGCACTGACTTAAATACAAGAAAAGTTATAACTCTTTTTTTACTCTTAATTTTACGGAATAAACCGTTATATCTTTCAGATCGCGGTGAGGAGTGTTAGCCAATGCCGTCACCAGTATAAGCCCTTTCTTCCCCTCTGCTGTAACATATGCATAAACCGTATTGGCACTGATTTTAACTATCTCCGCTGATGCGCTGATGCCTTGCAACGGAGAAGCATCGACCTCTTTTATTGCATTAAATTCCACAGCAGTAAGAGTTGTCTGGGCAAATCTGGTTTTCTTTGCTCCCATATAAGATTCTCTTCCTGCCTGTACCCTAGCATCAGGTGACACAAAACAAGGTTTACCATCCACCTCCCCCATGGAAATGTCCACCTGTGATGCCCATTGTTCTACGTCACGATGCTTATATACCCTTCCTTCGTACCAAGTTGCCAGATACATTCCATACCAGTAATCGTATGACTCAAGTGTTCGCTCCAGTGTAAATTCCACAACCGGTGTAATGGTTATTGCCACCCCTGCCTGAAAAGATTCATCTTCCCCCGATACTATTTTTATCCGCAGAGCCTTATTACTCTCTATGTTTTCAACAATATAATCGAAATTATATTCCAAGGGATAGTTTTCATCGAATATCTCCTCCGTTCCTGTAATAGGGTTATTTTCCGGTATTCCGCTTTTAGGATTAGCATTATAAATACCGAATTGCTTTATTCCCTGTTGGCAAGTCACATGACCTTTAACGCGAAAGCTGGTAACTCCATGTGCCAACTGAACAATGTTGTTATTGTCAAGCCCTTCGAAATTGATCGTAGTCGGAATATCGTATTCGTAACCCCGGGAATCACAACTGTTCATAAACATAGCCGATATAATCAGCACTGTTATCATTAGTATATAATAGATTTTTTTCATATTCATTTTTTAATTGAAAGTATTACATTTACCATCCCGGATTCTGCCATATTTTACCTTCACTTTTGTTTACTTCAATATTGGGCAAAGGCAACAGATACATTTTATCCATAAATTTACGATTTTCTATAAAATACCTGCTATACTTACCATTCTCATTGACAAAGCCTCCATACACAGTTGCTCCCAATATTTCATGACCTAACTTCCAGCGACGTGCATCCCAAAAACGATGTTCTTCCGCAAAGAATTCCATTCTTCTTTCTAGCATGATCTGGTTGTTAAGCGAAGTTTTTGTCCACGCTCTGCCATATGGATCATCTGCTTCATCCAACAAATCTGCTTTCACACGATTACGTACCCGGTTAACTGCTCTTATCACCGCTGCTGAAGGTCCGTTTGCCTGATTTTCCGCTTCAGCGAATATAAGCAAGACTTCGGCAAATCTCATCATCTGAACATTCTGGTGTATACCGCCGCTTTGCCTGAAATCATGGTTCGGATTAATGTACTTTTTTACCAGAAAGCCGTTCTGTCCGCTGGGTGACGGTTCATCATAAATACGCATGTTTATGGTTTGCCTGGATCCATTAACCAGTATCTGGTCACCGTGCCTGAATATCTGCATTTCCATACGCGGGTCCCTGTTCAACCAGAACTGTTCATCATCGTAGTTGGTTACCTGCTGATTAAAGACCGGCTCTCCGTTTTCATAACCCAGTACCGGCTGTTTTCCATCTTTCATAGCATAAGCATCTATCATATTGAAAGTAGGGCGCATACCACAAACATTACCACCAGCAAATTCTGAAGAAAGACTCATGGTATAGGCTTGTGTTCCTATTACCCGTAAATAGGGAAGAATATTTTCCTCTGTTTTACGAGTATTGAAAAACTCTACATAATTGGGATGTAAGTCATATTTGTTTTCCACTATCAGAGCGTTTGCAGCGTCGGAAGCAGCCTTCCACCGGGATTTAATGTCCGATTCGGAAACGCCTTGAGTATATAGCGGACTGGCATAGTATAATAGCATACGTGCTTTGTATGCCATTGCCATACCTTTGGTAGCCCTACCGTAATCCCCATCGTTCTCCCATTCCCATTTCATTCGTGGTATAAGTTGGTCGAATTCATTCACAATATAGTTAATCGTCTGATCTACGGAAGACCGTTCAAATCCTTCCAACGTTTGTCCATCGGATATTTCATCACCCACAATTACAAGCGGCCCATAACCCTTAAACAATTCACAGTAATAGAGCGCCCTTAAAAATAGAGCTTCGATCTTCATATCAGCTTTTTCTTCATCTGTCACAGGCGAAGAATCGATGTTTGCGAGAAATGCATTTGCCATACGTATGGCTTTGTAATAATCTCTCCACGGAAGGTTACCTGATGCAAAAACATCTTGCCCCGGTTTTAAAGTAGATTGTGTAAACGTTGGTATAGGAAAGTTCCATAACATATTGCGTCCATTATCAGTAACAGCATCCAAAAGCTGTTGATTGTTATTTTCGGTGAACGAATGATATCCGGCAATATGCCTCATCGAGCCATATAAATTGTTCAGAGCATTACGTGTCTTCACCTTATCGGAAAAAACGGATTTTTCGCTATCCGATGATATTTCTATCCTTTCCAAACCTCCATCGCAAGCGACGAAAATTGAAAATACAGAAAATAATATTATTGTTTTCAGTTTCATGATGTAAGTTTTTAAAAGTCGAACTTCAATCCCATATTAAATATTCTGGTTTGAGGATAAGCTTCATCTGCTATACCTTCAGGATCGCATCCTTTCACCTTACTCCACGTATATACGTTAAAACCATTCAAATATATACGTATGTTCTGCATTCTCATTTTTTTGCTTACAGACGAAGGAAGCGTATAGCCAAGCTCTACGTTTTTAAGCCTGATGTATGACCCGTCCTGAATGTAATAAGAAGAATTTAACGGAGTGGTTCCCACACCCACACCCAATCTGCGGAAAGTTGCAGTCGATGCTGTTTCGGGTGTCCAACGGCCAAGATGCATCTCTTTGGGACTGTTCTCATACAAATATTCATGCACCATAAACGTTGGGTAGAACATCGATACATTAGTTACTCCCTGTAACAACATAGAGAAGTCAAAGCCTTTGTACGAGAAACCAAAACGGCCGGAGAAATTGACTTCGGGATTGTTCGGATACCCAATAGGTACTTCATCGTAAGAATCGATAACGCCATCGCCATTCACATCGCGGAAACGAACATCACCTGGCTGAACACTCCCCACGTGTTGAGGAGCAGCAGCGATCTCCGGCCATGATTGGAATAAGCTCAATGCATCCCAACCAAAATACTGACCGATGGATTGTCCTTTATGACTCTGGTAGTCATATTTCGGAGGTATTTCACCATTTTCGATGATTTCATTGCGTGCAAACGAAGTTATAAATTTCACATTATACTTAAAATCCCTTAGCTGTTGATTCCAGCCCAACTCCAGATCAAACCCCTTGTTTTTTATTTGCCCAACATTAATCGGACTCAAGCTTTGTATTCCTGAAAAAAGATAATAGCTCGTTACATTCCGCAGGATATCCGTTCTATTCTCCATAAAGTATTCAGCACTAAAGCTCAATTTGTTGTTAAAAAACTGGGTATCGATCCCCACATTGTATTTCGTTGATTTCTCCCATGTAATATTATCGTTACCGATCTGAGTTTCCTTGAGTCCGTTAACTCCAGTTGGATTCACTCCAAAGTTGTATCCGGCTCCTCCTCCCCAAACACTGTCATAATAATACGCAAAACCACCCAACGCATCGTTACCTACCTGGCCGATGGATGCACGAAGCTTCAGGAAAGAGAGAATATCATTCTCTTTGAAGAATTTTTCTTGTGTGAGAATCCAGCCCACAGAAGCGGCAGGAAATAATGCGTACCGGTGTCCTTTTGCAAAACGGTTAGAGCCATTATATCCCATATTAAATTCAAATAAATAACGATCGTCATATTGATAATTAATGCGCCCTACCACTCCTTGATAAATTTGCGATATATTACCATACATACTGGTTTCCTTGTTCGGTTGCTTACGCGAATCTATATTTACAAGTACCATTCCAGCAACATCATGTTTGCCAAAAATCTGTTTATAGTTAACCGCAGCCTCCGTGTAGGTTTTACCATGCATTCCGCTTTGGTCGGTATTATATTCAGGTGCGGAATAGCTGTTATTTTGAAGCGAGTACGTATTAGTAAATCTGTTGTACCGATATAATCCCTGCCCCACCGAGTATTCACGACTGGAAGATATGGCATTATCATACGAGAATTTGGCACTGAACGATAATCCTTTGAGAAGTTCATCGAGTTCGAGACGGTAGTTTACAGTTGCCTGAAGTGTGTTGGTATATTCTTTCTTGTAACCCTGAAAGTTTATCGACTCGATCGGGTTATCCTGCCTGCGACCATTAGCGCCAAAAGTACCGTTGGCATTTATCCATGCAAAATCGGTAGCATTCTTTATGAAGTTTTCATAATATTCGCTTCGTCCTGGTCCTCTTATGATACCTGTTATATAAGCCAGATTAAATGTGAGCGAACTTTTCTTTGTGAGATTGATATCTATGTTTCCCCTGAAATTGATTCGCTGATATCCGAAATCGGGATCATAATTACGGATAGGAAGTTTTTCCCTCAAACCGGGATTTTCCTCAAAGAGATCGCGTATATACCAAAGATCATAAATCTTATTGAGATTTGTTTGATAATTTCCTCCCTGATCGAATAACCCGATCGAAACGAAGTAACGAGCCCGCTCGTTTCCTCCACTTATATTTGCATAATATTTCTGTTGAAAGCCGGTCCTGAAAAGGTCGGGAGCATACCCTGTGAAGTGAGTAGACTGATTATCTTTGAGCAGATACCGCTCCAGATCATAATCGGTGAAAACCGGAGTGCTTCCGTTATTTGTCGCAAATTCGTTTCTCAACAGGGCATACTGATAATTATCCACAAGTTTCGGTAAACGTATAAACTCGGTAATACCAGCCTCAGCCGAGAAAGAGAACTTTGTTTTCTGTGCAACCCCACGTTTAGTTGTAACCAATATCACACCGTTTGCACCACGCACACCATATACAGCTGTAGCCGAAGCATCTTTCAACACAGAAAGGTTCTCGATATCGTTCGGATCGATATCGCTGAAGTTTCGCTCAATACCATCCACCAACACGAGCGGATTCGTATTGTTGAATGTCGCTACCCCCCTGATCTTGATACTGGAACCATCCTGTCCTGGACGGCCGCTCGAACGGATCGACGATAAACCACTGATGTTTCCGGAAAGAGAATTGGTAATATTGGAAGTAGGTATGCTTGTCATTTCATCCGTCCGGATGGAAGAGATAGACCCTGTTACCGATACTTTCCTCTGCACACCGTAGCCCACTACAACCACTTCTTCCAGCAGCTGGGCATTTTCTTTCATTACGATCGAGAAATTAGTCTGGCTGGAATTTACTTTAAGAGACACGGTCTGGTATCCCACATAAGAAACAGTAATGGAATCGGATACCCCCGACATTTGCACTATGAAAGTACCATCCATTGCCGTAATAGTACCGTTGGATGTTCCGTTTTCCTTAACAGTAACACCAATCAGTGTTTCGCCTCCCTCATCTTTCACAACCCCCTTGATGGTCATGTGTTGTGAATATATTAACGTGGAAGACAGTAAAAATATAAAAAAGATATATAGTTTTTTCATATTATTTCGCTTTATAGTAATTTACCATCCGGGATTCTGTTCGATATCCAGTTTCAGTTGTTCATCATAAGGTATGGGAGCAAAATACATAGGCTGTGTAAACTTTCGTTTTTCGTCTACCACTACTTTCTGATAGCTATAATTGCCACCCTCGCGAACAATTTTCATCCCATGAACCGGACTGTTAAGAATGTTTACTCCCAATTTCCATCTTTTGAGATCGAAATATCGTTGATCCTCAAAGCAAAGCTCGATACGGCGCTCGTTTATCACACGTTGGCGGAAATCATCTTGTAAAATGTTTGAAGGAAGTGCTGTCTTTATACCCCCTCGCATACGAACATCATCCAACGCCTTTTTAGCGGTCATACTGAATTGACGCGCATCATCCGGTCCATACAGTTCGCTCATCATTTCGGCATACAATAAAAGGATATCCGCATACCGGATTATCGGATAAATGTGATGAGTAACTCCCGGAACCGCGTTATCAAAATTAACCGCCCCATAATTGGCGAATTTCTTCAGGTAGTAACCAGTTCTTGTCGATTTCTGATGTACAACCACAAAACCATCCTGTGTTTGCTCCGTACCTGTATACGTATAGATGGTGTTGTTTGTCCTTACTTTCGATCCGTTGTAAATGATAATATTATTCAGTCTCGGATCACGGTTCGCCCACTGAGTTTCATCCAGATTGGCAGAAGCTACATATTTGCTGCCGTCGGCATTGTCAAAGGCATCTACAAATTCCTGTGTCGGATAAATACCACCATTACCGCCCAACGATGGAATAAACAGCAATGATTCAACACCGTTGCTTTGAGGTTTCCCTTTATACACCACATATTCTTTTTTGAACTGACCATTATTAGGTTCCCAGAAGAACATATTATAATTGTTAGCCAACCCGAATTCGGTATATTTCATAAAATCGTCCATAGCCTCAACTGCTGCTAACCTTGCAGCATCTTGGTTATTTTGGATATAGCCATGAAGTGGTGATTTTACATCTTTATGATAAAGGTCGCTCGCAGCATAGGCCAATGTCTTTGCTTTTATGGCTTTGGCTGCACCTTTCCCCCACCGCCCCGGAGTTGTATTTATGATCGATGGCTGATCTTCTGCAGCTTTATCGCACAACCCGACGATATATGTAACCACATCGGCAAACGATGCTCTTTGTACATCCTTAATATTCTCGCCCAGTTCCATTTGCCGTTTAACAAGCGGTACTCCGCCATACATTCTCAACAATTCAAAATACAGGTAAGCCCTTACCATCATGGCTTCGCTTCCGAACTCCTTGCGTTTGGTCTCGAAATAAACATCCGGGTCAGACACACTGGAACCTTTGGGAATATTCATATAGTGAAGATTATCTTCCACAAGGAAAGTTTGCGAGATCCCCTTGTAACACCTGTCCCATATATTCAGTACAGGCGTACTGGAAGTGTATTCTCCACGAGCCAGCTTATTAATACCGCTTCCTTCTATGCGATAAACCGCATCGTTTGTAGCCGCATCCAGAAAAGAGCCATCCACATCGTTATAACCGTTCGGCAGATAATAATAGCATTCATGCACGGCAAGTTCCATTTGCGATTCTTCTTTGAAACGCTCTCCCGGCTGCAGATAATGCAGCGGTTCTTCATTCAGATAGTCACAACCTGCAAGCATAACTACAATCAGCAGGTATAGTGATCTTAAACTATGTTCAGATATATATTTCATAGCCTATAGGTTTTAAAATTTCAGAGATAATCCAATATTATATACTCTCGGAGGTGCTATACCGATATAGTCGCCCGTACTTTCGGGATCTATCACATCCAGCTTATCCCATGTCAACAGGTTATAGCCTGAAATGAAAACACGCAGTTCCTTCAACCATAACTTATTTGCGAATGTGGATGATAGAGTATAGCTCAATGTCAGACTCTTCAGTCGCAGGTACGAGGCATCTTTTAACCAGAAAGAAGAGAGTCGATTATTGTTCGCCGATTCGTCAACCGTTACCCGGGGAAGCGCAGCATCTTGATTTTCCGCGCTCCAGACATCCGTTTGATGTTCGAAAATAGATGTATTCCCTGCAAACGCATTTCTCCACTGACCGGCAATATTGATCGATCTCTGTGCTGCTCCCTGAAACAATGCCTGAAGATCGAACCCTTTGTATGAAACTCCCGCCTGAATACCGTAATAAATACGCGGGTTCCTACCGTAACCCAACCATTTGGAATCATTCTTTTCGTCAATACTATTATCATCATTCAAGTCGGCATACCTTATATCGCCCAGTTCAGGAGTGGCAAAACCCGGCAAAGCCGTAGCATTATCCAATTCGGTCTGTGTACGGTAAAGCCCATCAGCTACCAGCCCGAAGAAATCACCGTTTGCATGCCCTTTCCTATACATCCACGGATATTTTTGCAACGGTTCGTCCCACTCAATGATTTCGTTTTTATGGAACGAGAAGTTTCCGCCTATAAAGTATCTCACCGGGAATCTGTTCTCCTTATACCGCAAAGCAATATCCACTCCTGTGGTTTTCTCGTGGCCCACATTCAAACTTGGCAGATTTACATAACCAAATATCTGGGAGTATGACATATTCGAAGTTAACGGAAGGTCTTTCCGGTGATCAATAAAATAATCCACGCTGAGCGAAATCCTGTCGTGCAGGAAATTTAGATCCAGCCCAGTATTAAACTTATAAACTTTACCATCCTTCAGAAGTGCATTCGCCACTTGCTGCTGATATACACCCGCTACCATTCCCATACCGTTTCCGGTATTGTATTGATCATTCACCTGAGCAAGTGAAGTCATGTAAGCAAACGGATAGGCATCGTTGGTTCCTGTTATACCGTAACTCGCCCTTAGCTTCATATATGATATAGCTTTCTTCATACCTTCGAAAAACTTCTCGTTCGACACATTCCAACCCGCAGCAACCGTAGGATACCAATGATATTTTCTCCCTTTGGCGAATTTGTGAGAACCACCGTAAGCCAATGCTACGTCAGCAGAATAACGTTTATCATAATCATACCCGCCGGAAAGACCGATGCTTTCGAACCGGATCGGTACATCACTGGCATTACCGTCTTCATACCGATTCCAAAGTAAATCCCCGTATACAGTATGCTGATCAAACGACCGTAAATAATCCAGTCCCAGTTCATAGGAAGTCATCCTGTTCATTTCTTTGGGCTGAATGGTATTCGGCATATATCCTTCGCTACCCCTCATATACAAGTTACCGGATCCCATATACTCGTAGTTTGCAAAAGGAACTCTTCTGTCAAGGTTTTCTTTGCCGTAAAGAGTAAAATAGATCATTCCGTTAACAGCCAGTCCCAGTGTGATAAAAGAGAGGTTCTGATTAATCGAGGTCTGCACCATCCCTTTCAACGTTGTAGTTGCAGTATAACCGTTGCGGTTAAGCTGGCTCCATGGATTTATATTTATTCCGTTTCCACCACCTATTTTTCCTTCGATTCCTGTTATGGCATTACCTGTTTGGTCCACATACCCATCGGACGCATTATAATACATCGGAAAAGCATTTGCCGGAATAGTGAATATGTTCGAATAAACCTCACCAATGTTATCCGGTCTCGAAGGATAGTTATTATCCTGCAATTCTCCACCCAGACGGAAATTCACCAGCGTTCCTTGCCACGGTTTGAATTCGATGTTGGAGAGAAGTTTATAGTTGGTAAATTCACTGTTGGTGCTGTATGTAAAGTCATCACCGGTTTTAAACATTCCTCCTGTCTGACTAAGTCCTACGGATACATAATAATTAAGATTATCGGATCCGCCGGCAACACTCACATGATGGTTGTGTGAGATATACCCTTTCTTAAGGAGTTCATTCTTCCACTCCACATTGGGATGAGACAACGGATTAGATCCGTCGCGGTACATGGCAATGTCTTCGGGCGAGTAATAATCTTCCTGCGATATGCCGCTATTCTTTCGTGCCTGATTAAAGAACATAGCATGAGTGGCAGCGTCCACACGGTTGGGCATACCTACCAGTTCATTGTACTGCATCTGCGATTTTACAGTCACCGATGGAGCCGATGTAGTTCCCTTCTTTGTTTTGATAATGATCGCTCCGCCCGGATTCCGTACACCGTAAAGTGCAGCAGCCGTGGCATCCCTCACTACCGTGATGGTTTCGATGTCATCGACTGAAACATCGCGGTAGTGCCCCACGCGTCCGTCAATGTAAACACTTGGGGTAGCCCGGCGTATATATACATCCGCGCCGTCAAAACCCGGCTCACCCGAACTTTGTATGGTAGTAAGGCCGGCTATACGTCCCGAAAGCTGATTGGAAAGAATGGAAGTCGGTACATCTGTAAGTTCGCGTCCGGTTATGGTTTGAACAGAACCGTTAAAACGTCCCGTTGTATAATCCCGCCATAAAGTAGAGATCAATGCCTCTTCATTAGATGTCAATTCAATGACATATTCATTTTTGTCGGGTAAAACCATGAACTCGGCAGCAATATAATCCGTATTGCTCACACTTATCACATACTCGTCATTAGTGTCCGGCAACACCATGGAAAAACTTCCGTTCTGGTCTGAAATGACTTGTGTTTGTGAGTCTTTCAACCATAGTATCGCAAACGATACCGGATTTCCATCCATAGTGCTTACCACTTTCCCTTTTATCTCTTTGGCAGTCAGCGGAAATGCAATACATATAATTGCAGCTGCTAAAAAAGATTTTAGTTTAGTAGATAAACTCATACGCATAAATTTAAAGGTTAATAAATAATTTGCTCTGTATTACAAATAGTTCGTCTGGTTAGGATTATTCTTTTTAAAATCGTTAGGAGTCATCCCGGTAAACTTCTTAAATATTCTACTGAAATAACTTGGAGTGTGGAATCCCAATTGCCATGCTATTTCTGCAAATGTTTGTTCGGTTTCACTTATCTTTTGCCTGGCAACATCAATCTTCACCTTATTCACAAACTCGGTGGCACTCATACCGGTTAGCCTTTTGAGTTTGTTATATAATTTCGTGCGACTGATACTCATGTGTTCGACAAGTGAATCCACATCCAGATTCTCTTCCTGAAGGTTTTGGAGAATATAGTGTGTGAGTTGTTGGATAAAGTCTTCATCCTTATTGCTTAGGTTTTCCTGCAAACGGATGGTTTTCATGTTTTCATAATGCTCACGGATACTGCTCTTTGACTTTATGAGGTTTTTAATGCGCAGATGGAGTTCATCGAATGTAAATGGTTTTTCAATATACGCATCGGCTCCGGTGGCTAAACCCTTCAATTCACTTTCCTTGGACGATTGCGAGGTAATGAGTATTACTGGGATATGCGAATATTCCCGGGAGTTTTTTATAAACTTACTCAATTCGTTTCCATCCATATAAGGCATCATAATATCGCTGATAACGATATCCACTATATGGTTTTTCAATACCTCGAGGGCTTCCCTGCCGTTATAAGCGGTTCTCACTTTGTAGTTTCCTGACAGTTTGCTTTTAATCACCTTATTTATATCGGGATTATCCTCTACCAGTAATATGGTAAGTTTTGCCTGTGAGTTTGTTTTCAGGTTCTCGTTTATTTCGGAATTGGTGAGGTTATAAATCGTATCGGCAACTATATCCTGAGAATGGGTAATTTCCAGATCATCCGTAGGTACGATCATATCTTTGGTATCTTCTACAATAGGAAGTGATACTTTGAAAATGGTTCCTGTTTCCGGGCTGCTTTCAATATCTATTTTCCCAGATAGTAATTGAACCAATCCATTTACTAACGCGAGCCCGATACCAGTATTCGAGTATTTTTTATCCGCCGAATCCGTTTTGTGGAAAGCCTGTATCACATCCTGATATCTTTCCGGATGTATGTACGAACTGCTGTTGTGGCAGGTTATTATTAATTGTTTGTTCACTTCATCCACACCAACACTCAGGTTTAGATCACTTTTATAACTGGAGTGTTTGAAGGCATTGCTCAACAAGTTACTGATGATCTTTTCTATCTTATCCCGGTCGAATATGGTATAGAAAGAAGCCGGAGTGGTAATGTATTTGTAATTAATCTCCTTCTGCCTGAAAATAGGAATGAATAATTCGAATATATTTTTTCCATATGCTATAACATCTCCCTTAACATATTCAATCCGGGCATGGGCGGTTTCTATGGAACGGAACTCCAATACCTGATTAATAAGGAACTGCAAGCGGTTCACATTCCGGTTCACAATGAATATCTCTTCTTCGGTCATATTCCGTTGAGGAGAAATATCTTCGAATACCGCCATAATTATAGACAGTGGAGTCTTGAATTCGTGGGTAATAAAGGTAAAAAAGTTAAGTTTATTCCTGTTCAATTCCTGCAGATTATTTTTTTCCATGCGCTCGATGCGTATGTCCATCTTATCACGCAGGCGGGTACGATAAAACCGGATTATCATAAAAGCAAGGAGAGTGCCAAGCAATCCATACACGCCAATCATAAAACCGCTTAACAGAAAATGCGGAATAATTTTAATTTCAATCTGCCGCTGATTCAGCACCACACCCTCCTTATTTACTATGCGTACATGGAAAACATAATTTCCAGGTTCCAGGTTAGTGTAAGATGCCGATTGAGGCATTTGCTGCACACCATTCCAATTATTTTCAAGTCCCTCCATGCGGTATTCGCAGGTAAACTGCGACCGATAATTCTCATTATAATTAATGATCAGGAAATTGAACGTAAACGTGTTCATGCTGTATTTAAGTCGAAGCGAAGCAGTATTGTCTATGTTGTTTTGCAACACGCTTTTATCACCTGGTTTTATATGCTGTCCGAATATTTTAAAATCCGAAAAGGTTATGTGAACGTTGGGCGTTCCTTCACTGTTAAGCAAGTCTTCGGGCCGAAAGAAACAAACGCCGTGTATGCTTCCGAAATATATACTCCCGTTTTCATCTTTATAACCGGAACTTAAATTAAACTGATTGGATATTAAATTGTCCGAGACCTGATAATGTGTAAAACTTTCAGTGCCGGGGTTAAACGAATAAATTCCATTATCGGTACTTAACCAGAGATTACCATATGTATCTTCCTGTATGGAACAGATATCCCGCTGAATGAGTTCACTTTCTTTACCGTATATAACCATACTGTCACTCGGTTGGGCATACAACATTAACCCGCCGTTACTCGTGCCGAACCACATTCTTCCTTTTGAATCTAGAAACGAAGTATATATGTTTGTGCTCACCATTTCGGAACATCCGGGCATACCATAACCATAAAACCTGGCTGCTCCGGTTTTCAGATTATAGGACCAGATACCGTCGAAATGGTATGAAAACCAAAGATGATCATTATTATCCCGTGCGATATCGTCAATGCGCACCTTCCATAATTTATGAGGTTCGAATTCCGTAAACACACCTGTCTTAAAATGATAAACATGGGCTCCATGATTGGTTCCGATAATCATGGAGTCAGTATTGTGTATGTATAATTTATAAATGGAGTTATTTGATATTCCCAGCGTATCTCCCGTGGTATTCTTAAACGACTTTATTTGCCAGTTTCTTGTATCGATGCGTTGCAATCCGTCTACAAAGTTGCCCACCCAGATATAACCGAAAGGATCCTCAGCCAAGGCGTGTACATTATTACCATTCAATGCCGGAGTAGAGTTCTTATTGAGACACTTCATGTTCCCACCTGCGTCAACAACGGTAATTCCCTGATCCTCTGACGCAAACCACATCATCCCGAGGCTATCCTTTATGATGTTGCTCACAGCCTTGCCTTTTAGCGAACACTTCCCATTATCCGATATAATATAATTAAAATTATTATCCTTCAGATTAGTATAATCCACTCCACCAAAGAATGTGCCTACCCACATAATATCCTCACGGCTTTTAAATATGGAATAAACGGCATTGTCCGAAATCGAAGTCTGTACATTTGACTGTTCTCCCTGGTAATGCGTATACGTATTGCCGACATAATCATAAATAAAAAGTCCGTTCTCGGTTCCTATCCATAAATTACCACGCAAATCCTCCTGTATGCAACGCACATAGCGCATATCTTTTCTTTCCCCATCTTTAAAAGTAACCGGTATGAGTTCCCGCTGATTTCTGTTAAGCCGATAAATGCCCTCTTCAGTAGTGCCTACCCATAATATACCCTGTAAATCTTTATATATAGCGGTAAATTCAGTTGGAAAAGCCAGTGAAATATCTCTTCCTTTAATCTCTCGGATAAGCTGGCCGGTGGAACTCAAGCAATACACCGAAAATGCTTGAGCCACCCAGATGTTATTATTAATATCTATAGCTATTTTCCCAAATTTAATATCAGCCAGTCGATTCAGATTATGATTGTGTTTATTATAAGTAAATAAGCCCGCATTCGTTGAAAGATAGATTTCCGTACCATTGTCAACCATATCTATAATATTCTTAACAGACGCCGGCGTAGTTATGGTGATAAATTTTTCCTTCACTCCGTCGAACAGACACAGTCCGTTATCCGTACCCAGTAGCAAAGAATCTTTGCCTATAGGAATTATTTTCTCAATGCAATTAGAAGGCAATCCGTTTTCAGACCGGTAGTATTGTTTAATGCCGTATCCATCGTATCTGTTCAGTCCTTTGAGTGTAGCTATCCATATATAACCGTTATCGTCTTGGGCAATATCGCGAACGGCCATGTTGGTCAAGCCGTGTCTGCCTCCTAGATGATTGAAGATTAACTCCCGTGGCGCCGCGTTAAGCAAAACAGAAAAGAATAATATTAATGCCAGTGTCAGTTTTCTCATCGTATCAGTTTTATAATTACAAATTTCAGAAATATATCCGATTCCATCATGTAACGAATCGTCAGATACTACCAATAATATTCTTTTTTGACCTAACCAGAAAGAATAAAGCCATAATTAACAGTTAATAAATAATAGTTTTGAGGAGATAGTACAATTACAAGCTATTTTTGCATAAAAAGTTTAATCATTCTTTCCGGATGCTTAATCTGGTAATCGCATAAACACTCAAATTGAACATGGTATGAAAAATATACTTATTGGATTATATGTGCCCAGTGTGATGACAAGCTGTACGCAAAAAGAGCAAAAAATTACTCCTGTTCCGTTTAACCAAGTAATGCTTACCGGCGGATTATGGAAAGACCGGATGGAAACCGAGATTAAAACCACTGTTCCATTCTCCGTGGATCAAAGTGAACCGGCAATCGAATGCTTCTGCCGCGCATTAGCCTTCCTTAGGGGCGAACCCACAGATTTACCGGAAGCTCACCGGTTCGTCAACTCGGATCCCTACAAAGTGATGAACTATTCTTCGGTAGCTATCTGTATATTGTAAGCTGGTTTAAGTTGGCCATTCTTCATATGGTCTTCCTTCATAATCATAGAAGTTGCATCCTCATCGGTTTTACTGCAAGAGTTACAATCTCCAAGTTTTTCTAATTGACCCTCATACTTCTCTAAACGGGAAAGGTAGTCTTCCTGAAGCTGTTTAACCTGTTTGTGTTCTATCTTAGCCATTTTATCCAAACGGGAGTTCAACTCTTTGACTTTAGCACAAAGCCGATCACTGTCAATGGGCTTAGGATTTTAATTTAGCTTTTTCACCCCTTTATCTTGTTCAATATGTTTATCAACCAATGATAATACCTGACGGATTTTATTTTCCAATTTGGATTTGTACTTCTCCACACTATCATGCCAAACAAAGGTATAAGAGTTGGAGGCTGATTCAATCTTCGTTCCGTCGATATACTGAAGCTCCAAACTTACAGAACCAGCTTCTTGAAGCAGTAGAACAATTTGGGTAAACAAGGATTTTATATCTTCCTCCAAGCCATCACCTCGGAAGCGGTTGATGGTACGGAAATCAGGGCTGTTAATACCTGAGAGCCACATAAAATAGGTATTCAGTGGGCTATCTTGCGACAGGTATAGATATAACCGACTTGTTTAGTATGGAAGTATCAGTCTTTTTGACTTTAGAAATTTAGACGATACAATCATACGGTTGGAATCAAGAGAACTACGGAATTGAAAAGTTTATCATAGCAGCAATAAACAAAAGACAAATGTCATTTTTTTCATAGGGTTGATTTTATTTGTTTATCAAGGCTTATTTTAAATCGAATTTTACCTGAAGTACTCCGACTGCAGCATCAGGTCTGGGAGTCATAGCTAACCTGATCATCTTCGCCATACATTGGTCTCCTGAGGAATGTACCAGATTGAACTGGTCTTTTATCAGGCTGTAGGTGTCGGTCGTGTATAACGGAAACGGTATCCATATTTGCCCGTCCGGTGAATATTCCAACGACCAGCTTTGCGGTATTTTTATACCGTCATTATCGTCATACCAATAAACGGAAAACGATTTTATGTTTGATATTTTTTCGAAATCGAATTCTATAAACTGCTTCTTTTCTTTTTCGGGATAAGATGTCCATTTCTTTATATTGGCATCTTTCGAGTTTTCGGGAAACTTGCCACTGACGATAGAAAGTACATTGTCGCCCGGATAAGTGAAAGACGCCGAAATATTTTTGAAAGACGCCGGAATCGTAATGCTATTTTCCTTTACGGTATTTTCATTATCTCCAAACCAGATATTCATAGATGATATTCCTCGATTGTTCCAAGCATAATATGGAATCAAAGTTAATTTTTTGTCTTCAATGTTTCCATTAAGATTTAAATATCCGGCGGGTACTTCGCTAATAATGTCTATGTGTTTAAATATGCCGTCTTTTTCCTTCCTGACTTTGTATTTACCGGAAAATGCCGGAATAAAGTACCGGTTAACATTCGATTCATTATCTATTCCTTCTGCGCAATATACCAGAGGTCCTTTGGTAAAAGCAATCCTGTTTAAATCGGCCTTAACTCTTTTGTCGGCTAGCGAGCACCTTAAAGCCATCGGCAGCCTCAACTCAACTTTATCTCCTTTCTTCCATTTTCGGTTAATGGATACAAATCCTTTTTCAGTATTGGTATTTTTGATTTCTTTACCATTGATGTATAGCGAGAATGTCTTGCTACCTTTATCTGAATACGAATACAGCTTTCCGGGTACAAACTGTGTGCCGAGCCATGTAGGGATACGCATCTTTAAAGTAAAAATCTGATTATCAACCTCTGGTGTTATTTCTATTTTTATATTTTCATCAAAAGGGTAATTACTTGCTTGTTTCAGGTTTACTTTGCCATTTTTCAGGTCAATACTTGTTTGATTACTTGTATAAAGTGCACAATATATTTCTGTATCTGTATGTGCATACATCAGTCCCGATACTTGAGGTATAAGGCGTGCCAGATTGGTTGGGCAACAGGCTGTTCCAAACCAGAAAGAACGGTCAGCCATTCCTTCCGACTCCAAAGGATTGACGTAAAAGAATTTGTCTCCTTTCAGATTTACTCCGGCCAATACGTTGTTTAGCAATGATACTTCTGCTACATCCATATATTTTCCCTCTTTTTCGAGTAAAAACATCCTATGATTGAAAAACACATTTCCTACGGCAGCACATGTTTCGTTATAGGCTTCTTTATTGGGCAAATCGTATTCATCGCCAAAACCTTCTATACCATGTACGGCTCCCAATCCTCCTGTTATATGGAATTTAGTATCCACGATATTGTCCCATATTTTATGAAGAGCCGGTTGTAGCGTACTGTCTCCGGTCAAAGAACCGATATCAGCCATGGCCGAATACATATAGGCAGCCCGTACGGCATGTCCCACAGCTTTATCCTGCTCTCTTACCAGTTTATGCTGCTGGGAATATTCGGGAGACATTACGTTTTGTCCCCGAGGAATATATGTAATTCCCCTTATATCTATAAATTTCTTTGCCATTTGTAAATATAGATCATTTCCGGTAGTGCGATAAAGTTTTACTAAGGCCAATTCTATTTCCTGATGACCGGGAGCCTGATTAACAGGCTTCCCATAATTATATTTGGCATCTCCCCCTTCAAAGAAAACTTTATTGATATGCCTGGCGCTTTTTTCGGCAATATCCAGCAGGTTTCGTTTTCCGGTAGCCTGATAATATGCAGTAGCGGCTTCATACAGATGTCCTACATTGTATAACTCGTGACTATGGATCACCCATGAATAGGGTCTGTCGCCCATTCCGGCACCACCCCAAAGTTCGGCGAAACGGTATGAACCTGTTGAATGAGCGGGATATAAATATCCGTCTTCTTCTTGTGCCTGTGCTATTAGTGTTGCAATATCGTCGATCTGCTTCTCCAATACAAGATCTTTTTCCAGTGTTAATAAGTATGCTGCTCCTTCAATTACTTTATACAGATCTGATGTATAGAAACGGCCGGGACTGGCAAGTGATATCGGATTTCCTTTAAGAAAATCAGCAGTCTTTTTCAGGTCGTTTATGGCTTGTTGTGTTCTTTCAAAGGCTACCGGAACCAGAACCTGTTTTTGAATCTCCATTCTGTTTTTCCAGAAAGTATCTTCCAATATTACCTTGTTAAATGTAACAGGGACGAGCAGATTTTCTTTTTGATTATCCTGTGCGTAAATGTTAATAACGGAAAAGTAGCACAATAAGGACAAAACTACTAGTAAAAGCCGTTCTTTCATTTTGAGTTTTAATTTAAAAGTTGAGTTATTATTGCATTTTTATTTGTACTGTAATGTATTCAGATTCGACGGGAACTGTAATCTTCGTTAATGGACAGCTATTTTCATCGATGGTGAATGTCGTATTTAATTTCTTGTTTACGGAAACTTCATATTTGCAGGCTTTAAGGTTTCGGAATACGATGGTGGTATCATGTTTTTTATTTGTCCGGTTTTCTATTTTAGTTGCGGATATCTATATTCCAGTCTATCTCATTTTCTACAACCTTGAAACTTTGAGTAAACTCTATATTTTCCGGTAAAAACCACGATATTTCAATTTTGTATGTATCGTTATTTAATACCCGGCTTTTAACATCAGCTAATTTAACCGTTCGGACTACATCTCCTGAGCTGTATTTCAGCATAAACTCGCCTAAATAGCTTCTGTCATTGATATAGTTTCTGCCATTAGCGGCTTTCTGATAAGAAAGATACCCTAATCCTTTTTGATTATCGCTGAGTTTAATCTCCGGCTTGGATGTAGCAGATACCAGTGCGGTAACAGTAATTAATATTGCAAATAAAATATATTTCATATCCATAGTATATCATTGGTAATAGATATCAAATCGTGTTAACTTTAAAATCCTAATTATCTAATGGGTATTCAAAGTCTTTGAAGCAAAAATAAACAATATATGTTTTTCAATCTAATACGGATATTTTTTTTATGCAACTTATGATTCATTTACAATAAAAAGCATTACTTTGAATATATATGCAAGTCTGTGATTAATAATCTTTGTATAATATACCCATTATTTTCTTTTTTAAAATTATATGGAAACCATATGGTAAAAAATCCTTTCTAAATAAAAACCGGCGTCTTACGAGGTTTATTATAACTTTCAGTAAAACGCCGGGGTGTTATAACCTAAGGAAGATACTCCTTCAGTTGGCTATCTTTCCTCAAACCCATCTGTTTGATTTTCCTTACTTTGTATCCCTTCTTTGACAGCTTTTTCGATAGCTTCCCTGCGTTGCCTGCGCAAATACTCCGATTGATGGTTTCCTGTCATAACCAAGGCAGGCGGGACATCACCGAATCCGGATTTATACTTATCCAATTGAGT
>NZ_JBHSGN010000138.1:0-52014 GCF_042654545.1 Dysgonomonas termitidis
TTTTCGTTTGTTTTCTTGGCGAATTTTGGTGATAACTTTTAAAGGTAACAAAGGTAACACTTGTTTCAGTTAACAGTAAACAGTCATCAGTTAACAACTTGTATCTCGTGTCTTGTCTACTCGTATCTTGTTTACTTGTAACTCGTAACTGCTTTAATCAATACTTCAAAGAACTATCAGCTGATAGCTAACGGCTAAAAGCAATATATAGATAAAGTTCTTTTGAAATATTTACGAATCCGGCTTGTCAGAATTCTCTCAATCCCGAAACCTTATATCTGCTGAGGGTCTCCAGTTTTACATCCCTGTTTACGACAACGCCGTTGGTGGCCAATGCCTGTTCTACGGTCTTGAATGCGATTTCCGGATGGTTATTGTCCTGGCTGAGATGGCATAGCCAGATATTCCGGAGGTTTTCATTGTAGATACTCGCAATAAATTCGGCCGAAAGACGGTTGCTCAGGTGCCCCATACCGTTTTTTATCCGTTCCTTGAGATAATACGGGTATCTGCCTGTCTGAAGCATATATTCGTCATAGTTGGCTTCTATCACAAGGTGGTTGGCCCTGCACGCATAATTCCTTATTTTGTCGGTAATCCGGCCTATATCCGTTACGATGACAAGAGCCTGCCCGTCAAACTCGATGTGGTAGCCCACGTTTTCGATGCTGTCATGCGGCACATCAAAGGCTGTTATATTAAAGTCATCGATTGCAAACGCTATCTCTTTCTCTATGACCCTTTTTGATTGGTACAGCTTGGCCTGGACGACCCTGTTGCGCTGAATGCCTTCGTGTACGGTCTCGGTCGCATAAATAGGGATGTTATACTTGTCGCCGAAGCATCCGACGGTTTTGATGTGGTCGGCATGGTCGTGCGTGATAAGGATTGCTTTAATCTTCTCGAAAGCGACCCCGTATTCGCGTAATGCTTTCGTTACATTACGGATACCTATTCCGGCATCTATAAGGATACCGTTTTCTTTGGTTCCCAGATAGTAACAGTTTCCGCTGCTGCCGCTGCCCAGGCTGAAGAACTTATATTTGTATTGTGAAAATAAATCATATTGCATAGCGTGCAAAGTTAAGGAGTATCCGGATAAAAAAGATGTCCGTAACGTTAAAGTTATGAACACCTCCGGATATAATATGAGCAGGTCCTTATCCCTTTTTCAGGAAACAGGTTTTTAAAACGATGCCCGACCCGTCTATTTTGCAGTCTACTTCTGTCGGTTCTTCTGTCAGGCGGATGCTTTTTACTTTTGTTCCGCGCTTGATAACCATCGACGAACCTTTTACTTTCAGGTCTTTAATAACTGTAACAGCATCACCATCAAGCAATTCTGTACCATTGCTATCCCTGGGGGTTGTGTCTTCTGCTTCTGTGTTTGCTTCGCCTGTCCATTCGTGAAAGCAATCGGGGCAAACATATGCCGTACCGTCGAAATAAGTGTTTTCCATGCTGCACACCGGACAATTCGGAGTTCCTTCCATTTTTACTAATTTTTAGTGTTAAAAACACAAAGATAGCGCTTTTGATGTCTGTAACCAAAATCGGTACGTTCGGGTAAACGTTTCGGGATCGGGTCTGATGTCTGTCCGGGCGTATAATAAATCTCAGGTTACGACTTGACCTTTAGGAATTACTCAAATAAATTCGTCTTAAAAGTGAAAATTCAAAAATTCTACAAAATTGGCAGATATTTTTATGTCTGATTTAGTCTGACTGGTTTTTTCCATTAGGCTAAAATTAATTTATTAACCAAATGTCTGAACAGGAACAGACGTAAAATCAATTTGAAATGAAAAAATATTTATTATTATCTGCTATTGCAATGATCGTGTCGATTTTTTCTACTAATGCTCAGGAAGCCGGAAAGTTCAGAGGCGGATTAGACCTCGGTTATGCGATACCCAAAGGAGGAGGAGGTATTGGGGCTGCATTAGAGTTTAAATACAACCTGAAAGATAATATGAACGTGGGTATCCGTATCGAAGATGCGTTCATGGCTAAAGAAGTAGGAGAAGCTGAGGGAAGTGTATCAGGAAATGAAGCCTATCTGGCTACTTTCGATTACTATTTCAACAAGGGAACTTCCAGTTTTGCCCCATTTGTAGGCGCCGGTGCCGGCTATTACAGCTTGGCGACAATCAAAGTCAATGATACTGATCTGGGTGCTGATACATCCGGTAAGTTCGGCGGATTGTTAAGAGCAGGTTTCGAATATAAAAAATTCAGAATGGCAGCAAGCTATAATCTTGTTCCTTCTTCAAAGTTTGAAATTGGTAACCAGAGCATATCTTCTTCAAACGGCTATTTCTTAATAACTGTAGGATTCTATCTCGGCGGTGGTAGCTGGAAAAAATAATATTAAAGAAAAAATAGGTTATATCGTAATTGTATAATAAGGTTTCGTCAAGGAATTGGCGAAACCTTATTTATTTTTATAAAAAGGAGATAATAATGGCAGTAGTGGGGTTTTAATGTTCGATTTTTCTAATTCGCCTACCGGCTTATTTTTGGCTAACGCCGATTTACGGATTGGGTATCCCGCCTGCTGGACGAGGCCGGAACCGCGATGTGAAGGCAAGACAGAGGCTCTTCAGTCTTTAGCCCTATGTGCATAAGCCTACTCGTAACTTGTAACTGCCCACAGGGTGTAGTAACTTGTAACTAAAAATCGAACATTAAAACCCACCTACCAATTCGCATTAATAATCACAGGAACCGAGTATGTATATAATTTCCGGGATATTCAGGTCAGATAAATATTTTGAGAATCTTTCCATATCCGGAACAACTTCGTAGGAAAAACTTAAATACACTCTTAATTAAAAAATGTATTTTTGCATATTGAACCAGAATATCATAATTATGAAGAAAGTTATTCTCTTTCTGTACCAGCTGTTCATATTCGCCCCTATTTTTGTATTGGCGACTATTATTACGGCTGTCACAGTTATGATTGGCTGCCTTATAGGTGACCGTACATTTTGGGGTTATTATCCGCCTCGTCTTTGGAGCAAACTGTCCTGCCGGCTGGCCTTATGCCGGATTAAGGTTGTCCGCCACGGGAAACTCGACCCTGACCAATCATATGTATTTGTACCCAATCATCAGGGCGCCTTCGATATTTTCCTTATATACGGGTATCTGAACCAGAATATAAAATGGGTGCAGAAACAGGAACTGCGTAAAATCCCGTTTGTTGGTAAAGCCTCCGAAATTGCAGGACATGTATTTGTAGACCACTCCAACCTGAAATCGAGGAAAGAAACTATTATCAAAGCCGAAGAACAGCTTGGAGAAGGCTCTTCGATGGTAATATTCCCCGAAGGAGCAAGAACTAATACAGGTAAAATGGGGCGGTTCAAACGCGGAGCATTCGTTATTGCAAAAGAAATGGGATTGCCTGTTGTACCGGTTACAGTAAACGGCCCTTTCGACCTGATGAGAATAAACACATACCTCATCAATCCCTGCAAACTTGAACTAATTGTCCATGAACCCATTTCTACAGATAACCTTACCGATGAGAATATGCCGCAGTTTATTGACAACTGCCGGGAAACCGTATATTCCGGATTATGGGAAAAATATAAATAACAAAGAGTAATAAAAAACGTTATATCTGAATACGAAACCATTTTTTTGTATTTTTGTGCCTTTACTTAACAACAATCAGCATGAAATCTAAATTTAAGAATATACTATTCCTATCATTGATTCTGTTAGCTGCATCTGCATTGGACCTGTCTGCTGAAGGACATAATGATTTGAATATAGCGAGTGCCACAGCAGTTGAGCAGGCGCCGGATGCTGTTATCACACATACTGTAGTGAAAGGGGAAACCGCGTACTCCATAGCCGCTGCATATAACACCACCGTGCAATCCATTTACAGACTTAACCCGGAGGCCGAAAAGGGAATCAAAGCCGGAAATAAGCTGAAAATAGAAAAAGGGCGGAAAGTGGCAAATTACAGCAGTCATCTGATTGAGCCGAAAGAAACGCTCTATTCCGTATCGCGGATGTATCATATATCCGTGGACAACCTCAAAGACGCAAATCCGGGACTGGACGAAAAGACATTCAGCAAGGGGAAAACCATCCGTATTCCTGTGTTTACAGGCGGATATGCGACTATAGCCCCAACCGTGACAAACGGAGGATATGCAAGCCCGAATATGGAATACAAAGTACAAAAAGGCGAAACGCTATACAGTATAGGGAAAAACCAGGGCATATCCGTAGAAGCTCTCCTGAATTCAAACCCCTCGTTGAAAGACGGCGGATTGAAAGAGGGAATGACTCTGGTTATCCCAAGAAGGCAGATACAGGAGCCAAGGCTTACCACCAATGAACAAAAGGCTGTACGGACAGAAACCCCCTATGCTACAAAAGGAGAGACAGTCCGTATAGGAGTCCTGCTTCCGTTCCTTGACAATCACGGCAGCATCCAGAAAGAAAAACTGGCCGAATATTACGAAGGCTTCCTGTTGGCCGTTAAGGAAATGAAAAGCAGAGGCCTTAACGCCGAGATATATGCCTTCGACATCGGAACCGAAAAGAGTACGAAAAAACTTGAAAGCCTGCTGGGTACAAACGAAATAAAAAATCTCCATCTGATAATCGGAGGCGTATCCAAGCAGCAGATAGATGTATTGACCAAATTCTCTAAGAAAACAGGGATTAAATACGTTATACCTTTCGGTTCGACAAATGACATAGAAAATACACCGACATTATTTCAGATGACCACATCCCATTCAAGCCTGTACACTGAAATATCATCTGCATTCAAGGACAAGTTCAGGGACTACAATATAATCTTCGTCTCCGAAGCTGGCTCTGACAATGATAAATCAGACTTCACGAACACCCTGAAAAAAGAACTGTCAAAGTCGAATATACCCTTCAAATCCACTGCAAGTTCCGACAATCTGATTACAGATATAAGGAATGTGATGGAAGGTACAGAAAAGAACATACTGATTCCTGCCTCCTCGTCAGAAATCACGCTGCGCAAAGTGCTGGCCGCAATGAATTCGCTGACTACAGAAGCCGTAACCCTGTTCGGTTACCCCGAGTGGCAGACATATTCACAGCATACGGGCGGGTTGCATAAATACGACTCTTACATCTACAGTATATTCTTCCTCGATGAACAACAGAATGATGTCAAAGACTTTGTAAGCGAATACAAAAAATGGTACAATAAGAACCTTATAAATTCATATCCCAAATACGGCTATCTGGGATACGACGCAGGACTTTATTTCCTGACAGCACTCAACAGATACGGCAGCAGTTTTGAGAACAATATATCTAACCTCAAAGTTCCTACCCTGCAATCAGCCGCGCACTTCCAACGCATAAACGACAGGGGAGGATTCATCAACAACGGGTTATACCTTATCCAGTATAAAACAGGATCAGGCATTGAAAAAACAGATATCAGCAGATAAAAAATGACAAACAGATTCTTTATCCTATTATTGTTGTCGTCACTCTTTACCGTTGTCGCAAACGGACAGGACAAAAAGTTCGAACCTGAGTGGAACATAGGTGTCGGATTCGGCCCTACGCTTTCATCCGTCAGCTTCGACCCCAACAGGGCACTGAATGACGGGGGAACTATAAGTACCAAAAACCTCCAGCAATATTCCGGGGGGCTTGCTATACGCTATATTTCCGAAAAGAATCTGGGGCTGATAGCCGAACTGAACTATTCTCAACAAGGATGGGAGCAATACTTTGAGCCGAGCGAATCGGGAGAACTGTCCCCATACCAGCATTCCCATCAATTAAATTACCTGGAATTGCCTATACTTACCCATATCTACTTTGGAAATAAGGTACGTGTCTTCTTCAATCTGGGGCCCAAGCTCAGCTTCCTCCTCAACGACAGTGAAAAGATGAACCAGGCACTATCCGACGCACTGGCAAGCGGCAGTCTGAGCCCTTCTTTTATGACATATCAGTATTACCGTAAGCCCGAGAGAAAGATAGATTACGCCCTTATGGGAGGCATGGGGCTCGAATTCAGGTCGGGCATCGGTCATTTTGCATTGGAAGGACGATATACATTCGGCCTTGGAGATATTTACAAAAACAGTAAATCCGATTTTTTCAACCGCTCTGCCAACAGGGTTATTTCGGTTAAGTTGACCTACTACGTTAAGCTATTCTGATATGCCGCGCATATACAAACTTTCAAGGACAGGATTGAAATTATTATATAAAGTACGCCATCACCGGGGACATGGCATACATTCCCCCTTTGTCTTCAATCTGGTGACAAAAGTCATAGAAGAAAAAGCACCCTACCACGCCTATGACGATATAAAATTCGCGCTTGACAGCCTGAAAGAAAAACATTTCAAGCTCAACAAACAGAATAAGCTGATGTTTAAGCTGGCCAATCACTTCGAGGTGAAAAGGGTTCTGGAAATAGGTTCCGGCTTTGGGGTTAACTCCCTATGCCTGACAGCACCGTATTCCAATACAGAATGTACATGCATAGAAATATCGGAACAGAAAGCAGCCCTGGCCCGCAAATTGTACCATAACTGGGCAAGGAAGATAAATCTGCATACAGAAGCGGCGCTACCCGTTCTAACAAATAAGCAGGACTGCATATTGATCGACCTCAACAACTACAATCATCTGCCGGCAGATATAAACAAGTACCTGTCGGAACTTTCTCACGAAAAAACATTCATTATTGTGAAAGGTATCCGAACAAATAAACGCTACCAGATGTTATGGAGAAGTATTTTAAATATAGAGTCGCGGACAGCTGTACTCGATCTGTTCAATACCGGAATTTTATTTTTCGACAGACAGTTGTACAGATGGAATTATCAGATAAGTTTTTAGGGCTGCAGGCCTCTTTAATATTCACGGTTTAAACAGATCATTGATAGATGAAGAAAAGCTTGGTATATACAAAAACGGGAGATAAGGGAACAACTTCCCTTGTCGGAGGAAAACGGGTAGCTAAATCCCATGTCAGGCTCGAAGCTTATGGCACTGCCGACGAGCTGAATTCTTTCGTCGGATTTCTGATAGAAGAAATAGACGACAAACATGACCTGGAAACATTATCCTATATTCAGCATAAATTGTTCACGGTAGGTTCATATCTTGCCACTGAAACCGAAGCGATGCCCCCCAAAGCAGCAAGTATCATTACAGAAAAAGATATAGCGCTGCTGGAAAACGAGATGGACAGGATGGACAGCGAACTGCCGTCTCTTCGCCAATTCGTATTACCGGGAGGAAGCGAGTCCGCATCACGGGCACATATATGCCGGACAGTCTGCCGGAGAACCGAACGTTGCATATACCGGGTGAAGGAAGAATTTCCGGTGGATGAACACGTTTTAATGTTCGTAAACCGGCTCTCAGATTACTTTTTCTTACTAGCCAGGAAAGAAAGTAACAAGAAAGGAAAAGAAATATTTTGGAATCAGACTTTGATATAAGAAATAAAGTTCTATTTTTGCGAAAATATAACCAAACCGGCAAAATAAATAAAACTAAGATATTATGTACTGGACTTTAGAACTTGCATCGAAATTAGAAGATGCACCATGGCCTGCAACAAAGGAAGAGTTAATAGACTATGCTCAACGTTCAGGCGCCCCCCTGGAAGTAATAGAAAACTTACAGGAGATCGAGGATGAGGATGAAATCTTTGATACAATCGAAGATATCTGGCCCGATTATCCGAGCAAAGAAGACTTCTTCTTCAACGAAGACGAATATTAGCCTAAAGATGCTGTAAAAGACTCTTTTAAAAGAAAGTAACTGAAAAGAGATTGGGGTGAAAATTCACTCTGATCTCTTTTTGTGTTTTTCCGGATCTGGCTTTGGACAAAAAATGGTTAAGCTATGTTATTTATGCGAATTATTAATAAATCTCTAAAACTTTATCTATACAATATCCGGGGAGAGTTACACGAAGAGCGCAAAGAGAAAAAGAAATTTTTGTCATGTACTATGGCAAATCTGTCACTTTTGTAACCTTTTTCCGGCTTGGCGCCTTTGCGGGATCTCCTTTATCCATAGATAAAATATTCTTTGAAGGAAACTGATAAATGAAAAATATGTGCAAAAAGTGTCAAGTTTGTCAAGTTTTACACAGAAGCTGCAAGCAAACGAATTATTAATTCTTCATTCTTAATTATTAATTATTTTCTATCTTTGCTTACTTGTAATTTAACTATAAAGAATACATCTAAATAAACATAATAACTGTGTCGAAGAAAGTAGCCGAAACCCCGTTGATGAAACAATATCTGGAAATCAAGAGTAAACATCCTGATGCTATATTGCTGTTTCGTGTGGGTGACTTTTACGAGACTTTTTCACAAGATGCCATCGATGCCGCCGAGATACTGGGGATAACACTTACCCGGCGGGCCAATGGATCAGCACAATTTGTCGAACTGGCCGGATTTCCTCACCATGCACTGGATACTTATCTGCCGAAACTGGTACGGGCAGGTAAACGAGTCGCTATCTGCGACCAGCTGGAAGACCCAAAGCTGACCAAAACAATTGTAAAACGGGGAATTACGGAACTTGTCACTCCCGGGGTATCCATTAATGACAATATCCTCAATCATAAAGAGAACAATTTTCTCTGTGCGGTACATTTTGCGAAAAGCAGCTGTGGCATTTCACTGCTCGATATTTCCACAGGGGAATATCTTGTAGCGGAAGGAACTAAGGAATATGTAGACAAACTGCTCACCAACTTCTCCCCGAAAGAAGTCCTGGTGGAAAGAAGCAAGAAAAAGCTGTTTGAAGAATATTTCGGAACACGTTTCTTCATATTCGAGCTCGACGACTGGGTATTTACGGAAGATACTGCCAGAGACAGGCTGTTGAAACACTTTGAAACAAAGAACCTGAAAGGATTCGGCGTAGAACATCTGACAAACGGGGTAATCGCGGCAGGAACGATCCTCCATTATCTCGATGTCACCCAACATACACAGATAGGGCATATCACTTCGCTTTCCCGCATAGAGGAAGATAAGTACGTCCGTCTGGATAAATTCACAGTCCGCAGCCTCGAACTCATTTCCACCATGAACGAAGGAGGAAAAAGCCTCCTCGACATTCTGGACAGGACAACATCGCCGATGGGCGCGCGTATGCTTCGCCGCTGGATGGTATTCCCGCTGAAAGAAGCAAAGCCTATAAACAGCCGGCTATCCGTAGTTGAATACTTCTTCAGGGATCTGGAATTAAAAGGCCTGCTGGAAGAACAACTTTCATTAATCGGAGACCTGGAACGCATTATATCCAAAGTAGCCGTAAACAGAATTACCCCGCGTGAAGTAGTCCAGTTGAAAGTGGCATTAAAAGCCATAGAGCCGATACGTGAGGCATTCCTGGCATCAAGTGAACCGAGCCTGAGGGAAATAGGGGAAAAACTCAACCCCTGTCCTGTTATCCGCGACCGCATAGAGAAAGAGATATATCCCGATCCACCCGCAATGCTGAATCGTGGGAACGTTATAAGCAAAGGGGTAAACGCCGACCTCGACGAGTTACGTGATATTGCTTTCTCCGGAAAAGATTACCTGCTGAAAATACAACAACGGGAGACTGAAGCCACCGGCATCTCCTCTCTCAAGATAAGTTTCAACAGTGTATTCGGTTATTATATCGAAGTCCGGAACGCGCACAAGGATAAAGTTCCGGCCGAATGGATACGTAAGCAGACACTGGTAAATGCAGAACGTTATATCACACAGGAACTGAAAGACTATGAAGAGAAGATCCTGGGTGCGGAAGAGAAGATTCTGTCCCTCGAAACATCTCTTTTTAACGATCTTGTACTCAGCCTTGTAGAATACATACCAACTATACAGGTGAACGCGAACCTGATCGCGCAGACCGACTGCCTGCTCTCGTTTGCCAAAGTAGCCAAGGAGAACAAATATATCCGTCCCGAGATCAATGACACGGATGCATTGAAGATAAAGAACGGCCGCCATCCGGTCATTGAAAAGCAGTTGCCATTAGGCGAATCCTATATAACAAACGACGTCTTTCTGGATAGCAATTCGCAGCAAATCATTATCATAACCGGACCGAATATGGCCGGTAAATCGGCCCTGCTCCGTCAAACGGCTTTGATTACACTGATGGCGCAAGCCGGTAGTTTTGTCCCTGCCGAATCTGCCCAGATAGGGCTGGTAGACAAGATATTCACCCGCGTAGGGGCATCGGATAATATTTCACTGGGCGAATCAACCTTTATGGTGGAAATGAATGAAGCGTCTGATATATTGAATAATCTCTCTCCGCGAAGTCTCGTCCTGTTCGACGAATTAGGCCGGGGAACGAGCACTTATGACGGTATATCCATTGCATGGGCTATTGTGGAATACATTCACGAACATCCGAAGGCAAAAGCAAAGACCCTGTTTGCCACGCACTACCATGAACTGAATGAGATGGAGAAGTCTTTCAAACGGATCAAAAACTTCAATGTTTCGGTCAAGGAAGTGGATAACAAAGTGATATTCCTGCGCAAACTTATACCGGGTGGCAGCGAACACAGCTTCGGTATTCATGTGGCCAAGATGGCCGGCATGCCTCAGAGCATCGTGAAACGGGCGAATAATATACTGAAACAATTGGAAACTGATAACCGTAAACAGGGAATATCAAAGCCTATCACCGATATCAAAGAAAACAGGGAGGGTTACCAGCTTAGTTTCTTCCAGTTGGACGACCCTGTGCTTAGCCAGGTGAGGGATGAAATAAAGTCGCTGGATGTCAATAACCTTACACCAATGGAAGCCTTAAACAAGCTGAATGATATAAAGAAAATAGTTTCAGGTAAATAAAGTGTTAAAGAATTTCAGACAGATTGTATTTTTTTATTCCTTTGTATTCCGAAACGAACTTACAAACAATAAGATAGACCAAGAAAAATGACTCGAAGAAAAATACTTGTAACAGGGGGAGCCGGATTTATCGGGTCACATCTGTGCGAAAGGCTTCTGAGCGAAGGCAATGAAGTATTATGCCTAGACAATTATTTCACCGGCTCTAAAGAGAATGTCGTCCATTTACTGGACAACCCCTACTTTGAATTAATAAGGCATGATATCGTTCATCCATTTCATGTGGATGTAGATCAAATATACAACCTTGCATGTCCTGCTTCGCCGGTTCATTACCAGTACAATGCCATCAAGACCATTAAGACTTCCGTCATGGGGGCCATCAATATGCTTGGACTGGCAAAACGCCTGAAAGCGAAAGTACTTCAGGCTTCGACAAGCGAGGTCTATGGCGATCCTCATATACACCCTCAGCCCGAGTCATATTGGGGAAATGTAAACCCTATCGGGATACGCTCTTGTTATGATGAAGGAAAACGCTGTGCCGAGACATTGTTTATGGATTATCACCGTCAGAACGGGGTAAGGATCAAAATAGTCCGCATATTCAACACATATGGTCCCCGCATGAATCCGGAAGATGGACGTGTGGTTTCGAACTTTATAGTGCAGGCACTGAAAGGGGAAGATATTACGATATACGGGGATGGGACACAGACCCGTAGCTTCCAGTATGTGGATGATATGGTGGAAGCCATGATAAGAATGATGGCCACCGATGATTCGTTTACTGGGCCTGTAAATACAGGTAATCCGGGTGAATTTACCATGATTGAGCTGGCCAGACTGATATTGGAGCTGACAGGTTCCAAATCAAAATTAGTATTCGAGCCTCTGCCAAGTGATGATCCTAAACAAAGGAAACCCGACATTACCCTGGCTAAAGAAAAACTGGACTGGGAGCCCAAAATACAGTTGAGAGAAGGGTTGATAAAAACGATAGCATATTTCGATAACATATTGGAATAAAGGATTTTTACGAAGACATAAATATAACATAAACATGAAACTTTCAATCGTTATTCCTGCATACAACGAAGCCAGGACAATACATTTAATACTTAATAAAGTTTTGGCTGTAAACCTTATCGGTAATTTCGACAAAGAGATTATCATTGTTAACGACTGCTCAAAAGATGATACCGTCGAGGTTGTAAAAGCCTATATGGCCGAGCATCCGCAGGCAGATATGAGGCTTTTCGAACAACCCGTGAATATGGGCAAAGGAGCTGCTCTGCACAGGGGCATCAAAGAAGCTGCAGGAGACTATATAATCATACAAGATGCCGATCTTGAATATGATCCGGAGGAGTACAATATCTTATTGAAGCCTGTAATAGACGGATTTGCTGATGTTGTATTCGGCTCAAGGTTTATGGGAGGAAAGCCTCATCGCATACTCTTTTTCTGGCATTCTATCGGGAACCAGATATTGACATTTGTCTCCAATATGTTTACCAACCTTAATCTTTCGGATATGGAAACATGCTATAAACTCTTCCGTTCAGATATTATCAAGTCTATCCCATTACAGGAGAGGCGTTTCGGTTTTGAGCCGGAAGTGACAGCCAAGGTGGCGAGATATCCCAACGTGAGAATCTATGAAGTAGGTATTTCTTATTATGGCCGTACTTACGAAGAAGGTAAGAAGATAGGCTGGAAAGATGGTGTAAGAGCCTTTATATGCATGCTTAAATATGGATTATTCGGCATGAAGTAATCAGATGATATATTACAATGTAGAGAAGAAAGATTCGATTGACCGGGTGAAATTACCCCACGACAAACGTTTCTTCTCTCTTTTGAGATTATCCCTGTAGGATTGTATATCCGAATCGAAAAATTCTCTTATGCCTTTAGCTACATCTCCGGAAGCAGGCTCCGGTACCACCAAACCCGTATTTGAGTCCTTAACAGTAGTGCCTAATGCTCCTACATCCGTAGCTACCATAGGCAGTTCCATCTGATAGGCCAAGGCTACCACCCCGCTTTGAGTAGCGGACTTATATGGCAGAACCAGTACATCTGCGGCAGAGAATAAGGTTGAAACCATATCATCGGGGATATATTGCTCAAAGACGACGATATTGTCTTTTAAAGGAGATTGATTAATCAGTTCTGCATATTTGTCAAAACTGCCATAACTCTCTCCGGCTATAATCAATTGATAGGAGCCATCCAGCACTCCCATCGCCTCGATAAGTATATCCAGGCCTTTATAATCCCGTATAAGTCCGAAGAAAAGGAGGTTCTTCTTATCATCTCTAATTCCCAGCCTTTTACATGCGGCGGCTTTATCCGTACGCTCAGCATACTGGTCATATATAGGATGTGGCTGTAATAGTATCCGCGCATCTTTTTTCAGGGAGAGTAAATCCTGCCGGACAGGCTCACTCATAACAATAAATGCATTACATCTATTGAAGAAAAAGCGGGCAAAAGACTTATCCACAAACCTTTTCTCATGAGGAATGGCATTGTGAACGAGAGCCACTATTTTAGTCCTTTTATTAAGGAAAAGACACACCGAGCCATAGGCCGGCGCAAGAAAAGACATCCAGTAAGGTATAATAAGCAGATCGGGAGCATACTTATTGATACATCTGGCTGTACGGATATAGCTAAAAGGATTTATACTGTTCAATACACGGATACTATCGACCACTGTGGCTGTATCTCCTTCGGCTACATATTGCGTTTTACCCGGAAAAAGAAGATCGGGATAAAGAGTTGTAAATGTAAATGCTTTCACCTCATTGTGCCCGGAAAGCTCAGTGTACAACCGGGCATTAAGCTGTGCCAGCCCTCCCCTGTACGGATAGAACGGTGAAAGGATCGCAATTTTCATGGCTCTGTCTTGTCTAAAACCTTGTGGATTCGGGAAACAACGGACTCTGCTGTAATTCTTTCCATACAGGCATATTCCTCGTCCCCTCTCTGGCAAGGCAGTTCCCCAAAAACCGAACATGGCCTGCAATCTAAATCGACCTGTATGGCATTTGCTATATCCTGTCTGAATCCATAGAAGCCAATTGCAGGATGGGTTGCTCCCCACACGGATACTACCGGCACCTGTACCAATGAGGCAAGATGCATGTTAGCCGAATCCATCGACAGCATGACATCCAGATATGAGATAAGAAGTATTTCTTTCTGCAAATTAAGCTTTCCGGTAAGGTCAATTGTATTCGGATACTTCGATGCCCAATGGGACAACACTCTTCGCTCTTCTTTTTCCGAACCGAATAAGAATATAGTAATACCTTCTTCCTTTGACAATATATCAATTACCTTCGACATCTTCTCCAAAGGATATATCTTACCCCTATGCTTAGAGAAAGGGGCTATACCTACCCACTTACCATCCTTTTCTTTAACGACGGATTTAAGATCCGTAAAATTCCGCGGGACGAAATCAAAGAAATTATTAAATACCATTGGCGCAGGAAAGCCCAGTTTATCAAAAACCTCCTGATAACGCTGCATGGTATGTTTAAGCGGTGGTTCCAGCTGTTTATGAGCTATCGCAGATCTTTTCTCATTCTTACCTTTATCGATATGCGCGACCTTACGCCCCATTAGAAGCATAGAATGACGAATAGCTTTGGAACGCAAGACATCGTGCACATCAGCTACATGGGAAAACCTCATGGCAGACAGCCGTCTCATCACTCTGAAATAACCTGTTATTCCCCGGTACCTACGCTTAATGTCGAGAGGAATGACATTGATGTTAAACCCCAGATTTTCGAATAATGGAGCGAATGCTTTCCGGGTCATTACAGAAAAACGATCCTGTGGATATTTTGCTGCAACAGAATATACTACCGGAACGAGCATAGCTACATCTCCGAAAGAAGATATCCGTATTACCAGGACTTTAGACATAATTGTATCGTTTGTAAATTGACTGCAAGTTATTGTGTTTTAGTATATAATACCGGATTAAGGCTAGGATCGTTATACATTTTCATCTGCTTATATACTTTCATATATTTCTTTCCTGCCTCTATATCCTCTAATAATTCTTCTATAGCCGTAGAAAGGTCCTTACGCTGCGTAAGTAAAACCTGAAGCTTCTTCGATGCTTGCCCGTGATGATCTGCTGTCGTGTTTTTCCTGTCCACTTCCTGTTGCATGTGGTATATCTTAAGAGCAAGGATAGACAAACGGTCTATTGCCCACGCCGGGCTTTCCGTATTGATCCGGGCCTCAGGCAATACTTTTATATCTTTATATTTATCAAGGAAATAACTGTCTATCAGTTCCACCAGATCTGTCCTGTCCTGATTCGATTTATCGATACGGCGCTTTATAAGCAAAGCTTCCGACGGATCGATGTCCGGGTCGCGGATAATATCTTCCAGATGCCACTGAACCGTATCTATCCAGTTTTTAAGATACAGAAAATATTCTATTGATTTCTCAGTATAAGGGTTATTGATGGGACTATCTACACTGTTCGTTTTGTGATAATCATTAATTGATTTTTCAAAGATAGAATTACTCAAACCGGTAAATTTCATGATTTGTTCTTTATATTAATATTATTTCTCAGCCCAGGTTTCCCGGTCTAAATTACGATAGTTTATGGCTTCCGCCAAATGTTTCGGCTGTATTTTTTCGGAACTATCCAAATCCGCAATTGTACGCGACACTTTCAATATCCTGTCATAAGCTCTCGCCGACAGATTGAACCGGTCCATTGCCGTTTTTAACAGCTGCAATCCTGTATCGTCAGGAGACGCGTACCTGGCAAGAAGCCGGGGTGTCATTTGCGCATTACAATATATCCCGTCCTCATCCTTAAAGCGCTGTTCTTGTATTTCCCTTGCTTTTATAACACGTTCTCTGATAGATTCGCTTGCTTCGGCAGGTGTCTTATCCGATATCTTCTCGAACGGTACGGGAACTATCTCGATGTGTATATCTATACGGTCGAGAAGCGGTCCCGATATCTTGTTCAGATATTTCTGAACAGCTCCACCAGGGCAGACGCATTCCTTCTCGGGATGGTTATAGTAGCCGCAAGGGCATGGATTCATCGATGAAACCAACATAAAGCTGGCCGGATATTCGACAGAAAATTTAGATCTCGAAATGGATATCTTCCTGTCTTCGAGTGGTTGCCGCATAACTTCCAGCACGCTCCTGCTAAATTCAGGTAATTCGTCAAGAAAGAGAACCCCGTTGTGCGCCAGGCTTATCTCTCCGGGTTGGGGATAGGCGCCACCGCCAACGAGAGCCACATCGGAAATAGTATGATGTGGACTCCGGAACGGCCGTTGAGCCATCAAGGATGTTTCATTCCCTATCTTACCCGCCACACTATGTATCTTTGTCGTTTCCAGGGCTTCCTGTAAAATAAAAGGAGGAAGAATAGAAGGCATACGTTTCGCCATCATAGACTTACCTGCACCCGGCGGACCTATCATTATCAGATTGTGCCCACCCGAGGCTGCGACCTCCAATGCCCGTTTCACGTTCTCCTGCCCTTTTACATCAGCAAAGTCAAATTCGAAAACCTGCCGGGAACTGTAAAATTCGGCACGGGTATCCACTATAGTCTTTTCCAGTTCTGTATCCCCATTAAAGAAGCCGGCTACCTCGCTTATGTTATCCACGCCGTACACGTCCAGATTATCGACCACTGCCGCTTCCCGCGCATTTTTGCGGGGCAGCACTAGACCTTTGAAACCAAGCTCCCTGGCTTTTATAGCTATAGGAAGCACTCCTTTTATGGGAAGAATGGTACCATCGAGCGATAGTTCTCCCATAATCATATAGTTTTCCAGCTTATCAGCTTTCAGGCTGTCCGAAGCTGCCAGTATTCCCATAGCCAAAGGCAGGTCATATGCTGTACCTTCTTTCCGTATATCGGCCGGGGACATGTTGATAACTATCTGTTGCCGGGGAAATTTGTACCCGTTTATCTGCAGAGCCGAGACTATACGCTCATGGCTTTCCTTTACCGATGCGTCAGGCAATCCGACAAGCATAAATTTTATGCCTTTCGAACAATTTACTTCTATTGTAATCAATGTTGCGAGTATACCTTGTACAGCTGCGCCAAAAACCTTAACTAACATCTAAAGGAGTAAAAATGAGTAACAAGGAGCAAAGATAAAAAACAATTAATAATTAAGAATGAAAAATTAATAATTTATTTGCTTGCAGCTTCTGCCTAAAAATTGACAAACTTTACACTTTTTGCACATATTTTTCATTTATCAGTTTTCTTCAAAGAATATTTTATTTCTATGGATAAAGAGCTATTGCATAGATACCGAATCGGAAAAAGTAATAAAGGTAACACATGTTTCAGCTTTTAGCTGATAGCTATTAGCCGTTAGCTTTGGCTATCGCATAAGTGGCTTTACGGTAAGCAATCATCAGTTAATAACTCGTATCTTGTTTACTTGTAACTCGTAACTGCCCGAAGGGCGAAGTAACTCGTAACTTTCTTAAAAGGTAACAAAGGTTACACTTTTCATTACTTTTTCTAATCAATCTTTAAATTCTTAAACATTGAATCTTTAAATCCTTCCCATTTCTTCAAAGAACTATAAGCTATCTACCCTATAGATAAACCGTATGAAAAATAATATCATAATCCGCACGAAAAAACATCAAATTTATTGATGCAACAGATATCTGTTGACGACACCGGTTTCCCATTTGCACGCTGCTTCCCTTACTTATTGTTAATACCCTTTTTGCAGCTATAATATTTTAGGATTACAGAAAAAATCATATTATCTTTGTAGCCTCAAAAAAGAATAACTATTCTCAACAAATTCTCAACAGAAGGAGATCTTTATATGACAGAGCCTTTGAAGCACGAATGCGGTATCGTAATGATACGCTTGCTAAAGCCGCTTGACTACTATCAAAAGAAGTACGGTACATGGCAATACGGACTGAATAAGCTGTATCTGCTGATGGAAAAACAGCACAATCGCGGGCAGGAAGGCGCAGGACTGGCTGTGGTAAAATTAGACTCGCCTCCTGGAAGCGAATTTATATTCAGGGAAAGAGCCACAGGCTCAGGCGCCATATCGGAAATCTTCTCGAATGTCTATAAAAATTACGAAAAAACATCCCGCGAAAAATTAAACGATCCTGCATATGCCACCCAATACCTGCCATTTGCAGGTGAATTATTTTTAGGGCATTTGCGTTACAGCACAACGGGCAAGAGCGGCATCTCATATGTGCATCCGTTCCTTCGACGCAGCAACTGGCGGTCGAGAAACCTGGCTTTGGCAGGAAACTTCAACATGACCAATGTCGATGAACTGTTCGAAGCGCTGGTGGCTGAAGGACAACACCCGCGCGATTATGCCGACACATTCGTTTTACTCGAATCCCTCGGGCATCACCTCGACAGGGAAGTTCAGTTCCAGTATGACAAATTCGGTAAAGACCGCAAAGTAAGAGGAGAAGAGCTGAACGACATGATAGAGAAAAACCTCGATATACACTTCATGCTCAACAAAGCCAGTGAGAACTGGGACGGAGGATACACTATCGGCGGACTTATCGGCTGTGGCGATGGATTTGTGTACAGAGATCCTGCCGGCATACGTCCGGCTTTCTACTACTATGACGATGAGATTGTCGTGGTGGCATCCGAACGCCCTGTTATCCAAACGGCACTCAATCTAGACGTAGCAGAAGTAAAGGAGCTGAATCCGGGACAGGCCATCATTATCAAAAAAAGCGGACAGGTATTGTTTTCGCAGATACAGGAACCGCGAAATGTCTCCCCTTGTTCATTCGAACGGATTTACTTTTCACGCGGTTCGGACGCGGATATATACAACGAACGGAAAGATCTCGGCAAACTCCTTCTTCCGCCTATCCTGAAAGCAATAGACAACGATATACAGCATACGGTTTTCTCATTCATCCCCAATACGGCGGAAGTTGCATTCTTCGGCATGACAGAGGCCTTAAACAAGCATATGAATGACGTAAAACTAAAGAAGATCACAGAGAAAGGCGCATCCATTTCCGAAGAAGAGCTGCAAAGAATATTATCTATGCGTGTACGCACCGAAAAGGTTGTTATCAAAGACATCAAGTTACGGACTTTCATCGCGCAGGATGGCAGCCGCGACGACCTGGCAGCTCACGTTTATGATATAACATACGATTCGGTACGCCCTTATGAGGATAACCTGGTAGTAATAGACGACAGCATTGTACGGGGAACAACCCTGAAACAAAGTATCATAAAAATACTCGACCGCCTGCACCCCAAAAAGATAGTTATCGTATCCTCATCCCCGCAAATCCGGTATCCCGACTGCTATGGCATAGATATGTCGCGCATGAGCGAGTTTGCCGCATTCAGGGCTGCAATCGAACTACTCAAAGAAAGAGGGCTGCAATCCATTATCGACGAGGTGTACCGCAAATCTCTCGCGCAAAAGGATAAGCCTAAAGAAGAAATAGTGAACTATGTAAAAGAAATATACGCGCCGTTCTCCAATGAAGAAATATCGACAAAGATGGCCGAAATGCTTACGCCAAAGGGGACTCAGGCTAAGATAGAAATTGTATTCCAAACCATTGAGGACCTCCATAAAGCCAGCCCCGGCCATAAAGGGGACTGGTATTTTTCGGGCAACTACCCTACTGCGGGAGGCAACAGGATGGTAAATACAGCCTTTTTGAATTATATAGAGGGAATAGATAAAAGGTCATACTGACCCTACGGACAATATTTGTCAATGCCGGGAATAAGGAACCAAACTCTCTATTCCCGGCATTTTTTATTTAAATTTATAAAACAGGCCTATCTCTTTCATTTATAGAAAGATCCGGAATATGGCACGTTTTTCTTTCATTATGATTATTTTTCCGTCCTTATTCAAACATTTTTCATACGTGATCTATCCTATTGTAAACAAAGCAAATGCGAAAGGAACAACAAAATTTTCCATCATAAATTTTAAAATTAAGAAAAATGCATATACATTTGCACCGCAGAACAAACTTAAAAACGATCACATTAATTAAAAAATTATGAAAAAAATTTTACTAGTCAGCGCATTGGCATTTTCCTGCCTGTTTGTAAACGCACAAGATGGTCTTAAAGGAACTTGGTTTGTCGGAGGTCAGTTAGGCTTCGGAAGCGATAAATCTTACACAACTTCTTCCGATGGAATTGTTGAAAGAAAAATTAATGACTTCACAGTTGCCCCTCTTGTCGGAACATTCATTTCTCCTTCCGTAGCTGTAGGTGCGGCCTTAGGATTTGAATCGGGAAAAGTGAAAATAGCCGGTGTACAAACCGAGAAATCTACAGATATCTCTATCATGCCTTTTGCCAGAAAGTACTGGAACATCAGCGGCGGACTTTACTTCTTCGGACAAGCTGCGCTTCCTCTCTCTTTCGGAAGCACTGAATATGGAAACGGCGAGACCAAACTGAAGGTGAACGAGACTAATATCGCTGTAGCTTTAGCTCCGGGCTTTGATTATATAATCAATGACTGGATTACAGTAGAAACTTCTTTCACCGTACTGAGCGCCCGTTACAATAGCTCTAAACCGAAAGGTGGCGACAGCAGCAATTCTTTCAGATTCAATGGAGATACACATGGAACTGAAATCGGCGATTTAACTGTCGGTGTCAAATTCTTATTCTAAAAAACGCTCTGCAACCATATAGAAAGCCCGGAAGTTCCGGGCTTTTTTTATTTTCGGAAGTTATAAAAATTGTTTTATATATATGGATACAAATAATTTATATATCTTTGTTCCTTCTAGACAGCTTAATATAAACTACATCATCTTAACCGAATATTTTATGAAACAAAAGATTAAAATTACCTTAGCTGCAATTTTTTTAATTGGAGGCTTATCTGTCAGCGCCCAAGAAAAAAAATTCTTTTTCGGAGCCAAAGCCGGATTTGTATTTTCAGACCTTAGTGAGTACTCTTACAAAACCAGAATGAAACATTCCTTCACCGGGGGACTTACATTCGACTATTTCCTTAATCGTGATTTGTATATTTCTTCCGCAATCGAATTCGCCAATAAGGGTGCCAAATTCGATCTTCTGAATAAAAACGAGGAGGAAGGCACAAGTCTGGATATCAAAAATTCAACCATCGCTGCTTTTTATATCCAGGTACCTGTACATCTGGGATATAAATTTGACTTATCGGAAAAAACAAGACTGATGGTGCAAGCCGGCCCCTATATAGCCTACGGTGTTGGCGGGCCAACCGAGCTTGGGGACGAAGTTATTTTAAAAACTCCGGGAGAGACCATCACAATGAATCTGAACGAATACATGCGTCATCTTCCGTACTACAATCTTATAAACGACTGGAGAAGAGATAAAGAGACTTTCAGTGATACCCACTTCCGTGAATTTGACTGGGGTATCGGTATCGGCATGGGAGTAGAGTATGAACATGTGAATATAAGCTTTAGATATGATTTCGGGCTATATAATATATCTCAAGAAGCCGGGAAAGTAAAAAACAGGAATGCTTCCGTTACTTTAGGATATAAGTTCTGATCATTCTTTCATATAACAATAAAGCCCGGTATCCAAACCGGGCTTTATTGTTTTTATTTCAAAAGGAATTGCTTAAAACCGGCGAACTCTTTGCCCATATCTATACTTTGTTTTTCCCCTTTCATAAAAGCCTGTAACTTCCCGGGAATAGCAACCGGTTTGCCGGTAATGCCTTCTACTGTTTCCAGAAATTTGGCAGGATGCGCCGTTTCAAGGAAAACACCCGTTTCATCAGACTGCAATTCATCTTTTAAAGCCTGATAACCACACGCCCCGTGAGGATCGAGCAAATATCCTGTTCCATCATAAGTATTCTTTACTGTCTTCTTTATATTGTCATCACTATACCATTTCCCGGATATATCTTTCTTTATTTCGTCTAATGACTTATTGTAAAGGTCGAGTACCCGGACAAAATTACTGGGATTTCCCACATCCATGGCATTGGCGATTGTTTGCACAGACGGACGGGGATCATACTCTCCGGTTTGCAGATACTTATAGAAAATATCATTGCTGTTATTTGCCGCGATGAAACGCTTTACAGGCAACCCCATGCGTTTAGCTATGAGTCCGGCGGTAATATTCCCAAAATTACCGCTAGGTACCGAAAAGACAATATTACGGGCTTTTCCCAGCTTGGCAAGTTGGGCATAAGCATGGAAATAATAGAATGCCTGAGGAAGAAACCGGGCTACATTTATGGAATTGGCGGAAGTAAGATTCAGTTTCCGGTTCAGTTCATCATCAAGGAAAGCAGTTTTAACCAGCGCCTGGCAATCATCGAATGTGCCGTCTATTTCTATTGCTGTTATATTCCGCCCTAATGTGGTGAACTGGCATTCCTGTATCTGGCTTACCTTACCCTTGGGATAAAGGACATATACATGAATACCTCCCACTCCCAGGAAGCCATTCGCGACAGCACTGCCCGTATCTCCCGATGTGGCCACCAGCACTTTCACATCTTTCTGTCCTTGCTTCTTAATGAAATAGCCGAGCAGGCGGGCCATGAAACGCCCCCCCACATCTTTAAACGCAAGAGTAGGACCATGAAAAAGTTCAAGGCTGTATATATTATCTTTTACATGTACTACAGGAGTATCGAAGTTAAGCGTATCATATACGATACTTTTGAGAGTGCCAGCCTCTATATCTTCTCCAAAGAAAGCATCTGCAACCGTATATGCTATCTCCTGAAAGCTCATATTGCCTATATTGTCAAAAAAAGATTGTGGCAATTTCTTTATCATTTCGGGCATATAAAGCCCGTTATCAGGAGCCAGACCTTTGACTACCGCCTCTTGCAAACCGACCTGCGGCGCATTCTTATTCGTACTGTAATACTTCATTTTATATTAATTTGAAAAACAAAAATAATAAAATGCAAAAGAAGAGGCAAATGAATGAACATTATATTCGTATCCGGAACATTTTCATTGACAAATAATTCAGCCTATTATTTACGGAAAAAGATAGCTGAAACCGCCAATCCTTTTATTTTCTGAATATCTGGATAAAATATCTCTATTTTTACTACTTTTGTTACGTTATAATGAAAAAAGAAACACATTGAAATTACCTAATATCGTTGTCCGTATCCTCGCCGGAGCTGTATTCATCGGCCTGTTACTCGGAGGAATACTTAAAGATGAATATACTTTTGTTATTATATTCTCGTTGCTCACCGTATTATGCCTGTATGAGTTTTACGGATTGATAGAAAAAAGCGCCAAAGTTCGCGTTATCCGGCCATGGAATATATTAGGAGGATTTTTCCTTTTTTTAGGAGGATTTTACTATTGTGTCCATTCAGCATCAGCACTGGCTTTTGTCCCATATATGATTTATCTGATAGTCCTTTTCATCAGCGAGTTGTATATGAAACGGGAAAATCCTATCCAGTCCTTATCCCATTCACTTTTAGGGCAGGTTTACATTGCAGGCCCCTTAGCATTGACAAACTATCTTGTATTTGCCTATGAACCCGGAAGCTATCATTATGTATATATTCTTGCCCTGCTGGTAACAATATGGGTAAACGATACTTTCGCCTATCTTACAGGTATGGCTTTCGGAAAGCACCGCTTATTCGAGCGGATTTCCCCTAAGAAATCATGGGAAGGCTTTATCGGCGGCGCGATTGCAGCGATAGCTTCTTCTCTCATTTTTGCACATTTCTTCCCAAATCTTTGCACTCTTTCCTGGCTTGGCTTCGCAGCCGTGGTAGTGGTGGCCGGCACTTGGGGCGACCTCTTCGAGTCATTAATAAAACGTACACTCGGAGTAAAGGATTCAGGTAATATGATACCGGGGCACGGCGGTATCCTCGACCGTTTCGACAGCACAATACTGGCTATTCCGGCAGTATGCGTATACCTGTTACTGACCGATTCTCTTATTTCCTGTATATAAATCATTAAGATCCCAACAGAAACCGTCATCCTTACAGTTCAGATGCCTGACAATAAGACAGATACAAAAACAAAAAGAACTCGAGCCGCAAGCAACTGCAGGTCTGCGCAGGCCTCATATACTTTATACCAATAGCATAGCAGATGTTCCGATAAAATCTCAAAATATATAAAATTAATGCGGAAATGTGTAACAGGCATATGGAAATTTTGCCATAATTTTGTGGTCGTAAAGTAAGCGTAATAAAGATAGGGACGGCCGAAACTACATGTGTTGGTAATGAAGATTCCGGTATGAAACAACAATCACTATCACCATTTGGATATAATTTTCCCGTTTTACCTTTGAAACGCTAATGACTATATAGTCAACACAATAGCAAACAGAACAACACAATGATATTTCCAATCTTAACAGACATAAACCGCTCTGGCCCTTTCCCTTGCGAAAATCCGGAAGTTAACTATTTATCAGAGGGAAAGGAAAAGGGGCTAAACAGAACTGCTACCAGGAGTTTTTTCCCCGCAAAAAAAGCTCTTTATTCCATAGTGAATATCATCAAAAGAAAATATACAAATCATTTTAATTCAGAGAATATCAAAGAAAGAGTTTATATGACATCCGGTTATTACCCATGCCATATCAATTCCATATCTTCATTTTGTCTTTATTTTGCATTCAACATCTAAAATACAGCTTGGGAAAGTTGTACAAGGAGAATTTATGGTATTGAAAAAACTCTTTCTTCTTAATTAACACAAGTTTCAGGGTTATCCATCCCTATTTTTATCGGAGAATGGGGGGGATATATCCGGACTTCAGACTGCAAGCAATATCCAGGAACTGCCGGAATACAGGCCATAAGCCTTAATCCCGCTGCAGGCGGAGCAATCGCTACACTTGATGAACTATTGTAAGAAGTCTCCATTGTATGGGCAGGAACAAATGATAATGCCACCCGGTTCAATTCCGGGATAGTAACAGTATTAAGAGATTGGGCAACATCCGGTCAGGGATATATTGTTACAGTAGCAGATAAAATATCAGTAAGCTCTTTCCACAATATACTCTACGGCAGCTTCCAGTGCCTCACGCACGTCAGTCTCTGAAACCGTCGCGATTATTTCCTCCGCGCGATTTTTATATTCTTCCATTTTGCGGTAGGCATAATCTATACCTCCGTGCCCTTTAGCGTAGCTGATAAGCTTATGTATATTTTGGTCTGTATAATTGTATGAAAAAATGACGGACAATAATTCCTTCTTTTCATCCTCCGGCGCATTTCTTATAGCATATAACAAAGGGAGTGTAACTTTCCCTTCGCGTATATCATTTCCTGTAGGCTTGCCAATGGCATCCGTAAAGTAGTCGAATATGTCGTCCCGCAATTGAAAACAAACCCCGAGATATTCTCCCAATTTGGTAAACCTTTCCACTTCTTCCTCCGGCGCGTTCACCGACATTGCTCCTATACGCATACATACCGACATCAGTGATGCGGTCTTCTTCCTTATCACCTGAAAATATTCATCCTCATCCAGAATCAGTTCCTTGACCAGTGAGAGCTGGTTCAATTCGCCTTCGGCAAGGTCACGTCCTAAATCCGAAACGTGCGATATAATTTCGATATTACCGGTCAGTACGCTTTTAATCAAGGCTGTGGACAGGAAATAGTCACCCGCGAGTACAGCCATCTTATTATCGTAAATAGCATTCAGCGAAGCCATTCCTCTCCTTATTTTGGATTCATCAACAACATCGTCATGTATCAGGGAAGCTGTATGCAGAAGTTCTATTGTTATGGCGGAGTTATAAGTCGTATTGTTTATTTCTCCACAGGCCTTTGCCGCTAATAGTAACAGAATGGGACGTATCCGTTTGCCATCCGATTTCATAATATAATCTATAATCTCCTGAATCCTTACGTTATTACAAAAGACAGAATCTTTGTAATAGGTATTGAATTTTTTCAGCTCTTCCGTTACTGGTTTTGCTATTAAAAGCTTTTTATCCATACTAAGTTTTGTTGAGATGCAAATTTAGGAATAATTCGGTTTATAGCATTATATATTTATAACTTTGAACACCATCAGGATATTTTTTAAGGAATAACAAGAACCTGCTTTACCTTATTGTGTTTTCCCCATTGAATATCAGGAGAGGCCGGTCCAGCTATTTTCCCGTCAATGTAATAACAGGCACGATCATCTCCTCCATAGAAATACCCCCGTGCTGGAATGTACCGGTATAGTAGGATACATAATAGTTGTAATTATTGGGGTATGCAAAGAAGTCATCACCCGTGGCAAAGATGTATTTTGTACTTATATTGGGAGACGGCAATCCTGCTTTCTCCGGAGAATGGATGTCATAAACCTTTTTGCGGTCATATTCCAGATTCCGGCCGAATTTGTAACGGATATTGGAGTTTACGGTTTTATCCCCTATGACTTTCACCGGATTTTTCACGCGTATAGTGCCATGGTCGGTGGTAAGGATTATTTTATACCCCATCTCCCTCGCTTTTCGCAAAATATCCATTGTACTGGAATGTTTAAACCACGAACGGGTCAGAGAACGGTATGCAGCTTCGTCTGAAGCCAGTTCACGTATCATCTTCGATTCGGTACGTGCATGGGATAACATATCCACAAAATTGATGACAATGACATTAAGTGGCTTGCTGTTCATCGTGTTTATATTCTGCACAAGCTTTTCGCCTGACGAGGAAGACAATAATTTATTATAGGAGAAGGTATATTCCTTTCCGTATCTTTCCAATTGTTTCTGTAAAAATACCTCTTCATTGAGGTTTTTACCCTCGTCTTCATCCTCTTCCACCCACAGGCCGGGATAAGACTTCACAATCTGTGACGGCATAAGTCCGGAAAAAATAGCGTTACGGGCATATTGCGTGGCCGTGGGCAGGATACTGAAATATTCCTCCTCCGAAATATTGAAATCGCCTGCCAGCAGGTCTTTTACTTCCCACCACTGGTCGAGGCGGAAGTTATCTATCAGGATAAAAAATACTTTTTCCCCCTTGTCCAGTAACGGAAGTATTTTTTTAGGGAAAAGTTCGGGGCTGATCAGCGGCTTATCTTTTGCATCTGATATCCACGATTCATAATTCTTTTTTACATATCTGCTAAAGCTGTTATTAGCTTCCTGCTTTTGTACCCGTAAAAGGTCTGCCAGGGGACTTTGCGAAGCATCCAGCTCTATTTCCCAATATACCAGTTTCTTGTAGATATCTATCCAGTCGTTGTAATCGGGAGAATCATTCATATGCGCGCTGATCCGTGAAAATTCTTCCCGGTAACCTTCAAGCGTTATTTCGGAAACGATATCGTCTTTGTGGAGGTTCTTTTTCAGTGACAGGAGTATCTGGTGCGGATTGACAGGTTTGATCAGATAATCGGCTATTTTCTTGCCTATGGCATGCGTCATGATCCCTTCGTCCTCGCTCTTGGTAATCATAATAACAGGAATATTGGGGTTGATCTCCTTGATAAGGCTCAAGGTCTCCATACCAGCCAGTCCGGGCATGTTTTCGTCAAGGAATATGATATCGAAAGATTCGCCCTTTACGCAGTCCAGCGCATCCTGGCCGCTGTTCACAGGAGTCACGTCGTATCCTTTTTCTTCAAGGAAAAGAATATGAGCGCGCAACACGTCTATTTCGTCATCGGCCCAGAGTATCCGTTTTTTTCTCATTCAAATCCTATAGTTATAAGGAGGCTGCCCCAAAAGTAATATTACACTATTAAAGTGTTACCCTCTTTGTCATTGGCTCCGCTTCGCTCTGCCGAACGTTGTTTCTGAGTGTAACGAAGAATCTCGGCCCTCCGGATACGAGATGTTTCACTCCGTTCAACATGACAAAATGATATGAAAAAATACTTTTGGGACAGCCTCTATATTATTCTGCACTTTAGTCAATAATCAAAAGTACAAACAGAAGTCCAATCCTTAAAACGGGGAGGGTTAAAATTTATTATTTCAGTACCTGGTTAATTGCGTTCAACAAGTACTCTTTAGGATCGGAACTGTATTCCCAGAACATAACTCCGGCCATTCCGTTAGTCTTCACATACCCGCATTTTGCTTTTACCGATTCTTCATCGTCGTAGGTAACAAACTCACCCTTATAAAAATTGAACAGGTAAGGGGCCTGCGCCGCTTCGTCCCAATATCTGTAATACTCATTCTGGTTTACCAGGCTGTCTTTGATAAATGTGTATCCTTTTCCCTGTATTTGTTCGGTTACCGGATCTCCCACTCCTTTCGATGAATCTTTCTTCGTTTTATAGATGCGCCCGTAAAAAGCAATACCCATTACCAGTTTTTCCATAGGGACTCCTGCTGCATGAAAAGCCTTTACAGCTATATCGGCACTATTGGATTCGCTATACTTATCCGAAGCTAAAAGGTTGGTGTGATGAATAGCCTTTTCTTTAGATTGATAGTCATAGGTCATTATATTTACATAGTCGAGGTATTCCTGAGCTTTACCCATCTCCGTATTGTCGATGAACTTCTGAGAGCCACCCACAGCCGTTGTGAGCAGGTATTTCTTACCCGATGCCTTTTCGAGCTCATCCAGCCCGGCCCTGATGGCAGCGAACATCAGTGTATAGTTCTGCTTATCTTCGGGGCGGAATACATTGCCTGTATCTCCTTCCATGGCAGGGTATTCCCAATCTATATCCACTCCGTCGAGATTATATTTACTCATGATCTCAACGGCAGATTTGGCAAATGTCTTTTGTCCTTCGGGAGTCAATACGGCGTCCGAGAAATTCCTGCTCCATGCCCATCCTCCGATCGATATAAGGATTTTCAGTTCGGGGTTCTGCTGTTTCAACTCATTCAGTTTCCTGAAATTGACCGTGTCGGTAGCTTCGTTTGTCAGGAAAGCTTTTCCTGCCTGTACGTCTACAAAGGCATAGTTGATATGAGTAATCTTACCGGGTGATATTTTACTCACATCCGTCAGTCCGTTATAACCGCTTACATATGCAATTATTACAGGTTTGGATTTATCTTCCCCGCTTTTTTTATTACATGATGCCAGTACGGCCAAAAGTAATAAAATGGAAATAACAATGTTCTTTTTCATAATTATCAAATTAGAAATTAATAAAGAATTTCTGTCTAAATATTCCAACTGCATTTTCATATTATTTACCGGTATCCAATGCAGTTTCTATCTGCGCTAATAAATCCTGCAAATGGCTGCGCTTAATCCCTGACGACGAGGCCGCCGCACTGCGTATGCTCTGGCGCAGGTCTATCAATTGCGTGCGGGCAATACCTGTGGCGTCTGAAGCCCTTGTCTGGGTCTGCGGATTTGCATTCTTAGTATCTATAATGCTGATAAGGGCATTGACATAGTTCTTTTGCAGGTTTCGGCGATAGATGTCGATCGCCTTTCCGTTTGTAAGCTCAGACCATATACTTTTTTTCAGGTCGCTGAACATATTTATTGCCGTATAGGCGCCTGACCCGTTATATGCCTCGTCACGCAGCATTTTGTCTATTGTATATCTGCTTATCAGGCGGTCCAGCGTCCTTTTCTGAATATTTCCGATCGAGCTTACAGGGTCTACACTCGCTTTTGTTATCAGCGTTTTGTCTATCAACCATTCGGGAGTGGTAAATAGCTGTTGGTCTAAAAACTGCATTGCTTCTTTTTGTATGCTTGCCGGAACAAATTCTTCCGAATTACCCGACTGTTCGACAACTACAGGAGTGCGGTAAATACCTGCGATATTTTTAGTTACATGTCCCATATAGCGCGCATATTGCCCTGCTACTTCTCCATATATGGAAGTAGCCATCGCGTAGTCTTTATTCGGCTCTTTAGTCCACTCCAGTATTTGCGGAACAATACGCCGGAGATTCTTTATACCATAAGTACTTGCCAGCATGGCATTGTCGCCGAGGTCTTCACTCTGGTTGCGGGGATCGTCCTGATCGGTTTCCGTTCCGAAAGTAAAACGCTTGTCGCTTTGGAGTTTTTCCATTATGGTTTTGTTAGAAAACGGAATTTCGTCTTCCGCAGTCGCATATTCCGGTAAATATCTGTAACCCCATTCTATAGACCAGTCGTCATATATTCCGATACGGGGGAATAGTCCTTTTTCCGAAATATTATCTTCGGGCTGGGCGACATAGTTGAACCGGGCGTAGTCCATTATCGAAGGTGTATGCCCGTTTGCCTCCACCCACTCCTTGTTTCTCAGGTTTTCGACAGGTACGGTCGCCGAAGATCCGAAGTTGTGTCTCAGCCCTAATGTATGTCCTACCTCATGCGATGACACAAAACGGATAAGTTCGCCCATCAGTTCGTCTTCGAACTTCAGTTTTTGGGCGCGTTTATCCACATTTCCAGCCTGTATCATATACCAGTTGCGCAACAAGAGCATCACATTGTGATACCAGTTGATATGTGTTTCTATTATTTCACCGCTGCGGGGATCATGTACATGCGGGCCACTGGCATTCGGTATATCGGACGGTTTGTAGACGATTGCCGAGTGACGCGCATCTTCGAGGCTCCATGTGGAATCTTTAGGCGCTTCCATTCCTATGATCGCGTTTTTAAAGCCTGCTTTTTCAAAAGCCTTCTGCCAGTCATTGACACCTTGTATGAGGTATGGCACCCATTTTTTCGGTGTGGCGGGATCTATATAGAAAATGATCGGTTTTTCCGGTTCCACCAGTTCCCCGTTCACGTATTTCTGTAACTCTCCATTCTTTGGCTCCAGTCTCCAGCGGGTGATCTTCGATTTATAATCTATCCCCTGCGAATTGGAATCGAAATCGGTGTACCTTACAGCAAAATAAGCTACACGGGGATCGAACAAACGCGGTTTCATCGGCTCTTTCGGGAGCAAAACGAGAGAGCTGTTCAGCTCGTATGTCATCGGGTCGCTAGGGAAATACTGTGCCGCCTGAGAAGGATATCCTTGCGGCGGCACCTGGGCGTATGTCTTAACTGTCTTGATTTCAACATTGATAGGGTATGCCTTGATAGTGTCTATATAACTTCTGTCGGCAAAATAGTTTCCGATACCCCTGTACTTCTTCATATTGGTGTCGAAAAAGAAAAGGTTATTGTCACCATTCAGGAAGTCGGTAATATCTATGACAGCAGCAGATGTTTTGTTTACAGAATCCCTGTTCAGAGCCTGTACTGCGAATGTGGCCATGATGGGTTGTATATTCGAGTTCTTTACAGACTGGTACATACCCAGTGTATCGTTTGCCTGCTCGAGATATGAGATGCTACGGATAAAAACTTTGTTGTTCGGCCCCTTTTCGAAGCGGATAACATTCTCTCCTATCTGGTCGCCGGGATAGCCAACCATCGATTTGTACCTGTTGACAGGAGCCTTGGATATCCTGTTCACTACCAATATATCCCGTTCCATGATAGAATCGGGTAATTCGAAGTAGAATTTATCTTTTACCTTATGTACTTTGAAAAAGCCTGTATTTGTCTTTGCTTCTTTGGTTATCACTTCCCCGTATGGCTTTGGCTCACCGGGAGGCGTCGCTGGTTTGGCGGCAGGCGCGGCAGTTTCTTTCTTTTCCTCTTTCTTCTTCTTTTTAAAGGGATTTCTTATTTGCGCGTTACCTCCTACTATTCCCATCGTAAGAAACAGTATTAGAATCAGGCTCTTTTTGTGCATAGTTGTGGTAATTAATTGTAAATAAAATTAGTTAATATGCAAAACTAAAGAAATTAAGTATTCAATAAAAATTACTGTAACATTTTTTCTAACCGCATGCAGGGGCTGATCAAAATTAAAACGATACTATCAATGTACTGGCCACTTTGTCATTGGGTCCGCTCCGGCGGGGGGAAAACTCATTACTTGTTAAAAGGTAACAAAAGTAACAGTTTTTTAGCCTTTGTGCCCTTTGTGATTCCCTTCGTGTACTTAGTGGTTGAAAACTTTTTACCACAAGGGGCACAAAGATTTACACAAAGAACACTATATAAAAGGTAACACCGAAAGCAATTAAGAATTAAGAACCAACGGTCAGAGGAGCTAATTCTTTCCCTCGTAACTCGTAACTGCCCAAAGGGCGAAGTAACTCGTAACTGCTTTAATCAATACTTCAAAGAACTATCAGCTAATAGCTAACGACTTAAACCATATAGATAAAATTCTTTTGAAAAATAAACTTCGCCCGCTACTGCTCCAGTCCGTGTCTTGCGCAGCAAGAACAATCATTCGATAACGATTACGCCAAACGAAGCAATCCCGTTTCCCAGATCCCAATATAATCACAGAGATAAATGAAAAAATCGTACAACTTTTGAGGTTGTACGATTCTCCATAAATAATAAATATCTGAATATTTTTATTTTATATCATTCAGCAAATCTGTTTTGCCTTCATTTACCAGTTTAAGTATCAGTTCACCAAACAGCGTATTCTGCCATGCAAACCACGAACGGGTAAACTTCTTAGGGTCATCTTTGTGGAAAGATTCGTGCATAAATCCGGTATCGGCATCCGTCTCCAACAACATCTTCACACATGCCTGTATTTCTTTATCATCCTGACTGGTAAAGGCTTTCATCATGATACTCATTGGCCATATCATGTCATAACCGATATGAGGCCCGCCAATACCTTCTCCGGCACTGCCTTTAAAGAAATAAGGATTGCTTTCGCTCCACACAAATTTACGCGTATTCTGATAAATAGGGTCTTTTATATCGACATCTCCCAGATAAGCGGACGATAATAAGCTTGGCGCATTGGAATCATCCATCAGATACTGGTTGCCAAAACCATCTACTTCGAAAGCGTAGATTTTCCCATACTCAGGGTGATTATAAACAGCATACTTCTTCAGGGCGGTCTCCACCTCCTGAGCAAGGTCTGTACATTCTTTAGCCAGTTCTGTCTCCTTATTTACAGTAGTCAGTATTTCAGCAGCCTTTCTCAACGAAGTAACGGCAAAGAAATTAGACGGAACAAGGAAAAGGAAAGTAGTAGCGTCATCGGAAGGACGGAAACATGAAGCAATCAGCCCGACAGGATTTACAGGATTACCATATCCGTCATTGTTCATCGTATCCAGCTGGCGTTCGGTCTTACGCTGAAACTTGTAAGGCCCTACACCGTCTTTACGTTGTTGCTCCTTGAATGTTTGCAGGATCAGAGTAATTGCCTGCAGCCATTCCTCATCAAATACTGAAGTGTCCCCTGTAGTCTTCCAGTAATGGTAAGCCAGACGCAACGGATAACATAGCGAATCTATTTCCCATTTACGCTCATGCAGTTCCGGCTTCATATTCGTCAAGTCCGACATCCATTGGTGATCCGGATTCGGATCGTGCGGATCAAGGAACGCGTTTGCATACGGGTCGATGATAATACATTTGAACTGGCGGCGGATCGTACCTGCCAGCATAGCCTTCAGTTCGGGGTCCTGATTTGCAAGCTGCACATATGGCCAAACCTGCGCTCCCGAGTCGCGTAACCACATAGCATGGATATCCCCGGTATAAACCACAGTGTCGTCTTTCCCGTCTGTCTTACGGTAGCGGACTGTTGTATCCAGCGTATTGGGAAAACAGTTTTCGAACATCCAGGCCAGTTTGGCGTTTTTCAATAGCTTCTTTACACGGACAATTTCATTTTCAACGGCTTTGGAAGTAAATAACCGTTTCGATTTCTCAGGGCGGTTACTCTTGTAATCTGCCGGAATTTTAACTACCGTATTGTCTTGAGCGAAAACCAGGTTGCCATTCAGTATAGGAGTGGAAGCCTTTGCCTCATTAACAAAAAGCGCCGAGCCTAAAACGCAAAGACCTAAAATTCCTTTTTTAAAATAAGTTTTATTATTCATAATTTTTATTTTTTCTTATTCTTAGGATTTGTATTTTTCAATTCTCTAGAGAACGAATAAGGTAAATCGCTTTCGGTTATTCCCCTGTTTTCGTTCGGTTTTGGAGCCATCTGATAGTTGACTGCCGTGCCTTTCATCAGTTGTTCCTGTGTCAGGTAGTTTTTAGTATAGACTTGTCCGTCTACTGTCATAGATTGCACATATCTGTTTGCCTTATTGTTATCTTTAGCATTGATCACAACTTTATTGCCGTTTTCCAGGTTCAACGTCACCTTCCTGAACAACGGCGAACCTAAAATATACTCATCCGAGCCCGGGCATACCGGATAGAAGCCCACAGCAGAGAATACATACCACGCGGAAGTTTGCCCGTTATCCTCATCTCCGCAGTAGCCGTCAGGATTAGGAGTATAGAGTTTGTCCATTACCTCACGTACCCAGTACTGAGCTTTCCACGGTTCGGCAGAATAGTTGTACATATAGATCATATGCTGTATCGGCTGGTTGCCGTGCGCATAGTTGCCCATGTTCATTATCTGCATCTCGCGTATCTCGTGGATAACTCCCCCGTAATAGCTGTCGTCGAATAACGGCGGCACGCTGAATACGGAATCCATCATCTGGTTGAACCCTGCTTTGCCGCCCATCAGGTCTATCAAACCCTGAGGATCGTGGAATACCGACCATGTATAGTGCCAGCTGTTGCCTTCGGTAAAGGCATCTCCCCATTTCAACGGATTGAAAGGAGACTGGAACGTGCCGTCCTGATTCTTTCCACGCATAAGTTTATGCTCTGGGTCGAACAGGTTCTTGTAGTTCATCGCCCGTTTGGCATAGATATCTATCTCTTTGGCAGGCTTACCCAGCTTCTTACCAAGCTGGTAGATACACCAGTCATCGTAAGCATATTCGAGTGTACGTGCTGCGTTTTCATTTATCTTCACATCGTAAGGAACATATCCCAGCTTGTTGTAATACTCCCAGCCCAGACGGCCGGTAGAACTTACTTTGGGATGTACGGCATTGGCTCCGTGTATAACGGCCTGCCAGAGTGTTTCGATGTCATATCCTCTCAATCCTTTGAGATAGGCGTCGGCTACGACGGATGCCGAATTGTTGCCCACCATACAGCCACGATGCCCCGGACTTGCCCATTCAGGGAGGAATCCGCTCTCTTTATATGTATTAGCCAATCCTTCCTGCATTTTGGTATTCATATCGGGATACATCAGGTTCAGGAACGGGAACAGGCAGCGGAAAGTATCCCAGAATCCTGTATCGGTGAACATATAGCCGGGCAATACTTCGCCATTGTACGGGCTATAGTGAACAGTCTTGCCCGCTGCGTCTATTTCGTAGAAGCTGCGCGGGAACAATACTGAGCGGTAAAGACATGAGTAGAATGTGCGCAGGTTATCGATATTGTCATCTTCCACTATGATGCGTCCCAATACCTTATTCCATTGGTCACGTCCTTTTTGAGCTATCTGGTCGAATGAGTCATTTCCCAGTTCTTTCAGGTTCAGTTCGGCCTGTTCGGGGCTGATGAAAGAAGATGCTATCCTTGCATGTACAATTTCTCCTTTTTTGGTGGAGAAGCCTATTATGCCTCCGGCATGGTTATCTGAGACTTCAAGCCCGCCTTCGGTAATATTACCGCTGGCTACCGATGCTTTGTATGTAAACGGCTTATCGAACGCAATAACGAAATAGTTCTTAAAATTTGAGGGTACTCCCCCGCTATTTTTGGTGGTATAGCCTACAATCTTATTCTCACCGGGGATTATCTTTACGTAAGAACCTTTGTCTAAAGCATCCACGATAACGAACGATTTGTCGTTTTCGGGAAATGTGAAGCGGAACATTACAGCTCTTTCTGTGGGTGCCATCTCTGTTACCACATCATGATCGGCGAGATAAACTTTATAATAATATGGTTTGGCTATCTCAGCCTTATGAGAAAACCAGCTTGCCCGTTTGTCCTGATCGAAGACAGCCTCTCCTGTTACAGGCATAATGGCGAATTGTCCGTAGTCGTTTATCCATGGACTTGGTTGGTGTGTTTGCTTGAATCCGCGAATCTTGTCGGCGTCGTAAGTATAGGCCCATCCGTCACCCATTTTTCCGGTCTGGGGCATCCAGAAGTTCATTCCCCAGGGCATGGCAATAGCCGGATAGGTATTACCTGTGGATAGGGAAAACTTCGACTGTGTACCTACCAGGGGACTGACATAGTCTACTAATTCGGCCTGCTGTGCTTTTGCCGCGCCCAGCAAACCAACAATGCCTAAGAATAATAATCCTATTCTTTTCATTTTTTTGTGTTTTTAATTAACGATCTAACATTTTTATATAATATCCCCCTACGACTGACCTTGCCTGAAACCCGCGCTGATTTGGCCGATCAGTAAATACCCAGTCTGACATAGGTACCCTGTCGGAGGTTTCATTCATAAATAAGTATAAAGGACTGATAAATTTCCGGAATGTTTCCTGATCCTGAGCAAGAGTAGCTGTCCATATGATCCAATCTGTTTTTGTATAAGTTTCACGGTTATCTAAAGGCAATCCATATTTATTTTGCTTACGAAGATAATAAGCAATTTCCTTCTGTGCAACCTCCTCAGGGAAGATCCCCGTACCCAGTATTTTATCCCAAACCAGATTATACTTTTGGCTCCAGGTTCCCGGTTTGTCAAATGTCAAACGATAGTGATCGCCGTCATCAGCCATTTTCACCCATTCCTTCGCCATTTCTTTTGCTTTTGCTGTATATTTTTGTGCCACATCTTTTTTCCCCAATTTATCGGCCAGATAACCATACGATGCAACACCCATTATAGCTTTTATAGAAAGATTAACATTATGGGCAAAATGTCCCGCAAAATCATCGGTACATAATTGGTTCTCGGGATCGAGTCCGTTTTCGGCCAGATAATCAGTCCATGTAGTCAATACACCCCAGTGTTTTTCAGCATATTGGGCATTTCCTTCTATGTGCGCGATCGCGGCGGTAAGAACCAGCATATTTCCGGCTTCTTCCACCGGCATATCTCCGCCATATGTTTGTCCGTTAGCCAGGGGATAAGTACCTACATCGTGAGCAGGAAAAGGCTTCACCCATTTGTTGCTTTCACTGTAATAGAAGATATGGTTTAGCAGACCTTTTGCCAGTTCAGGATTGTAGTACAGGAATAAAGGCGCCGACGGATATGTTACGTCTACCGTACCAATGGAACCGTTACTGAAGTTCTCTTTCGATAAAAAGAGTAAATCGCCATTAGGAGCTTCTACCAGCTTATGCGCGGAGATGGCCTGACGATAGGCAAGAGCACAGAGTTCTGCGTATTCTTTACCTCCGGCCTGCGCTGTTTTTGTCATCAATTCTTTATCAAATGAATATGCTTTCTCTATAAGTTTATCATATTCCTGGTTCGCCTTGTGGAAAATGCCTGTAATGCTCTGGTCTCCTGCCTTATTCCAATATGGTCTCAGGTTCTCTCCGAAATACTGGATAGAGTATATGTCGTCATAACCAACCATTATTTTTCCGGCGACAGTATTATTTACAGAACCCAGTGAACGGGTTAGAGCCAACTTGTCACCTGTATTCTCCCTTTTTTCCGTAGATTCTTTTTTGATACCTTCTATAAAATTGGCTCTCAGTTCATCACCGTCTCCTATACTTGAGGCTGTATTTTCTTTTTCGGCGGCCAGATAGAAGTACCCCCAGTCGATGCGCACGTTATCACCCGATTTTCCCAATATTTTCTGATCGAGACTTCCGGTTTTAAGGAATATAAGGTTCCCGTCTTCGAATCCTTCGCTTACCGATTGCTGCAACGGTTTATCCAGAGCCCATACCGGTGAGGCTTCGAAGTACAGGCTTACATCATGTGCCTTGCCGTCATTAGATGAAACATTATAAGTAATATAATTTACAGGACGCGACAGAAGAGCAAGGTCTTCCATGAACAAAGGCGCTGTGAAAGTCAGTTTCAGATCTACTTCGCCACATGTAAATGTATAATGGGTCTGTGTAGCCTGTACATCTACAGATTTCTGAACAGCTGTGGTTTCGAATAATCTCTTATGATCTTTTTCCATTACCAAACCAAAATCGAGTAAGGCCAGGCCTCCACGGTCGTGACAATAGCCGGCAATGATATTCTCTCCCTTTTTCAGTGTGGCTACCACCTCCTCTGATAAGGAGGCCAGAATGTTTTTCTTGGCGGCATTTCCAGTATTGACCACTTCTATACCATTGATATATATAATCGCGTCATCGTCGTGGGAATATTCAAGATATACTTTCTTCCCCGATAAATCTTCATCCAGATTGATGATACGCCTTACCCAGATATATTCTGTGTTCCATTCTGTTTTGGCCGTAGTTTCCTGAGGAACAGAGCCAAAAGCAGCAGGGGCATCCTTCCATCCGGCGTCGTTGAAGTCCTTATTGAACCAGTTACCGGCGGGTTTGGTAGTAACATATTTCCCGGTCCATCCTCCCTGCTCCGAGTTTGGGGCGACAGTCTGCATCGGAGTTTCTTCTATTCCCATGAAGCGATAAGCCTTGTTATCCACTTTTACCACACCGATAAGAGGAAAATCATTTCCTGTCCAGTGTTTTACATTTCCATCGTACAGATTGTCGGTAAACGACCAGCCCGAGGTATAAGGGTCTATCGTTATCAGAGGATAGGCCGGGGCCCTGAGATCATTTTTGATGACTTCATAGTCATGTACTTTCTCATTTTTACAACTCAGCAACGCACTCAGGCTGAGACAAAGCAATAATAATTTTTTCATTAAATCCGGTTTTATAATTAGTTGTTAATTATTTTTTTTGCGGGTGAACCAGTATCTACAGGCGTCACTCTCTGCTACTATCCCTTCCGGAAATAGATTTGAGACATCTTTAAACAGGTTTCGTTAAATACATTTATGGCTAAAATTGCACCTTCGGAGGTAAAGCCGGAAGATTCTTCCTGCTTTTTCATCTGCGGAAGCATAATAAACAGAAGATGAAACAGGAGAATAACTGTAAAAAAGTTATTTTTCATGGTGCTAAAATAAGAGCCTACCTAATTCTCTGTAAATCTATTGTATATAATTTACATGAATACTGAAATCCTATTCAAGAAACAAGAATATATATTCAATTTTACTATTTAACCCTGCATTAACCCAAAAGGCAATAGCTGATATCATACTTTTGCACTCGATATAACGAAAATAGTTATATCGAGTTTGAGGAATATAATCGTGTTTTCCTGTTTATTTTTTATTGAAGGAGCCTCAGCGCTTTCCCTACCTTTTCTTTCATGGGCAGTGACGCATCTATCCAGTGAATATGGATACCTCTTTTCTCCATCCCCCTAAACCATGTCATCTGCCGCTTCGCAAACTGATGGATAGCGATTTCGAGTTGTGAGAACATTTCCTGATAGGATAACTCTCTTAGCAGATAGAGCGTGATATATTTATATTCCAGTCCGTAATAAATGAGGTCGTCGGGCGCGACACCTTTATCCAGTATTTTCTGTACCTCTTCTATCATCCCTTCATCGAGACGGGATTTAAGACGTTTCGATATTTTCTTGCGGCGCAGGTCCCTGTCGATACCGACTCCGATAACAAGGCTGTTTAACGGAGGAAATTCGTTCTGTTCCAGTGGATGTTCTTTTTTGTATTCTTCTATTTCTATCGCGCGGATGGCGCGTTGGGCCGTATCTACATCGGTAGTGTTGTGGAGGTTCTTAAATGTCGCCAGTATATCGGTAAGCTCCCGCAGGCTGTGATTTTCGTATTTTTTTCTTAATTCTTTATTCTCAGGAACATTTACAAGTGAATACCCTTTTAACACGGATTCGATATAGAGGCCTGACCCTCCGCACAGAATGGGGAGTTTTCCCCTGCCTTTGATGCCTGTATAAGCCTGATGAAAATCTGACTGGTATTCGAAAATATTATATTTATCCCCTGCCTCGCGAATATCTATCAGATGATAAGGTATATCTTTACCGTCCACCATATAATCGGCCAGATCTTTACCGGTGCCGATATCCATTGACTTATACACCTGCCGGGAATCCCCGCTGATAATTTCAGTATCGAGAGAATGAGCCAGATGACAGGCAAAATCTGTTTTGCCTGATGCGGTGGGGCCTAGTATTGTTATCAGGTCATATGTTTTCATGCTACAAAAGTAAGCCGATTTTATCTTTCCCTCTCCATCTTTCTCCATTAATTATTTGTTCTTCTATAATATATAAGCGAATTGTTCAAAAAACAACTTATATTTGTAGGTTCAAACAGATTCAAACACTTTAAAAATACGAATGAAAGAAGGAAAATCTCTAGTAAACAGCATTGTAGCTGCATGTCAGGATAAAAAAGCAAAGAATATTGTCATAGTGGATATGACAGAACTACCAGGAACTATCTGCCAATACTTTGTTATATGCGAAGGAAACACTCCTATACAAGTAGGTGCCATCTCGGATGAAATCGTAGATTCACTTAAGAAAAAGAAGAAAGAACGTCCTATCACTATCGACGGTTTACGCGAAGGCCGTTGGGTAGGAATAGATTATGGTACGGTTATTGTACATGTCTTCTTGCCGGAATTGCGTGAATTTTATAACATCGAGCATCTATGGGCCGATGCCCAGTTGGAAAGTATCCCTGACATCGACTGACAACAAATAGCCTTCGCCGATTGTTGTATTCCGTAAAACCAAAAAAACGAATTAAAAAGATATTACCATCAAAATAATATATGGATAATTATAACAAAGGAGAAAATAACAGACCGAAGACGCCGGGGATGAAAGGCCCGAAGATGCCGTTTAACCTTTATTGGATATATCTGATCGTATTCGCCGCCATTATCGGAATGTACTTTTTCTCCGAGAATACCGGTGGAATTCAGAAAGAAATAGCATGGTCCGAATTTCAGGGTTATGTTAAGGACAACAGTATAAGCAAGATCGTAGTCGATAACAAAAGCAATACGCTGAAGGCAACTGTCCGGAAGGACTCAGTCAGCCATGTGTTCAAGGCTGATGCCGATAAGGCGGGAGACAAACCTTCCATTCTGGTAAAAATACCTTCGGCCGATAAATTTTCTGACTTTTACGACAAAGTAAGGGCAGAGCATAACTACAATATCGATGTCAGTTATGAACCAAATACGACCAGCGCGTGGGATATACTATTAAGCTTCCTGCCTATCGTATTGATATTCGGACTTTTCATTTATATGATGCGCCGGATGTCAGGCGGCGGTGGCGGTGGCGGCGGCGGAGTATTCAGCGTAGGCAAGTCAAAAGCCCAACTATACGACAAAGGGTCCGATCTGCGCGTTACATTCAAAGATGTGGCCGGATTGTCGGAAGCCAAAGAAGAAATAGAAGAAATCGTGGAATTCCTTAAGAACCCTTCACGATATACCGAAATAGGGGGTAAAATACCAAAAGGCGCATTGCTTGTAGGCCCTCCGGGAACAGGTAAGACATTGCTTGCAAAAGCTGTTGCAGGAGAGGCGAATGTTCCGTTCTTTTCCCTGTCGGGTTCCGACTTTGTGGAAATGTTCGTCGGTGTGGGAGCATCCCGCGTAAGGGATTTGTTCAAGCAGGCTAAAGAAAAATCACCATGTATCATCTTTATCGACGAGATCGATGCTATCGGACGCGCCCGTGGACGCAACCTGAATATGGGTTCGAACGATGAACGTGAAAACACATTGAATCAGTTATTAACGGAAATGGACGGTTTCGGGACAAACAGCGGTATCATTATTCTTGCCGCAACCAACCGCGCCGATATTCTGGATAAAGCCTTACTCCGCGCCGGACGTTTCGACCGCCAGATAACTGTCGATTTGCCGGATGTGAACGACCGTAAGGAAATATTTAAAGTACATCTTCGTCCTGTAAAAATAGATGATACGGTGGATGTGGAATTCCTTGCCCGCCAGACACCGGGATTCTCAGGAGCAGACATTGCCAACGTATGTAATGAAGCCGCGCTGATCGCTGCCCGTAAAGGAAAGAAGGTTGTACAGAAAGATGACTTCACCAATGCAGTGGACCGCATTGTGGGAGGTCTGGAAAAGAAGAATAAAGTCACAACTCTCGACGAGAGAAAGACCATTGCCATACACGAGGCCGGACATGCCACATTAAGTTGGTTCCTGCAATATGCTAATCCTTTGGTGAAAGTTACTATCGTTCCGCGGGGTAAAGCCCTCGGGGCTGCGTGGTATCTGCCCGAAGAAAGGCAAATTACAACCAAAGAGCAAATGCTGGATGAAATGTGCGCATTGCTTGGAGGCCGGGCTGCGGAAGAGGTGTTTGTCGGTCATATATCGTCCGGCGCCGCTAATGACTTGGAAAGGGTAACCAAGCAGGCATATGCCATGATCTCATATCTGGGAATGAGCGAAAAGTTGCCGAACATAAGTTACTATGACTCATCGGGCGAAGCCTATGGCTTCACCAAGCCTTATAGTGAAGAAACTGCCCTGCTCATAGACAAGGAAGTGCAGGCAATGATAAACGAACAGTATGAGCGTGCTAAAGACTTGTTGCGCAAACATGCAGGCGGGCATGAAAAACTGGCAAATCTATTGGTAACGGAAGAAGTCATATTTGCCGAAGACCTGAAGAAAATATTTGGAGAGCGCCAGTGGGTTTCCCGTTCCGAAGAGATATTAAAGGAAACCGAAGAGCCGCCTAAAGATGTGGAAATAGAGATTAAGAAAGATGGAGATAATACGGACATGATAACCCCGGAAGGACAGTCTGAATAATAAACACCCACATTAAACAATATATCAAACCCTTTACTTACAAATGAAAGTAAAGGGTTTTTATTTTTTGCCTTTCCTATCCTCACATATCAAAGTAGCAGGCTTCCGAAAAATATTTATTAGATTTGCACCCGTTAAAGAAAGATAACATGAACAAGACAAAAGGCATCATACTCGCACTTATCTCGTCAGGGACATTCGGACTCATTGCGTTCTTCTCCATCCCTTTGCTAAAAACGGGGATGCACGCACCATCCATCCTTTTTTACAGATGCCTGATTTCGGTATTGCTGATAGGCGCGGTATGCCTTATCAGGAAAAAGAACCTCCGGATATCGCCTAAGGCTGCGGCACAGCTTCTCTGCCTGGGCCTATTATATACACTGACGGCTATGGGGCTGCTCTATTCTTATAATTATATCTCGAGCGGAGTTGCCACCACCATACACTTTCTCTATCCTGTATCGGTTTCCTGTATGATGATTATATTCTATCGGGAGAAATTGTCCCGCAATCTTTTATTCGCAGCTATCCTGTCACTGACAGGTGTGGCATTGCTATGCTGGAGCGATTCCGGATTTATCAATACAACCGGATTACTGGCTGTACTGATGACCGTCTTCACCTATTCGATCTATATAGTATGGCTCAATGGCCCCGAAATAAAGAAGCTGGAGCCCGAAACCATCACTTTCTATGTGATGCTCTTCGGCGGCTTTATATTCGCAGTCTTTTCTTACTCTGCCACAGGCATCGAACTGGTGCCGGATATACCGTCTGTTTTCAATCTTATCGGCCTGGCATTATTTGCAACGGTCATATCCAATCTCGCACTTGTTGCGGCAGTGAAGCATGCCGGGTCTACCATTACATCCATACTCGGATCGTTAGAGCCCGTAGTCGCTACAGCCGTGGGGATATTCCATTTTGGCGAACCATTCGGATGGAACGGCCTGTGCGGGCTACTGATTATCATAGGGGCCGTATTATTGGTGATTCTTACAAGTAAAAAGAAAGTAGAGATTCCGGTAAGTTGAGAGCGCATCCTGTAAATTTTATATCTATTAGCATCAACTATTGCACATTTTTACTATTTTTGTGCGATAAAGAATTAACAAACAGCTATCTCATATTTATTAAGTAGCTAATAATCATCAAATAACGATAAAAATGAGTAACAATTTATTAAAAGGCAAAAGAGGAATCGTTTTCGGTGCATTGAATGAAAAGTCAATTGCATGGAAAGTGGCCGAAAAAGCCGTAGAACAAGGAGCAATCATCACACTATCGAATACTCCGGTAGCCGTAAGAATGGGTGAGACCAAAGCCCTGTCAGAAAAACTGAATGCAAAAGTTATTGCTGCCGATGCTACCAGTGTAGAAGACCTTGAACAAGTATTCGTACAATCGATGGAAGCTCTTGGTGGTAAGATTGATTTTGTACTCCACTCAATCGGTATGTCGGTGAATCTTCGCAAAGAGAGAGCATATGACAACCTCGATTATGGATTCTTAGATAAGACACTCGACATCTCAGCTATCTCTTTCCATAAGATGATGCAGGTTGCGAAAAAACTGGATGCTATTGCCGAAGGTGGCTCTGTACTTGCGCTTACCCATATTGCTGCTCAACGTACATTTACCGGATATAACGATATGGCTGATGCAAAAGCATTACTTGAATCTTTTGGACGCAGCTTCGGTTATGTGTATGGCCGCGATAAAAAAGTTCGTGTAAATACAATATCCCAATCACCTACATTGACTACTGCCGGACAGGGAATCGGTGGAATGAACGCATTCTTCGACTTCGCAGAGAAAATGTCGCCACTGGGTAATGCCAGTGCGGAATCCTGCGCCGACTACTGTATCGTTATGTTCTCAGATCTGACACGTATGGTAACCATGCAAAACCTGTTCCATGACGGAGGATTCTCCAATATGGGGCTGACTCAGGCAATTGTTGAAGATTATATAGAAAAGAAGTAAACAAATAATACCTTAGCGGCGGCTCATAAAACACTGTTTATGGGCCGTTCTTTGTCTTACCGCCATCTTATCGAAAAATACACTGGCAATCATCTGCCACAATCAGACAAAATCAAAGCTATACATATTACGATTCCTTTATTTATCAAGAACTACTTTCGCCCTGATTTGTTTATAATCATAATACCAGTCAGTATGAAAATCTTTTTTTCATTACTTTACATATCCATTGCAATACTTGCGTTAGTTCCTACAGGAGCATTTTCCCAAGTAACTATAGGTTCTACTGAAGCACCGTCGAAAGGAGCATTGCTGGACCTGAAAGAAAATCTGAACGGTACCAGCAACAAAGGGTTGATGCTTCCCCGTCTGGAACTGGCGGCGAACAATATACTCACTATTGCCAGCGGAGCCACAAGCAACTCGGACTATATAGGAGCGGTTGTATATAATACGACAAAGATAGAAACCAGCGAAGCCGACCGCCTATGCCCGGGAGTACATGTGTGGACAGGAAGTAAATGGCAACCACTGGTTTTATACCCCATAAATACCATCCCTCCATCTTTGGCTGGTCCTGAAGCCGATCTGGTCGACTCGAGAGACGGCGAGACATATCATACGGCACGTTTCCATTCGGTTAAGGCGGGTAATCCATATAGCTGTACCTCTGTCGAAGTTGTCATAATTGACGCGGGAATATGGATGACACAGAATCTACGCTATACGCAAGGCCTAACAAACAGCCCTGCGGACACTTATATAGCTATGCAATATTATACCCCAAGCAATACAGGTGCAACCGCTGCCCGCATCCGCGAAAATGGCAAATTGTACAACTGGGCTGCCGCCTCTTCGCAGAAAGGTAATACCACAACCGGTCAAGGTAATGTAGATAATCCCCCTGCTTATGACGCAAATAACGAAGGATATAACCAGGCGGGAGCGACTACCGAAGTCAGGCGTCAGGGTGTATGTCCTCCGGGGTGGCATTTGCCAACCGACACTGAATGGTACATACTGACTGAAGCCCTCAAGCTCCGCCCCGATCTCTATAGTTCCCAGACAACAGCGACTGATGCAAACGCAGGCAATGTAATGAAGAACTCTACAGAGGCGGCAGGCGCATACCTGGGGACCAGTAAGCCTTCCGACCAGGGCGGGTTTGCCGGTTATCTGGTGGGGTTTGCAAATCAAAACAGGGTAACCGGTTATGGAGTAAGCAACCACTGGTGGGCCAGCAGTTCCTACAATGGAGCCAATTCCTGGAAGCGAAGGGTAGACAATAGTACCAGTTCCATAGACTGGTCTCCCAGTTCACGTAACAATCACTTTTCGGTCCGTTGCAAAAAAGATTAATCCCCAAAAGAGCAATTATCCTTTACAATCAAAGGGTATTAAGTCTATGTTAATTCTGTAAGTTTTTTCAATTTGTGAAGAAAGATTAAAGATTATTGCTATATCTTTGACAATAATACAATTGATCCCTGACGCAGAGCTTAATTGTATTACATAAACAGTAATTGATTATCAGGAAAAATACTATAGTCTGAATTATACTATGCTTGTAAAGTTATATGAAGAAAATCCTAACCCGAAAGAGATAGATAAGATTGTAAAAGTTTTGCAGGACGGCGGACTTATTGTTTATCCTACCGACACAGTCTATGCCATTGGCTGCGATGCACTCAATGTGCGGGCGGTGGAAAAAATATGCAGGATGAAAGACATTAATCCCGAGAAGAGTAATCTGTCGATCATCTGCTACGACCTGAGCAACATCAGCGAATATGCCAGAGTGGACAATAACACATTCAAACTAATGAAAAAGAACCTGCCCGGCCCTTTTACATTTATTCTGAATACGACTTCATCCCTTCCCAAAATATACAAGAACAAAAAGACCGTAGGTATTCGTATTCCCGGCAATAATATTATACGCGAACTCGTTCATACTTTAGGTAATCCTATTATGACAACATCCGTTAAAGATGATGATGAAGTGATAGAATACACCACTGATCCGGAACTGATTTATGAACGATATCAGGATTTGGTCGACATCGTCATCGACGGAGGATATGGAGGCATAGAAGCGTCTACGATCGTAGATTGCACCGGTGATGAACCGGAAATAATACGGCAGGGCAAAGGTGAATTAATTTTGTAAAAGGATATATAATCCATATATTTGCAAACGTCTATAAAATATAGGGTTTTGCAGGCAATTTATTATAATACGTACCAAATAGTTAATATTTATGAAAGCAAAACTGACATTTTTATTGTCTATATTATCTTTATTCATGCTCTTTTGTGCATGCGAAGACAATGATGATAATAAATCCAAAGATAAAGGGGAAGAGACCGATAACGAATATGTAAACAACTGGATACTGGACAGTATGTCATATTTTTATCTATGGAATAATAAACTGCCGAAAGAATCCGATTTGAATTTTAATGCAGATCCGTATGTTTTCTTCGAAAGTTTATTAAGTTATGAAAGCAGCTTATATGATGGTCAGCCATTTTCAAGAATGGAGGGTACGCATATAAGTTTACCCAAATCTGCTGTTGCAGATAATGCTACAACATCTTCTTCAGATTTAGGCTTTGAATTTATTGGCGTCTATTTCTTGAATCAATCCGGCGCCGTAGCATATGTGGCAAATGTGATTACCTATGTAAAGAAAGGTTCTCTAGCGGAAACTCAAGGATTGAAACGGGGCTATTTAATTGGAAAAGTGGATGATGTAGAAATTAATAAAAATAATTGGTATTCTGCATTATTACAAGGAAAAAGCAGTTATAAAATAGAATATGCAACAAATCAGATAGATTTGGAAAAAGGTATTACTGAAACGAAAACAATAAATGTAACTCCCGGTTATGTTGAAAATCCGATTTTCTTAGACAGTATATATACTGTGAATAATCGCAGTATCGGCTATATAATATACAATTCTTATGAAGCCGGAGGGGAATCAACCTTACCTTACGATGTGGAACTCTCTAAGATATTCTCCAGATTCAAAGAAAAAGGCGTAAAGGATCTGATATTCGATTTGCGTTACAATGGGGGTGGACTTGTCCGGAGTGCCAAGTTCATAACAAGTGCTTTAGTACCAAGCAGAAATACTGAGAATTTATTCGAAGTAAAAACATACAACTCCGAAATACAAGGACAGTTAGACAGGCTACCAGATACCAATAAAGCCAAAATAAGCTGGATGTACGAATATTTTACAGATAATGTTCAAAAAGATGAGAAAGCACCTATACTGGCCTCTATTCCGAAACTGGGAGACCAACTCGATAATCTTTGTTTCATAGTTACCGGTAATACTGCATCTGCCAGTGAATTGACAATAAATGCTCTTAAGCCTTATTATAGCAACACGGGTAAAAATATATACATTGTAGGAGAAACCACTGTAGGTAAAAATGTGGGTTCTTGGGCTATATATGAAGAAAACAATACCAGAAACACATATGTATTGTGGCCAATAACGTTCAAATCCCATAATAAACTATATCCGGCAGCGGAATCCTCTAATTACGCTAACGGTTTTTCGCCTGACAGCGGATGGGAAACAGAAGATCTGGATATGCTCCTTTACGGACTACAAGAACTGGGAGACAAAGACGAAACAATGCTTAAAGCTGCTATGGCCAGACTGACAGGAGGAACTAAGTCATACACTAAATACGGATATAGCGGACGCATACTGAAACGCGGGTCTTCGCTAGACAGGAAAAAAGAAAATAACCTGATGTACACAGACAGAAAAGACATCAAAAGTTTAAATATCAAATAAAGCAATAAAAGCAAAACCAACAATATACTAAATGAAAGTAATGAAATTTGGCGGCACATCCGTAGGTTCCGCCGCAAACATAGCCAATGTAAAGAAAATAATAAGCGGGGTTAACGAACCCATAGTCGTAGTAGTTTCAGCTTTCAAAAGTATAACGGACAAATTATTAACGACCTCCCGGCTGGCCGCAGCCGGAGATTATTCATACGAACGGGAATTCAGGGAAATAGTGGAACAACATGTAACGGTTGTCTGCAAACTTGATATATCCGAACCTCAACGTGAAAAACTGGCGGTTGAAGTCAACAAACTACTGGATGAATTAAGCAATATCTTCAAAGGAGTATTTCTTATCAACGACCTTTCTCCAAAAACATCAGATAAGATAGTCAGCTATGGCGAACGCCTGTCTACTCTTATCATCAGTTATGCATTCTCAGATTATGAGATACTCGATGTGACACAGCTTATCAAGACCGATTGCGCGTTTGGGAAACATACGCCTGATATGGAACTGTCAAATAAGCTGATACGGAATGCTTTTGAAAATTCATCGAAAAAAGTATTGGTTGCCGGATTTATATCCACCTGTAAAACGACCGGGGAGATTACCAATCTCGGACGGGGAGGCTCGGACTATACCGCAGCCATATTCGCTTCGGCATTAGACGCCAATATTCTGGAAATATGGTCGGATGTCGACGGCTTTATGTCAGCCGACCCCAAAGTAATAAACAATGCGCATGTAATCGAAAGCCTTACATTCACAGAGGCCACCGAACTTTGTAACTTCGGGGCAAAAGTGATTTATCCGCCTACAATATTCCCGGTATATCACAAAAATATACCTATCCGCATAAAGAATACATTCAAACCTGATGCTCCGGGTACATATATTTCGCATGACGGTGAGACCAGAAAGAGCAAAGCCATGATAAAAGGAATCTCTTCCATTTCCGACTCCTGCCTGATTACAGTACAGGGGCTTGGGATGGTAGGTATTATCGGTGTCAATTTCCGTATATTCCGTGCATTGGCTAAGAATGGCATCAGTGTGTTCCTGGTTTCACAGGCTTCGTCCGAAAACAGCACCTCCATTGGTGTCCGTTCAGCGGACGCAAACCTTGCCGTACGGGTGCTTGAAGAAGAATTCGAAAAAGAGATCTCATTAGGCAGCATCAACCGGGTATTACTTGAAACCGAACTTGCCACAGTCGCTATTGTAGGCGAGAATATGAAATACACTCCGGGTATTGCCGGAAAATTATTCGAGACACTCGGTAAGAGCGGCATCAGCGTCATTGCCTGTGCGCAGGGAGCTTCGGAGGTAAATATTTCATTCGTCATCAAGAACAAGTACCTGCGTAAAGCCCTGAACTCTATTCACGATTCGTTCTTCCTGTCGGAATATAAGGCGTTGAACCTTTTTATTGTAGGCATCGGTACAGTGGGAGGAAACCTGATAGAGCAGATCCGCCAGCAACAACCGAAGCTGATGGAACAGTATGCACTCAAGTTAAATGTTGTAGGTATAGCCAGAGGACGCAAAGCCCTGTTCTGCCGCGAAGGTATAAACTTGGATAATTATAAAACCGAACTGGACGAAAAAGGCATACCAAGCTCACCCGAAATACTGCGCGACGGGATTATAAATATGAATATATTTAATGCCGTATTTGTAGACTGTACCGCCAGTGAACCTGTATCACAGATATATGGAGACCTGATGTCACAAAACATTTCGGTGGTCACAGCCAATAAGGTAGCGGCATCGTCTGCCTACGACAACTATATAAAGCTGAAGAATACAGCACGCGAACGCAATATAAAGTTCCTGTTCGAAACAAATGTGGGTGCCGGGCTTCCTATTATCAATACAATGAACTCCCTTATTAATTCGGGAGACAAAATCGTAAAGATAGAAGCCGTACTTTCGGGTACGCTCAATTTTATATTCAACACCATAAGCAAAGATATTCCTTTCAGCAAAGCCATCTATCTGGCTAAGGAAAGCGGGTATTCGGAGCCGGACCCGCGCATCGACCTCAGCGGGATGGATGTAGTCCGCAAACTGGTTATCCTTACACGTGAAGCAGGATATCAGGTAGAGCAGGCCGATGTAGAGAAAAACCTGTTTGTTCCGCAAGAGTATTTCAATGGTACGATTGAAGAATTCTGGGCAAATATCCGCCAACTGGATTCTGAATTTGAAGAAAGACGCAAGAAACTGGAAAGCGAGCATAAGCATCTCCGTTTTGTCGCTAAATATGAAAAAGGGAAATGCGAAGTAGGCTTGCAGGAAGTGGGACAAAACCATCCTTTCTACGATCTTGAAGGTAGTAATAACATCATACAGATCACCACCGAACGATACAACGAATACCCTATGATAATAAAAGGATACGGAGCAGGCGCAAGCGTCACTGCCGCCGGGGTGTTTTCGGATATTATCAGTATCGCGAATATAAGATAAGGGTCTTACCCTTCCCAAAGGGGCAGGATCAGTGCCGGAACAAACATATCAACCCTGCTCGGGAAGGATACGGTTCGTAAAATCGCGTCAGTGGGGAAAATTTAGGCTTCTCATCATATGCGAAATTTCTTCCGAAAAAAATCGCGGAAAATATAAAGGCACAATATGATAATGCTTATGATTGACACACAATAACTTATACGCTGGATAATTGTACCGTTGTACCAGACTTTCACATGTCCTTGTTTATCCACCGGAATTTGTACCAATCCTTTGGAGCTTTCGCTCACAGGAAGCCTTTTGCCGTCCATTTCCGCCGCGTATCCCTTGTAATACACCAGGGGAAGTTCCAGGCTGTCAGGAATATATACATCTACATCAAGACTCGTTATTCCTTTATTTTTGCTGAATCCGGATATAGATGTCGCGGCATTTTTACTTTTCACGGTATCGCCCCTTGACCAGATATAATCAAAGCCAGGCAGCTTTGTGGGAAAATATTCTCTTCCCGCAACGTGCCAATATACAAGCAACGAATCTTTCTTCGAGTACTGCTGCAACTGTTCCCGCAATGGCGTATCTTTGCCTATTGTATATTCATAGCCTCTCCTTTTAATATTATTATACGAATAAGCATCATTATCGATAATTGTGTATATGAATACAAAGGTTACAAACACAACAATGCTTCCTATCAGCTGCTTTCTTGTTGTTCTAAGTATCTGCGACAAATAATACCCCGAGGCTATGGCAAAGAAAAGGCTGGAAAAGCCGAACAACCTCCACGGGAACTGGATAAAATCCAGCAGGCGGAAAGGAAAAACATCCCACGGGAATACATTTAAGTTTGGTGTAATATAGATCAGGCCTATGATTACACCAATATCGGCATATTTCAATTGTTCGGATTTATTACGGACAAAGAAACGTAATAAAACAGGCATAATAAGCAATATCCCTATTGGCGGGAAAAAGTACCAGGTACCCCGATTAATATCTTGCGGATAGGTGATCACGCTTCGCAATACATAGGAAAAATTAAACGTCAGGTCTGTTATTTCTATATTACCACTGAGGTCTTTGTCCTCAAAGTAAAATGTATCGGACGCCATCTGCTCCAGCATGGGAAACAGGTAATAACT
>NZ_JBHSGN010000139.1:0-11193 GCF_042654545.1 Dysgonomonas termitidis
CCCGTTTTACCTTAGTTTTATCTGTTCATCTTGACATCTGACACTTGCCAGGTGCCGGAACTTGTTTGTTTAATGCATATAAACAAATACAAAATTAGACGTTAATATCCTATAAAGCATTACCCGTTTTTACCTGTTTATATCCCATTTTGTTTCTGTCCATTTCTTTTCCCGCGACGCCTTTATGTATATCTTAATTGAGCTGCCGGCATGTTCTGTAGAATGTAGATGCGGGTACAGATCCGAATTCCGGCATAGTTCACTCAAGTCCGGCAGTCCATGTGTCCGTTAAGGTAGGATAATTTCATATCCGGTTGGTATTGAGCTTGTTTAATCTATGTTTAATGAGGCTGTCGCTGTGCCAGGCCGGTTTTCATTCAGGGAATATAGTGCATATCAATTAATTAATAGCCTGTCGCCCTTCCGTTTTCCGGCTGGCGGGGAGTCCTCCTGTTTAACGATTTGTGTCAGCAATTATCCCTTGCATTTATTTACTATTCATAATTTATTAATATACAGGTAATTGAAATCCAGCCTATATGCCATCCGGCACCTGGCAAGTGTCAGATGTCAAGATGAACAGATAAAACTAAGGTAAAACGGGAGGTTTTGTATTGCCCGTTTCAAAATTAGCTGCTATTTTCCTCCTTTCAGTAAAAACAGGCTTACAAATAAAAATTAATCTTTTCTATTCCGGTAGAAATAATAAAAATATATTCCGCTATATATCATAACGGATAAATTGCCGGTGTAATGCAGTATAGTTTTGTTTGTAAAGGCATATAAACCTGTTTCAAACGGACGGCGGTGCAGCCAAAGCCAGGGCGATCTGCTCGTTGGCCCGGTCAAGGGTCGAACGGTCGAAGGAGGCCAGGTAGGTATAGGTCATCTTCTCGGAGGAATGCCCCAGGCCCTCGCTGATAACCCACAGCGGCAGGTTCTGTTTCTTGCCGGTGGTCGCCCAGCTGTGGCGCGAGACATGGGTCGATAATTTACCCCCGATGCCGGCTAAAGCCGATAGCCTTTTCAGGCGTTTATTCTGGAGGCGCAGGCCGTTCTCGTATTGCAGGCGCGGGGATTTATCCGTATCCCGGATGACGGGGAAGAGGTAGGGGCTGTTACCGGATTCCCCGCTGAAGCTGTCGATGATGCGCTGTAACGGGGGGGTGACCGTCACCTCGATCTTCTGGCCCGTCTTCTTGCGGTAGTAGCTGATCACCCCCTGGCGGATATTCTCCTTGCGCAGGTAGGCCATATCCACAAAGCTCATTCCCCATTAAATGGTGGATAATAAAAAAACGTCTCAAAAATAGGCGTTAATTTTATGTATAAGGCTGGTTGTCAAAGCAGTGGCGTATATACGTCGTCATATGTCATCCTATGACATAGACAAAGGAAATTAGAACGGATTGTGAATGACTCTGAATTGAAGAAGTGGTTGATGAAAGAGAAAAGTAAGTACAAACGATAGGAGTATTGAAAATGCGGGGATTCCGTCAGATTATAGGCAAGCAGAAAGCAGTTTGGGAAACCAGGTTTTTGGATGAAGGGAAAAATTTACTTCAATATGATATAACTATCATAGGTCAAGTAAGGATTTTTATGAAGAAGATAAGAAAGTCTTTTTAAATGAGAGAATTACTGGCACAGACTTACATTTATATGAACTTGATGAAAGTATATCTGCTCAAAGTTTTTATTCTGAATATTTCACTGAATATATTGCGACGAAACTGTATGTTCGATATAATGGCTGTAAAAAGATTGTTTGTGATATATATATATGAACTTCAATAGCGGATATTTTTTATATGCGCTATCTACAGAAATATTATTTTTATATTGTTCTTACGTTTGCAAATGGAGCATTGGCGATATATGGTATAGGATTTAACCAAGACCCAATCTAAGTATCGCATGCTGTTTGCAGGGAAAGGAAGCACATCAAAACGCCGCCCAGGCGGTACAGGTAAACCATGCCTGTGTTTCCGGCTTCACGGGCAAGTATCGCATCCAGGCCGAGACCGGACGCTTCGTCCGCTATATCCTTTTTTAATCGTAGTGCATACATCTTGTCCTTATTATTGGTTTTGTTTGTTTTCCTATGGCTTTGCTCCGGTAACTCATACACCGTCCGGGGCCAACCATCAATACCTGAAACCGGTAAAATGAACGATAACGAATTCCCTCTCGTCATACTTGTCGAGGAACTCCAGGAAGTCGTTACAGGCCAGCCCTTCATTGCCGGCTACCGTTTCCACAGCTACGGGTTTCCCTTCGACCAGTATCTTTTGCGATGCCTTGGCGTACCGGGCACGCTGTGTATGCAGCGTCTTACATTTTGTAATCGGATAATAGACCTTACCTGTCGGCCTGTCTTCCAGATATACGATGCGTGCACAGTAACCGCCCGTAGCCAGCTTCCGGCAGGCGTCTTCCCAAAAGATAACCCCGCTCTTGAGGGCATGGATCTTCCCCGGTGGGAGGATACCCTTGATCTTACTGGCAAAATGTGTGTCTTCCCCGTACCTGCTATGCCAGGTCGGAAAGGTATCGAGTACGGAAAGAAGGATCTGCTTTTCCATGCCCAGCAGCCTCCTCAGCTTGTTAAGTAGCATTTTGTGCTTCGTTTTTTGGTTATATTACTTTCTATTTTCTTACTTTTTTTCTCTCTCCTTTCGCTGTTTGCTAATGAAAGAATCCTGTAGGGAAAACAAATCCCCTACAGAATAATGATTGATCTGCCAGGGTGTTAAGCAGGTAAAATATTTTATTACAAGCTGTTAATCCTGTTTTCCGTTGCTTTGGCAACAGATTTCCCTGTTTTGTAAAAGCTCCGGTTCACGGAAATTGCATGTAACTAGCATTTAATCAGTATTTTATATTTATTCCCGCTTTTCAACTCCTTTTTTGTTTTAATAGGGTGTCTTTCAAACACCCTATTCGGTTTCGTGTACCTACGGCTGCTCCACAGGGGTAGAAATCTGCTGCCCTATAGGGTTGAGGATTTTGTTTATAGTTTTATATAAAACTGTTATTTAATTCATCCACCCTTCATTAATCTAAGCATATATCTATGTCACAAAGGCTTCTAAATCAAAAAGTATCTCGAGTAAAAATCCATACATTCTGCACCCCACCGCTAAAATTCACTCGTATGTTACCAGTGTGCGCACCTCCGTAATATTGGTTTATCACGGCAGGTGTTAATAAAACGTATGCCATTTGTATGGTTCTACCTGCATGAGTTCTCGTGACCACAGAATGTGGGACGGTTTGGGAGCCGACCGATGAAATTGCTGTGAATACAACACCTGAGAGCGCGGCCCCATTGGTTAGTGCAACCCCGAAGCCCACGTAATTACCAGCTTGGATAGACACTTGGTACTGCTGCCAGTATCCCATAGCGTATTGCCCCCAGCCAGTTGTGGCAGAGATGTTTATGCTAGCGGTTGCTGATACTGCAGTACCCCAACTACAGGTTGCATTATATGGGCGAGCGTAGTATGTGGTGGTCACGGAGAGCGTAGGCGTGGTAAAGCTGGTTCCGGCGTTTGAAGTCGAAGTGCCGGTGGGTGATGTTTGCCAGTAAATGGTGCTTCCAGCCGATACTGTTGCGCCTAATTTGACCGTTCCCGGACTGGTTCGGCTACCACCCGTTGTAGAGTTAATCGCGTTTAGTATCACGGTTGCCGTCACTGCAGAACGGGCAGATTCACCTCCTGCATTGACCGCGGAAACATAATATGTTTTATTAGCGCTCAATGACGGAGTAGTAAACGTGTTATTAGTGCTTAAGATGGTTGTCGAAGATGCAGTTTCGTACCAGCGAACGGAACTGCTCGAGGTAGCGCTCAAGTTCACGGTGCCGGCGCCGCATCGCGATCCCGGCGTTGTCCCGGTAATCACTGGGGCATCTAAAACAGTAACGGTATACACGCCGCTTGGCACCGGACTGCCGGGGCATTCGCTGTTGTCTGCCTCACAGTAGAAATAGTATGTTCCCGCGGCTGAAGGGGTGAAGGTATAATTAGTCAGTGTCGCCACGGGGTCGATAGCCGTTCCCCCCGTGTTGGAGGCTGACCCGTTGCTGTACCATTTGTAATTTGCTACAGGAGACCCCTCGCTGAACGAAGCCGATACATTCCCCAGGGTTACCGCTACACCTGTAACCGTTGTCCTGGCTGTCGGGCCCGAAGGCGTCACTGCGGTCACAACGGCACAGTCGTTTCCTACGGTAACGTTGAGAGTGCCGACTCCGATCCCGCAGGCGTTTGTTACCCGGGCTGTCAGGGTATTCGACCCCTGCGCTTTGTAACGGACAAGGGCATAGGAATATCCGGTTCCTCCCTGCAGCAGTTCCGCTATATCAGCCGGTATGTCCCATTCATAGCCCGTAGCCGGGCCGAAGTTGATGGCAGCGTTATAGGTGATCTCATCACCCAGGTTAGCCTGCCCCGGTGTAGTCGACGATGAGTTCAGGGTGACCACAGGGCTGGCGGAGCTGACCGCCGGTATATTGACATGCGCCATCGGGCTGGTACAGCCTTCGGTCACCGTGGCATAATAATCGCCTCCTTCGGTCACCGTAATCGTCTGGGTGTTCCCGATCAGTGTGTTATCCTTATACCAGGCATAGGTGTAAGTCCCCGGATTGACGGGCAGTACATTCAGTATGGCCGTACCCGAACAAAGGACGGTATTGCCTTCTATTTTAGGCGTTGACGGTATTGTCCCCGTGCTGATTGTCTCCACGGATAAGGCCTCCTGCGCGCAACTGCCCGCAAGGGTGGCCCGGCAGCGGATGACTACCGATGGTACTCCCCCGGGTACATTGTACAACAGCGAACGGCCCGTGCCGATCTGCGTATTGTTCTCATACCATATATAGGTGTATGAAGCATCGAAGGTTCCGGCCGTCACGCTTAGCAGTATCGTGCTGCCGGCGCAGAAAGCGCCTCCCTTGTCGACCACAGGCGTGGTCAGGGAAGTTCCCGTACTGGAATCTACCGTGACGCTCTCTGTCGGGGATTTCCGGGACAGGCAGTCACCATCCTGTACCACGGCGAACCAGTCGCCCACGCCTACGGTCACCTGTGTACCGGTTATATTGTCCGTTCCGTTGCTGCCGTCCTGCAACACCCCGTCTTTGAACCAAAGCACGGTTCCCCCGCTGTTCGGGTTCATGGCTACCAGTTGGGTCGTACCTCCCGGCCCGCAGACCTGGCCGTTATTGCCCAGGACTACCAGGCTGGGCGCCAGGGGCGCGCCCGTACCGTCCCTGGTTACGGTCACTGCATTATCGTCCCGCTGGTTACAGCCTACCGCACCCATATGTATATCGTAGCGTCCTTCGCGGGTCACTTCCAGGAAGTTCACCCCACGGGCTATCTCTATGCCGTTGAGCGTCCAGATCAGGACGTCCAGGTTAGGCGTATCAGCCGGAACCGACAGGTAAACGGCGCCGCCCGCACAATAGGAAAGCGCGGTGCCGGCAGGGGTAGCGGTAATGGCCGGGGCTTCCCCCAGGGTATCGTTACAGGCCTGCCCCTGCTGTATGAACAGGAAGTCTTTGGACAGACCCGTACAACTGCTGGTCACCCGTACGACAACCGTGCGCTGACGGGTGGTATTGTTCTCCCGGAAGGTGATACGGAAACGCCCGTCTGATTCATCCACGTCGGTCAGGGCGGCGTAATCCCCGCCGATGATGATCGCGAAGTTGAACGGCCCGTTGACGCAATCGGGGTCAGTCACCTGGAATTCATCGTCACAGCCCGTACCGTCGGCCAATACGTCCGGACAGGGATCAGGGTAGATGGTGAGCTGCGAGTTGCCTTCGCAGAGGCTCACCCAGCGCGTGGCGTTCCAGTATTCATAGCATTTGGTATCCAGGTTGAAGATGGCAAGACCCTCAGCGGCCGCCGCTTCTTCGGGGGTAACACCCGGCCCCCCGGTGATAACCGGGTTGTCTGTGGCTGTCCCTAAAAAGTAGTCGCGCCAGGCGTCACGCTCGGCGGTGTACAGTTGTGGCAGGCGCAGGCCCCCTTTTGTATCGACGGTGGAGACTTCCAGTACCGAAAAATCCCGCGGAGGCGTACCGTCGCCGACGGTCACCTGGGAGCGCGCGCAAAATGCGCAGGCGGACAGCAGTATCAGCAGGGCCATCCGCAAAACAGGTAAATTCCTTATGTTCTGTTTCTTTTTCATTTGATAATTAATTATATATGTATCGTTATTAAAGTCCATTATTAAAGTTCATAGCTTACTTTCTGCCATTTGTCACCGTCCCATACATACAGGCCTTTGGGAAGGGAACTGTCCCCACCCCCGGTATGGAAGACCAAAAGGCCGGCAAGGCTTTGGCTCCGTTCACTGTAATCTCCCGACTGTTTATCGGCGTAAGGCGACAGGTCGTCGCTGCTTTTTAGCTGTACACGCGAGAGGATGATGCCTCCCGGAAAGGAGCTCACCATGGGCTTGTCAGGTACGGTAGGCTTTATCGGGGCAGCTACAGGCCGGCTCCCCGCGGGGATGGATTTGTTACCGGCTCCCTTACCGTCACCGGCATGCAGGATGACGCAGAACTGGATAGCCAGGAGCGTAGTTAAGGTTTTCATGTTAATCTGTTTCATTTTTCTTTAAAATTTTATATTATCAGACTTTCTTTATTTACTCTTTGTCCTATACTTTTTATAGATAAAGGATTGTTGTAAAAACAAGGGAGACGACGCGCCGCGGCTTTCACAAGCGGCAGCACGGCGGATACAATTACAAGGCAATGAATAAAGCAATTTGCAACGCAAACGCCTCCCCGCAGGATAAGATCATCCCGGCTGTTTATTAATGTATCTGATAACAGGTGTGTAAAACGCCGCAGGGACAATAATATCCTGTGACGAAAGACGAATGCCAGCCACTGCCTGAGCCGTTCCTGTACCCTGTGAATCAATGATATGTGCATTTTATTCTGTTTGTTTTGCGCAAAGGATTTAACCGGGATTTTTAAAATTTTATTCTTGTTACTTTATTCTGACACTTGGTGAGTGTCGGATGATATATTGATCGGATTGCAATTGTCTGTATATTAACAAATTAGAAACTAAAAATAAATACGAGGGATAATTTCTGACACGAATCGTTAAACAGGCGGGCGCCCGCCGGCCTGAAAAAAGGAGGGCAACAGTCCATATAACTTATTGATGACCAATAGCCTTTCCGGGGGAAAACCCGCCAGACTCAGCAATAGCATCATTAAACAAAGATTAAACAAGCTCAATACCAACTGAATATAGATTTATCACACCTTAACGGACACATGGCTTTGCAGGAATTAAGCTCAGGATTCGGTTAAACATCCGAATCCGCATTCAACCGCTCAAGATTTCATAAAAAGTAGATAGTTAAAATACTGTACGGGCAAATATGGGATATAGACAGGTTAAAACGGGTAATGATTTATAGGGTACTAACGCTTAATTTTGTAATTATTTTTATGCCTTAAATAGGCAGGTTCCGACACTCACCAAGTGTCAGATATCAAGATGAACAGACAAAACTAAGGCACAACGGGAGGTTTCGTGTTATCCGGTGCAAAATTAGCTGCTATTTTCTTCCTTTCAGTAAAAATAGGCTTACAATATATAAAATATGCCCTGCCATATAAAATGGCGGGTAAGTTGCTTCCCGGAGGAATGGCCCAGGCCCTCGCTGATAACCCACAGCGGCTGGTTCTGTTTCTTGCCGGTGGTTGCCAGCTGTGGCGCGAGACATGTGTCGATGATTTCCCTGCGTCGCCGGATGAGAAATAAGACAAAAACAGATTAGGGCTGAAGAAATATCCGGATCAAAAGTTGCGCAATTCGCATATATTAAAAACAAAAAGATATATATGGGTATTAAAAATCAACAATATGATATATATTTGCGGTATAAAATTTTATCTACATTTAAAAGGCGAAATAACCTTAATAAGATTTAATTTTAAACTTTCCTGCAATTAATAATGAAATATTATTAGTTTACCTTTACACATATAAAGATGATAAAAAAACAGAGGTGATTATCGCCACCTGTGTTTCGGAGGTTTACTGAATTTTCGTTGTTAAATAAAACAACCCTTTGTCATTAAATGTTATTCTATTTATATGTTTTTATTTTTATATACCAATGATACAGTTACTGTCAAAAACCGGATATACATAATTTTTAACCATGGTAAAAAAGCACATAGACCATACGACTATAAACAGTTGTTTAATAAATGAATTATTAGAACGCATTCCTCAAAACAAATTGTCAGATAAGATTGCGGAGATTCTCGGTTATTCCCGGGATGCAGTCTACAGGCGAATCCGGGGAGAAGTGCCCTTCACATTTAACGAAGCAATGCAAATTGCCCAGAAAACAGGGATATCCCTGGATAAAATAGTCCATCCGGAAAGTGAAAATAATGTCGTATTTTCGCTTAATTATAAGGAATACTCGGACAACTTTATCAATACTTACCATAAACAACTGGAAACGTCCATAGCCCACTTTAAGCATGAGGATACATTCCTGAACGCATCTATGAAGCTGGCATATAACATTGTCCCCGCTTCTTTTTATCTGAAATACAACACGCTGGCGAAATTCGTCATATTTAAATGGATGTATCAGGCAGATGCGAATTTTTCCTTTGATTCCCTGTCGAAGCTGATACTGCCAGAGGAGACACATTCACTTATGATGAGACGATTATATATGTTACATTCGGTTGATAATAACGAGTACATTTTAGACAGGCATATATTCCAGTCGTTTGTCGATGATATCAAATATTTCGTCCATATCGGACTTATTACAAGTGAGGAATTGCGTGATTTGAAAAACGAATTATACTCGATGCTCAGCCAGATTGAAACGATAGCCACAACAGGCATATTCCCCACCGGCAAGCGGATTAAGATTTATATTTCGGAAATTGATTTTAATTTTTGCTACTCTCTTTTTAAGTCGGACTTTTTCGAATACAGCCGGGTCCGTTTATATGACCTGGACTTTTTGTATACCCATGATTCATCAATTTACCGGATGCATAGTTTCTGGATAAGCACCCTTAAGAAATATTCAATACTGATTACACAAAGCGGAGAAATATTCCGGGCAAAATATTTTAAACAACAAAGGGAAATCGTCGATGCTTTAAGCGAAGAATAGTAAATTTTTCACGCTACCTTTCCGACTACACTGCTTAAAAGAAACGGAGCATAGTCACTCCTTCCATTATACAATCAAATAAGTTAACAATCAGATATTTGGCAACCGATATTAAAATAATACCGGTTGCCCAAACCTGAACTATATATTCGATATAAGCAAATAATCAAAAGTATATATTCTTAAAACGCAAATATAATGGATTCTATTTTATGAAAACTACTTTGTAAATCATATATCTATTCTATTTGCGATATAATTATCCATAAATATCAGATAAGCTGATACGAAATACGCATATCGAATAATTTACAAAATTAGCAACTTTGATAGTGAATATTGTATACATAATCAATGAGTTATCTGCTAAAATTGAACTTTTTTTGTAAAAAGTAAACATTCAGTGTGATAGCAGTGTGAAATAAAAAAATAGCTTATGATTACAACTCAGTGGAGATATATACCTATATGTAACCGGAATATTTCAGGCATCGGGTAAGTGACGGGTTGCATTTAAACAGGATTACAATTATCTGTATTTATACATTAACAGATATAAAATAAAGATAAAGGCAGGTCTTTCATACAAATTGTTAAAAAATGTAAGTTTCCACCGGGATAAGAACAGGAGGCAGCGCAGCTTTTAATATATTGATAACCAATACTTTTCTGAATTGTAAATCACGCTTACACACAAACAACTTAATTAAACAGACTCAAAACCAACCGGATATGGAATCATTACACTTTAACGGACACATTGCCTGCCAGACTTGCCTGAACTATGCCAAGGGAGCCAGGCCGGCCATTGAAACCAAAGAAATAAGTATCGGCAGCCACAATGAACAACAGGCCCTGCAGAGTAAGATTATCTTCCTGCTCAGGGGGGAGATCACCTATTCCTTCGGGATGTACAACAACCGCCGGATGCGCTGCGGGCAGATGCTCTACCTGCCTGTAGGCTACAACTTCAGCTACAGGGCTGAATCCGGAGCCCTGCTCCTGTTTATACGCCCTTACTGCAAGCTGCAGTTCTGCGATAGCTACAGGCTGGAGAACCTGGTACACCGAAGCCCGGCAGCGCAGGTTCCCCTGAATACGCGGAAGGAGTCCCCTTATCTGCTGGAAATGAAGGAAACCCTAAGGGGTTATACGGATATGCTGGTCTACTGTATACGCAAAGGACTCTGTTGTGGTTATTACAATGAGCTGAAAATAAAGGAATTGCTGTACCTTCTCGGAGAGTCTTACACAAAAGAGGAACTAGGGTTGTTCTTCTACGAAGCCCTGAGCAGCGACTCTGACTTTTCCCAATACATCATGGACAATTACCACAATTACCACTCCCTTACCGAACTGGCTGCTGCCATGAATATGTCCCTCTCGGGCATAGAGAAACGCTTCAGGAAGGTATTTAATATATCCGGGTACAAGTGGATGAATGAGCACAGGGCTAAAAAAATATACCATGCCCTTTGCTCCGGCGACCATAACCTGAAAGAATTAAGCTCCGAATTCGGTTTTGCATCCGAATCCACATTCAACCGCTTCTGCAAGCAGCGCCTGGGCCGGACGCCGGGTGAGATACGGCAACATAACAGGCAGGGGTACGAAACAGGTAAAGAAAGCGTAAAAATGGATAATCGTATTTGAGGCAAATCAGAAGAAATAACACCCAACTTTGTAATTGTTTATATGCGTTAAATAAACGTGTTCCGACACTTGGTATGTATTAGGTATTGATATGAACAGGCTAAATTAACGCAAAATGAGAGAATTTGTGTTGTCCGGTTCAAAATTAGCTGCTATTTTCTTCCTTTCCTTAAAAACAGGCTTACAAATAAAAATTAATCTTTTCTATTCCGGTAGAAATAATAAAAATATGCTCCGTTATATATCATAACGGATAAATTGCCGGTGTAATGCAGTATAGTTTTGTTTGTAAAGGCACATAAACCTGTTTCAAACGGACGGCGGTGCAGCCAAAGCCAG
>NZ_JBHSGN010000140.1:0-1962 GCF_042654545.1 Dysgonomonas termitidis
CCTACGGTGGCACGGTAGAGGAAGGTTCCCCTGTCCACATCCGCAGTGCCTGCGGGGTCGGTCTGGAAGCACAGCACATCGACCGTATTGACCTTGGCCTCGTCTGTTGGCATGGCATAGGTCACCGGGCCGTCCGCCGGGTTGATGCCGGGTACGGACATTGTGATGGTTATCTCTTTACCCGGGCCGTTCATATCCACGGGATCATCGTTCCTGCACGATGTGTATGCGATCGTAAACAGGCCTAATACCCCGGTCACCAGCAGGGATAACCGGGAGCGCTTATACATTTTATTGGTTTTCATATCCTTGAGCTTTTTTTATATATTGCATTTTTTATATATGTCATACATCAGACTTTTCCTGTTACCGCTGCACGGGATTACCGCCAACCGGCCGGAACTGAATATGTCGTATTTATCGTTCATTTATATCTGTATGGCTCACTTAGCCTTTTTTCCCTTTTTGTAGGGTAGCCTGGCGCTACCCTGTGGTGTTGTTCGCCCACCCTGCTGTAACAGCACTGTACGCTGTACAATATTAAATGCACGAAGGGAATAAATCAAATACGCTCACCTACGTATTGTTACTCGACTACGCAGCGAATGGCAGAGGCGTATCCACGCGCTTGGTTCGAGTTTGTATTCAGGGCGCCAGGACCGAAATCAAGGTATTTTACATTATTACCGTTAATCGCAGATGAACCATATAAGCCGCGGCCGGTATCTAAAGCTGTTAAATTACCGTCGGCACGGCCGCGATGCCCGCAAGCGGGGTAGTAGCCTCGACCATTCAGTGTCCAGTCTGCACCGGTACCGACACTGAACCACTGCGACGTTAAGTCATACCACGGCGAGTCAGAGGTGGGTCCCGAAGCAGGAACCTTCCAACCTTCCGGACAAGGATCGTAAATGGTCTTCGAAGCCCCCCAAAGGGCGTCATTTTTAATGCTGGCTGTGATGCTGTACCAGTCATAACTGTTCGCACTAGACCCGGTATAGAATGTCAGCGGATTTGCCACAGCAACGCCGATATTGTAATTAGGGGAAGTACCCGCGGGAGCTTGGGTTTTTGTAACAGTGGCATAAGTTGGCTCGGTATTCGCAGTAGTACTGGCTGATCCCGGGAATGGATCCTTGCGGCCCCACTGGTACATCAGGCCCAGGGAGCCAACATCGCCCGGTGTATTGTTCATGGCGCCCAGGTTACGCTCCATAAAGGTCTGGCCGTTAGAAACGTATGTACCGGTTTCCGGATTATAATTTGTCACCCAGATATGCCATGACCACAGGATCACTCCACCCTTCTTAATGCATACCACACCGTTTCCTTCGGCTGATCCGGTACTGACAACTATATTGCCATATGGGCCGCTGCCATTTACCGTGACAGTACTAACCGCATTCGCATCGCTTTCCCATACCACTTCCGCAGTGAATGTTTCACCATCGTTTAGCTGTATGCCCAGGTCGGACATGTTGCAATTCCTGACAGGGATTGCGTAGTTATTTGTATTTGGAGCGACTATGAATGAATTTGCAGTAGGCGACATAACCTCCTGGTTCACCGTAACTATATGGGTAAATAGCCCGGACTGTATTATTAGTTTCCCTGTTCGTGCTGCTCCGCCATTGGCAGCAACCAGAACCGAAACGGTAGCCGTCGAGGTGGCAGTGCCTGTTGCGGGGTTGACCGATAGCCAGCCGCCGTTGGGAATAGATGTTGTTCCGTCCGCTTCGAAACATTCGATCGTCCAGGGGGCGGTGGATTTAACGGTGAAGGTATTGCCGGTGGAAGCGGCTGTCACCGCCTCATAGCCAAAATCAAAGTCCGGCGCATTGACCGCCAGGTAATTCTTTGCATCCCAATAGACATCGGTTAAGTTTTCATCGATGACGAAGACCTGCACGTCGATGTTGGTAATGACCTCCGTCGATGCCAGGGCGGCATCTGCAGTGGCAA
>NZ_JBHSGN010000141.1:0-803 GCF_042654545.1 Dysgonomonas termitidis
CGGCACGCTCCGCAGGGCGGGTAAGCTCCACGGGTATAACAGGCGGGACGAACCGCCGGACGGCCTCCGGAGCTTCCTGCCTGCCTGCGGCGGGCTTTTCACCTCCCCCGCAGGTCAGCAGGCAGAAGATCATAATCCCCAGAACCAGTAAGGGGTAGATGATAGAAATCAGTATCCTGGTGAATTTAAACATATCGTTTATTCTGTTTTTATGTGGTTTTTAATATACGTGTAACCTGTACGACGGTTCATGGCCGGAGCATGTATAGAACATCAAAAAAATCAGCAGCATAATGCCTAAAGCTGCCAGTAACTCTTTCAGTGCGTCTTCCCGGTTCTCGTGTTTCTTCACCTTCCTTTTATTTTTTCAGTTAGCAAATGAGCAGGTGAGCAGGTCGGCTTTTTCGTACATGTATTCATGTTAAGCTGATCAGCCGGTTACCGTAGGGCTCCGGGCTGTACCGCGCTCCTCTGGCCGCTTCAATCCCAGATATTGTTTATATTATGTTCATCCGCGGACAGTTTGAGGCCGGCCAGACCGTAGCATACGGCTATACCCTTGCACGCATCATATCAGTAACCTTTTTCATTATTCTTCTATCTTCTTTTATCATTCGTAATTCTTCATGAATCATTTATGATTCTTAATTCTTCATTTTCCATATGCTAATTTGCTCTTATTTGCTAATTGGCTAATTGGCTCCGCCGAACGTTGTTTCGCTTATCTGCTAATTCCCGGATTGTCCGATAGCCCTGCTCCAGGCCAGTGTTTCATACGCCCGGTTCAGCAGCGGGAACCGGTC
>NZ_JBHSGN010000142.1:0-1699 GCF_042654545.1 Dysgonomonas termitidis
CGGCACGCTCCGCAGGGCGGGTAAGCTCCACGGGTATAACAGGCGGGACGAACCGCCGGGGTGCATCCCCCCGGACGGCCTCCGGAGCCTCCTGCCTGCCTGCGGAGGGCTTTTCACCTCCCCCGCAGGTCAGCAGGCAGAAGATCATAATCCCTATAACCAGCACGGGGTAGATGATATAAATCGTGATCCTTGTGAATTTAAGCATACTTTTTCTTTTTTAGGTTTCTGTTTTTGTTTATAAAGACGGCGCTAACGGTTGGCCGTGATGATCGCGTACATAATCAGCCCAACGAGCAGCAGCGTACAGATTTAGGGCAGTAAAGCCCGGAGGGCTTCTATCTTTAATTCCCGGTTCCGGTTCAGAGTCAAACAGTCAATTAGCAAATGAGCATATTAGCAAAGGTTATGGTTGTCGGCTCATGGCGCTTAGTCGTATAGGGCTGCCAAGGGTTAAAAGCTTATGGCTAAAGGCGTCATTGGCCGATAAGCAAGTTGACGCGTATTAAGGGGGGGCCGGCTTTCGTTGAATAGCTTTAAAAAAGGCCGGTGGCCGGCCGCCCCGGGGTTCAGGCTGTAAGCTACGGGCTGTAACTCCCCCCCCGTCCGCTTCAATTCCAGATATTGTTTACATTGTTGTTAATCCGCGGACAGTCCGGAACAGGCCAGCCCGTAGCATACAGCTTCACGCGCCATCGCTTTATATCGTTACTTTTTTCATCATTCATCATTCATCATTCTTCATTTATCTTTTCGTCTTCAGGCTCCGGCTCTCCCGCGTCTAGGCTCATTCCCATTGAGTGTTACGCGTACTGATGTTTTGCCGGTCAGTACAGGCTGGTATGCTGATCCTCCTGGTTGGCTAATGAAGCCGGCAGCTTGTAGCGTTCAACCGGTAGCAACTCAAAGCCGGATGGATCTAACGGTACAAAACTACCGGCTATCAGCCCATTATGGCATCAAGTCGGCTAAGCAGGCCGGTAGCATTATGCTTCTAGCTGTTGTAGGACAGAAGCCGAAAGAACCACCATGCTTTAATCCACCTTATAGCGGCCATAATTTTTGCTATTATGCAAATCTGCGTATTTGCGGTTAGGCTTATTCGGATTTTAACAATTTTCCTCCCTGTACCGGCGGCCCTGGTCCAGGGTAGCGTAGGCCGCGTTTCTGTTGTGGGAACCTGTCCTGAGGAATATAGCGCATAGCGCCTGAAGGCCGCTCTAAGCCGGGCCCGTTATAACCTCGCATAAATTGCGCGGCGGAGGCCTTCCAAACCAGAGTTTAGCCAGCGGCGCGGAGGACTTGTCTCCTCCCCCGCAGGTCAGCAGGCAGAAGATCGTCAACCCCGGAACCAGTAAGGGGTAGATGATATAGATCAGTATCTTCATGTATTTAAACATATCGTTTAGATGGTTTTTGTATGGTTTTTAATACAGCTTTAACTTTTAGGATGTATAACGTCGGAGCACATATAGAACATCATAATAATCAGCAGCATGATGCCTATAGCTGCCAGTATTTCCCGCAGGAAGGCTTTCCATGCAGCCCTTTTCATCTTTAAAACGTATCAGCCTGATCCGTACCGCTTTCCGGCGCAGCCTCTTCAGGTGTGCCGGATTGCGGACCTTCTTCCGGCAACGCATCCGCATCTGCGGCGCCCAGGCGTCTGATCTGCGCATCCAGCCCGTATGCACGGACC
>NZ_JBHSGN010000143.1:0-41340 GCF_042654545.1 Dysgonomonas termitidis
CAAGCGTACTCCCTGCTTATTTTTTTTACAGGATAGACGTCATCGCGGAGACGCTTACAGAAAAAAGCCCTTTCCATGCTCTATAAACTGGAGCAGGAAACGATAGAATTGTCGAAAATCGGGCGGGAAGTGTTGCAGTTGTGCGAGCAGTTCAAGAAAGAATGTTTGCCTGAATAGTCCTTAAAAAATGGTTGCGGATATACACATAGGGAATAATTTGTACGGCGCATTGGCGTATAATCAGGAGAAAGTTGATGCGGGTTTGGGTAAGATTCTGGAAACGAACCGTGTCTTTGTTCCTGCCGACGGGCAGTTTTCCGTAGGGAATTGTATGCGGGATTTTGAACGCGCGATGCCTCCTCAGGTAACTACCACGCGCGGAATTATCCATATTTCCCTCAATCCGCACCCGGAAGATAAGATAAACGACGACCAATTAGCCGACATCGGACGGGAGTATATGGAGAAATTGGGTTTCGGTGGCCAACCCTGGATGATTTTCAAACACGAGGACATCGACCGCCAGCATTTGCACATTGTTTCCACCCGTGTCCGCAACGACGGCACGTTAATCAGCGACAAGAAGAATTATGAGAAAAGCCGCCAGATTACCGATGACCTTGAAAAGAAATACAGTTTGCACCCGAAAGACAGGAAGCAAGGCGAGGCATGGCAACTTTCACCGGTGGACGCTTCGCGCAGCGACCTGAAAAAGCAAGCCGCCAATGCTATCAAACCGCTGACAACAATGTACCGGTTCCAATCGCTCGGCGAGTACAGGGCGTTGTTGTCGCTCTATAATATCGGAGTGGAAAAGGTCGAAGGTAGTAATCCGGGGAATAAATATGTGGGGCTGGTGTATTCGGCGTTGGATGCCGACGGCAACCGTGTAGGCAAACCGCTCAAATCTTCCCTGTTCGGGAAGGATTACGGCATCGAGGCATTGGAGCAGATGATGAAGAAATCCGGCGAGGAAATCAAATCAAAAGGAATCGTTGCCGATACCCGCGCTATCGTTTCTGTGTCCATGACGAAAGCCCGCACAGGAAGCGAGTTTCGGGCGGACTTGCAGAAGAAAGGTATCGACATGATATTGCGTTATGGAAACGGAGGACGCTTGTTCGGGGTAACGTTTATCGACCACAACAGCCGCACCGTCCTGAACGGTTCCGCGCTGGGCAAGGAGTTTTCTGCTAATGCCCTCGGCGCGCGGTTCGCAGATTTTGCGCAGCCACAAGAATGTCGCGAGAATCTGCAATCCGTTCTGTATGTACCTGCGAAAGAGGCTTTACGTCCGGCTGTGCAGCATGAGCAGGAGGATAAACAACCGGCTACCGTCAAAGGCCACGGCGGGGACGATTCGCCCGTCGGCAGTTTGCTTTCGGTTCTGACGCCGGAGCCGGATCAGCATGATGATAACCAGCCAGCGCCGACACGAAAGAAAAAGAAAAAACGGAGGTATGGGAGGCAGGTGTAGAATTAAGTAATAGCTTACTTAAAACTCACTAATCTTTTCTTCTTCTAATAATGTAATGTTGTATTCTAAGTTATCTGCAACCTTTGTAAATACTCTTTGCAAATATGGAATAACCGTATTCATATTTAATTCTTCTTCCAGTGAAAAGTTGTGGTAATGATGTAGATGTTGCTTTATATCCTGAATCTCAGTATCCGGTAAATAAAAAAATGGATTCTTATTCGTGTAGTTACTCATTGGTGAAAGATGAATAAACGCGCAACCTAATTTATAAACAGATAAAGACCAGCCGTATAGATTATTGGAAAACTCTACCATATGTCTGTCTGTTACTAAAGTTCTTGAATTAGGAAAAGTCCATTTCTGATTATTTAGTGTTTGCGACATGTAATGGTTTCTAACATTGATGTCGGATTTCTCCAAAAGGAATATTGTTCTTACCATAGAATCTAATTCTTGTCTAAGTATCGAAATAGCCTGTCCATATAAGCCATTTTCTATCATTAGAGAGATTGCTAATCTATGTTCTTTTGATCTTTCTCGTAGCAAATTACAAAAAGCATCTTTCTGTGTCATAATATTATTCGATATTATAGTATGCCTTCAATGTGTCAAGAACATATTTTTGATTCTCATTTAATTCATTTTTTGTCCACTGAGTTCGATATTTATTAAACACTCTTAATGAATTCGGAAATGTATTTATGTTTTCAGCAAAATATTTTTGATGCTTCAATGAATAATCAAATCGGCCTTGCGATGCATTTTTTCCTCGCCCCAATAAAATCAAATTTCCGATTTTATTGGTTAGGTCTGCTCGGTCTGTATCTGTGAAGTCTTTTTTCCATTGACTACCATCTTTGGGGTTTTGAGGTAGAATATGTTCAATGGTAATTTGACCAAACCAACTCCACTTATTTACTTTATTGTCATTATAAAGAAAATCAAGTTTTAATAAAATGTTTTTAACAAATTGCCTTCCATATGCTTTTTGACTAATATTTTTCAACAAACTTACTTTATCAAAATCAAATAAATTCGTCTTAAATAAATCGTCAGGAGATTTATGAGATTCAATTCCTTTCAGAATAGCATTCATATTTTCAATTCGTTCTGTTGGTGTTAACTGCCCAATCCAATCTCCTGTGAATTTTTTATCAAGCAATAATAGGAAATCATATATACGATTTGAATTGAATTTATTATAATAAGAAAGCAATGGAGGAATCCAATCGGTAGATGGCAACGTAGTTTTCATAACTACCACCATATTGTTGAATTCAAACCCATTAGTAAAATTATAGTTGTCGTTTTCAAACAATTGGTCGTAATGGTCATAGTATTTATTCAACAAATCAAAAGTTTCTTTTCCTCTTTTTAGTAAAGCAGGTTTTAACTTACCTGTAGTTTTATCTTTCTCCTTTGGATTGTATATTTTATCTTCAAATTCTTGAAGCAAATTCAAACGAGCTTTCTCCTTAACTACAATTGTTCGAATGAAAGACAGAAAACGATCAAATTCCTCTCCTAATTCACTTTCCAATTCTTCCCATTGGAGTCCATACTTAGTGCGCTCGGAATCGGGAACATACTGTAGGTTTTGTGCTTTCAAAATATCAGAATTACGTAGTTTTACGCCTCTATCATTTAAAATGGTAAATAAGCGGAATGCGTCTTCTAATTGCTCTGAATACACATAAATCATCAATACATACTGTAGTAAATAAGGGAAAAAAGTATCAATGTTTTTATTATCTTCAAAATAGGTACGAATGCTCACGATAGCATTTGCCATATTCTTGATGGATACATCTTTGTCTTCAATCGCAATACGTTTAATATCTTCCCATTTATCAATGATGCTGTTTTCAGGCTTCACATACTCATCAATAAATTTTTCTACTTCAGAGCGAATCTTGTACAACAATCGAATTCGTTCAGGCGTATTAGTATCTTTATCTTCTTCTTGGAAAATATACTTTTGGCAATTTTCTTTTCTTATCTTGTTTGTTTCAATATCGCGAACGACAGCAAAAAGTAAAAATATAGTAGTAATACGTTGTTGCCCATCAAGCAGATCATTTTCAATGAATTCTTGTTCTCCGCCAGCCTTCCTGTGCTGATACACAAAAGAGCCAAGAAAATAATCATTGGAAGGAGTATTTACAGATGCATAACTAATATCGTCCAATAACTCTATAACTTCATCTTTACTCCATACGTAAGGACGTTGATATTCTGGAATACGATACCATTGTTCAAATACATCTTTAATGTATATTTTATCCGTCTTGATTTCGTTGCGAGGTGTTATTGCCATATTATCACTTTTTATGGTTCTTATTTTATTTTTCTACTATAGTAGATACTTATTTTGCCGCCACAAAATTAGCAAATATTTGATGAAAAGGAAGAATAATCACTTATAACCTTTGATATCATTAACAACAACGCCACAAGCATCCAAACCGACGCCACAAGCTGCCACGCCCCGAAAACATAGCTTCGGGGCGTTTTCATCTTCCTACTTTCGCATTTTCAATCCATTGTCAAACAACTAAAAAACAAATTGATTATGCAACAAGAAGATGATTTGAGAGGGCTGGCAAAAGTCATGGACTTTATGCGGGCGCTAAGTATTTTATTCGTAGTGATAAACATATACTGGTTTTGTTACGGAGCAATTAAAGAGTGGGGCGTCAATATCGGGGTGGTCGATAAAATCCTGATGAATTTCAACCGCACTGCCGGATTGTTTACCTCCATCCTGTGGACAAAAATTTTTGCCGTTGTGTTCCTTGCCCTGTCCTGTTTGGGAACTAAGGGCGTGAAAGACGAGAAAATAACATGGAATAAAATCTACGTCTGCTTGGGCGTAGGGTTCGTTTTCTTCTTCCTGAACTGGTGGCTTTTGATTTTGCCGTTCCCGCTTATAGCCAATGCCGGGTTCTACATTTTTACCATGACCGTTGGTTATATCCTGCTGCTCATGGCGGGGATATGGATGTCGCGCTTGTTGAAAAACAACCTGATGGACGACGTGTTTAACACGGAGAACGAGAGTTTCATGCAGGAAACCAGGTTAATGGTAAACGAATATTCGGTAAACCTGCCTACCCGCTTTTGGTACAAAAAGAAGACGTGGAAAGGCTGGATAAACATTGTAAATCCCTTTCGGGCGGCGATTGTGCTGGGTACGCCGGGTTCGGGAAAGAGTTACGCCGTGGTAAACCAGTTCATCAAACAGCAAATCGAAAAGGGATTTACCGGTTACATTTACGATTTCAAGTTTCCTGATTTATCGACGATTGCGTATAATCACCTGCTGAACAACCGTGAGGGTTACGCCAAAGTCCCAACCTTTTATGTGATAAACTTCGACGACCCTTCGCGCTCTCACCGCTGCAATCCGATTAACCCCTCTTTCATGGACGATATATCGGACGCATACGAATCAGCCTATACAATAATGTTAAATTTGAACAAAACGTGGGTGCAAAAGCAGGGCGACTTTTTCGTGGAATCCCCGATAATCCTCTTTGCAGCAATTATCTGGTATCTTCGCATCTATCAGGACGGGAAGTATTGCACCTTTCCCCATGCGGTTGAGTTCCTGAACAAGCGCTACGAAGATATTTTTCCGATACTTACTTCGTATCCTGACCTCGAAAACTACCTTAGCCCCTTTATGGATGCGTGGTTAGGAGGTGCCGCTGATCAGTTGATGGGGCAGATAGCGTCGGCCAAAATTCCACTCTCCCGAATGATAAGCCCGCAATTATATTGGGTAATGTCCGGCGATGAATTTACGCTGGACATCAACAACCCCGAAGACCCGAAAATCCTTGTAGTCGGCAACAATCCAGACCGGCAAAATATCTACGGGGCGGCATTGGGACTGTATAATTCCCGTATCGTGAAACTCATTAACAAGAAAGGCCAACTAAAAAGTTCGGTCATTATCGACGAGTTGCCGACGATCTACTTTAAAGGGTTGGATAACCTGATTGCCACCGCCCGAAGCAACAAGGTGGCCGTATTGCTTGGTTTTCAGGACTTTTCACAGCTAAAACGGGATTATGGCGATAAGGAAGCCGCCGTAGTGATGAACACGGTCGGCAATATCTTTTCCGGTCAAGTGGTGGGCGATACGGCCAAAACCCTTTCCGACCGCTTCGGGAAAGTGTTGCAGAAACGCCAGTCGATGACCATTAACCGGCAGGACAAATCGACATCCATTTCAACGCAAATGGATTCATTGATACCGCCGTCGAAAATTTCCAACCTGACGCAGGGGATGTTTGTCGGGGCGGTCGCCGACAACTTCGACGAACGCATTGAGCAGAAGATTTTCCATTGTGAAATAGTAGTGGATAACGACAGGGTAGCCGCAGAAATGAAGGCGTACCGGAAAATACCCGTCATCTCCAATTTTGTAGATGAGAATGGTGTTGATCGTATGAAGGAAATGATTAAAGAGAATTACGACCGCATTAAAGCCGAAACAAAACAAATCGTCGCGGAAGAATTGGAACGTATCAAGGCCGACCCCAAACTGTGTCATTTACTCCCAAAACAGGAGTAAGAGAAACAGAGAGAGCCGCCCATTCGGGCGGCTCTCTCTGTTTCCATACACATTATATATATGTAATAATTAACTGAGAACAGGGGTTAGCTGTTTTTTACGCTAACCTCTGTCTTCTTCTGTAATTTATTCATTGCAGAAGTTACATTGTCCTGAAAGAATTTCCTCAATGTGGCGTCGTTCTTCAAGATGATATGGCATTCTTCTTCAAATATACCCGTCATCCGCTTTCTTATTTCAACCAGCTCATTTTCATTCGGGCATACATTTGAATGCTCCCAGTGTTCAATGATTTCCGAACGGATATAATCCCGGAGCCATTTTTTTTCATCATCGTCAAGTCCGGCAAATTTCTTCTTTTCGGAAAATACCGGAAGATTGTCTATATCCGCATAATCATAAATATCCCCATCGTTTTCACAGCCTTTTTCAATCGGTTCATTCACTCCCCTGCCACTCATGCCCAGTATCATTTGGGCAAACTCCGCCGCTTCGGGATACTTTTTGTTTTTCGCGCATTTTTCAAGGTATTCCCAGTCCTCCCGCGAGCGTGGATATTTTTCCGCAATCCGGTCTATCCGGTTAATATATTGCAGTTCGTTCTTCTTTTCCTGCGGCAGCGAGTAACATTCCTTGCAGATATGCCCGGCATGTCCCTTGCCGCTGAACTTTTCGTTAGGCTTGCGGCAACCGCAGATTCGGCAGTAATGTCCCGGAGGTTTCTTTTTTGCCATGCTTCATAACTTATATAATTACCCTGCAAAGATACGCCGCTTTTTTCGTTTTTCCGGGCAAAACCGACAGGCAAATAACCCGCTGGAAACCAAAGCATCAACGCCACACGCTTCCAAACCGGCGCCACAAGCTGCCAGCCACCTGAAATCCCTTTGCCGCATAGTAAGATAGGCGTACTTTCGTTCCGCATTAATAGTAATGCGGAACTTAAAAATCAATGATTTATGGCAGAAAAACAGATTAATTACGACCGCGACATTTTGCTTGTCGCGGACAAAAAGAGCGGCAGGCTGAAAGCCGTTGCAGGCATGAGCGAGGACGGGAAGAAAATCAAGACCGTAGAACCGTCGATGAGGAACGAGCGGATGTTCCTGACCGTCGAGAAAAATTCCGGCGACATGGAAAAATTCTTCCAAAACTTCATGTCCCGGACTGGCGACCCTTCCGGCACGGCATTTTACAAGGTAAGCGCAAACGGATTGGACATGGGGGTAAAAGTGCTGGAAGGGCTTTTGAACCACCAGCCGGACGCGCGGATTGTTACCGAAAGCCGTATCCGCCTCCAGGATTACATGGGCGCGGCGCAGGAGCATGACCCGAAAGTCATTTTGACGCAGGGCGAAGATGGCAAGCTGAAAGCCGTCGCCGAAGGAAAGGACGGCAAGCTGAAAAAGGTCGATCCGACAAAGGAGAATGCCGACAGTTTTTTGAAAATCGACCCGCGTGGCAACGCACTGGAGAACTTCTTTCAGAAGTTCACGGCACAGTTCAAAAACCCGTCGCACACGGGTATTTACGCGGTCAGCGGGAAAGCGGTCGATATGATGGCGGCTTTCCTTGACAAAATCATCAGGATCAACCCGGAGGACAAGGTACTCGACCCGTACCGTGTAACGCCGGAGGGCAAGATGCAGGAACAGGCGCAGGGGAAGTACCAGCCGCTTGACCTGAACAAGCTTGAATGGAAAGAGGTCGAAAAGTACGGTTTGACCGGCGACAACTTGCAGGATTCGCTCAAAGCCATGTCCTACGGCCACAAGTCGCCCGGACTGCTCGAAATCCGCATGGAGATTGACGGTAAAGAGTTGCAGGCAAAAGCCCGCCTGTCCTTTGAGCAGCAGCCCGACGGCACAATCAAAATCCAGACGCACCCCTTTCAGGAGAAGCCTGATTTTGAAAAGCCGTTTATGGGTGTCATGTTCTCCCCCGACGACCGGAAGCAACTCACCGCTACCGGCCACGGCGGGCGTGTCTTTGAGCTGGAAATGACCCCCGGCGGCGAAAAAGTCCCGGCGCTCGTATCGCTGGATAAAATCACCAACCGCTTCGAGGCCGTCCCACTATCGGAAATCCAAATCCCGAAAGTACTGAAAGGCGTTGAACTCTCGCAAGAACAGCAGGACGGGTTGAAAGCCGGTAAAGGCGTGCTGGTAGAAAACATGGACAAGAAGCAACGCCCCGGCGAGGAACCCGGCGGGAAAATCACGCGCATTGTCCAGTATAATGCCGTGAATAAAAATTTCGACTTCCTGTTTACGCCCGAACAACGCCAGCAGCGCCAACAGGAACGGGCGGCGAAAGCGGAACAAAAAACGGGACAGGACGACAACCAGCCGCTCAAAGCCCGCAAGGTCGGCGAAGTATGGGTGCGTCCCGTGCAGGGCGGCGTCGAACTCACCCGCGAACAGTTCAAAACCCTGTGCGAAAATAAACCTGTCTGGGTAGAAGGGATGGTAAACCAGAACAATAAACCCAAACAGGAAGAAGGGGTGAAGCAGGTGGAGTCCACCGACCAAAAGGGACAGAAGTACAATGCCTGGGTGTGGCCGGATCAGGATGCCGGGCGTATCCGCCATACCAGCCTGCCTCCCGAACAATGGAAAGAAGCACTGGCCAAGAAGCAGTCGCAACCCGCCGAAGGCTTCAAAACACAGGTTGCCGTCAATAATGAGGGTAAAACCAACGAGGCGACCAAACACTCGACCGAGCCATTGCAGAAAGGCCAGACCCAGCCCACCGGGAAGCAGGCGGAAAAGAAAGAGCAACAGGAGCAGCGCCAATCTCCCGCCAAGCCCAGGAAAAGCACGGGGCATAAAATGTAATTCAATTTTTCAAACCACTAAAAAAATTCGATATGAAAGTTTGTATAGCAGAAAAACCGAGCGTGGCTAAAAGTATAGCCGCCATACTCGGCGCAACCAGTAAAAAAGACGGCTATATGGAAGGTAACGGCTGGGCTGTTACCTGGGCGTTCGGCCACCTTGTGGGGCTTGCCATGCCCGAAGCATACGGGTTTACCGGTTTCCAAAAGGAAAACCTGCCTATATTGCCGAAGGAGTTTATACTCATTCCCCGCCAAATCAAAGAAGGTAAGGAATACAAAAATGACCCCGGCGTGATGAAGCAACTGAAAATCATCAAAGAGTTGTTTTCCAAAGCCGACGGCATTGTCGTTTGCACGGACGCCGGACGGGAGGGCGAGTTAATCCATCGCTACATCTATGAATATTTGGGAAGCAACCGCCCGTGCCAACGCTTATGGATAAGCAGTTTGACCGACAAAGCCATTAAGGAGGGTTTTCAGAATCTCCGCCCCGGCAGCGATTACGACAACCTGTATTTATCGGCGAGAGCAAGAAGCCAGGCCGATTGGGTTGTCGGACTTAATGCAAGTCAGGCGTTGAGCATTGCCGCCGGGCGCGGCTCGTGGTCGCTCGGTCGAGTACAGACACCCACGCTGGCGATGATATGCAGCCGCTATCTGGAGAATAAGGACTTTAAGCCGCAAACGTACTTCAAACTGAAAATCCACACGGCTAAAGATGATACGGCATTTGCCGTTTTGTCGGTGGACAAGTACGATACCCGTTCCACAGCCGATGGCGCATTGCAACAGGTGAAGGCTGCCGGAACCGTCCGCGTTACGGGTGTCGAGAAGAAAGAAGTAAAGCAGGAACCACCGCTGTTGTATGATTTGACCACGCTTCAAAAGGAAGCCAATAGCAAACATGGTTTTTCAGCCGACAAAACGCTGAATATCGCCCAAGCGTTGTACGAATCAAAAAAAATATCGTATCCACGCACGGGAAGCCGTTATATTTCCGCCGATGTGCTGGACGAGATACCGCACCTGATCGCCACGCTGAAAAACCATCCGCGTTTTGGCGCTTACGCCGCTTCAATGGATAACATCGTACTCAATATCCGCTGCGTGGACGACAAGAAAGTAACCGACCACCATGCGCTTATCATCACCGGAGATCCGGCGGACGGATTAACCGGCGATGAACGGACGATTTATGACATGATAGCCGGTCGAATGTTAGAATCATTCTCCAATCGTTGCACCAAAGAGAACACCGCCGTTTCGCTTGACGCGGGCGGCGTACACTTTGTCGCAAAGGGCAGCGTAACACTACTTCCCGGCTGGCGGGCTGTGTTTAACGCCACCGATGAAGAAGCGCAGGACGAAGACGTAACCACGCTGCCCCAACTCGCCGAAAGCGATATGCTTCCCGTCCGGGATATGGAAGCGTTGGAAAAGCAGACCAAGCCCCGTCCGCTGCATACAGAGGCAAGTTTGCTTGGTTCGATGGAATCGGCAGGCAAGGAATGTACCAACGAAGAAGAACGCGAAGCGATGAAGGACGCCGGTATCGGCACACCTGCTACCCGTGCGGCCATCATTGAAACGCTGTTTGCACGGGAATATATCGTGCGCGAAAAGAAGGCGTTGGTTCCGACCAACAAGGGACTGGTAGTTTACCTTGCCGTGAAAGACAAAAAGATTGCGGATGTTGCGATGACCGGAAGTTGGGAACACGCCCTTTCTAAAATCGGTGAAGGGAAAATGGATGCAGCTACATTCCACCACTCGATAGAGGTGTATGCTTCGCAAATCACCACGGAATTGCTCGGCATCGCTTTTGAACGGCAGGACGACCGCCCCGGCTGCGGCTGCCTCAAATGTAAAAGCGGACAGGTCATATTCTTTCCGAAGGTTGCCAAATGCAATAATGAGCATTGCGGGCTAATGGTTTTCCGAACCATTGCCAAAAAGGATTTGACCGATACGCAGCTTACCGCCTTGCTGACGAACGGTAAAACAGGCATCATCAAAGGCTTTACGAGCAGTAAGACCGGAAAACCGTTCGATGCAGCCGTAGCCTTTGACGCCGACTATAAAACCGTGTTCGAGTTTGAAAACAAGAACGGAAAGAAAGGTAAAACAAAGTAAATGATTACCTTTGCCACTGAAAGAATCTAAGACTTGCCAATTAGGGATAATTGCCTGACATCGGATTTTTTTAGTGGTGGCGACCGGGGCAAGGCTCCGGTCGCTTTTTCCTTTCCCTCCATTTATTTACCACTAAAAAATCAAAAGATGAAAGCAACAAATAAATCCGCAGACGTGGAAATGTCTTATTTCCGGCTCTCCCTGTTATCCTATTTACGTGAATCGCATCCCGAAAAGGCAACCGACAAACAGTTTATCGCCTCGCGGGGTGATACGGCAGCCGAAGCATACAGTAGCATTATCAAATCGGGCGGCTCGCACGATGAAGCCGAAGAAGCCGCTTCCCAAATCCTCTATGCCGGACTGCATTTCTCTCCTTACCGCACCATTGTCAATATACTTTGGGACGAGTTTACGGACGAAACAGACCCCGCGCTGGCCGAAGGCTTGGCAATAGAGTTACTGCCCCGCCTTTCGGCTGTAATTGGAAAATATACATTGTCGGACGATTTCGCCGATAGTGCAGAGTACAGGTTACTCTACACGGAACTGACGGGCGCAATCCAAATACTTCTCGAAGATGGCGTTCAATAAGAAAGCCCGGCTTCGGGACAACATTGAGGCGATACGTTTAGCGTTCAGCCTTGAAAAAGAAGGGCGGCAGGCAACGCCCGCCGAACGGGAAATATTGGAAACCTACTGCGGTTTCGGGGGAATCAAAGCCGTGTTGAATCCCGCCGACAAGCCGGAAGACGTACAACACTGGACAAAAACCGACAGCGAACTGTTTCCGCTGGTTACGCAGTTGCACGATATATTGCGCATGGGAGCGGGAAACGCGCCGCAGTATAACCGCTATGTAAGTTCTCTGAAAAATTCCGTGCTGTCCGCCTTTTATACCCCGCCCAAAGTGGTGGACGCATTGGCTGCAGCCTTGAAAGAAAGCGGCGTTGAACCGGTGCGCCTGCTCGACCCCTCCGCCGGAACAGGAATCTTTTCCGAATCTGTCCGGTTGCTGAATCCGGGATGTGAAGCGACACAGTTTGAAAAGGATATGCTGACCGGAAAAATCCTTTCTCACCTGAATCCTGCCGAAAAAGTGCGGGTAGAGGGATTTGAAAACATCGAAGCCCGTTACAACGGTTATTTTGATGTAGCCGCCAGCAATATCCCGTTCGGCGACGTAAGGGTATTCGACCCCGCATACAGCAACGCGAAAGACGACGCCCACCGGCAGGCATCCGGCACAGTACACAACTATTTCTTTATGAAAGGCGTCGATTGCGTCCGCGAGGGCGGGCTGATCGCCTTTATCACTTCGCAGGGCGTATTGAACTCCGAAGCCAACCGCCCCGTGCGCGAGTGGCTGATGGAGCGGTGCGAACCTGTTTCCGCCGTCCGCTTCCCGAATAACCTTTTTACGGAACATGCCGGAACGGAAGTAGGCAGCGACCTCGTTATCCTCCAGAAGAAAACAGGTGTTAAGGAACTCTCACAAAGGCAGCAGGATTTTATCGACAGCAGGAAGCTCTCCAACGGCATACCGGTCAATAACCTGTTCCAGAATTTCGACCGGGTAATCCACGACAATGTAAAGGTCGGAACCGACCCTTACGGTAAACCGGCGATGGAGTTTCTCCACTCCGGCGGAGTGGGAGGCATTGCAGCCGCATTGCGCGGGATGCTGCGCGAAGATTTTTCGCGGCATCTGGATATGGAGTTGTACCAAAAACACGCCCCGCAGGTGGAGCAATCCGCCGCCCAAAGCCGGGGCTACCGGCCGACAGCGCAGGACTGGCGGGAAATGGGCGAAATGGTAGAAGCCAACAAGGAAAAAGACAGGGAATTGTTTATGGAAGCCACCCCGGAAGATTTTTCCGAACGAAAAAGTACAGCGCAATTAGATTGGGAGGAAAACAGGCTGGGTTTTGACGATGTGCTGTCGGATGACGATTTTTCCCCGGTAAGGGAGCTGAAGCCGCAAGAACAGCCATACATGCCGCCGGGAACACAAACTTCCTTGCAGTTTGACTTTTCCGACCCGGTTCCGCCGCCTGCGCAAACCAAAGAGCCGACTGCGGAGGCGAAAGCGGTGGAACCGGCGTATAACATCCAAAACCAACCGCTCATATCGCTGTATGATTTGTTCGGGTTGTCCGCCGAGGAACGCACACAAATCAAACCCAAAAACAGCCGTTCCCGCCGCCGGATGGAGATACCCCAGCCCAAAGCAAAGCAGAAGCGGAAATCTTCAAAAAAAGAAGATGACCGCGCACCGCTGGACTGGCGGGAAGAATTGATGCTGGAAGCCGGTAAAAAGAGGAAAGAAGCGGAAAGGCAAGCCAAGGAAACAAAAACAGATACCAAACCCGTTTATCCTGTCGCCGATGCCCGAAAGGAGGAACAGTCCCAAAACCTCAAAAGGGAAACGGAACGGGAAGAACGGATGAAACCCGTACCCTTTGCTGTGCCGGAGCAGGGGCTACCGAAACATTACAGGGAAGGCTCGCTGGTAACAAATGCGGACAACCGCATCGGCTATCTTCGCGACCTGAACGGTTTCAACCCCATGTTCCACCCGCTGGAGCTTTCAGCGCAGCAGGGGAAACGGGCATCGCTCTACATCGAAATCCGCGATACCTACCACCACCTCTACCTGAACGAAGCCGGCCAGTTGAAGGAAAATCCTGCGCTTCGGCAGATGCTCAATCGTCTGTACGATGATTTTACAGAGAAATTCGGCAATCTGAACGACCCCAAGAATCTTGACCTGATTAAGATGGACGCCGGAGGCCGGGAAATACTCTCTTTGGAACGTTATCGTGAGGGCAAGGCGGTAAAGGCGGACATCTTTGAACGTCCAGTGGCGTTCAACAGCCGGGAGATTACCCACGCCGACAACGCCCGCGACGCGCTGGCTGCTTCGCTCAACAAGCACGGCAAGGTCGATTTGGAGTATATGGCCTCGCTTACAGGCAGTCCGGAAGAAAGCCTACTATCAGAATTGAAGAGCAGGGTTTATTTCAATCCGCTGGTGGGCGGCTATGAGGTTGCCGACAAGTTTATCGCAGGAAATGTTATTTCCAAAGCGGACGAGGTACAAAAGTTTATCGACAGTCATCCCGGCCACGAAGCCGCCAAAGAATCGCTGGCAGCCTTGCAGGAAGCCGCGCCCAAGCCGATTGACTTCGACGATTTGGATTTTAATTTCGGCGAAAGGTGGATACCGACCGGCATTTATGCCGCATACGCTTCGTACCTGTTTGAGACCGATGTAAAAATAACGTATGCCTCCAGCCGCGACGAGTTCAGCCTCAATGCCCGCTCCCGGAACGCCAACATCACGGAGAAATACGGCGTCCGCAGCGAAAACCGCCTGTTCGACGGAGTTGCCTTGATGCGCCATGCCATGCACGACACCACGCCCGACATTACCAGGACAATCAAGGACGGCGATAAGGAAGTCAAAGTACCCGACGGGCAAGCCATCCAACTGGCAAACAGCAAAATCGACGAAATCCGTAACGGCTTTTCCGACTGGCTGCGCCAGCAGTCGCCGGAGTTCAAAGACCGGCTGGCCAATCTCTATAACCGCACGTTCAACTGTTTTGCGCGACCCGAATATGACGGTAGCCACCAGACCTTTCCGGGGCTTGACCTGAAAGCGCTGGGTATCGACGACCTGTATAAGAGCCAGAAGGACGCCGTCTGGATGCTCAAAACCAATGGCGGCGGCATCTGCGACCACGAGGTAGGGGCAGGTAAAACGCTGATTATGTGCTGCGGGGCAATGGAAATGAAGCGGCTGGGATTAGCGGGCAAACCGATGATAATCGCCCTGAAAGCCAACGTACACGAGATAGCGCAAACCTTTTGCACCGCCTACCCGGACGCGAAAGTACTCTATCCGGGGAAAGAGGATTTTACCCCTGCCAAACGCACCCGCATTTTTAACGAAATGAAAAATAATAACTGGGACGCGGTGATAATGACCCACGAGCAGTTCGGGATGATTCCGCAATCCCCCGAAATCCAGCGCGACATCTTGCAAAAGGAGCTGGACAGCGTGGAAGAAAATCTGGAAGTGCTGCGCAATAAGGGAGGGGAAGTTTCCAATTTTATGCGCAGGGGTGTCGAAAAGCGGAAAACCAATCTGGAAGCCCGCCTGAAAGGGATTACCCACCAAATCGCCAACCGCAAGGACGACGCGGTGGATTTCCGGCTGATGGGCATCGACCATTTATTCGTTGATGAATCGCACAAATTCAAAAACCTGACCTTTACCACCCGGCACGACCGCGTGGCGGGGCTGGGAAACTCCGACGGCTCGCAGCGGGCGCTTAACATGCTTTTCGCCGTGCGCACCATCCAGGACAGGACGGGCAAGGATTTAGGCGCAACCTTTCTTTCGGGTACGACCATCAGCAATTCGCTCACCGAATTGTACCTGCTCTTTAAGTACCTGCGCCCGAAGGAACTCGAAAGGCAGGGCATCAACACCTTCGACGCATGGGCGGCCATCTTCGCCAAGAAGACGAAGGATTACGAGTTTTCGGTAACCAACCAGATTGTGCAGAAAGAGCGGTTCCGGTACTTCATTAAAGTGCCGGAACTGGCTTCATTCTATTCGGAAATTACCGATTTCCGCACGGCGAAAGACATCGGTATCGACCGCCCGGAGAAGAACGAGATACTGCACAATATTCCGCCTACGCCCGACCAGCAGGATTTTATACAGAAACTCATGACCTTTGCCAAAACGGGCGACGCCACCATTTTGGGACGTCCGCCGCTTTCGGAAAGCGAGGAAAAGGCAAAGATGCTTATTGCAACGGACTACGCCCGTAAAATGTCGTTGGACATGCGCCTGATAGACCCGCAGAAGTACGGCGACCATATCGACAACAAGGCCAGCCATTGCGCCGCCGTCATTGCCGGTTACTACAAGACATATACCCCGCAGAAAGGGACGCAGTTTGTCTTTTCGGATTTGGGAACCTACAAACCCGATATTTGGAACCCGTACAGCGAGATTAAAAACAAACTCGTCACGCAGTATGGCATCCCTGCATCCGAAATACGGTTTATCCAGGAAGCCGGAACGGAGAAATCCCGCAAGGCGATGATACGCGATATGAACGAGGGTAAAATCCGCGTATTGTTCGGCAGTACGGAAATGCTGGGGACAGGAGTTAATGCTCAAAAACGGTGCGTAGCGGTGCATCACCTTGACGCACCCTGGCGGCCAAGCGACCTGGAACAGCGCGACGGGAGGGCAATCCGCAAAGGTAACGAGGTTGCCAAACTACACGCCGACAATAAGGTCGATGTGGTGATTTATGCCGTTGAAAAGTCGCTGGACGCTTATAAATTCGGGTTGCTGCACAACAAGCAGCTATTTATTAACCAGCTAAAGAATAACAATATGGGTAGCCGTACCATTGACGAGGGCAGTATGGACGAGAAAAGCGGCATGAATTTCTCCGAATATGTGGCAATCCTCTCCGGCAATACCGAATTGCTGGAAAAAGCGCGGTTAGAGAAAAAAATCACTTCGTTGGAGGGCGAACGGCGGGCGTTCACGCAGGGCAAGTCCTCGACCCGCTGGAAGCTGGAGGGAATCATGCAGACGGTGGAAACCAACAAGGGCTTTATCGCCCGCATATCCAAAGACGTGGAAGCGTTTAACGCCCGTGTGCAGGTTGCCCCGGACGGCACACGCCTGAATCCTGTAAAACTGGACGGCTTTGCCGCCACCGACCCCGTGTCCGTTGGTAAGAAACTGAACGAGATTGCCGACAAAGCGCGGACGCACGGCCTGTCGGAACCCATCGGGTCGCTTTATGGCTTTACCCTGCTGGTGAAATCGGAAACCACCGTGAAGGACGGCTTCGATTTGGTACAGAACCGTTTCTTTATCAAGGGAGAAGGCGAGATTTTGTATAACTACAATCACGGCCACCTTGCAGCCGACCCGAAGACAGCGGCGGCCAATTTCCGGAACGCCTTGGACACCATGCCCACCCTGCTGGAGAAGTACAGGACGGACAACGAAAAATTGATGAAGGACGTTCCCACGCTCAAAGCAGTGGTGGAAAGCCTTTGGAAAAAGGAAGACGAGTTGAAGGGACTGAAAGCGGAAATGGTGGTCATGGAGCGTAAAATCGAAGCCTCGCTGAAACCCATCGAGCAGAGCGTCGGCATCATGGCGGGTATCCCGAAAGAAGAAAATAAATTTGCACCCATGCCGGATAATTTGCAGACGATTAAGGCAATTATGGGCGACAGGCTGGTTGTCGCCCGACCTGCCGTCGGAATACTGGAGCGGAAGGGCTTCAAAATCTAACAGTAAAAATTGTTGGGAACATTACCATAAATGAGCGAAGCCCGCGCCTGTCATCACGACGGTGCGGGCTTCTGTTGAACGATAGTGTTTAGAAAAGAAAAATACCAATTACGGAACATCCGGTTCTTCGGGATTATTGTCGTCCGTGTCTTCGCCTTTGGCGAAATTGGCCTTGATAAAGGCTTCCACGTCGCTTTCCCTGTAAAAAGTCTTATGATAGAGCATCTGGTAGGGCAGTTCGCCCGACGAACGGTAACGCTGGAGCGTCCGCTTGCTTACATTGAGCATCTGGCAAACGTCCTGGTTGTCCAACAGCCGTTCGCCCTCCAGCAACTTCTCCTTTATCGCCATTTTTTCCAAATGTTTGTCCAATCGGTCGAACCGTGCCATAAGCCGCTCAAACCAGTTTTGCATAAATGCCGTTAATTCCCTGTCTGTCATGGCTTATTTTGTTTAGGATTATTTGCCATTTTTGTTGTTGTTTTTGCAAAGGTCGGAAGTTGAATTATCAGGTATTGACAAGTTGATAATACTTTTTTTGAAAATTATTTTTACATGATTGATTATGAGCAGATTATTTTATTAGAGAAATAACAAAGAACAAAAAACGGCTTTGGAAATTATTTTTTATGGCAGAAACAGTAGAAAAACGCCTCAAAATCGCCCAATTTGGAGACAAAAAGAGGCTTAAAATAGATATTGAACTTTATATCAACTTGATAATAGAATTTGTTTTAACTTGAAAAGAAAAAGCCGCTACCATTGCTTTTTACACGGTAGCGGGCTTTCTATCCAGGAATGATTCTATCAAAAATGTAATCTTCGTTTGTTTCGATGAAGATAACTATAAGTTGCAGTGGCAGAAGGCGGAGTCTATTCTATTGGAACATAAATTTCTGTTTTCAACTTTTCGGGAGCTGTATCTTCGGGATTGTTTATGTACTTCTCGAAGCAATGATAGTTGCGCAGTTGCTCGCCGCTTTCCGGCAACCATTTAGCGTAGATAGTGTCATAAACTGCTCCCAAATTGTCGTAAGAGCCTTGATAGAGGAACATTGCGTACTTGCCTCCTTCAATCGTTTTTACGCCGATTTCACCTTTCGGTTCAGCCTTTTTAGACAAAACTAAACAGATGTCGGTACGCAATTTGCCGGCTTCCGTTACTTTGGGGTCGTCGTGATAGATGGCGATGTGTTCAATACCTGCGGAAAAGAGCTTGTTTTCCTTTACATACTGCCACAATTTGCTCCATGCGCCGCAACAGTTTCGCCGCAGTCTCCACCCGCACCCGCATGATGTACGCACCAACAGGTTCACCCAAATACGCTTTCATCATGCGCTGGAAATGCCATTTTGAAAAATTGGATATTTCAGCCAGTTTTTCAAGGTCAATAACTGCATCGAGATGATTGTTGATGTACTCAATGACGATATTAACCCGCTGCCGGTAATCTTCTTTTGTCGATAGTCGTTGTTCCATTTTTCCTGAATGTTATCTTGAGCGCAAAGGTAAGGGCGATTATACTTTACGGCTTTTCCGATGGTGCGAACTTGATTCATTCATCTTTCAATGCTTTATCGGGAATTTACACGGTTATTTTCCCAACCTGTGATTGGAAATATAGCTATCAGTCAAACTCATTTTACCGAAAGAAGCAGGATTATTACCCGGCTTGGGAGATTGCGAACTGAGTCCCAGCCATATTTTTTGCGGATAATAGTTTTTATATATCCGGGCAAGATTCCAATCGACTCCGTTTGTCGAATAGTAATAACCTATTTGTTTTCCGTTTGATGCAATGCGCATGTACACGTAATCCTGCCCAATAATATCGTGATTATTATCATCCGAAGAGCCATCCGTTTTAACGGTAACAACACGGCATCGAAGTTTTTCGTCGCGTTCGAATGCAAATTTCAGCCAATTCTCATTATCAATGTAGATATATATTGTTCCGGCATCGTATATTTTTTCTATTTTACTCTCTACACAAGTAGTAAAAGTGAAAGGTCTGCTGTTATCTATCTCTTTCAGAAGTATAGGGGCGGTGGCCTCGGCACGCATACCGTCCGGCGAGATAAAATAATTGGAACCTCCGATACCATCAATAACCAAAAGGCTGTCACTGACCATATAATGATTCTCCGCGTCATTGATAGCTTTGGTAAACTCAATACCGGAGAATATCAAGGAAATATTTTTCATATCTGTGTTATTTTTAACAGTGTTACAACTTGTTAGTAAAAATACAGCCGCCATAATAATGCAAATAAATAAATTCATTATAATGGAAGTTGGGGTTTGTTCAATGTTACCTTCTACAACAGGTCTTATTTGCGTCATATTAATTTTCATCTTTATTATTTTTGTTAATTATTATTTACGAGAGTTTCATAATTTTGCAGAATCAGCGTCCAAAGCAACCGACGTTCAAGGCCGGAGCGATAAACGACTCCTCCCGGTCTGCAAACTCATTGAGCAGACCAAGTATTACTTCTTTTTTCATTTCGTCATTCATTTTTCCAATAATTTGATGTTTTTTACTGGTATCCAGCCCATTTCATGGGTCTTTTTATTTTCCGACCACAGCCATCCATTGAGTTCTTTTATTCCTTCAAGAATATCTCCCTCCCTGACATTCAACTCCTTTGCAGAATAATCTTCCGTTATGATTCCGTAATTATCCTCGTATCTTATTATTTGTTCCGGGACATATCCTTCGTTAGAACTGTCCGTCTTTATACAGTAAATCCAGCCTTGCCAATGTTCCGATTCGCCTTTAACGATTACTTTTTCGTTACGCTTCACCAGTAACGGACTGGGAAATTCCGTTTCATACGCTTCATTTACAACATATTCCATATTATTTCTTTTATAGTTTAATTGAATATTTTCTCATGTGATTTGTCAAAGAAAAATGCTTTTTCCTTCCATACTAAGACTGTCGAAAATATCAACAGTAATACCGTTTGTATAATTTTACTGTCGGGATGTGTCTGGAATATTTCATTGGAATATCCTGCCAGCAGATGAAACAGTACCACCAGCAGCATATTTCTACTCGTTCTGTAATACAGCCAGTTGCCTATAATCACATAAGGGATAAGGCTTACCAGAAAATTGATGGAATAAATCACGCCTGTTTCCGCAAGAACGTTCTGATAGTAGCCTTTCACAAAAGATAAGGGTATATGCCAGATTCCCCAGACAATAGCAAAAATAAGAGACGTAACCAGAAGATTAAAGCGGTTTCTTAAACAGTGTATCCCGTAGGTGTGCCAGCCAAATTCTTCCAGAATGGGCGCTAATATCAGTAAAAACCACGCGGGAAAAATACCGGCCGTAAAAGAGAGATGTTCTACAATCCTGAATTGAGACAGGCTGTATCCGAAAAACAGGGAAATTGCTTGGGCTGCAAGTATGCTCAACGGGAAAAGGAAAATCGTTAATGTCCAGAAAACAGGTCGGATGCCTTTCAACCGGAACGTTGCGGAAACAAATTCCTGTTTCATTTCCTTGTCGGGAAGTATCAAGATCATGGCAATAATGAACGGAGCACATAAACCGGTCAATCCAAGGATACTCCCACAAAAAAACACTGCCGGATTTCCTTGCCATTGACTGTGGCTTAACCATGCCCATATAAACCAACATAGCCACGGAACCAAAACAGATGTGCCGTAAAACAGTATCGGCCGATTGTACTTTTGCAGTTGCATATCAGACGTTATTTTTAAAATGTGTCACAAAATTTATCCATGTTCATTCCTAAATTCATAATCTTTTCCAAATGACTGTTCGCTACTTTCTCAAGTTCCAGTGTGCCGCCGAGTATCATCATTTCTTTCTTCTCGAATCGAACTCCCAACCTGTCGTCAAGCATTACATTTCGCATACTTCCTGCAATTCCTGTTTCTTCTAAAAAATCGTTTGGATGCCCTGCTGTACAAATGACAAGTCCCAATTTGATGTGCTTCATTTTCATTGCTTTTTCTCCATTTTGGCTATAACCATAAGCATACCCGGCGGAATAAACCCTGTCGAACCAACCTTTCATTTTTGCAGGGCAATCACTCCACCAAACCGGATAGAGAAAGACAATGCAATCAGCCCAATCTATTTTCCGGTGTTCTGCGATAACATCTTCGGATAAAGGAAGTTCGGTTTTTGCAAATCCCTCTCTTTCATATTCTTCTTCCGTCATATCGGATTGAAATTTCATTTTGTATAAATCCGATACTTCAACTTGGTGACTGCTCATATTCAGAGCCTTCAATAAAATTTGCAATACCTTATATGTAAAGGATTTATTGCTCGGATGCGCATAAATGATTAAGATATTCATATACTATTGCCGTAACAGTTCCAGTATTTCACCGATATTTGTAATTAACTTGTCTATCTCTGTTATTTCAATGACCAAAGGAGGTAAGAAACGCAGTGTATTTGCTTTGTAACCAATAACAAATCCTCTTTCAAACAATAAATCGCTGACAAGTTCGCCATTGACCGAGTTATCCAGTTCCAAAGCAATCATCAATCCTCTTCCCCGCACTTCCCTTATTTCTTGTTTGAATTTGGTGTTAAGAAATAATAATTGTTCTTTGAAATAATGTCCGGTATCAAGACAGCGATTCAACAGATTTTCATCCCCAATTGTCCTTATCACCTCCAATCCGATTACACATCCCATCGGGTCATTCTGGTGGGATTGCAAATGTCTGAACGGATTGCTCCCGAATGATTCGGATATTTTTGCACTGACCGTTACCGCGCTGACTGGATAACCGTTTCCCAAAGCCTTACCGGTTACGACTATATCCGGTAAAAAATCATAGTATTGGAATCCGAACCATTTACCCATACGTCCCATTCCGGTAGTAACCTCGTCTGCCACGACAAGACAACCGTTAGCTACTGATAATTCGACTAATTCTTTGATAAAAGCATAATCCGGGAATCTGACCATATCAATGGATGCTCCCCCTGTTTCCAGAACAAGCGCTGCAATCTCTCCAAAATTGGTTTCATCCAACGATTGCATATCGTTAAAGTGAACATTCTCAATATGGTTGTTACCGGGAGTTATCTGCCCGTATCCGTATGCGCTCAGGTAAGAATTGTGTATTTTCAATATTTTCTCGCGTCCCGTAATATTTCGCGCCATTGATATGGCAAGATTAACCGCTTCCGAACCGGAAGACAGGAAAACGCTCGAACCTTTTTCCAATCCGGTTATCCGTACAAGTTCCTGAGACAAAAATTCCGACGGATGATTTCTGAACTTGTACCCGTGATGAATAGATTGACGGATGCCCGCTTCCATTGCTTTCACAATTCGGTCGTTACTGTGCCCCAGATTGGCGCACCAGACCCCCGATTCAAAATCGGTATATTGTTTTCCTTCCGAATCATACAGGTAGCAGCCTTTCGATTTTTCCACTATTTTTTCGGATGGAATATAAAAGGGAATTATTCCGTATGAATTATCTACTTTACGCTTCATAATCTTTGTCGTTTTACAATTGATGTATTTCCCCGATAATACTTGTTATTTCGGTGAATTTTCCGATAATAAAGTCCGGATTCCGGCTTTTGAGTTGTTCTTCCGTATGGTTTCCATAGCTTACTCCGCATGTGATGCAACCGGCTTCCTGACCCATTGCCATATCATACACCGTGTCGCCTACCACCAAAGTTTCCTGTGGGCTGGAATTTGTTTTTTCAAGAATCAACAGCGCCATGTCGGGGGCAGGCTTTTTGTTTTTCACATCCTGTTCCCCAAATACCAGCGAGATGTACCGGGCAATTCCCATTCTGTCCAACAAATTCAACAACGCTTCCTTTCCTTTTCCGGAAGCCACTGCGATGGTTAGCCCGTTATCATGCAGTCCTTTTAACGTTTCCTTTACATCGGGGAACAATTTTACCGTATTAAGGCTAATTTGGTTATATTTTTCTCTATACAGTACTATCGCTTTCTCCTGCATATTCCTGTCCATCAAGTGCGCAACCCTGACAAATGTTTCCCTGAGCGGAAGTCCTATCAGGTTCTTTATACCGGATTCATTTGCTCTTTGAATACCTAACTCATCCAATGTTGCCTGGATAGTTTGTATGATACTGTCTTTTGTGTCGGCAATCGTGCCGTCAAAGTCGAGTATAATCGTTTTTATCCGGATTTTTTTATTCATTCAATCTATGCTTTTTTCTTTTTGAATTGCGATTTAACCAACATTTTATGGACAGGTTTTACTATGAATATTTCCGTAGCAATTTTATATACACTCAAATTAGTCGATTGGGTAACCATTCTTCTTCCCAATATAAAACACATAGCCATAATACGCTTTATGCCGGTTGTATAATTGAACTTCGCGGCGTTGATTGGCGATAAACTCCTCTACGGCAGGATTTCCGGTATATTTTTCCAAAAGTGCTTTTTCTGCTACTTCTCGTGGGGCAAAATAATTATCTGTCCAACATTTTTCAGGTATTATAAATGATGCAACAGGAATATAACCAACCTTTTGCATTATTGAAATATTATGTCCTATTGTATCTAATTTGCAACCTGCATCAGACCAAAATTTTTCAATTTCAGCAGGGCGTTTATCAGTAAACCATGAAGGACATGTTACTACAACATAGCCACTCTTTTTTAGAAAGTCTTTCCAATGGGTTAAACCCTTTTCAAAACCTATATTATCAATAGCCCCTTCTGACCAAATAAGGTCAAGTTCTTCTTTTTGAAAAGGAAGGTTTTCCATTGAGCCAACAATGCCATTTACTCTTTCTTGGAAATTTAATTTTTTGGCATTATCGTTAAAAACAGTAATAAAATCAGGGAATAGGTCTAAACCCGTAATTATTCCGGTAATATTTTGCGCGAGAACCATTGTTTGCCCGCCGGTTCCGCAACCTAAATCGGCTACCCGTGAAAGATTATGATTATCCAGGAAGCTTAATGCCTTAATAGTCATTTCAGAACTACCAGGCCCCTGCCGCTCCAATCCTACATGAGTTTCAATGATTAAATCAATAATTGATATTTGTTCATTTTTCATTGTTTTTTACTTTATTTTAATTTTATTATTTTGTCAAATCCTTTTTATACTTTGCTATTTTCAGTAAATCGGTTAATTGTTCTCTCGTATTGATATTGATTATTAATGGAATTAATTTCCCCGCCGGTTTGGTGTGAAAAAATACTTCTTTAATTTGCTCTGAAATATCCAAAGACGCAATGCTTTCGAGGTGTTTTTCCGTGAAGTAAAACGAGATTTTGAAAAAACCTTCCCAAACTGAAAGCCATAAGATTGTCTTTTTCTTGTCGCAAACTTTGCACAACCATGATTTGCCGTCTTTATAGTAGTTCCAAGTGACCGTTAATGAAAATTCGTCTTGAGTTAGCCTTGTTATCATTTCTTCAAAGACATTGTAAACATTGCCGAGTACATCTTTTAAAACTTCTTTTGACGGAAAGATATTTTGTTCCTTTAATAATTGACTCATGATTCCTTACTTGTTGATTTCCTGTACAAATCTATCTATATTATCGCTGTTTATGTCCGAAACGCTTTTATCCGTTTTAGCAATACGCTTGATAATTGCGCGTTCAAAGAAATTCATTTTCTCGAACTGAAATTCACCTCCGGCAAAGCATGTTGAAACGGCATGTTGATGTAATGCCTGGGGATAGGCATTTGTCAATTCCTGTTGTCGCTTGGACGTGTCCGGTTCCATTCCGCAAATGAACAACGCCAATCGCTTTTGCGTCAATACTGCAATGTTGTCCTTGCAGAAACGTTGCATCGTTTTTGATGATGTTCCGGCATAAATGGATGTGCCTAAAACTATTCCATCAAAGGAATTGAGGTCGGGACATTTCACTTTTTTCAGGTCAATGATTGATACCTGACTGCCGGTTAATTGCCCTGCAATCATTTGCGCAACCTTGGCGGTTGTTCCATGCTTGGATGTATAAATAATAGCAGCTCTCATTAGTTTTTTATTTTGCATTATCATAGGCTTCCAAAGCCGGAATCAAACAACTTGCAATTCCCTTGATACCGCAAACGGTAGTCGTCATGATGATTGCTTCTTTCAACTCATCGCGGGTGGCGCCTGCCCGTTTTGCCATCGGCACATGGGCGGTTACTGCTGTCGTTTCGCCCTGTGAGGCGCGAATAGCAATGTAAATCAGTTGCTTCACCTTGGGTTCCAAGGATTTCATGCTGCTGACGGATTGGATTAATCCGCCGAAGGCTTGTGCCACTTCAGGAGATTCTTCCTGAAAGACTTCCATTAAATTTTTCTGTTTCTTTGTTTCCATATTATTTTATTTTTAAATGTTGCTGTAATAATCCTTTTGTATGCTGCAATATTTCTATGCCACCGATTTGCCCATGACCAGGAATTACAATTTTGGCATCTGAAAATTTAGCTATAACCTTTTTGATGGTCGGACTCCATTCGTCTATAACAGCATCTGATAAATTACCAAGTCCTTTGGAATGAATATCTTTTGCCATACATCCTGCAAATAAAATTTTCTCTGAAGGAATCCACACAACAATGTTATCAGATGAATGACCACCGCCTAAATAGTAGCAAGAAACATCTATATCGTGCAATTTTAACGAAAGTGAATCACTAAAACCTTGTTGGGGTATAGGCAAACTCTTTCCTTTAGTAATGTCAATCGTCATCTGATTGGCGTATGATTTTACGCCCTTTGAATGAAGATAATCCAAGCCGCCGAGACAATCTTCGTGCCAATGGTTGGGAACGAAAGTAGAAACAGTGGCTTTTAACGAATCGGCAATCCATTTCACCAAAGTTTCCGTTTGACTGTCGGTTGCCGGAGTGTCAAAAAGAAACGCTTCGTCCTTGCTTACCAAAATCAAGCCGTTGGAAGAGACTTTGCCGAATCCGTCTATTTCAGAAACAGATACATGAACGTATGCCTTTTCCGAAAGTTTTATCAATTCGACGTCTTCGGAAATCCGTATCTTCGGGTAATCGGATTGCGCCCGTAAAGGCAACTGAATGAACAATATAAAAAGAAAAAACAGATGTGTCTTCATTTTATTCTAATCCTGTTTAATAACCGGAACCCATATTTCACTTTTATAATCGGGCGAACTCATATCTCCATCGGAATACCACTCAATTTCCGGTGCATCGGCATGTTGATAACCCGACGACGGAAACCATTCATTGAATATGTACCGGCATCCGTCCTGTACGGCTTTGGGCATCGCGCCGGTTATCTCGAAGACAATCCACTGTGCGGCGGGAATATCCAACTTCTCAAATCCGGCGGGACATTCTTTTGTTGTCGCGGCGGCAATCCAGTAGTCAAAGCCGTTATCGTGCATTTCCGCGCATACACCCAGTACGCCCGACGGCTTCAGATTGGAAAGTTCGCCCAGCCTGTTCATTGTTTCTTCGGGCAAACTTGCCCACATTCGCGGAATTTTGATGAAATTCTCGCCGTTTTCGATGGATGTAAAATTCTTTACTCCAATGACGCTGAATGCGTCCAAATTAACTGTTCTGTACTTCATATTTTATTTTCTGTTGTCATAACAGGTTATTCAAACTAATTATTTTGCTGCCTTTACTCTCATAATAATGAAACATTCATCACAGCGCCTCCTGATTAATAAACTTCCCTTTAAAAAAATTCTCGTTATCAAGTTTCTTTGCTGTCAGTCGAAATATAACGCAACCGTCCGGGCATACAACGTTCTTGCTGTATTTGCCGTCGCCACCGATGTTTTCTAAATCGCCGCCGCTCCTAACGGCTTCCATAATCGGGAACATAATCATCATCACTTTGGAGCAAATCCCCTGTCCATCTGAATTTACAGGGCAGCCGTATGTACAGGTGTATTTGTCGCCGATTTCTTCGCCGTTCCGGCAATATCCCTCGGTGCGGTCGCCACGGAGAAAGCCGGTTACCTCAACAGTAAATTCGTATTCTTCTTTATACCATTTTTTCATAATTGTTCCTCCTTATGAAATGTAACGTGCTTCTCCTTCATGGAGATTTTCCCCACACGATAGCCAAATTGCGCCGCTTCCTTCTTGCAGGTTAGAAAGGAATGGTCGATATCAAAGCCGAGAACAGCTTTGATGTCTTCATAAGTGAGTTTCAGCGTTTCACTCCCATTTGCTTGCAGGTGTTTCCATAATGGTTCGTATTTACTCATATTTTCAATCCTCCTCATTTTGTAATTTGTATTTATTTTCGTCATCTTTTTGTCCGATTAGCTTACAAAAATACTACTATTTAATGACTTTATCGCCGTCTGATACGAATCTGCAATCTTTAAACGATTGATAACTGAATCCACTATTGATTCCGTCAGGTTAAATCCATCCAACAGATAACCTTTGCGGATACAAAATGGATTAACATTAAATTCCTGCAAAAAAGACACTAAAGTATTGGTATTGGGGAAAGAAAAATCTTCTGCAATTACTGCTACTTCATCGCAGGTTTGCGCCAAACGCTTCATTATCTCCGTAAAGCGGCGTTTCTCCATATATTCCTGAATACTGAATGATGTTTGTTCATAGAATGCTTCATTGAGTTGTTTTTCCGTAAAACCCAATTCATTGGAAAGGTGTTGCATATCAATGGTTCCTTTCAGGTTCCATTCGATATGAATAAGCGTTTCCATACTTGCATTTCTACTATCGTTTATCATCTTCATCCATCTTGTCATTAAGTTCATCTGTCAAAGAATCAAGGAATAACGTCCTGCTATCCTTACGGCTTCTGATATTCAGATAGATACGGTAAATATCTTTCAAATCAATATTGAGAAAGTTCCCAAAATAGTCGGCAAGTTCCTTTATATCAACATTTCCCTTGTCAATGCTTCCTTTAACGTATAATCCATAAATCAGTTCCGTAAGGTCTGTTTTTGAATCCGTCCATGTATGTTTGGATTTGGAAATGCAATAACTTTCTTCTGTAAAGGATTGAGACTGTTGTTCCAGTTTGATAATTTTCCCGTTTACATATACTGTCAGCATTTCATTTGCCAATATTTTTGCTACCTTGAAATCATGGCTTGTAGAGAATTTTGTATCCCGCTCAAAATAAAAGCTATCCAGAATGAGTTGTATATCAGGCTTCCCCATGAGAAAGTAATATTTATCCAAGTGAGTACTTCCGGAACGGTAATAATGGTAAAAATCAAAATTCATATCGAAGAAATATTTGATTCTGCTTAACACACTCTCCAGATAAGATTTTTTATCATTATAGCTGCCTGTCGGCATCCGCATTTCAATATTGTAAATTTTGTTATGATAGACTAATTGGCTGAACAATTGAGGCTTGATTTCTTTAAAGAAAATTATTTCTTCCGTTTGGTCTTTGAAAGTATAATCCAAAATGAATGTTTTTAAATCTTCAAAGGTTTTCTCCAGCACTTGAATTATTTTCAACGACTTCTGAGAAATATCGCTCTCCGACAATTCAATTTTCTGAATGTCGGCATAAATACTTTCCTTGAGATTACACACAAACTGTTCCATCTTGCCTTTATTAGAAATCACTTATCTTGCTAAACAAGTTTCCCATTTACAAACTTCTCCATAAAACTGTCCCTGTAACGGCTGCCGATAGCCAGTTCGTGTGTGCCTATGTAAATATCGTTCACATCGAAGGAATCAATCTTTTCCAGATTGACAATATACGACTTGTTGGTACGCAGGAATATTTTCGGTGGAAGTTGCTCCTGAATGGCTTTCAGCGTATGCTTCGTAATGATTTTCCGGTCTGCCGTTTGAAAGACTACGTAATCTTTCAATCCTTCGATAAACAGGATGTCGCGGAAAAGGATTTTGAAGTAGCGGCGGTCTGACTTCACGAAGATATGCTCCTGCGTAATGGTTTCCACGCTGCTTTTCTGTGATTTGTCCTGCAAGAGTTGCAGGTAATCGCAGGCTTTGGAAACGGCTTTTTGGAAACGTTGCGGTTCAATGGGCTTCAGAAGGTAATCCACGGCATCGAGTTCATAACTGTCCACCGCATATTCGGGATAGGCGGTAGTGAATATCACTAAAGTGTTGTCCTTGACGGTGCGGGCAAACGTTATCCCGTCCGTGCCGGGCATACGGATGTCGAGGAATACCAAATCAACGGGATGGCCGAGCAGGAAATTTCCTGCCGATTCGGCATCTCCGAAACTTCCCGACAAGTCCAGCGCCGGGGTATCTTCCACCAACAGGCGGATAGCTTCGCGGCCTAAGGGTTCGTCATCAACAATAATACAGTTCATATCTTTTTATATTTAAGTTCAATACTTAATTGTACCGTGTAGGAGGTTTCGTTTTCGGTTATCTCCAGCCGATACCTGTTTCCGTACAGCAAATCGAGGCGGCGGCGCACATTGGGAAGCCCCAGTCCCCCGACTTCGTCCTTTCGCATCGGGCGGAGCGGTTTGGAGTTGATACACCCGAAACACAAATTGTCGTTTTCCCTGCCAAACCGGAGCCGGACGAAAGAGAGGTTACGGTTGTCGTTGTTATGTTTCACGGCATTTTCCACAAAGGGAATAAACAACAGCGGAGGCAGTGAAATTTCTTCTACGCCGTCGTCTGCCGTAATGCTGAACTCGAAATTATCCCTCCGCAGCTTTTCGAGGTTCAGATAGTCGGTCAGAAAACGTATATCATCGCCAAGGCGTATGGATTGCTTCGTGAAGCCGTGGAACTGATATTGCAGCATGTTGCTCAATTTATGAAGGACATTAGCCGCCTCGTCGGGATTTTTCTTCGTCAGGACGATAATGTTATTGAGCATGTTGAACAGGAAATGTGGGTTCACCTGATTTTGCAACTGTTCCAGTTCCGAGCGCAGTCTTGCCGCTTCGAGTTCGGCGATATGCCGTTCGTTCCGTACCCAATGTTGGAAAAGGATGAAAACATTCACGCTAATCATCGGAAAACTTATCTTGATGGTATTGGTAATGGTATATAATACCTGCATCCACGCAGAGAAGTGCCAGGCGCTGAAAGTAAACTGATCGTTATACCATCCATTACTATCGGCGATTCCCTTAAAATAAGTCAGCTGCATGGGTATGACAACCACGAGCGCCGACAGCGTTACCGACATCAAATAAGCAGGCATTCTGTTCCGCATCATCAATTTCGGCATTAATACATGGATACTGAAATATATCAGGATTAGATAAATAGACAGTGATAACGGCAGCATAAACAGGAGCGAAAACCATGTTCCATTGAGATTGGAGCTTAGTATCAGCGTGAATACTATTATCATCAACAGATGCCGTACTCCACGATAACGTTTCTCCGTCAATAAATTCAGGAGGGGTGATGACAGGTTGAACATTTGTGAGGGAAGTTCCCCCGGTGCGGTATGCCGCTTGTGTTCACTTTCATACAGTTGCAGGCGGAGCGATTTGCTTAGCTTCATCAACAGGGTGGAAGCTTCGGAAGGCGATTGCCGGACAATACCTGCTGTCCTGTCGAGCGTCTCAAACAATGCTTCGGAATCAATCCGTGTCCTGACTTTCTCCAATTCGCTCCGGGCGCTCTGTTCTTCCAAATCCCGCATCCGTGCGCCTGACTGCTTCCAGAGACGCATGAAGATAACAATCGCCGTCCCTGCCACACTGATAAAGTAAACGGCAATGCCGGAGAGCATCTCAAAAAATAAAATACTGTCTTCCGAAAAATACAAGTCTCTTCCGGGCGACAAGTGATAGTGGTCGATGAACAAGCGCTCAAAGCCTATTTCGATAGCGATAAAAATTATTGCAAGCGCCAGCAATGAAACTATATATGCCGTAAAACGGTTTCGCAATAACAGGCGGGGTACGAGTACACGGATATTCAAAATTGTTGCAGCAAAATAAGTCAGCGTAATCAACACAATCTCTACAACCAACGCTGTATGGGCAATACGCAGTCCTTCCGATGAAATCAGATAAATCCTTCCCATAGCGACAAAGCCCAATACCGCGATAAGCGCCAAATTATTTGCTATCTTCCGTTTCATGTTTCTTTTAAAACGTCACTTTATAGTAAATATTGGGTATGCTGACTGCAGCTCCTGTCTTGTCCATTTGCCCGGTTCGGTAGTTATAGTCGAAATTCACGAACTCTTTTTTACCTGTCACATTTAGCATTTTTATTCCAAACTCATGTACCAGACCCGGCCTGTTGATTTTAAGATTCACAGTTACGTGTGCAACAAATACGGCAGGATTCTGACTGTCCATCACGCGGTTCTCATCTTCAATGGGGCGCTGTCCGGCAAGTGACGCCGCTTCATCGAGGGGCGTATAATAACCGCCGCCCATCCAGTTTAGGCGAATGTTTACACCCAGTATGTTCTGCCTCTTTCGTCCAAGCATCCACTCTTTTCCGCCAAGTACATTGGTCAGGAAATGGCGGTTATAACGGGTATTGCGCCATACGCCGTCGCTACCGCGATATTTGGAATCGAAAGCGGAAGCTGTCAGCATGTAATAGTAACCGCCTTTCAGATACCGTTCAAAGGTGAAATCGACACCGAAATTCCGCCCTTTTCCGTCGTTTACCAACTGTTTGGACATGTAAAAGTCGGTTTGGTTGATAATGGAAATGCCGCTGCCAGGCACGACAGGCACATCGTACAGGTATTGGAAATAGGGTTCGACCTTGAAGTGCATATTGTCCGAAACATGCAAATCGTAGCTTAATACCGCATGAAATGCTTTGGCGAAGTCAAGATTTTTATTCACGAGGCGATTGCCTGTTTCCGGCGTGGTAACGAAATAATAATCGAGCCTCTCGTGCCTGCTGTGCGAACCAACTGCCAAAGCAAACACATGTCGCGGGGACGCCTGCCAGCGGATGCTTGCCCGTTTTTCAAATGTCCAGTGCCGGTTGAGTGCAAAATATTGCACGTTCAGTCCCAATTGGGCAGTGAACTGTTCATTGAACTGATAAGACGACTGGGTGAACACCGAAGTCAGCAGGCTACTTCCGTCGGCATCGGCAAAATTCATCATCGGTTCACCGTTGGAGTAGGGGTAGTTCGGTACGATATTGTAGTTATCGTCATAGAACAAACCGGTCAGCGTGATACCGGTACGGTTTGTGTGACGGGCGTTGAACTTCGTGTTCAGGCAGGAATTGAAAACAAGACTGACGTTTTTGTCCAGCATGTCCAGTATCTGTTGAGGGTTTTGACGGTTGGCATCGTAGAGGTCGGCTTGCGAATGATTCTTTGCATACGTGGCGGCTAAAGTGGATTTCAGGTAACTGTTTTCGTTGAGGAAAATCTTGTGCCCCAGTCCTGCCGCTCCCATATATTGGCGTGCTTTCTGCTCGATTGGAATGTAGTCGTAGCCGGTCAAGTCATCCGGCAAGTCACTGATAAAACCGTCGGATGTGCCGATGCCCCACAGCGAGAATGTTCCTGCTTTTTTTGTCGGAAGATTGATTTTGAACGACAAGTCCTGATAACGCATATCGGAAACCTTTTCCAAATCGCCGCCGACAATATCGCCAGCCAAAGCCATCGACGAATAACGGTAATTAAACAGGTAAGAAGCCCGCCCGCCCTTTTTGAAAGGACCTTCGGAAGCAAATTCCACGCCGAGCGTCCCTACTTGCGCCGTGTGCTCATATTGCCGGTTGTTTCCGTTGCGCAGCGCCATGTCAAATACACCGGACAACGCATTGTTGTATTCTGCCGGAAAAGCACCCGCCAAGAAGTCGGAATTACCCAGCACCTGTGAACTGAACGCTGTCAGGATGCCTCCGCCCACGCCGCCAATTTCGGGATAATGGCTTGGGTTGGGTATTTCAACGCCTTCCAATTTCCATTGCAGGGATTGCGGCGAATTGCCCCGGATGGCGATGCTGTTGCTTGTTACATCGCCCGCTACGCCCGCAAACGAACCGACCAGCCGTGCAGGGTCATCGAAACCGCCTGCATAACGGCTTGCTTCTTCCACGCTGAGCATCCGCGCCCCGGCCAATGCCATCGGGTTGAGCGGCGCTTCCTTGTTCGTCTTCGGACGGACAACTATTTCGTCCAATGCCTGTACATTTTCCTTCATTGTAATCTCCAGTACGGTTTCTTTAGCTGACGAAACCATCACTTCCCTGATTGTCGCCGGTTCATATCCGACAAACGACGCCTGGATGTTATAGCGTCCGACAGGCAGTGGCGGCAGATTGAAAGCCCCCTGTTCATCCGTTGTCGTCCCAACGGTGGGATTTGTGTTCAACACTATCACCGTTACATACGATAATGTTTGTCCCGATGCCGCATCGGTGACGACCCCCCGGATGTTTCCACCCGGCTGCGCCATCGCCTGTACTGATAACCCGGCAATCATAATTGCCCATATAACGAATACCTGTTTCCTCATGTCTGTTTTCTATTTTAATTTGAAGCGACAAAAGTAAAGGCATTCAAAATACACAAAAGGATTTTTCGACAAAACACGGTGGTTTTTCGACCAAAACGGATTTTTGAATGTATTTTTTAGGAAGTTGTCTATTTTTGATTCGTAAATGTTCTGTTATGCGGATAACACGTAATCGACCTTTAATATACCGGATTCAAACGTCTTGCTGCCGCGCAATTCCCATTTTGATATTTTCATCTTGGATGGGAACAAAGGAATGCCGTCTCCAAACATAACAGGGATGTAACAAAGGTGCAGTTCATCCACCAAATCATGGTTCAACAAAAGTCTTATCGTTTGCCCGCCACCTAAAAGCCAAATATCCTTACCATCCTGACGTTTGATTTGACGTATGTATTCCAATACATTTTCAGTAAGATACGATACGTTTGCTTTAGGAGGAAGATTATTTTTTCGACGGGAAAGCACATAAGTTGTTTTGTCTTTGTACGGCCAATCCACATCAAAAGATGTTATCTCCTGATATGTACCATGCCCCATAAGGATAGTGTCTATCGAATTGTAAAACACTTTATCCTTAAATTCTTTCAGGGAAGGAGCATTAAGTCCTGCTAACCAATCTATTCCGCCATCAGGATAAGCAATGTAACCATCAAGCGACACAGCGATGAAAACTTTAATCTTTTTCATTTTTCTTCAATTTAATTGTTTATACTGTGTTCGCCTGCATCCAACGAAAAAGCGTGGAATCCACACTGCTCCGATACGAGGTACTGGCATACCTAAGAATGAAACAGGCAATTCCACGCCATACTTTCGTATAGCATGAACATTGCGCGTTGGTCTCATTCTTAGTTTTGAAAAGTGCCAGTTTTCGTATCGAGACGTTCAGCGAACGTTATGTTATATAAACGGCTTTACAAGCCGCTATTTTCTATTTTTCAGGGGCAAAGGTACAAATTCTTTGCCTATATTCATACTGTCCGAAAAATAGAAATAGAAAAGGTATTGATTGTTGTGGTTTCTCTCAAAAAGCAGTTATCGTGGCGAAGTTATTTGAAGCAATGGATAAACGAAGCAAGGTAAGGAATTTCGCTCATTTCCATATTGTTGCCCAATGCTTATTCCCGCCTGCCTAAACTTCTGTTTTTAAGTTTGTAATGAAGGGTTAAAACTGTAAAAGCATTTCGTTATGAGTAACCAAAATAGATTGGAAAAAGGGAAACAGAAAAGAAATGATTGAGTATATTGGTAATATGAGGATTCTTTTGTAACTTTGCAGTTCAATATCGTTCTTTGTACTTTGTGAAAAATGACGTAAATAAACGAGACTCGCTCGTTTCTAAATCGTTACCTGTCAAGAAAAAAGTTCTTGTAACTTGCTTGTTTTCAGCCGAGAATAAAAATTCATGTGTCTTGCAATGTGTGTCGAGAGCTTCTGTTTAATCCCACATATTATAGCAATTTCCTTCAAATACTCATTCATCTTTTGATTGGTCGAAACCGGCAATAATTTCCCGTTATTCTCGTCTCTCTTATCTTTGTATTTTTCAAGAATAGCTAATGGAATATCAAGCAAAGGAACATTAACGGGCTCCTTTGTCTTTTCTCGTTCAGTCATAATCCAAAGTCGCTCGTCATAAGCTAACCTGATCTCATCTTCAGTTAAGTTATAAACATCAATGTACGCTAATCCAGTATAGCACTGAAAAATGAATATATCCCTGACTTGATTCAATCTTTCTGTTGAAAATTTTTTCTGGTATATTTTATCAATATCTTCCTTAGATAATATTTCACGATTAACCTTTTGTGTGTGAAATCTAAAATTTGCAAATGGATCGACTTTCATATCATACCCGGTATTAATGATAAAATTGAAAACAGTCCTGAATCGTTGCATGAATTTCATTGCCGTATTATTACTGCATCCACAATGATTACAGAGATATGCATAGAAGTTTTCAAGGAACATGTAGTCTATCTCCTGTACAATAATATCCTCGATGTTATATTTGATACGCAAGAATTCACTCATCCGGTTTTTAGTCAGCTCATATCTTTGGGCTGTTTTAGATGATGTCCTGCTGCCGATCCTAAGGTTGTATTGCTCATTATGCAGGCTAAAATACTCCATAAAAGTTTTTCTGTCAGGGTCATTGCCTTGCAATTTTTCTTTTATTGTTTCAGGTAATACATAACCTTTTGTATCCAACTCCCTGTTGTATAGTTGGTCAATTTTGGAGCGTAGATTATCAAGCAAACGATTTAGATTTGTGGCATCGGATGTTCTACCGATAGCCCTTCCAAGTTTAGTATCCCATAAATTGGGGTCAACTTCCAGCTTGGAGCTGAATTGTACCATTTGTTTGTTGATAGTAATACGGACCATAATCGGAACTAATCCCTGTGCATTAACCCGATCTTTCCTTAAATAGAATAATGTTCTGAATGTTGATTTCATACTGTCAATGTTTAAAATTTCAAAATTACTTTCTAATGTATTTTGAATGGCAGACAAAATATAGACAATATGCTACAATGCAGAGACTTAAATTGAAATTCGTTACCATTTTGTCATCGGTGTTTTTGGGTAACGGATTGGTAACGAAACTCTGTCCGAATTCGACCGGGCGGCTTTCTTATTTGTGTCTTTTTACAAGATATAAAAACAGAAAAACCTCTCATAATCAATAGTTATGAGAGGTTTTGTCTTGTTTGACCTCGAACTGTCTTTAAAAGGTTCAGTTCTTGAAGTGATCCCACTTGGATCAACCGATTTATGTCTTAAACTGATGTTTTCTAATATTTTACAGAAACACTACTATTAATTTAGTAGCGGTTTAGTAGTTATTTTTGGCTTTTTGTTGTCTCTCAAAATACCACTTTTGGCTTGGAGTTGACTTGTATTCTTTTGTTAGTTCAAAAATAGTGATTATTCTTTGAAATACCAATTTTGAAGTCTATAATTATGCCCTCACAAATTTTGAAAACGCTTTCTCTTCCGAAAATAATAAAGCCGTATTTATCAGTGCCAGATGTGAATATGCCTGAGGGAAATTACCTAATTGCCGTTTTGTATCAAAATCGAGATCTTCACTGAATAATCCCAAATGATTGGAATAAGTAAGCAACTCATTAAATACCTTTAAGGCTTCTTCTTTCTGTCCTGTAACAAATAATGCACGTACGAGCCAGAAAGTACATATTGTAAATGAAGACGAAGGCAAACCAAAATCATCATCGGTTTTATACCTGTACATCAATCCCTCGTGGAATAATTCCTGTTTGATTCGCTCTACCGTCTTAACGAACTTTTCGTCATCTGGATCGATAAATCCGTATTGTTCCATTAATAACAGTGAAGAATCCATATCATAATTATCATACGTTTGTGTAAAACTCTGTATTTCCTCATTCCAGCCATGTGCTAAAACATCATTTTTGATTTCTTCGGCTTGTTCTTTCCATTCAGTTTCATATTCTGACTTACCCAAAAAAGTGGCGACACTTACGGCTCTGTCCAACGCCACCCAACACATCACTTTCGAAAACACAAAATGTTTTTCGGTATTGCGGAATTCCCATATACTTTGGTCAGGATTTCTCCATTCTATAGATACCGTTTTGACAATGTTTTTTACTATTTCCCACATCTCTTCTATTTCGTCGAGAGTTCCGGGAAAATGGATATAATAATTGTAGATAACGTCCATCAAGTACCCTAACGAATCATTTTGTCGTTGATTGTATGCCGCATTCCCGATCCTCACAGGTTTTGAATTTTCATATCCCGATAAATGGTCGAGAATCTCCTCTCTTAAAGTCCGGCTGCCATCAATGGCATACATAATCTGAAAAGAGTCCGATTTCGATCTCAATATTCTTTTAATAAAACCCATAAATCGCTTTGCAGCAGACTGGTGCCCCATTTTCAATAAAACTTCTATCGACATGGAGGCATCCCTGATCCAGCAAAACCGGTAATCCCAATTGCGTACTTCGCCAATCGTTTCCGGAATGCTAGTGGTCAGGGCAGCAATAACTGCCCCTGAATCCTGATAAGACATTAGCTTCAATATCAACAGGCTGCGGGATATAACATCATTGTATTGAATAAATTTGCGGGAACGGTTATTCCAGTTCAGCCAATAGACCTTAGTGCGTTGGTATTCCAGATAAACACGGTCGATGTCTATCGATACAAGCTTTTGTCCATAAGATAATAAGATGAACTCCTCTTTTTCGAGGGTTATTTCTTCGCTATTCAGTACCGTGTCAAAATCGAGGCTTGAATACAAGTACATATTATCCTTGATGTTTTCACATGAAGAAGTTTTTATGTAGTCCGCAAATTTCTGGTGAGAGGCTGTTTCTTTAGCATAATTCATCACAGGCTCGTACTGAACCCGAAAACGCGGTTTGCCTGTCAACAGGCGTATATAACGGTAAACTTCCGCAGGAAAGAAATGATCCATTTGTAAAGTCCTGTATCTGGGCATAAAATCGAGTACCTCGAAACTACCCTCATCAGAAATGAATTGTGTACACAGGATATTAGTCCCTTTCATATATTTTTGCGTACATGTATAATCGCCGGATACTATAAAGGCAAAACTCCCACCGGATTTTTCATCCAGAATTTTGGAAAATACTGACGGCGAATCAAAATTTGGCATACACAACCAATCGATGCTTCCTTTTTCCGAAATTAATGCTGCCGATTTACAATTTCCTATAATTCCGTAATTTAGATTATTCATGTTTAATATTTGTTTTATCCGATGTTTATACCGTTCTTTAGGATACAATGTAGTCTTTGTTTGAACCAAACTCGCAATTCCTCTGTTCTATTTAGTATTAATTCACACTTCGTGATCGTTTCTTCTCCAGTTTACTGAAAGAAATACATTGTAAGAACATTCCTGGAGTGTTCTGGAAATTTCTTATTATTAAATTAAAAAAGATGAAACTTATAATAATAGCAAACAGGTTACCCTTGACAATTGTTCAGGAGAAAGAAGAGTATAAGGTTATTCCCAGTACCGGAGGGTTGTCGACAGGACTGGATTCTCTGGAAACAAAAATGGATAAACATTGGGTTGGCTGGCCCGGAATGTATATTGATGACTGCAAGGAAAAAGAAGTGATAGATGAACAGTTGGAAGAGCAGAACTTTCATCCGGTTTATTTATCTCCCGACCAAATAGAAAATTATTACGAAGGGTATAGCAACAGCGTGCTATGGCCGCTCTGCCACTATTTTTCAAATCATATGCGATATGAGAACAAATATTGGGAGGCTTATAAAGAGGTTAATAGTCTATTCTGTGAAGCGGCTCTGGAGATTATTGAACCTGGCGATATAGTTTGGGTACAGGATTACCAGTTGATGCTGTTGCCTAAAATGCTCCGTGATAGAACTCCTGATATCAGTATTGGTTATTTTCATCATATACCCTTTCCTTCTTATGAATTATTCAGAGGTTTACCCGAGAGAGCCGAAATATTGAACGGATTATTGGGTGCCGATTTAGTCGCATTCCATACCCACAATTATATGCGACACTTCATAAGTGCTGTATACAGGGTACTGAAGCTAGATTGTCAACTAGATGAAATACAAATGGACAGGCGTGTGGTTGATGTCGATGCTTTCCCTATGGGGATTAACTATGATATGTTCCATGATGCCTTGTTGAATCAGGAGATTAAAGATAACGCGGAGGAGCTAAGAGTAAGCTTCGGTTCAGGCAAACTGATCCTGTCGGTAGATAGGCTGGACTATAGTAAAGGTATTATGATTCGTCTAAGAAGTTTTGAAGAATTTTTGGAAAATCATCCCGAATATATAGGAAAAGTATCATTGGTGATGATTGTAGCTCCTTCGCGAGATAATGTGGATATCTATGCCGAGCTAAAGAATGAGATAGATATGAAAGTGGGAGCCATCAATGGAAAATATTCAAGTATTGATTGGACTCCGGTGTATTATTTTTATCGTGCTTTCGGTTTCGAAGAACTGGCAGCTCTCTATCATATAGCCGACATTGCTTTAGTCACACCTCTGCGCGATGGTATGAATCTGGTTGCCAAAGAATATGTAGCAACAAAAAGAGGTGAACCGGGTGTACTTATCCTTAGCGAAATGGCAGGTGCTTCCATTGAATTGTCCGACGCCATTATTGTAAATCCCACAGATATAAAAGAGATAGAAAGCGCTATTTTACAGGCATTGGAAATGCCTGCTGAGGAACAATTAGAGACTATTACAGTCATGCAGAAAATCATATCAACCCAGACGGTTAAACAATGGGCTAAAGATTTCATTGAAGAATTAACAGGCATAAAATCCAAGAATGATGCTTTACAACAGAAGATAGTTGAGAAAAAGAATTTTGATATTATAAAACAGGCTTATGATAAAGCCAGAAATAGACTTGTCATACTCGATTATGATGGAACATTGGCTCCCTTTTATAAAGAGCCGATGCAAGCATTTCCTACTCCTAATTTACTCAAGATATTAGAAGACCTGAGTGCGGATCCTAAAAACCATATCGTTATAAGTAGCGGGCGCAACAAGGAAACGTTGGATAAATGGTTGGGGCATTTACCTATTGGCTTAGCCGCTGAACATGGGGCTTTTTATAAAGAAGAAGGCATTTGGCACCAGACAGCTCAAAATATAGAATGGGATGATGAAATACCTGAAATAATAAGACAAACTGTAAAACGAACTCCACGCTCAAAGATGGAGGTAAAAGATACCGCTTTGGTATGGCATTACCGAAATGTGGATGTATGGTTAGCAGATCTTCGGGTAACTCAACTCATCAATGCATTATTAAATCCATGCGCCCGTCATAACCTGCAGATAATGAAAGGAAATAAAATAGTAGAAGTAAAATATAGTGATATTAGTAAAGGTTCGGAAGCTAACAGATTAATAAATAAAGGTAATTATGACTTTGTGATGGCTATAGGCGATGATACTACCGATGAGGAAATGTTTATGGCATTACCTTCCGATGCTATTGCAATCAAGGTAGGGCAAAGTTCAAATGCTGCATTATACAATCTGCCAATACAACAGCAGACTCTGTCTTTTCTTCTGGGATTGTTAGATCAGTAAAAGTAATAGCTATTTTAAGCTATCACCTTTCTTGTTCTTTTCAGCACGTTTATTTGCTTTATCTGCTCTTTTTTCTTTCAGGCTTTTGAGCGGAGTTTTTTTCTCTGACTTATTGTTGCCTTTTCTTTCTTGTGACTGTATAATATCGGTGAGCGTTGCAAATTGGACTCCTTCTTTTAGACCTCTTCGTTTCCATTCGTCAGTTAGCTCTTTACGGATTTCAATACTTTTAAGCCGTTGGTTTATCCAATTCTCAGAATAACCTAAACGAAGATATTGTTCCATAGCTCGATCGATTGTTAATTCCGGATCTTGCATTTCATCTAATCTCTCAGATGCAACTTGTGGAAAATCCAGTGAGCGTTGCCCCCTCGTGCCAAATCTAAATTGACCCCTGAAAAAA
>NZ_JBHSGN010000144.1:0-30025 GCF_042654545.1 Dysgonomonas termitidis
CAAGCGTACTCCCTGCTTATTTTTTTTACAGGATAGACGTCATCGCGGAGACGCTTACAGATTTTGTTGACAGGTGCTGGTATTCAGCATTATATGAAGAGGGTTTTCGTATCTTTTTTCAGGCTTTAGATGACAATGGCCGGATTTTACTGCAACGCAAAGACGGGATTATAATTGAAGAACTACCCGCCGGATACCAACATATAACCGAACACGGAATGTCAGAGCCTGATGAAAGAATTTTTCCGGAATAGCATCAATTATAACTCTTATAACCCCGATTTTGAAATTTAAACACATCACATCTTTATAAAATCATATAAAGGACAGCTATATTATTCTCTTCTTACTAGAATAGCATTTTCATTCATTTCACTTCCTTAAGTAAAATATCCAAGCCGGATAGGTCTAAAAAATCAATCGGGTTTATTCCTCTTTTTCTCCGGTAAAGGTAATACGTGTTTTGGGCTGTTCAAGTTCAAGCCATTCGGTTTCTTCGAAAAATAGCCGCCGCTGCGCGTTGCGGTATTTTTCTCGAAAAACTTGACCAAGACAAAACACGAACCTTTTATTACCTCGAAAAATTCAGGAATAAACCCAATATGTATTATTATGGATAGGTTGATAAACATGATGGATGCAAGGATATATGTATCCACTGATTATGTATATAACAGCGGAAACTTTTTTGGACAATGGATGCAATTATGCGATTATAAGAATAAGCAGGAATTCAGATCGGCATTTTGTTCACTATATCCTTCAGAAAAGGAACCTGTATTATTAATCCTCTACTGGCAGGATGTACCAAAGCCTTTAATCTGTATAAATGATATTTCATCAAAAATATTTAAGTTGATGAATCTTCTTTCCGGTTTTGACAGCTACCGGAACAAAGCGTTCCATCTATGGATTGATCGATTTAGCCCAGAAATTTTTAATTGCAAATCAAGAGAGATTATCCGATTATTTGAAAACTCCTATCAGGGATATTATGAAGAAACGGAATTATTCGGCAGGTACTATGCCAAAGAATGCCTTGCAATAACCAATCCTGACTTTGATTATGCATTGTTTGGCGTGCAGCTGCTTGAAGAACAATTTATACAAATTGAAGGCTATGTATTTAAAAGAATAACAATAAACTAATTACTTGAATTATAAATTAAAATCAGATCTTATGTTTTTTACAAGATTATCAGAATTAATGCAGGAAGGTCAGATCGTAAATCTGAACCTGCTGAAAAAAGGGGATAGGCTGATTGTCAGCCTTATGCCTAAAGTACAGGACATGCCGGGATCGGCGATAATAAAGCTTATTCCCCTGAATGTAAGCGGAACCCCTACAGAGCTGGATCAGGGATTCCTGGAAGCAATCAGCCAACCGCTGCAGGAACGTTTAGGCCTTTTAACCAATGTGGATGCTTTCCGCGAGAACACAAAAGTGGCAACATCGAAGAAAACGCAGGTTACCACTACCAATGCGGCAAAAGATACCAAGACATCTAAAAGTGAACGTATGCTTGCAGATGCAGAGGTTCATGAAAAAGCCGGTCGCTGGCCGGAAGCCTACGCAATTTATAAAAAAGTATCAGCGGCAGATCCTGACAATATAAAACTGAAAGAAAAGGTCATGGAAGTATGGAGTAAAATGGCTCAAAGACCGCTTTTTGAACCTGAAGAGGATGAGATACAGGTAGAAGCCGAAGATACTTTGGCGGATCCATCAATGGAAGATGATAGTGACGAAGAAACTGAGGAAGAGGAAATAGATGATGAGGAGTCTGAGGACTTAGAAGTTACCGGAACTGGTGTTCCGGAACAGGACAATATTTCATCTCAGCCCACAGAACAGGCTCCTGTAGATATGTTCGCTCAAATAATGGGAATAGCAAAAAAAATAGGTTAAACATAAAAGAGATAAACATATGGCACTAAATATAACAACCGTAACACGGGTATTCAGGATTGAGAAAACAGACATAGAACTCAATGATATTGATCCGGAAATGTCACTGGAAGATGTAATGGGATTTTACTCCGCCATTTATCCCCAGTTAACAACAGCAAGCGTACAAGGCCCCGAATTCGAGGACGATAAAGCAGTATATACATTCAAAACAACCATAGGAACTAAAGGATGAGAAAACAGTTATGCGAACAACAACAATCATTGCACCAAAAAATAGGACGCATTCTAAGCAGCGAAGAGTCGCGCAAAGGCATCCGGTGGGGGATACACAATTACAAAAGGAAATTACAGAAGTCGGAAAACCAGTTAATGGTTTTCTGACCACTGTATTTAAACCGTTCTATGAAGCAGATGTAAATCCGATGTTTCAACCGGACAGTTATCATTACCTCTATGATTCGGCAAAGAACTGTGCCGGATTGTTCGGCGAAAACTTTGTGTTGGATCCGGAACCCAGAAACTTCGAGGCTATTTGTGATAAACTTAATAGCCTTTTACCCAATGATTTGGAGGTACGTTTGTTTGAAAAGAATAACAAAATACGCCTGAAAATTATAGATAATCTGGCTGATAACCTCCTGTATTATATCCCTTGTAAGATAATAGATGAAACACAAGGTGTATTCCGTAATATCCTGATTGAATTCTTCCGGCTGTTGCAGGATAAACAAAGGATGACACCATTGTTGGAAAGCCAGCATTTTGAAATGTGGAAAGAAGAAGTGGAAAGCTATTGTGAAAATACAGGGGAGGAGCCGGAGGATATATGGATGGAACTGGTAAAACGATATATAGAAGGAGATATATCACAAACATTAAATCTGGTGGATCAGAAGCCGGAATTTGATGTTTATTCCCTCAGGGCGTTGATCGACCACTATAAGCCGGCTTCCGCCAAAGAGAAAAAAATACTTTCCGGGATGAGAAAAGGACTCAAGCTGCTAAGGACAGGGAAAGTGCTGTTGCATTATACGAATGCTCCGAGGCATCACAGTGATGAATATCCCGTTGATGCCGATGAAACCTTTATGATCATTTATGATGATGATCTTATTCTTGAGAACCTGATAGAATATATGAATAATTATGCCTATGAATCCGGCTATGAATTTTTCTCGTCTGTAAACAGGACAGTGACACCCCGTACAAAAGGCCTGTTTAAGCCTGATAAGTTTGTGATTGAATTTTTAGAATGGATAAACGATTTTAGTTATGTATTATACAACGGATGAAATATTAGAACAATCGGCTGGAGTTAGCAAGCCTGTTATCGCACTGGTGGCCTATAAAGATAAAGATAAGGATAGTGAATATTATATTGAGTCCCATACTATTGACCCGGAGGGAAGGTTGCTGGAGGGAGTCCCTTTAAGTAAAGAATGTATCTCTGATCTTGTCAGTGGTTTCTCCTTAGAGCAAAGTCAGATGCCTTCGGGGAAAATACCGGCTAACCTGCTCTATGCGGACAACCGGACAGGGCATGAAAGGTATGTCTGGTTTAATCCTCCGGGACAACGCATGATGTATTTTACCAAAGACCTGAATCTGGAAAATGCCATGTACTATATCCCCGGCGTGCTTTATGTAGCTACAAACATTTCACTCCATATTTATGCATTTAAAGGGAAGAAACCGGTCAACAAGCTCTATAAAGCACCTTTTTTCAATGTGACGGAATCCAGTGTTTGTTTGGGAAATGCAAGTTTGGATTATCCGGAATCACCGGATTACAACGATCTTTTGTTGTATTGGGAGAAGAAATTCTGGATGACCGAGTTTTCCCATTTGGGAGGACATAGTAATCCGACAAAGAGCAACCTGTTTACAGCGACTCAAAAATGGCAGGATGGATTTGACTATGAAGAGTTATTGCCATACGATAAGACACTTAAAGATTTAATCAAATGAAAAAGAGATATCATTATACAGACAAATACCTGCTGAATCCGTCCCATCCGGTCACTGTGATCATGATCGGTTGCGGAGGAACCGGCTGCCGTGTACTCACTTCTTTAGCAATGATGGATGCAAGTCTTCAGGCTTTAGGGCATCCGGGACTTTACGTTACGGTTTATGACGGGGATATAGTAGAAACACCGAATATAGGGCGCCAATTGTTTTATGAATGCGACCTTTCCCTGAATAAAGCCGTGGTATTGGTTTCCAGGATTAACCGCACCTTTGGTTCGGCATGGAATGCAGTTCCTGAGCATTTCAATAAAAAAACAGCAGGTGGAGCCAATATTTACATATCCTGTGTGGATAATGTAAAAGCACGATTGGAAATAGGCGAAATCTTGTCTAAAACAGGGAATGGATCATATAGTCCTTATCAGAATCCCCTATACTGGATGGATTATGGCAATATGCAGAAGACAGGGCAGGCCGTTCTGGGTACGCTGCAAAATATTGAACAGCCTAAGTCCAGAAAATATGAGAACATTTCGCAGTTACCGGTTATAAGTGAACGTTTTGACCTGAAGAAGATAAAAGATAAGGATTCCGGACCTTCCTGTTCGCAAGCTCAGGCTTTATCAAAACAAGACCTGTTCATTAACAGTTCTTTGGCGACATTGGGTTGTCATATTTTATGGGAATTATTAAAAGAGGGCAGGACTGATAAAGCCGGATTGTATTTGAATTTGGAGAATTTACGAGCCAACAGCATTCCTGTATAACAGGAATGCTTATTTTCATAAATAGAAAGAGAGAATGAAATGTATATTTTTACAAACTACTCACTTTAATTTAATTAAATCGTAAATATGCATAAAGTCTTTTTTCAACTCTTCTAAATCCTGTCCATTCTTATGAAAAATGCCAATATAACTATCCCCAAGATATGATTTCACAAATATAGAGGCTAATCTTTTAATATCAACATTTTCACTAATTTCGTTGTTCTCGATCGCTGCCTTTATAATATCCTCCCATACTTTATTCTCTATTTCAAGCCACTGGAGAACTTTATTGATAAAATTAGGATAAAAAAACAGAGCCTGGAGTTCAATATTAAAATAAGCCAGATTGAAGTTTGTTATGCCAAGATTGTTGACACGTTGATTTTCCTCGTAACAGTGTTCAATAAAGTTACCAATAAAATTTTTTAATATAAACTTTTCAGTATCCCTTACAGGTATTTGCAAAATAGAACCTCGCTTGAATACAAATTCTTCAATAACGGCCATAAAGAGATTTTCTTTTGTCTTGAAATGATAAGATATCGCGCCTCTGGTCACGCCCGTTATTTTCTCAATTTCATCAAATGTTGTACGTTCATAAGAACTTTGTACCAAAAGTTTAAATGTCTCAAATAGAATTTTATCTTTCGTTTTTTTCATACACTACATACACTTTACAAATAATAAGAAACAAAAGTAATATTAAAAAAGTAATAATCATAATGTTATACCTGTTAGTCTCTGATAGAAACAGAAATATTATATAAAATCGATTCCATATAGCCTGGATATAATTTTTCTGTAAAAAAAAATAACAATTAGTATATTATAATTAACTGAAAACTTTAAATTTGCTAAAATAATACCGAACGTTCAACATGTTTTTAAGAAAGATTAAATTATTATGGAAGATTATCGTATTAGTCTAACAGCAAACCGCAAGAGTAAAGATGGTTCAATTATGGGGAAAGTATTGGATTTTAAAGAAGAGATGATAAAACATGAGAATTCCTCCTACAATGTATATAAAAAAAATCCTTTTATCACAGCTTGTGACCGCCAAGTAAGATATATTGATCGCCATGAATCTAAAGAGCAAAATGCCATTATGTTTGGTTCCAATAGTTATCTAGGCCTTTGTAATTCAGAATATGTAATTAATAAATCTATTGAATGTATTAAAGAACTCGGTGTTGGTTCCGGAGGTGTTCCTCTTTTAACAGGAACGACGATTGTTCAAAATGAACTGGAGCGCTCAATTTCTTCACTTACGGGTTTTGAAGACAGCATTCTTTTTACTTCAGGATATTGCGCTAATTTAGGAATGGTTTCAGGCTTATTAGGTCCGGAAAACTTAATAGTTCATGATAAGTTGAATCATGCCAGCCTGATTGATGGAACTATTTTATCCGGAGCAAAAATGTTACGTTTTAAACATAATGATTTAACCCATTTAGAAAAAATACTGAAGGAAAATACTTCAAAATATCCCGGTGGTATCTTGGTAGTAACAGACGGTGTATTCAGTATGGATGGTGATATTGCAGATATTCCGGCTATATTAAATATTGTTCGAAGATACAAATGCCTGTTGGCTATAGATGAAGCACATGCAACAGGTGTAATTGGTGAAAATGGAGGCGGGACGCTTTCTTATTTTAATATTGGTTATTCTAAAGATATAATTCTTACAGGCTGTTTAAGTAAAGCACTCGGTGTGGTTGGTGGCTATATCTCTGCAAGTCAGGAGATAATCGATTACCTGAGAGTATACGCACGAAGTAATATGTTCTCAACATCGTTGCCTCCGGGTGATTGTGCATCTGTCCTGGCATCTTTAGAATTAATAAGATCCACAGATATTGTTAAACGCTTGTTTTTTAACTCAAACTATCTGAGAGAGAAGTTAAAAGATAATGGCTTTGAAATCTTAAACAGCAAAACGGCGATAATCCCCGTAATCATTGGAGATGATTTAAAAGCCTCACTTATATCTAAAGATGCTTTAGATTTAGGTGTTGTTGTAAATCCCATATTTACTCCGGCCGTACCTGCAAATTTATCGCGGTTAAGAATAAGTGTAATGGCTACTCATACAAAAAGTGATTTGGATATGCTTGTTTCAATTTTAATTAATCTGTTCAATAAATATGACATACAGAGACTTTAAATGTGAATGGTTGACGGATATTAATCTGATAGATGAAGAACAATGGAAATTAATTTTCGGTACCAAACATATAACAGGCATAAATTTTATTAAATCTATACAACAATCTAATATTCCGGATGTAGAATTTTACTATCTACTGATTACAGAAAATTCAAAAACTGTTGCGATAGTACCATGCTTTTATTTTAAACTGGATTTGATTGATTTGCTTGATGAATCAAGTTTAAAGGTTTTATTTTATAAAGTAAGAAGTAAATTTCCAAGATTTCTTAAAATTAAAACTTTTGTTATAGGATCCTATGCTGCCAGTTGTGAATATTTTGTAGGTGTAAGTAGTGGATATAAAAATTGTGAGGCGGTAATATTCTCTTTGATAAACAAACAATTGAAATTAAAGGCAAAAAACAAAAATGCCAAACTAATATTAATTAAAGAAATCAGGGAAACACAAATTGATAAGGCAAGAAACACACTAGGGAAAAATTTTTGTTTCTGCCGGTCTTTTCCCAATTCCTTTGTGCCAACATTCCCGGAATGCAGGCCATATCCGAATGCTTTAAAAGCTAACCATCAGCGGCGATACCGAAAGAAACGAAACGAATATAATAAGTATTATACATGGGAAATAATCAGGGATATTACTCCCTATAAAGACATATTCGAAGAAATGTATTTAAATGTTCTCCGTAAAGCTAAAAATAAACTTGAAATTTTAAATGGATCTTTTTTTCTTAATCTGAACAGGAATCTTCCTGATAATACTTTTTTTATCATATCAAGAGACGGAAAAGGATTGATCAGGTCTATGGCTTTAGTTGTAGAGGAGGAGGACCGGTTAATCCCATTATATTTGGGTATGACCTATGGAACGGATGATGCCAGAATCCTTTATATAAATATGTTATTTAAGATTATTGAACTCTCTGAACAGATGGATAAGGGAATAGTAGAATTTGGACAAACCAGCTATTATCCTAAAATAATGTCAGGAGCCTTTATCGAATGGATATACTATGGTTTCTCTTCGTACAATAAATTAATCTTAAAATTATTACAATATATTACCCGAATGAATCTGTTCAAAATTAAACTGTTGCCCCATGTTTACAAAAATAAAATAGCAAATGAAATCATTTTTAAAATTGAAAAAGAGTACAAATTTAAAGTCTGTAATAAGAAAATAATCTAAGGGAAGAATTCTTTTGGTACTTTTGTATCTATACTATACAGAAAAATAGAATCTAATTGATATTCAATTGATAAGGAAGAGAAAAGAGAGAGACAGGTAACGATTTAGAAACAACCGGGATACCTCGTTCTGCTTTATTTTCATAGATTCAAATAACTCTTTCAGCAAAGATACACAATGTTTTTTAATACAAAGAAACATCCCTGATATTTCAAAAGGCCAGGCAAATAAGTCAATAAATATATTCTTTATATAACTAATGGTCGGCGCTGGTTGGATAATAGCCGAATCATTTTCTTTGGAAATTTAAGGAAGCTATATTAAAAGTTATATAATTTTATGACTGGTTACAATCTTTATCGATAAAATGATTCATATCCCTTTTAAATTTATTGATTTCTTAAAATTTCACTAATACAGTAATATGATACTGAAAATAAATAATTTACCCGGTTTTATCCGGGCCTGTTTATATGTTATTTGACGATTACTTCATCAACAAAGAGAAATCCTACTTTTTGACTTTCCTTATCAGGCTTTGCAATGTAGCGAATATAACGGCCACCCGTCTTTCCGTTCCATCCGAAGTTCTTAAGAAAAAAGCCAGTCTGAGTAAAAGGTATATCATTTTTTACAGTTGTCAACAAAGTAAAATTTTTATTGTCTGGAGATATAGATATTTCTACTTCTTTAGGCATCCAGTACCAACCAAAGCCGTCCTGCATAAATGTAGCTTCTATAGAATTTATTACCTGTACAGTTTCCATATCTATTACTATATCCATGCTATTGCCTATAAATCCTTGCCAACGATTGTCATCCGGAGCCCAGCCACCCAGCAATCCGTCTGTTAAAGCTGTTTTTCCTCCTGCCGTATATTCATACGTATACATTTTCTTATATTCAACAGGCTTTTGATAGGCCAGGTGACATACCGTGTCAGCATATTCTCTACGTTGTCCCACTTCATTTTTGAGATCAAATGGACTATACCCTTTAGACTGCATAAATTCAACGGCTTTCAATGCATTCTTTCTGAATCTCTCGTATGACTTTTTTTCAGGTAATGACCAGCCTGTTTCCGCTATTGCCAAAGCTCTCGGCCAAATCATCATTTCTTCATTTTCTTCTGTAGGAATATATTCAGCCCAAACATTGCCTTGTATACCCAATATATGTTTTAGTGCTTCCATATCCAGAGAATCCGGAACTGGGTTATATGCATAAACCTTCTCTAATGGAGTGTAACCGGCCCATGACAGAACATGCGCATCCGGCGCATCCTGATAAAAATTAAGGTAACAATAATTAATAGGTGTCATAATTGCATCATGCCCTTTTCGTGCGGCATCAATACCATACTTCTCACCCTGCCAGGACATAACAGTAGCATTTGGAGCCAGCCCTCCCTGCATTATTTCATCCCAACCCAAAAGCCTGCGTTCATTGGCATTCAGGAAAGTCTCAATGCGATGAATCATATAACTCTGAAGTTCATCCGCATCCTTCAACGCTTCTTGATTCATCAGTCTATTACATTTGGCACATGTTCTCCATCCATTTTTTTCAGCTTCATCACCGCCTATATGGATAAGTTCGGAAGGGAAAAGCTCCATTACTTCACTTAATACATTTTCGAGGAAAACAAACGTTTGAGGATTACCGATACAAAAATCTGAATTCACATATGGCTCTCCAGCACAGGATAGCTCAGGAAAAGCCGCCAGTACTTCTTCACTATGCCCTGGCATCTCTATCTCCGGTATAATTGTAATATATCTTTTGGCAGCATATTCAACGACTTCTTTTATATCTTCCTGTGTATAATAACCACCATATGCCCCTGTGTGCCTTTACTGCAATATTGTTTTCCATTATCTGACCATTCTACAAGGTTCTCATGAAGCCGCCATGCAGTTTTATCTGTCAGTTCAGGATATTTCTTTATTTCGATCCTCCAGCCCGCACCATCAACTAAATGCCAATGAAGACGATTCATCTTATAATAGGCCATCATATCTATTTGCTTTTTTATGAATTCCTTCGAAAAGAAATGTCTGGACACATCTATAAGAAGTCCCCGGTATTTAAGATATGGATAATCATTTATTGAAATTGCAGGGATCTTTTCCATGCCATATTGTTCTACAAGTTGCAATAATGTCTGAATGCCATAGAATATGCCGGCTCCGTCTGTTGCTTCTATTTTGATTCCTGAAGAATTAATTTGTAAATGATAAGATTCAGAATTTTCTTTGTTCGTACTTTCTACCAAAAGTAACTGAAGGGTTCCTGTCTTTTCTTTTTGCGCTTCTTTGTTAAGCAGTAGTGATGATAGCCTTAAATATTCTAAAATACGATTCTTTTCATCACCTATCATATTTGTATAAACCGAGGTATTTGTATTCAGCGCGAATGTGCCAGTCCCTATAATTATTTCCCGTGGTATAGGTATGATCTGTATAGATTCTACATTTTCGATTTTATTTCCATTACAGGAAATAAGGAAAAGGCTTATTCCTATTAAAACCAGAGAGGATATTTTGTGAAGTGTATTCATAGTTATTAATCTAAGTAAAGGATAAAAATTCAATCAAAGCTCACTTATAATCTGATATTTACCACTTTCCACCTGCATTATTTCGGAATTATTCTTATTGCCGTTTATAAATGTTTTTCCATTAACAGGAAGCGTAACAGTTGCGCTACAACCAACAGGAATGTCCACATCCAGTATATATTTATCGTCTGCCAGTTTCCATTCGACAGACAAGTTTCCGAAAGGTGTGTCTTTCAAAACTTTTACCCATTCAATACCTTTTATCAATTGAGGCTGGATCGATACATGCCTGTAGCCTGCCTGCTCTTCATCAGGAATGATGCCGCCCAATGCCTGATAGAACCACGAGCCAATACTATTATAGCAGTTGTGTATATGGCTACGTTCTCCATTCCAGTGTTCCCATGTTGTAGTAGCGCCATTGTCTATCATATAGAGATATCCGGGATATTCTCTTTTTTTCAACATATTATACATATAGTCAGCGGAACCAGTCTGTGTAACCCATTGGGTAATAACAGGTACACCAACCAGCCCTGCAGACAAATGCCCATTAAACCGTTTTTCTGTTTCTTTATGTAAAGTATTTATTACATCCTGTGTTATATTTAGAGGAGTTGCTCCCACCAGCAACGGATACACCAGGTCTATTTGTGTACCTGTAGAATAACTCTTTCGTTCAGGGTTATAGAATGCAAAATGTATCCGATTATTCAGTTCATCACGTTTCTTGGCAAACTCATTTTTATCTTCATTATAACCCAAAATTCCGGCTATTTTTTCCATTGTATTATAACAGTTACTGACAAAGCAATTGGCAACCAAGTCTACTGATAGGGCATTCGTTTGGTCTATACCTTCCGGCGTTGCCCAATCCCCTAAATACCAGTTCCTGTATTCTGTATCGGGCCATTGTTTCAGCAATCCGTCTTTCATATATAATTTTACATATTCCAACCATTTTTTCATTACCGGATAATGCTTTTTTATCAGCCGCTTGTCACCATAGTTGACATAGGTCTGCCATGAACCTGTTATAATAAAGCCGCACCAATAAGGGCCTCCGCCAGCTGAACAAGGACAAGGCGCAATATGCGGCATACTACCATCTTCTCGGATGCAATCTGCCCATGCCTGCATCCAGTTATTGTATAGCGGAGCAAGGTTATACATGGTTTGTGCCGTTAAAGTAGAGGCATTACCATCGCCTCCATATCCCAGCCGTTCGAGATGCGGACAGTCTACCATATATCCGCCGATAGTAAGGCAATGCAGGGTATACTGCACCATATCATGTATTGCATTCAGATCTCTATCAGAACAGCTAAAGGAAGAATTTCCGCCATAATCTGTATGGATCAGATAAGAAGATATATCCGACAACGCAGGGCATTCTCTAAGATTAGTTATTTTGATATACCTGTATGCATGGTAGTTGAATTTGTTTATAAATGTTTCATTATTCTTTCCCGAAGCAATATAGTAATCGCAGTCATTCTTATCCCTGAAACTTCCGTCATTGTTCAGAAAATCGCAATAACTAATCTTTATTTTCTGGTTTTCTCTTAATTGGGGGAATTTAATTTCTGTCCAACCGGTTATATTCGTGCCAATATCAAATATCCAGGTTGAATCATTTAATTGTTTAACAGAAATGGGATTCACTGTTTTCTGTATTCTGTCCGGCTCTACCATTTGCGGGGAAGCTACATGCCGGGGTATTTTCGCACATCGGGCTTTCTCCCATCCCACACTATTAAGTGAGCCGGAAGTGAAATCCGGTAAAAGTTCAGTCGCATTTATTATTTCTCCTTCAAATTGCCATGCCGTCCATTTTCCCGGATCTGAATAACCACTTCTTCTTGCAAGCCAAGTTTCGTCAGTATTAACCGGATTTATCCATTTCCCTTTAAAGTATGTTTCCAACTGAGCCCTAGCATAGGGGCCTCCGCTCACTACACCCTGATTCCTGTACCATCCTTTCCCTAACCACAAAACTAAATCATTCTTACCCTTTTTCAGGAAAGAAGACACATCATATGTCACAACCAAAGAACGCTTATCAAACTGTGATACCGCCGGAGTAAGGACAACATCACCAACTCTTTTGCCATTTAGATATATTTCATGATAACCTAATGAGTTGACATGCAATAAAGATATTTGTCCTTCGCCTGTGCAGTTGAATGTTTTTCTTAATAATGGAGATTCTGCTTTTGCATCTTCTGTTATTGCTCCTCCAATAAAAACAGCATCCCAATCATTGGTAGATAGTAAACCTATGGAAAAAGAGGCATTCTCACTCCAGGTCGTAACATTTCCTTTCTCATCCCATATCCTTACTTTCCAATAAACCAAACTTCTCGATTTCAAGGCTTTTCCTGAATATGGAATCCACACAGACTTATCTGATTTTACTTTTCCGGAATCCCATAAATCGCCATTATCCTTTGATAACAATTGTTCATCGGAAGCAGCAAGTATCTGATAATACAACTGTTTAAATCCATTTCTTTCCGATTTAATTTTCCAGCTGAGATTAGGCGATATATTATCTATACCCAATGGATTTTTGAGAGCCTCACATTGTAAATCATATAATCCTGCCTGAGCTGAAATTATAGGAGATATTGATAATCCTATCGAAAACAAGAATAAAAAGGATAGAATAGTCTTTTTCATAATAATTAATATTAGGGCAAACGCATGAAAATAGAGGATTTTTAGCTATCGATTTATTTTGAATTTATTAACTGTATTTAGTTAAAATCTGACATATCTGACACTTTTTCAGCTATTAGCTGATAGCTTTTAGCCGGTAGCTTTTTGAAAACTCTCATATCCTCTCGTTTCATCGGATTTGCCCTTTGTTGGCGCGGACTTCTAGTCCGTGTCTTGCTCGATAGAGCAAAATGTTTGCTACGCAACACACAGACGGGACGTCTGCGCGATCGGGCCAACTTTCAACTTTCAATTAAAAAAGGTAACACATGTAACAGTTTTTTCAGTCAACAGTTATCAGTTAACAACTTGTATCTTGTATCTCGTCTACTCGTAACTGCCTGCAGGGCGAAGAAATAACATTCGCCGAAGCGAAGGCGAGGCAAACTCGTAACTTTTCTGCTAATCAATTTTTCAAAGAGCTATAAGCCAATAGCTAAAGGCTATCAGCTATATATAGATAAACTTTCTGCATAAAAACACATATTTTGTGCGTTTGCCCTGAATTAATATAATAAAGTTTATAAAATAAATATCGAAATCAAGAAAGTCAGAGAGTGAATTATTACTCTCTGATTTTCTTTAAATAATGTGAATCAGAAATCAGAATACAGTACTGATTCCTTCAAATTGTCATTCTTTAGCTCTGAAAATCCAAAAATACGCTTCGTCATTCCATTCCCGGGGTTCCATCCAATGAGCTAATACCATCCTGTCTTCTTCCAATTCGACGATGTCAAATTCGTATACATCGTATATATACCAAAAATCGTAGTGAGGAACCCGTCCTGCCAAAATGGATGTTCCTCCATTTATGCGTAATTTTCCATGAGACCAGATTTCATCTGGCTCCCATATATTCATTAGCTTTTGCGACATATCAAAGGTAAAAGTTCCTGTTTCTGTTTTTGTTCCGGAGGCATTGGTTTTAGAGAATGCAGCCCCCCGTATAGAGAACGACATAGTTGCTCCTTCTCCCCATCCGGCTTGGTTCCACCATCCACCTTCCAATTCTGAAAGGTCTGTCGGATCCCATGGCTCATGACTATCCATATATCCTCCTGCACCAAAAGGATCTTCGTCAACTTCCCATTCCCAAACTTTTGTTCCGTTTCCACAGAATAGACCCCATTCCGGTGGAACTGGAAAATATAAATCTTGAATATCCACTTCAAACTTCTTAGTTATCATCGATCCGCTTGGATTCAATCCTTTGAAAGTAACTGTCAGAGGCCCTTCTACCACAATTATGGCCGTATCTACAACCTGTTGATTGGTAACGCCAAAAGAGTAGTCCCATTCACCCAAAATGGGCGAGTGATTTTCAAATATCAGTTTATTGGTATTCTTACCATTCACAACAACAGCCCTGACTGAAACATCAAGTTCATCGGCAGTATAATCCCTACCCATCGAATATTCTTTCTCAATAGGGCTACAAGCTATTAACAGAGTCAATGACAGTATTGTATATATTATCTTTTTCATAATTTATATCTTTTAATTTGGCGTATAATTCTTTAATAATATGTTACCATCCACGATATTCAGCTTCGGTAGTTCCCCAACCTTCATTTTGCACCAGAACTCCGGCAGACCGAGCAATCTGAGTTCCCGGTATCGGCCAGAATCCTCCGGTAGCCGCATATCGGGCTACCCAACCGCCGCCATATGATGCCATTTGCACAGGATCGCCTGCCATATTCCTCACCATTACATCTCCCTGCCGGGCCAATGCAGTAGGAGCATCCCCCCAACGCATCAGGTCGTACCAACGAACTCCTTCAAATGCCAGTTCAAGCCTACGCTCTTTCTTCAATGCATCCAGAGTATAAGCACCGATACCTGTTAGTCCGGCACGGTCGCGTACTTTATTTATTCCTGCTGCCGTTTGAGTCAGTTCGGAGTGCATTAAAAGTACATCAGCGAAACGTATAAGCACAAGGTCTTGAGTGGAAGCCAGTTCTACAGGAGCTCTAGGGGTATTGTACATAAGAGGGGAATAAGAAGTAAGGAATTCCGAACCACCATCTGTATGATCATAAGCTGTAATGGCCAGATATTTCTTTTGGACATAACCTGTTTCCTCCATTTGCAAATCGGCACCCCATTGAAAATCAGGCAAATCATTCTCTACATCGATAATCGATCCCCACAGGCGGATATCATTCGGTTCTGCTGTTTTCCAATATTCTACAAGTTGAGGATTAACTGTTCCCGCACCATAACCTTCTCCGAATGGGAAAGTAGATGTATTTCCATTTGGCGTGCGTATTCCAAAATGCGTGGCATGCATATTAGTATAGCCTGTCTGGTCCCAGCTACCAAAATTGTTAAACTTAATAGCAAATACAGTTTCTTCATTACCATCGCCTACCCATTTCACTTTTTTATCTTTCGCCCATTGGTAATCTATGGCTGTATATTCATTTGAATAAGGCCAAAGGTTATAAAAACCATTTCCCGGATTTGTGTTATCAATGATTAATCCATGTCCGCTGTTTTCGATACAGTCGTTCAGCCAATTGATCACTTCAGCTTTTGTCACGCTGCCTCCTTCTACCAAAGACAACGCGTCTTTTTTATAATATCCTGTATAGAATAAGAAAACACGAGCCATCAGCGCCTCTGCCGACCATTTGGTGGCATGTCCGGCCATTTCGGGATTGTATTTATCTGTTCCCATCATACCGATTGCATTCTTCAAATCAGAAGCTATCTGGGCATAAACTTCATTAGCCGGAGATTTGGGCAGATTTAAAGCTTCTGTCGTCAGCATCAATGGAACCTCTCCGTATACCTGTGCCAGTTCGAAATAGAACATAGCCCGTAAATAGAGAGCTTCACCAATTATCTGATTTTTTTGTTGTTCATTCTTCCAAGCTTTTACCCTATCTATGTTCTCAAACAATAAGTTTACTCTTTGGATTCCTCTGTAGCGTCCCCACCACAAGCCACCGCACATATCTGTGCCGACGTTCATCAGCCGGTCTATTGCATGCATAAACTTATCACCTTCCCCGCCACCACCAAAACGGTCGTCAGAAGCTAATTCCGCAAGGTAAAAGCCGGATAATATATCAACATTCATCGAAGCATAAGCACCCGTCAGCATCTGATTGATATCGTCCACTGTTTCAGGGAAATTAGTCAGTTCTTTTTCATTATAGCTCTTAGTGTCCAGAAAGTCATCGCAACTTACCAAAGATAAGATAGTAACTATTGATATAAAATATATTATTCGTTTCATATCCTTATTATTTTAAAATTTAAGATTAGCACCAAACATTATTGTTCTAGCAGTAGGATAATAACCTAAATCTACTCCTTTTGACCAAGGAACACCAGCCGAATATCCTATATCGGGATCCATACCCGAATACTTGGTGAATGTGAACAAATTCTGGGCAGCAATATACAATCTGGCCTGCCCAAGTGGAAGTTTCGGCAGAATGTTCTTAAAGTCGTATCCTAATGTGACATTCTGAATTTTCAGGTAATCGGCATCTTCTATGTGGGTTTCCGAAAAGTAATTCCAGTTAGGGTGACTCATATTAGTCAGGCGAGGCAGATAGTTTGAAGTTCCCTCTCCATGCCAGCGTTCGAATATCTGCTGTGTATTGAAAGCCCGTATCGAACGGGCAATCTGGTGTCCAAACGCCCCATAAGTAGTTACAGACAGATCAGCTCCTTTCCATCCCAAATTCAAGCTAAAACCAAGTGTCAATTTTGGATGAGGATTACCAATCATTGTCCTGTCATTATCATCTATGACACCATTACCATCATGGTCGACAAAAATAACGTCTCCTATTTTTGCATTATTTAGTTTTACCGGTGTGCTTGCCAGTTGTTCGGCGTTCTGGAATACTCCTGCTGTTTTATATCCCCAGAAAGCGCCTATCGGATAACCGACCTGAGCCCGGAATATTTCAGGTGTTCCATCAATCAATACACCTGAAGGTCCACGTATGATACCTTCGTCATTATCAATTGATAATATTTTGTTGCGGTTTGACGCAAGATTCAGTTTAACTCCATAATTGAAATCCTGAATCCGGTCATTCCAGTTCAAAGCAACTTCAATACCCTGATTTCTTACACTACCTCCATTTATTGTTGGAGGATCTGCTCCCCAAATATCAAGTCCGGGAGCTTCCACTAGCCAGTCTATTGTTTTTTTTCTGTACCAATCGAAAGATATGCCTAAACGGGAATTAAAGAAACGCGAGTCAAAGCCTATATCTGTCTGATCCGAAGTCTCCCATTTTATCTCAGGATTTGGTATCTGTCTAAGATAAGCTCCTATATAATTCCTATCTTTGTCTGTACCAAAACCATATGGTGCGTAAAGAGCCATTTGAGCAGAATATAACCATGAACCAATATTACAGTTTCCATTTTGTCCCCAACTAGCCCTCAATTTGAAAAAATCCACAATGCCAGCGACAGGTTCCATAAATTTTTCATTAGTCATTACCCATCCTGCCGAAGCAGATGGATATTGTCTCCATTGATTACCTTTTGCAAAGTTAGAGGATCCATCGGCACGGAAAATAAAAGAGAACAAATAAGTTTCTTTCAGATTATAATTGACACGCCCAAAGAAAGAAGCTAATGCGCTATCACCCCATTTCGAACCTGATGAAGATCTCATATTAGCATCTCCTGATCCATTACTAACCCATGCATAGTCAAAAGAACCAGGGAATTGAGAACTTGTATTAGAGGCGCCTACAGATTCTCCGTTGCCACTCTTTTCTACTGATTGCCCTACCATGACATCAAAGTTATGGACATCTTTTACTTTAAAGATATATGAAAGTGTATTGTCCAAAGTCCAATTGAACCCATTCCATGCTGATTGGCTTATCTGGTCTACAGCCTGACCGGTAGTAGAAGACAACTGGAATGCTGGTACATATTGGCGGTATGTTCCGTCTTCTTTTTTATAGCCATAGCTACTCTTAAACTTTAAGTTTTTAATAGGTTGTATTTCTATATATACATTTGCCAGCAGCGAATTTGATTTTTCTTTATTCATACTCCGCTGGTAAACCATCGCGGCAATAGGGTTGTAGGTAGTTCCTTCTATATTCCATTCGTCTTCCAACTTGTTGGTCTGATCATAGAATCCACCATCTTTATTATAAACAGGTATCAACGGAGAATTAGTCAACATGTTCCTGATATCGTTCCAATACATATCATCAATCCCGATCCTTCCATTTTTTATCCTTTGGGTAAATGTTACATTTTCTCCTATTTTTATCGCATCAAAGTCCTTTACTTTCAACAAGACATAGTCAGAATTGATACGTGCCGTATATCTTTCATAACCGGGATCTGCCTGTTTACCCAAAATACCATCTTGTGAAGTGTATGAGAAACCAAGAGAGTATGTAGACATATCTGTTCCTCCCGTCATATTTATAGCATGGCTATAGGTAAGTGCATTTTTATTCCGGGTTTCATCCATCCAGTCAGTTCCGTTAAAGGTGCCATCCATTATTTGTTTGTAAATGACAGGTAACCTTTCTGCATAGTCAAAGGCAGGAGTGCCTTCATTGAAGTTCACTTCGTTTTGAATTGCCATATATTGTTTGGCATCCAGTGGTTTCAACATTTTATACACATTCTGAAACCCATAGTATGTATCATATGATATTGTGGGTTTACCTCGCTTTCCCTTTTTGGTCGTAATAAGAACAACCCCATTAGCGGCGCGCGCTCCATATATAGCAGCCGATGCAGCATCTTTCAGGATATCCACAGCTTCAATATCCGATTGGTTTAGATTGTTAATATCTCCTCCGGCTACTCCATCGATTACATATAAGGGGGTGGCATCTTTGATTGTACCCAAACCGCGGATGTTGATTTTGTATCCTTCTCCCGGCAAACCTGAGTTGGATGTAATATTTACTCCCGGCGACTGGCTTTGCAATGCTCCTAATACATCTGTGAAATTCAGTTTTTCAATATCCTGTCCCGTTACTTGTACAGTAGCCCCGGTAATGAGTTTCTTTTTTTGAACCCCATATCCCATTACTACAACTTCCTCTAAAGAAAGGCTGTTTTCAATTAATGTAACATTTATCATTTTCTGTGAGCCGACTGTGATTTCCTGTGTCAGGAAACCTACATATGTAAAAATAAGCACATCTCCCGCTTTGGCATCAATTTCAAATTTTCCATCTATATCAGTCATTGTAGCTTTAGTAGTCCCTTTAATAGAAACAGTAGCTCCAGTAGCAGGGAATCCGGTCTGATCGGTAACTGTTCCTGAAATTATATCCTTTTGTTCAGGAGCAGCACGTGTTTCATTTTCAATAGATTTGTTCTCGCTAATGCTGATCTTAGTTTCATGAGCATAGCCATATATACTAAGGAAACAGCATAAAATTGAAATAATTTGTGATTTCATGAGATAAAAATTTAAGTTCCGTCTATACCAGAAACACTCGGGTTCCCGGTATAAACTAATATTCTATGGGTTATTATATTTATGTACTTTGACTTAGCTTATCAGAATTTTGTTTAATAAATTAAACAAGGCATAATTGATTTCATAGTGTTTTCAGTTTTGGTAGTAGTTGGGTTTCATAGCATTATATTCCAGATTCTGAATCTTAACTTATTCGGAGTGTTTTGTGATAGCCGGTTTATCCGAGTAAATTACATAGTCCCATGTCCTCAGACGATAGTCGTCATTCGGAGCATATTCCACTTTTACTTTATGTTTGCCAAATGGCAGCTGGTATTTCCAAAATAAATCGTGGCGGCGATATTTATAACTCATTGGGAACTCTGCTGTTTCTACTTCTACACCATCTATATACAATTTGGCTGTCAATTCGCCATATGGAGCTTTCTCGTGCCTCCTTTGCGCATCACCTCTCAGAACAAAGCCTGTTCCTTCAAATTCAAATTCAACAGGATTTTTATCCGTACTGTAAAATTCTACTTTTTTGGAGGGATACATGCCCTCAAAATTTTGTTCGAGATGGACTGCTACAGGTTTCTGTGTTTTGATAAAAATATTCTCTTCCTCTACTTTTCCTCCATTTTTCTCTATCATATATAAAGCATGCTTCAGGCTCATCTCATAGACTTTATTTAAGGAAATATCTGTGTATTTAAAATTGATATCTTCAGCGTCCTTAAGGCCTTTCATCCAATATTCAGGAATATTACTATAGCCTAGGATTGTTCCTAAAATTCCTCCTGCTGTTGCCGGATTACAATCTGAATCGTATCCGGCACGAGTCGAAATGTCAATAGTCTTTGTATAATTACCTTCACCATACAGTAATCCTAATACAACATATGCTGCATTTATTGTAGCATCAATGTTAAATGCTTCAAATACGCCATCGGGGCAACCGATGTCTTCCGAATGCTTTTTCTGAATTTTGAACCATGTCTGATGCCAGTCATTAGGATATTGTTTATGCCATTTTATTACATCAGCAATACATTTGTAAAATTTACTTTGCTGAGGAATTGTTTTTAATGCTTCACTGACAACAAACCCTATATCGTCAGAAATAAATGCCAGACTGTACATAGCTCCAACATATACTCCTCCATACCATCCGTCTCCCGAATTCATAATATGGCCGATTTTATCACTTATCTCTGAAGCTGTATTCGGCATGCCCGGGGTCATCAATCCGGCATAATCGGCTTCTATCTGATAATCTATATCATCTGCATGTGGATTATTGAGCCAATGACCTGGATCTTTCACTCTTTTTACAATATTATAGCGTGCAACCTGATTGGCGTGCCACAGTTCATAATCGGCATGGGCAAATGCATGGGCAAAAGAATCGACAGGAGCATCCATGCCCACTCTCTCAAAGACTTCCACAAAGGTCAAATCCATATAGATATCATCATATATGCCCGGCCTTTCTGTCATCACATCTTTTACATAACCTTCATACCATTCTATCGGTTGGTAATCCTGTATAAAGGTTCCATTGAATTTAAACTCTGTAGAACTTCCATAAGTTACACCCAAAGCTTGTCCGGCCCACCCCCCTTTTATTTTATCCAGAAGACGTTCTTTAGTTAATGTTACTTCAGGAGGAAATTCTTCAACCTGCTTACACGAGAACAATGCAAACAAGACAAGAATAATTATTACTAGTTGTTCTTTCTTCATTATAGACTAGATTTATTTATGGTTTGATAGTTTATTAGTTCTTCTTTCAATTCGCATTGAGAGTTTAAGAATTCCATAACTTCTTCTTTTTTCGGGATTGAAGGTTGTGCGCCAAGTTTGGTTACGGAGATTGCAGCGGCGGCAGTAGCATAATTTACAGCATCAATGATATTGTCCGTATCCATCAAGTGCGCGATAAAAGCACCGCAGAATGTATCGCCTGCCGCAGTAGTATCTACTGATTTGACACTGTGAGCTTTAATATATTTCCGGATAGTTTCGGTATAAATATAAGCACCCTTTGCACCCATCGTCAATATGACTATGCCGGGTCCTTTTTTAAATAAGCTTTCTGCTATTATTTCAGGTGTGGAATCTGCATACTTAATTCCGGATATTATTTCCGCTTCGGTTTCATTCAGGATGAGGATATCTATCTGACTCAGGATTTCAGATTCGATCGGCCTTGCGGGAGCCGGGTTAAGCACCACCTTCACTCCTGCCTGTTTTGCGTATTTTATCAATTCAGTAACAGATTGATAAGGGATTTCAAGTTGTAAAAGTAAAACTTTATACCGTCCGATTTTATCCAGAATCTGATCCAGCTTTTTATCTTTAAAAACACCATTTGCTCCCGGCGCAACAGCGATACAGTTTTCTCCATTATCTGCTACAAAAATAAAAGCAACTCCTGTCTGATACTTTTTTTCTAAAAAGATATAATCTGTATTTATACTGTTTTCTTCAAAATACGGAATCAGATTATAGGTATAGGAGTCTTCTCCTAAATTGGTTGCAAATGTTACCTCACCACCTGAACGTGCTGTCGCAATAGCCTGATTAGCACCTTTTCCGCCATAAGCAGTAGTATATGTAGCATTACCAACTGTTTCGCCTGGCGCCGGAAGATGAGAAACCCTGATTATCGTATCGATATTGGTGCTACCTACAACAAGTATTTCTGCTTTTACATCTTTCATAATTCATCACAATTTATTTCCCTGCATAAACGATCAAGCCTAAGCCTAATAAGAAAAAGACAATCATTAAGGTAAGCAGAGTATTATTTATTTTCGGTCCACCTTTAAATTCTTTCCAGATAAATATTCCCCAAAGAGCAGCTATCATAGGCGCACCTTGGCCTAAAGCATATGAAATAGCAGCTCCGGCTTTTCCTGCAGCTATATAGCTGAATAGTGTGCCGACACCCCAGATAACTCCTCCGAAAACTCCTACTAAATGTGATTTGAAATTTCCTGAAAAATATTCCTTATATGCAACAGGTTCGCCAACAAATGGTTTTTTCATAACAAAGGTGTTGAAAACGAAGTTACTAGCGAGTATCCCCAAAGAGAAAATAAAAAAGGCGGAATATGGTGTAGCCATACCCTGAGTCGGAAATTCAAAATTATCTAAATCCATGGATGCTGCTACAAAACGATAAAACAATGACATGAGTATACCTGCACATACAGCGAGCAACAGACCTTTTCTTCCTGAACTTTTCTTTTCTCCGGTAGTAGTCATTTTACCTGATGCAATACTATTCAGAATAATAGCAACAGCAATTAAAGCAACCCCGGTAAACAATGTGACCGGATCTCCTTTGGGGACAGCGAAATAGTTAACAAATACTCCTATAATCAACGCTAACCCCACTCCTACAGGAAAAGCAACAGACATTCCGGCTAATGATACTGCAGCTGCTAATAAAATATTGGCTGCGTTGAAAATGATACCGCCAGAAAAGGCGTTCCAGAAGTTTGAACTTTCTATCTGTTGTAAATCCTCCATAAAACCGCGTCCGGATTCACCATGGCTACCGAGTGTAAACCCAAGTACGAGAGCCAGAACCACAATCCCGATCACATAGTCCCAATAAAACAATTCATAACGCCAGTTTTTCGCCGCCATTTTCTGTGTATTTCCCCAGGAACCCCAACACAGCATTGTAATAATGCAGAACAGAATTGCAATAGAATATTTTTCTACAATAAACATAATGTCTAATATTTGTTGATAAATAAAATAATCAATCAGGTTATGTCTACTTCGTAACGAAATGGGATAGCGCTCTGCGCACCAATACGTGTCACGGCAATTGCTGCCGCAGTATTTGCAAAAGCTACAGATTCCATTAGTGAATACCCTTCAGACAAATAAACACTCAACGCTCCACAGAATACATCTCCTGATCCGGTGGTGTCTACCGTTTCCACATCTTTTGCCAATAACCACCGGCAAGCGTCTCCTTCTTTTACAAAGGCGCCGTTTTTTCCCATTGTTACGACAACATTCCCAACGCCTTTACGGCTAATTATCTGTGCCGCCTTATGGGCGCTCTTTTCGTCTGAGACTTTTATTCCTGTAAGGATTTCAGCTTCCACACGATTGGGAACTATTGCATAAAGTTTTTTTATTAACTTAACACTCAGCGGTCGTGCGGGAGCTGGCTTAAGTATAACCTTTTTTCCCAGGCCATATGCCATATCCACTGCATATTCGACCGTATCTAATGGAATTTCTAATTGAATAAGTATTACATCAGCCTCTTTTATAGAATTAAAAGCTTTATTTATATCTTGTGGAGATAATGACATATTGGCTCCGGCCGCAACAATTATACAGTTTTCTCCGAATGAGTCGATTGAGATCAATGCTACTCCCGATGGATTCTGGTTATCGGTAAATATATACTCGGTTTTTATCATTTCGGATTTATATGTTTCCAGAGCCTGTATGCCAAATAAGTCGTTACCGATTTTCGAGATGAATGTAACATCCGCGCCTAAACGCGCCGCGGCAATTGCCTGATTAGCTCCTTTTCCTCCTGGATTCATTATGAATGTACCTCCCAGAATTGTTTCTCCGGGTATTGGCAATCTTTGTGCTTTCACAGTCATATCAGTATTGGAGCTACCGATGACCACAATCTTTTTCCGCTGATTGTATATTGTGCTCATAGTATTAGTTTTTAGTATGTGCAAGGTAGTATGGATTATTATATCATTTTTTTCTATTTTATACTATATATATAATTTCATTATTTAACAATAAATAAAAATATACTGTAAATAAGAGTATTATATAGTTTATATTTATATTTTTGTATAAATTCAGATAATATAAAAAGTAATAAAATATAAAAAACATATAAATTTTATGAAAAAATTTGATTCATTGACTTATTTAATAAACACACTATCCAAAGCTGAAAAAAAACAATTTGCTATTTCTTCTTCAAAAGGCGAAAGCACTAAGGATTATCTCACACTATATAATTTAATAACCAAATCAGATTCTGTTAATGAAGAGTCTATTGTCAAGGAATTCAGAAAAACAGAAAAAAAGGCCTCTTTTGAGATAGCAGTTCATTACCTCTACGAAAAAATTCTTGACTCGCTTGTATTGTTACGTAAAAAGAAAGATATATATTACTCTTTATTCCAAAAGTTATGCAAGGCTGAATTGTTATATGAACGCTCTATGTTTCGCGAGTGTTTCGATATATTAAATAGTGTCATAGAAAAAGCCAGAGAAAACCAGGTTTATGAAATTCTTCTCATGGCAACAAAGCTGGAGCTGGAATATCTGCTACGTCTCGACTTCCCCAATATATCAGAGAAAGAATTGTCACAAAAACATTATCAGCAAACAGAATCCATTAATCATATCCGCAAAATCACAGAACAAGCCTCTCTTTACAATTTACTTAAACATAGATTGACATACAAAGGAGATGTGCGATCCCGAAAACAAGAACAAAGCCTTAACGATCTGATGATAAGCGAGATGTATATTGCAACATCGTCGGGCAACAAGGAAAGTAATTTTGAAATGACTAAAAAGCATAAATTATTTCAAGCTAATTATTTAATGGGAATAGGAGACTATTCGGCAGCACTACGTTCTTTTCGAGAGTTGTCGGAATTGTTTGAAAACAACACACAATTCTGGGCAAATCCCCCTATATACTATATTTCTGTATTGGAAGGGATTCTGCGAAGCCTACGCACTATGGGGAATTATGAAGAAATGCCATATTTTGCAGAAAAACTCAAGGAATTATCAGACAATTATTCTTTAGAATTTAAGATCAATACTCTCTGTATAGCTTTCCAGTATGAACTGTTTCCTTTTTTTGATAAAGGAGACTATGCTAAATGCAAAGAAGTAATAACATTATACAAAGATGATTTATTTAATAAAGACTCATGGCTAAACCCTATCAGAAAAAGCGAACTATTGCTATATACCACCTTAGTCTATATAGGGCTCGAAGAATATAATAGGGCAAAAAAAACGATTAATTCAATAATACCTGAACATAATATGGAATATCTGCCTATTATGAAAACCATACGCCTTGTTAAATTGATAATATACTATGAGTTGGGTGATCATGATTTTGTCAGACATCAATCCCAATCGATTCGTAGAGGCATATCATTAAAAAAAGAACAGGCATTCCAAACCGAACACCTTATATTATGGTATCTGAACAAAGTAAATCTGCCTGTATTATCCGATGAACGAAAAAAGATGCTGGAAAAATTAGATAAGAAATTCAAAGAATTACATAACGATAAATACGAAAAACAATTACTAAGTATTTTTGACTTCACAATATGGATAGAATCCAAATTATTAAGAAAAAAAATATCTTATATATTAAATGCTAAAAATCAATTGTAATTATTTAACATCAACTAAATAATAAATTATAATAATCTAATAAACAGAAATATATAATAAAACAATCATTCATGTTTATATTTTGTAATTATTAAATATATAATTATTTTCAAAATCTCTTAATATATTTATTACCTAACTTGGTCAAAGATTTAATTAATCTGAGAAAATAGATTTGTACAGATCTAATTTAAAAGAGACTATGAGAAACCATAAGATTTTTTATTATGCCGTAGGTATAATGATATTGTTTACAACATGTAAAAAAGGGACAACAAACAGTAGTAACACGATCATAGTGGCATATGTCACATCCTGGTCAGACATTATGCCTGATCCGACACATTTAACACATATCAACTACGCATTCGGGCATGTGAGCGAAACATTCCGTGAAATACGGGTTGACAATGAAGAGCGATTAAAAGCGATAACCGACTTAAAACAAATTCACCCTCATTTAAAAATTTTCCTATCTATAGGTGGCTGGGGAAGCGGGCATTTTAGCGAGATGGCTGCAGATGATAATCTCCGGGAATTGTTTGCCAAAGATTGTAAACGAGTCGTTGATCAATTCAATCTGGATGGCATTGATATAGACTGGGAGTACCCGACAGACAGTGCTGCGGGAATTTCTGCATCAGAAGCTGATACCGATAATTTCACCTTATTGATGAAGGATATTCGTCAGATAATCGGAGAAGAAAAATTGCTAACCCTGGCCAGTTCTGCTAATGCCAAATATATCAATTTCAAAGAAATAGATCCCTATGTTGACTTCGTAAATATTATGTCATACGATATGGGATCTCCACCTTATCACCATTCCGGATTGTACAAATCTGAAAACACCAGATTTTCGGTTGACGAAGCAGTAAAAGCACATGTAGAAGCAGGTATGCCAATAAATAAATTAGTGATGGGAATACCTTTCTATGGACGTGCAAGTGATACAATAAAGAATGCGAACTATAATAATCTGATAAAATTGACTGGCTTTGATGAAAGATGGGATGATGTTTCTCAGGTTCCCTATCTGGTAGGTAAAAACGGAGAATTTATTTGTGGATTCGATAACTCAAAATCTATTGCTATAAAATGCCAGTATATTAAAGCTCATGGCATGTTAGGCGCAATGTATTGGGAATATAATGGGGATGACGATAATGGAACTCTGCGGAAAGCTTTACACAAAGAGCTGAATAATTAATTGATATCTTAGCTTAAAAACGATAGCACTATGAAAAACAATACGTCCGGCATATTTTCTGTCCGTAATAAATCCATTGATATATTAAGGGCTTTGACCATGTTGTTAATGATATTTGTCAACGATGTCTGGTCTGTAAGTGGTTTACCTGAATGGCTGGGGCATGCTAAGTGGGGGCAGGATATGTTAGGATTGGCCGATGTTGTATTTCCATGTTTCTTATTTGTTGTAGGGATGTCTATTCCATATGCTATCGAATCCAGATTTGCTAAGGGAATAGATGCGACTGACACCATTGCACATATACTAACTCGCTCATTAGCGCTACTGATTATGGGTGTATATATTGTGAACACCGAATCCGGCCTTTCTCCCGAGTCCGGCATGAGTTTCAATTTATACCGTATATTGATGGTTGCCGCATTCTTTCTGATATGGAATGTTTACCCAAAGACAGACAAGCAACATCTCAAATACACCTTTTCGGCATTGAAGATGGCAGGCTTATTATTGCTTCTTTTCCTTGGCATAATATTCCGTGATGCAAACGGAGGCATATTATCCCCTCGCTGGTGGGGAATACTGGGTATCATTGGATGGACATATCTGATCTGTGCATTCGTCTATCTTTTCACACGAGACCGTCTGAGATATCTTATTCCCATCTGGATACTCTTAATCATCATCTGTATATTACAGACTCCGATGAAAGAGGGACAATCGATTCTGAATCTACCAGGGGATAACTTTTTTAATGCGATGCTCAATATATTGCATATAAACAATGGCGCTCTTTCTGCTTTCACAATGGGCGGCATTATCTTATCCCTGATAAGTGCCAGATATAGAGATGTGAAAAAATCACAAAGACTCATATTTGCTTTTATAGTAGCATTTTTATTTATAATTGCTGGATATATAACCAACGAATACTGGATAATATCCAAGCTTGGAGAAACTCCTCCATGGGTATTTTATTGTACCGGGATTGCGATTTTTACTTATTCTATTATTTATTGGCTCGATTCGACCGGAAAAACGACATGGGCTAAAATCATAGAACCGGCCGGCAAAGCAACTCTAACCTGTTATTTGGTACCATACGTTTTATATGCAATACGATTCGTCGAATCTCCTGAATGGTTTAGAAATGGATTCCCAGGATTAATAAATTGTATTCTTTTTTCGTTCTTCACAATAGGTATAACCTATCTGTTGGGGCGTATCCACATAAAGCTTAAGATATAAAACAGGAATCTGACAGAACAAAATCCAATTATGAACCAGAAACCAATCTTCAAGGTTATTATCGCTGGATATTTTACGGGGAATAACCATTGCCGGTATGCTCCTTGTAAACCAATCCGGGAACATGGGGTGATGTATATGCCCCTCTTAACATGCAGAATGGAACGGATTGACCCCGACGAATCTTGTTTTTCCGTTCTTTATGTTTATCATGGGAATATCAACTTATCTCTCTTTGCGTAAAACAGAATTCAAATTTTCATCTGGCACTCAGTTTAAAATCCTTAGACGAATATTTGTAATTTTTTTTATTGGTTTGGCCTTATCTTGGGTCGAGGTATTTATAGGAACATATGACAGCCTGACAAATGAAAGTATAAGCATAGGAAATAAACTGTAGTAATCGATTACAAATTTTGAATATATTCACATCTTAGGCCTCATGCAACGGTTGGCTCTCACCTACTGCGCAGTTTCATTAATTGCTATTATTATAAAGCATAAATATATTCCAGCAATATTTATCTCTTTATTGGCTGGATATTCTGTCGTTATATTAGTTGGCAACGGATATGTCCAGGATGACGCAAGTATACTGGCAATAGTTGATCAGAATATTCTTGGTTCAATTCATATGTATAGTGAATATGGAGTTGATCCCGAAGGCATATTAGTACAATACCTTCTATAGCACATGTTTTGATTGGTTTCTGGATAGGTAGTATACTTATGAATATAAAAGACAACAGGGAGCGAATACTCCAATTGTTTATATATGGGCTATTTTTACTTTTGCGGGATTCCTGTTTAGTTATGTATGTCCGATCAATAAGAAAATATGGTCTCCGAGTTTCGTACTGGCTACATGTGGAATGGGAGCAACCTTATTTTCTCTGTTGATATCGGTAATTGACCTCAATAATAAAAAATGGAGTATATTTTTTGAATCGTTTGGTGCAAATCCGCTTTTTTTATATGTTTTCGGTGCATTTTTAGGAATCCTGATTGATGCAATCAATGTAAATAATACAACCCTCAAATCCTGGATATTTAATGGAATGCTCTCTTTGAACATGAATGTATATTTTACTTCATGCTTATCCTTGAACCATGTTTTTGATTCTTAAGTATGCAGAACAATAGAATTTAATTGATTTTCAATTGATAACGGAGAGAAAAAGAGAAACAGGTAACGATTTAGAAACAACCAAGATACTTCGTTTCGCTTTATTTTCATTAATTCAAATAACTCTTTTGACAAAAATATACAATATTTCATGGATAATCTTGAGTATGCCGGTTCTTCGTCAAATTTGATGCAGTCTTTTATCCGGTTTTAGATAGCCACCTTGCGCCTTAACAGTTCAAATCCGGCCCGTCCGTACATTTCCCTTTTCTTATTT
>NZ_JBHSGN010000145.1:0-1331 GCF_042654545.1 Dysgonomonas termitidis
TCTTTGCCTTTATGGTTTGGTTCCTGCCTTCGATCTCGGCGGTTGCGATAGCTTCCTCAACATCGTTGTCCCTGGTCTGGCCCTTGTCTATCAGTTCAAATATCTCCGTCGGGATATTACCCATCAGGAAGCTCTCGGCCAGTTGCATAAGCCCGTCATAAATGGCGTTTTTCCTTTCTTCCGGCAACTGGTTGTCAGCAACATACTGTTCGAACCGTTCCAGGGATTCCCGGAAGTTCGCCTGCGCTTCTTCCTGTTCCTTACGGCTTTGGGCCTGTGCCTGGTTATACTCCTGCGTACCCCTGATAAAATCCTCATCATCGCTGAATGCATCCGGGCCGTATAATCTTCCCAGCGCATGGTTGAACGGGATTTTATCTTCCCCTTCACCGAAGCTCATGCCGATAGCCGCGCCGAAACGGGGGTCTCCGGAGATATAGTCATGTAGCCCTTGCTGTCCCGACATGACTTTCTTATGCGTCCCTTTCAGTCCTGCATAGTCATTGCCTGCAAAGTCCCATAGTTGTTCCTCTGTCGGTTCACCTTCAAATCCGGGATTTGCTTTCATAAACTTTGCAAGGACGCCTTTACGTCCTGCGGGCTTTTCTGTATTTGTTACATCTGTTTCTGCCATATTTTTTAATAGTTATACAGTTCCATCGGTTCTGCATAACAAAAAAATGGAATAAACAAGGCTTTTGCCGTACTTCATGCAAAAAGTAATGACCATGTAAATAAGTATCCTTACATACAGTCCCGTGTTCCCTCCTAAATCCCGAATTTTAAACCGGGTAAGCAATTAGCAGATAAAGTGAAAAACTAAAAGTGATAAGTGAAAAATATTTTTCATTCTTTATTCTTCGTTTTTCGTTCTTCACTTTTCATTTAAAAATATTGGCACATTGCATTCTTAATTCTTCATTTTTCATTCTTAATTAATTATTTCTCATGGCTAACTTATTTTACGAAGAAGACAGGAACAAAGATTTCCTACAGGCTTGCGAAGCTGTAAGGAAAGAAGAAGGCACTCGCCTGACAGTATCCGGAATAGCGTCCAGGGCCATTTATAAAAAGGCAGGGTCATTCTATATACATCTAAGCGTCTATATGAAGATCATCAGGAACAACGGGAACAACCTGCCTAAGAATGAAATATCCAGGCAACTGCATACGGAAGTATTGAAACGGGCAAAAGAAATAATGCAGCAAAACAATTATACCCCTGCACAGGCAGCAAAAATATTATCGGAGCAGCAAGCCCCGCGTTTTTACATATCGGAAGCACGGGCAATAAGCCTGTACTATAAACTACTGGGAAAGTAAAGTTAATG
>NZ_JBHSGN010000146.1:0-52397 GCF_042654545.1 Dysgonomonas termitidis
AAAGTTAAGGGATTGACCTTTTTTATTGGATAATTCTATAAATAGCAACTTGAATTAATTAATAAAAATCAGGGCAAAGTTATAAAATAAATGTAAGAATGAACCTAAAAAAAGCCTTGCCAATATTACGTCATTATATATCAGGGTATTGTTATTATATTAACTGAAAATTTGCCTAAATATCAGAAAGGAATATTGCATTCTTCATAAAATGGATTATATTTGTTCATCAGTAATTTATTACTGATATAAAACTTTATTAACAAACTAAATTAAAAACTATGGGTTTATTTGACAAGGTGTTTAAATCAGCACCAAGCGGGGATGAGAAATTTACACAACAAGAGTCTTTCGCAGCAGTGGCATTAGCAGTAGCAGGCGCAGACGGTTCAGTATCTACACAAGAATGGAACAGCATCGTAACTTACATCAGACGTCTTCGTATCTATGACAATTTTTCGGGTCCTGCGTTTGACAAATTATTCGATAAATTGTTTTCCAAACTGAAAAAAGAAGGTCCCGGTGCTTTGGTCGAAGCAGCCAAAGACGGGTTAGGAGATGATCTGAAAATGACCGCATTCGCTTGTGCGGTAGATATCGCTCTTGCCGACGGGGTACTCGAAGATGATGAAAAGGATATTATTAATCAACTTGCCGAAGCATTAGCAGTAGACGAGAAAACAGCTATTTCTATCATCGAAGTAATGATTATCAAGAATAAGTGTTAACCGTATTCCGGTAATAAAAAAGGATGCCCTTGAAAGGGCATCCTTTTTTATTACTTTCGGAAGTATATATGAACTATGAGTTATGAACGATAACTCGTTGGCTTTTACTAAGTATTACGGAAACTTACTTTTTTACCTGATAACCTGCTTCAGAGGCATATTCCATCTGGGCTGTAGCTAAATCCTCGAATGATTTTGAATACTCATCCACTTTTGCCTGATATGTTTCCTGCAATTTATCCATATCTTCGATTGCAGATTCCTTAGTTAAAGCTGCAAAACCTTTTCCGGCTTCTACAACCCCTCTGAGGCTTTCATATGTTTTGAGTGCAGCTTCTTTAAACTTGTCACCGCCTTTAGGAACATCCAGCGCTTTTACAATTGTTATCTCTGCGTCTATCTTGGCCAGGGCGCTGTCGGTCTTGGCTGCAATGGAGGCAAAGTCCTCATTGTTAACTGCATTGGTCAGGTCTCCGTCATAAGAAACACTCATCTCCGTGATTGCCGCATTTGCTTTGGCAATGGCGTCATTGAACTTTACAGCATCAGGACCGCAAGAAGACAGAATGAATAGTACAGTCAGTAAATAAAATAAGTTTTTTTTCATGTTAGGTTCTGTTTTAGCAATTAAATAAAAAATGGCCTTCGGTAAAAATAAATAAAATAGCTGGAAAAATAACAGATTAAAATGTTAAATTCTTTTTCTTTGCCAGGAAATCCCTTATACCTCCGATGTGCTCCCTTACTTTCTTATCAGAAAATTCAAATACTTTGGTTACTAGGCCGTCAAGAAAATCACGGTCGTGGGAAACTAATATAACTGTACCGTCATAATCTAACAAGGCATTTTTCAAAACCTCTTTTGTTTTCAGGTCGAGATGATTGGTTGGCTCATCGAGAATAAGCAGGTTGACAGGCTCAAGCAATAGTTTTATCATTGCCAGACGTGTGCGTTCACCCCCCGAAAGCACTTTGACCTTTTTTTCGGAATCGTCTCGGTTGAACATAAATGCGCCTAATATATTGCGTATCTGTGTGCGTATATCCCCTTCGGCAACACGGTCGATAGTTTCAAAAACAGTGAGGTCTTCATCTAGCAGATCGGCCTGATTCTGGGCGAAGTATCCGACTTCCACATTGTGACCCGGCATAATATTCCCTTCATAGGGAGTTTCACCCATCACGCATTTTACGAATGTCGATTTACCTTCGCCGTTTTTTCCCGCCAGAGCTATCTTTTCGCCTCGTTCAATCATCAGGTTGGCATTTTCGAACACAAGGTAATCATCATATTTCTTTGTTACCATATCCACTGTCAGCGGATAGTTTCCCGAACGGGTAGCAGGCTGGAAACGAATGCGTATCTGTGATTTATCTTCTTCGTCTATTTCCACGCGCTCCATCTTTTCCAACTGGCGGATACGGCTCTGAACCAAAACGGCTTTAGCTGCCTGCGCACGGAAGCGCTCGATAAATTCCTCTATTTCTGCAATCTGTTTTTGCTGGGCTTCCCATGCATGTATTTGTTGCTGGCGGCGTTCCTGACGAAGTTCCACATATTTGGAGTAATTGACTTTATAGTCGTAAATACGCCCCATCGTAAGCTCGATGGTACGGGTGGTAACGGCATCTATAAATGCCCTGTCGTGCGAAATCAGTACCACCGCTTTGGCTTGTGTATTGATGAAGTCTTCGAGCCAGCCGATAGATTCTATATCGAGATGGTTGGTCGGCTCATCGAGCAGCATAACATCGGGATTTCTCAACAGAAGCTTGGCCAGCTCGATGCGCATACGCCATCCTCCGCTGAATTCACTGGTCAGCCTGTCCAGATCGCTACGCTTAAAGCCTAATCCAAGCAATGCTTTTTCCACTTCTCCTTCGAAGCTGATGCCTTCCACCATTGCCAGGCGTTCGTGCGCATGGCTAAAGTCGTCTATCAGTTTGGCATAATCATCTGATTCGTAATCGGTACGGGTTTCCAGTTGCCTGTTCATATCTTCTATGTCGGCCTGTAAATCGAATATATGAGAGAATGCCAGGGAGGCTTCTTCTCTTACCGTACGTTCATCGGTGATCTTCATTACCTGAGGTAAATAGCCGACAGTTACACCGTCGGGCCCTGTTACCGAGCCTTTATAGTGAGTATTCACCCCGGCCAGTATCTTGAGCATGGTACTTTTTCCTGCCCCGTTTTTACCGACCAAAGCGATTTTATCCTTATCGTTTATTATATAGCTGATATTATCGAACAATATCCTGTCGCCTAATTCTACCTTTAAACTGTCTACAATTAACATCTAAATTTACCTTTTTATTTTTTTAGAGCTGCAAAGGTAGGAAAAAGAAACAAACAATTAGTGACAGGAAGATATGGCGGGCAAAATATTTGTTGTTGCCGCAAAGTCATTATCTATTTATTTTAGGAAATTTGCATTATTCATAAAAATAAACGCAGAATACTTAAAATATTTTTCCGTTTCATCCGTCTAAATAAATAGGTGATTTAACATTTGAAACGATACGAAGATGAGAGGTTATAAAGACAAAATGGACGACAATAAAACAGGAAAAAAGAAAAACCAGAAAACAAAACCTTCCGAAAATACGGACAGCCCGTATGTAAAACTGGCTATAGCCCTGGAAGAATTATGTTCCGATGATTTTGAATTTGAAAAAGATGATGCATAAAACCGATCTGATTTTTTCTTTTTCATTATAAGATTCATACATTTGTTCCTGTTGCGTTTGTATCAATATCTACATTCATGCAGGAAGAAACGGCTGAAAAAATACTGACAGGCATTATGTGCGGCTCATTCAACCCCTTACACATGGGGCATATTATGATAGCCAATTATATGTATGCCTTCGAAAATCTGGAAGAAGTGTGGCTGATAGTCACCCCTCGCTGTCCTTCAGATAAAGGGGATGATATGGCCGATGCAACAGTGCGATCCGGTATATTGAGCCGTTTTTGTAACCCGTATCCCCGGATATCGCCCTGTGATATAGAGTTTCGTCTGTCTCCGCCTTATTATACGATAAATACGATAATTGCGCTGAAAGAACAGTATCCCGAACGTGAATTTGTTTTATTATTGGGTGAAGATAATTGGGCGAACTTTCATTATTGGTACCGAAGTGAAGATATAAGGAACGAAGTGTCTATACTCGTCTATCCAAGAAAAGACAGCAAGACAGGTTCTGATTTACCTGAAAATGTACGGAAAGTAAATGCTCCGCTGATCGAAATATCTTCTACTTTTATAAGAAATGCGATAAAGGAGGATAGGGATATCCGCAGTTTTCTGCCGGTTGGGGAATATGAGTATTTAATTGAAAATAAGATTTATAATAAATAAAAAACAGGATGCTGACATCATATCAGCATCCTGTAATATATCCGTATCTTTAATCGAATCAGGACAAAGCAGCGATAGCCGACCCTATAAGGTTGGCATTCTTCATCTTACTGATATGAACATGTACATCGCTGAGATTAAATTCGATCAACAGCTTGCGAAGTTCTTCCGACACCAGGTCTTTGTAGTTTTTTCCTTTGCGGTCTTCGCTCCAGAAAAGGCTTCCTTCAGCTACCAGATGGATTTTCTTTATCGATTTGTCATGTGATACAAGTACCATCACCAATCCGGCAAGCGATGCGGCTACCAGTTGAGCCGAACGTTTATATATCCAGCGCGATACATCTACATATCTTTTTTTGTGGATATCAGGGTAATTCATGATATTGGTCAGCTTTTGTGCGTCGAATCTTTCTTCAAATTCATCACAAGGGAAAACCGATTTCAGAATTTCACCCAGATACATACCCGAAACGGCTTTTTCGAACCGTTGCGCCCCTTTGCTGTCCGAACAGGCGTCTACCTTATCATCTATAACGGTTAAATGCGGCGGATAGAAGTTACCTGATTCCAGGTTTACGGGGATCAGGCCTTCGCCTTTATAGTCGGGATTCAGTTTTTTTATTTTATCAGGGCGGATAAATGTAGCCATATTTGTTCCTGTACCTACTATCAATCCGATATAAGCATCGTAACTGCTATCGGTCAGACCGGCAAAAAGACTTGCTACGGTATCATTTATGACTTTTACTTCTGTAAACTTGCCTCCGTTTTCCTTATTCAGATAATCACGCAGTGGCTGGCCAACAGGTTTTCCCAGCATTTCTTTGATATCTACGCCTTTTGTCCAGCGTATGAGGGATGCATCGCCATTGAGCATGGATTCTGCCGGATAAGAAAAGCAGTAACCGATTGGCATCTTTCCTTCCATTTTTATCTCGCCGATCGGGTCAGCCTGCTCTTTGAACAGGTCAGCTTCGGTAAAGCCCGGTGTTTTCATTACCGACAGGTCTTTCTTCCATCCATTTTCGGGATGTATAGACGCTTTTCCGTCGACAAAATCAATTGTGGCAACACGGTAATTCGTTCCTCCCAAATCGAGTACCAGTGCCGATCCTTCTATTCCCGATGTTTTGGGATTGATATAAGTAGGAATACACTGAATTTCGGTATTGTCTTTTACAAGGCCGTTTTCTACTTTGGTTTGGAGTGATTGCGCAATTTCTTTTAATTGCTTTGTTTTCAGTTTAAAGATGTTTTTCTTCATAGGGTATATTTATCGTTAAATTAGGCAATTTAGAATTGTTTTACAAAAATATAAATCTATCTTGAATATCGGTCATTTATATAAACATATTGACATATGAATAACTAATTTTATTACGTCTTAACACCGCCCACATTTTTTTTTTTGTAAAAATGAAAATATACTGCTATATTTTTTACACCCTAATATCTTGATTTAAAAAATATTGTTATATTTGTGAAAACCGATTGATCACAAGATGTACATTCCGGCACATATATTCAAAACCTTAAAATATTAGACTACAAAGATGGAAAAGAAAGGTGTTAACAGAAGAGATTTCCTCCGGCTTTCGGCAACCGTGGGTGCAGGTGCCCTGATTGTTCCCGGAGCTACAGCGTCTACATTAAGTAAGACCACACAGCTTAAAATGGATGAGATACCCGTGCGCACGTTAGGCCGCACAGGCATTAAACTCCCGATTCTGAGTATGGGTGTCATGCGTGCCGATAATCCGAATGTAGTAAGAGCGGCCTATAATTCGGGGATTTTTCATTTCGACACCGCACACGGTTATCAGAACGGACGGAACGAAGAAATGCTTGGCAACTTCTTTGAAGGGAAACCGCGCGAAAGCTATTTTATGGGTACAAAAGTTAAAATCGACTATCCATTAAAAGCCGATTTTGAACAAGACCTCAATGCTAAAATAGAATTGAGCCTCAAGCGCCTCAAAATGGAGTATGTAGATATTTTTTACGCCCATGCCTACAGCAATGTGGAAGAAGTTTTGGACGAAAGGATAATCGCAGCTCTCAGGAAAATAAAAGAAGAAGGCAAAGCCCGTTTTATAGGTTTTTCCACGCACGCTCATAAACCGGAACTAATAGATGCAGCCATAAAGGCCGGGATATATGATGTATTACTTATCAGCTACAATTTCAAACTGAATAATCTGAAAGAAACGGACGCCGCTGTCAAACGTGCCGCCGAAGCCGGTATTGGCATTGTAGCCATGAAAACGATGACCGGTGGTGTGGAAGATGCCGAGGGAAAGAAAAAAATAAACGCGCAGGCATGCCTGAAGTGGGCATGGCAGAATGAACATATTACAACGGCAATCCCGGGATTTTCCAATTATGATGAATTTGACGAGTGTCTGGCAGCAGCGCAAAGTCCGCAACTGACATCAGGTGAACAAGAATATCTGGCGGCCTTATGTGATAAGGAAATGATGTTTTGCCAGCAATGTAATAAATGTGTGGCCCAATGCACCGAACATCTTCCTATCCCCGATATTATGCGCGCGTATATGTACACTTACGGATATAAATATTCGCAATTGTCGAAAGAGACGCTTACAGAGCTAAATCTGGCGGAAAATACCTGCTCAGGTTGTAACTCATGTGCCGTGGACTGCCCATCGGGGTTCAATGTAGCGCAAAAGATAGCAGCGATCACTCCTGTGATGCATGTACCCACCGAGTTCTTAACTTAATTATATCAGATATATATGAAACCCTTTAAATGCACTGTTATTTTCTTCTTCTGCGTAATATACTCCCTGTCGGTGTCGGCGCAAACACCTGCCGAGTTGAAATCGTGGCTGCCTGCAATCAGTGGCTGGACGGTTTCGGATAAGGTTGAAGTATTCAGCCCCGAGAACCTGTTCGACCGTATCAACGGTGCGGCACCTTTATATTTAGAGAATAATTTCAGGGAAATGACCCAGATGGAATACACCCGGGGCGACGACTATATCTCTATACAGGCATACCGCCATGCGAGCCCGGAAGATGCATTCGGAATGTATGCATCGGAGCGTTCGTCCGAACTGAAGTTTTTTCCTGTCGGGGGTGAAGCTCAGGGGGACGATTCCGGTATTTTCTTTTTTGCAGGCAATGTATATGTGAAAATGTGGAGCAGCGCAGAGGAAAACGTATCGGAAACGATGAGAGCAATAGCAACGCGTTTAGCCGGAAGTATCGATGCAAATGCAGATTATCCCCCGGTCGTTAAAGCTTTTCCCGGAGAGGATATGCTCCCTCATTCCGAAACATACGTTACTGCCAATTATATAGGTCATAATTTTCTCAATATGGTTTATACAGCCAAGTATGAGAAGGATAACATGACGTTTCAGGCATTCATTGTCGACGCTAAATCGGCCGACGGGGCAAAGGCGGTACTGGAAAAGTATTTCACTTTTACTAAACAACCTCTAGACTTCACAGAGGGGAATCTAATGATAAAAGACCGCTATAATGGAGATATCCCAGCTATCTGGAAAGGGCAATATATAATAGGTATATTCTCCGAAAATGGGAATAAAATAGCTGGAGCAGGTGATATTCTGGAAAAGATAGCCGTATCACTTTAAATATGAAATGCAGCAAACAATCACACAATAAAAGCTTAATGAACAAATGTCATTGAGCTTTTATATTTTCAGACAAAATCCTTTGCGTAATTTTTGTTTACCAATGTGAAGAAACACTAAAATTGCACTCCGGCATTAAACCTTTTTATTTACTTGCCGTCACATTTTCCGAGAGTATATTTTTGAGGCCCTAAATAGAGACCGTTTTCGTTGAGCCATGGGTAGAAACGAAATTCATTTTGATATGCCGAGTCACGAAGAACGACTAGTGAAATTGAACGTTTTAAGTAGCGAGAGCAGAGCAAAATTTATTTTGATTATGCCGGGTCACGAAAAACGACTAATGAAATTGAATATTTACTATGAACAAAAAGACGAAAATAGCACTTATCGTTATAATTGTGCTGCTTATTGCCGGAATGGCATTTTATCCTCAGATAAAGAGGATCGTATCGCCTGAAGAAGAACAAAACACTACAATAAAAGACAGTGGTCCGGGTGGCAACCGTGTGCGGAATACATTGAATGTAAACGCCATGATACTAAAGCCGGATAACCTGACCGAAACGATTCGTGAAAAAGGCTTACTGATACCCGACGAAGAGGTGGACCTGTCGTTTGAGACTTCCGGGAAAATCACGGAAATACATTTCAACGAAGGTTCCAATGTGCGGAAAGGGCAATTGCTGGCCAAAGTAAACGACAAGCCATTACAGGCTGAACTAAAAAAACTGAAAGCGCAGATACCTCTGGCGCAAGACCGTGTATTTCGTCAAAAAGCGCTGCTGGCTAAGGATGCTGTGAGCCAGGAAGCGTATGAGTCCGTAAATACGGAACTGGATAAACTTATGGCTGACATCGAACTTACCGAATCGCGAATTGCGCAAACCGAGCTGCGTGCTCCATTCGATGGTATTGTGGGCCTGCGTTTGGTAAGTGAAGGCACATACGCTTCCCCGTCGACGATTGTAACGCGGCTGACTAAAATATCACCGCTGAAAGTCGAGTTTTCGGTGGGTGAAGCCTATGTAAACAATATAAAGGCCGGGACGCCTATCACTTTTACATTCGACAACGACCTGAGTACATACGGAGCCACCGTGTATGCCGTGGAATCGAATCTTGACAAAGTCACACTGACTCTAAAAGCCCGTGCTTTATATCCCAATGTCGGCGGACGCCTCAAACCGGGTTTATCTACAAACGTGGAGATAAGATTGCAGGAAATAAAGAATACTATTGTTGTGCCCAGTTTGTCTACTATAGCGGAGATGGGGCGTGACATAGCCTATGTGTACAAAGATGGAAAAGCTCATCAGGTGACATTGAAAAAAGGAATGCGTACGGCCGCTTCGGTACAGGTACTCAATGGACTGAGCATAGGTGATACTTTGCTTGTTACGGGAGTGATGCAATTGCGTGACGGGTTACCCGTGACAATAGATAATTTTGTAGACAATAATTGATTGGTAAATTTGAGAATTAGCCGATCTGTAAATGGCGCGAAGCGACAGGTACAGGAATATATAATCTGCTAATCTGCTAATTTGCTAATTTGCTAATTGAATTTAAAATATGACAATATCCGAAGTAAGTATCAAACGCCCCGTACTGGCAACAGTATTCGTACTGGTCATATTCCTGTTGGGTATGATTGGGTATACATATCTGGGCGTACGTGAATATCCCAATATAGACAACCCCATTATCTCGGTAAACGTCACCTATCCCGGTGCGAATGCCGAAATTATAGAGAATCAGATAACCGAACCTCTGGAACAGAATATTAACGGTATTCCGGGCATCAGGTCGCTGACCAGTAGCAGTAGCCAGGGCTCGTGCCGTATTACGGTGGAGTTCGAACTTACAGTAGATTTGGAGACGGCAGCTAATGATGTGCGTGACAAAGTATCACGAGCACAGCGTTATCTGCCCCGCGATTGCGATCCGCCTACCGTATCGAAAGCAGATGCCGATGCAAACCCGATTATCCAGATCAGTATTCAGAGTGAAAAGCGTTCGTTATTGGAGCTCAGCGAAATAGCCGAACTTACAGTAAAAGAACGTTTGCAGACAATACCAAACGTGAGCGCGGTGGAAATATGGGGACAAAACCGTTACTCGATGCGCCTTTGGCTAGATCCTGTAAAAATGGCTTCGTACGGTATTACTCCTATGGATGTGAAAAATGCCGTCGACCGCGAGAACGTAGAATTACCTTCGGGAAGTATAGAAGGCGATGCCCTGGAACTTACTATCCGTACACTAGGTCTGATGCAGACTCCGGAAGAGTTTAACAATATGATTATCAAGGAAGATAATTTTAATGTGGTGCGCTTCAAGGATGTGGGTACCGCCGAACTGGGAACGGAAGATCAGCGCAGCCTCATGCGCCGCAACGGGGTACCGGCTGTAAGTACCGTTATCATACCTCAGCCGGGTGCAAATCAGATAGAAATATCGGACGAAGCAATGGTACGTCTCGAACAACTGAAAAAAGACCTGCCTGAAGATGTATTCATCGATGTGGCTTTTGATAATACTAAATTTATACGCGCGTCGATAGCCGAAGTGGAAGAAACCGTGTATATTGCCTTTGCCCTTGTTGTTATCATTATCTTTCTCTTTCTGCGCGACTGGCGCGTGACCCTCGTGCCATGCGTGGTGATACCCGTATCGCTGGTAGGTGCATTTTTCGTCATGTATGTGGCCGGATTCTCCATCAATGTACTATCCATGCTTGCCGTAGTGCTTGCCGTGGGGCTGGTGGTCGACGATGCCATTGTGGTCACGGAGAACATATATCTGAAAATAGAAGAAGGAATGTCCCCTAAAGAGGCCGGGATAGAGGGCTCGAAGGAAATATTCTTTGCCGTGATATCTACAACTATTAGTGTTGTAGCCGTATTTTTTCCTATCGTATTCCTGGAAGGAATGACAGGGCGGCTTTTCCGCGAGTTCAGCTTCGTCATCGCCGGAGCCGTGCTCATTTCTGCATTTGTGGCTCTGACATTTACCCCGATGCTCTCCACCAAATTGTTGAAGAAAGAAGACAAGCCCAATTGGTTTTATAGAAAGACTGAGCCGTTTTTCAACGGATTGATGAACGGATACCATAATGCCCTGCATAAGTTTCTGAGCATCAAGATTATCATATGGCCTATTATTATCATTACATTAGTGTCAATCGTATATTTGATGAAGGTTATTCCATCCGAAATGGCTCCGTTGGAAGACCGTTCACAAATAACAATAAGAACCAGCGGTCCGGAAGGCTCTACTTATGAATATATGAGAAATTATACGGAAAAAATAGCGACTATAGCTGATTCCGTAGCGCCCGAAAGACTGATAAATACGATGCGTGTATGGACCGGGGGAGGTAACGTCAACCTCAACCTGTCCGGTATTAAAGACAGGGACAGGAGCCAGATGGAAATAGCCGACGAACTATCCAAAGCCGTAAGAAAGGAAACGGGTGCCCGTACCTTTGTCCAGCAGCAATCTACATTCGGAGGCCGGCGTTCCAGTATGCCTATACAATATGTACTGCAGGCTCCTAATATTGCCAAACTGGAAGAGTTTATCCCTGCATTTATGCAGAAAGTGCAGGAAAGTCCTTTATTCCAAATGGCCGATGTAAACCTCAAATTCACCAAACCCGAAACGCGGATAATCATCGACCGCAACAAGGCGGCCGTATTGGGTGTCAGCACGAGAGATATCGGACAAACGCTCCAGTATGCGCTCAGCGGACAGCGTATGGGCTATTTCTACATGAACGGAAAACAATACCAGATACTAGGTGAGATAAACCGTCAGCAACGGAATACACCGGTCGATTTGAAATCGATATATCTCAAAAATCTTACGGGTAGTATGATTCAGTTAGGTAATCTGGTAAAATTGGAAGAAAGCGTGGCTCCTCCGCAACTTTATCGTTACAATCGCTTCAACTCGGCTACAATATCCGCCGGACTCTCTCCGGGTGTGACTATAGGCGCGGGACTCAACGAAATGGATCGCATAGCCAAAGAAACTCTCGATGATACTTTCCGTACGGCATTGGCCGGAGATTCGAAAGATTTCAGGGAAAGTTCATCCAGCCTGATGTTTGCATTTGTACTGGCTATATTGCTCATATTCCTTATTCTGGCCGCGCAGTTCGAAAGTTTCAAAGATCCGTTCGTTATCATGCTTACGGTTCCGCTGGCTATTGCAGGGGCGTTGCTGTTTATGTACATAAAAGATATATCAATGAATATTTTCAGCCAGATTGGTATTATCATGCTCATTGGTCTGGTAGCCAAAAATGGTATCCTTATCGTTGAATTTGCTAACCAGCGGCAGGAAGCCGGAATGAGTAAACTGGAAGCTATACAGGGAGCATCCGTGCAGCGTCTGCGTCCAATCCTTATGACCAGTTTTTGTACCGTGCTGGGGCTGCTGCCTCTTGTATTTGCAAGTGCTGAAGGTGCAAACGGACGTATGGCAATGGGTGTGGCTGTTATCGGAGGGATGATGGTATCTACGTTGCTGACGATATTTATAGTGCCTGCCATGTATTTGTATATTTCGACAGACAGGGGAAGGAAGAAAGAAAAAGAAGACGCAAAGATTGCTCTTAATGGTTAATGTATTATATTACAATCGTATATGAAAAAATATTTATCTGCTATATTACTGTTATTTATTTTGCCTGCCATATCTGAATCCCAGAATATATATGACCTGAACAGGTGTATACAGGAGGGTTTAATGAATAACTATGATATCCGTATATCAAGAAACAATCAGGAAGTATCCGATAATAATATGACTATAGGGAATGCCGGATATTTACCTACGGTAGACCTTACGAGCGGCTACTCGGGTACCTCGAACAATGTAAAGCAGAAACTGGAGTCGGGGGAGACGAATACAAGCAATGGAGTGAATAATCAGAATCTCAACGCAGGTATAAACCTTAACTGGACTATCTTCGATGGCTTCAATATACAGACGAATTATAACCGGCTGAAAGAACTGCAACAAATGGGTAAACTGGATACCCAGCTGGCTATCGAAACTTTTATAGCTGATATTACTTCCGAATATTATAATTATATACAGCAAACCATCCGCCTGAAAAACCTGAAATCGGCAGTGAAATTATCGAAAGAACGCTTGCGGATAGTAGAAGCCCGTTATGAAATAGGAGCAGGTTCACGGCTGGATATGCAGCAGGCGCGTGTAGACTTCAACAGTGACAGTTCACAGTTAATCAAGCAATATGAAGTGCTGTACACATCCCGTGTATTGCTGAATAAGCTGATGGCTCAGAAGAAGATAGACCAGATGATAGAAACTAAGGATTCGGTTATTATATACAACGAGTTCCTCGACCAGAACGATATAATGCAGGGTATGCTTTCGAATAATACGTTCCTGCTGTTATCCGACAAAAATAAGAAACTAAGTGTATTGGACCTGAAGACTGCCCAGAGCGAAAATTATCCTTATCTGAAGTTCAATGCAGGATATGGAATTACGAAGAATATTTATAATACAGGAACCATAGGCAATCAGCGTACATTAGGGCTTAATTATGGACTAACACTGGGATTCAACCTGTTTAACGGCTTCAATAGCAGAAGGAAACAGCGGAATGCTAAAATCGAGATTGAGAACAGGCAACTGGAATATGAACAAACCACACTGTCGCTGAAAGCAGATCTGGCCAATATGTGGATGGCTTACCGTAACAATATAGAGTTGACCAATCTGGAAAAGGAGAATGTAGAAACTGCCCGTGAAAACCACGAAATAGCGATAGAACGTTACAAACTTGGAGACTTGTCGGGGATAGAGTTGAGGGAAGCCCAGAATAGTTTGTTGGAGGCCGAGGAACGTTTGGTTCAGGCTGAATTCAATACAAAACTGTGTGAAATTTCCCTGATGCAAATCAGTGGTCAGGTTTTGAAGTATATGGATGCTGATAATTGATTTTAAAGGAGTATTCTATATCCTGAGCGCTTTGAAATTGGATTTACGGATGTGAGAATCATTGTTTCTCGGTTAGATATTTCCAAAAGCGTTTTGGCATATGCTGACGTTGCAGTTTCAGGTTGATCCGCTCTTTTATTGTCATCGATTTGAAGTATCCTTTCCATAATTCCTGAAACATCTTCTCATCTTCTGCCATCAGGTTCTCGTCTAATTTACCGCTCAGCAGATGTTCATCGTTATCGAGAGTCATTTCCACTACTGTGTGCAGATCGTAGTAAAAACCATATCTGCGTTTCAGATCGTAAATAACCCATTTCTGGTCCGAAAAACGGTCCCTGAAATGTTCTATCGCCAAAGGCAGTGCATTATGACGGGGTGATATGGCAGAGAAGAAAATATCGTCAGCTGCCTTCTGAAAGCGTACGAATTGTTTTATATACAATTCTTCATGGGAAACCTTTCTGGCCAGTTGGTGCAGTTTGAGGACATCCTCATCCCCAAAATTGGTTTCGATAGATATTTTACTGTCAAATGATTTCCTGATAAATCTGAACAGCAGTTCGTCACTTCCTTCTTCTTCAGACAACCAGGCATATGTCACCATATTCTGCGCTCCTTTACTTAGTTTATTTTGCAGGGAAGTCCATACGCGGGTAGCTTTATCTTCCTGAGTGGTTATGGTATGACAGTCTTCCATAAACATAGGTGCAATCTCTCCTTCACCTAATAGTCTGTCAGGAAAAGTTTTCCGGCTATAGGCGTCGAAGATTGCGGTAAGCAAACCTTCAAATGTTTTATCGTAAAAAAAGACGAGCAATTTTTTAATTAAGAATTAAGATTTTCAGTATGATCCTAATCCGGAAAAAGAATCGACAACTGTTTATCATCTATTTCCTTTTTCTTCGGTTCTGTAAGGATTTTGCGAATATACTCCGGAGTCGCTTCATTTACAGTGTACATTGGCAGTTCGTTGCATGTAATGAAATATTGCGCCTTCTTCATTACCACACCTATCTTTTTCAGTTGCGATGCATTTATCCGGCCATGCCTGCGTGACATCACGATAAATTGCGCGGACTTTACGCCAATACCCGGCACACGAAGAATCATTGCATAATCCGCCTTATTTATATCTATAGGGAATGCTTCGGGATGCCGGAGTGCCCAGACCAGTTTAGGATCGATTTCTAGGTCCAGATCGGGGTAAGCATCATCTACAATTTCATCGGCACGGTACTGGTAAAACCGCATAAGCCAATCGGCCTGATAGAGACGGTTTTCTCTTACCAGGGGAGCTTGTTTCAGGGCAGGTAAACGGCTGTCGTAGCTATTCACCGGAATGAACCCCGAATAATAAACCCTCCGCATCTGCGTCTGCTGATAGAGGATGGACGATACCCGCAAAATGTCCTTATCCTTTTCATTTGTGGCTCCCACAATCATCTGTGTGCTTTGTCCTGCCGGGACAAAACGAGGCGCAGAACGAAATTTACGCCGATCCTCAATGCTTTGCTGCATACCTATTTGTATGTAGCGCATCGGTTTATATACGCTGCGGTGATCCTTTTCGGGAGCCAACAGTTTCAGGTTCGCTTCGGTAGGTATTTCCAGATTCACGCTCATACGATCGGCATAAAGCCCGGCTTCACTTATCAACTCCTGACTTGCTCCGGGAATACTTTTCATATGTATGTACCCATTGAAGCGGTGTACTGTGCGCAGGTCTTTGACTACCCGCACCATACGCTCCATTGTATAGTCGGGATTGTTGATGACACCCGAACTAAGGAAAAGCCCCTCTATATAATTACGCCGATAAAACTCGATGGTGAGTTCCACCAGTTCCTGTACGGTAAACGTTGCCCGGCGAATGTCGTTTGTCCTGCGGTTTATGCAGTATGCACAATCATAGATACAAAAGTTTGTAAGCATGATTTTAAGTAGGGAAACGCATCTTCCATCTTCTGTAAAACTATGACAAATACCCATCCCGCCAACAGTATTTCCCATCCCGCCCGCTTTGTTTTTGCGGACAGTACCACTGGAAGAACAGGAAACATCGTACTTCGCTGATTCTGCCAATACTTTTAGTTTTTCGAGTACATTATCATTCATCTTATTACAAAGGAAAGCATTTAAGATGACAGATTTGTATCAAATAACATTAAAAATTGATATGATGTTGAAAAGTAAATAAGCTCATATTATTGCCATTATTTAGCTGTTAAATAATAAAAGTAATTATACCCGCAAAAGCGCAAAAGACAGTTTTATCAATATTCTGTAAGAATAATATTTATCTTTTTGACAGATGAAAGTTCAATAATTGTGGAAATTTATCAGATTTAAGCCTTAAAAGTTTATCTTTGTGGCTTCAAAAATTTAACTGAAAAATATTTATTATGAAACCTACTTTGTATGTATTAGCTGCCGGTATGGGAAGCCGGTATGGCAGCCTTAAACAAATGGACGGGCTTGGGCCTAACGGCGAAACGATCATGGATTATTCCATCTATGACGCCCTTAGAGCAGGATTCGGGAAAGTCGTTTTCGTTATCCGTAAATCATTTGACAAGGACTTCCGTGAAAAAATCGTTTCCAAATATGAAGACCATATTCCGGTAGAAGTAGTTTATCAGGAACTGGACAATCTGCCGGAAGGATTTGAACTGCATCCCGACAGGCAAAAACCATGGGGTACGAATCATGCCGTGATGATGGCTAAAGATGTTATCAAAGAACCATTCGCGGTTATCAATGCCGACGACTTTTACGGCCGTGAGAGCTATGCTATCCTGGCTGAGCAATTGAATAAAATGAACGGTACCGCAAACCATTATTGCATGGTGGGCTATCGTTTGAGCAATACATTGTCTGAAAGCGGGGCAGTAGCCAGAGGTGTTTGCGAAACAGATAGCAATCATTTTCTGAAAAGCGTGGTTGAACGTACGCATATCGAACTTAAAGACGGAAAGATTCAATATAAAGATGCCGAAAATTATTGGTTCGAACTGCCTGAAAATGCTCCTGTATCGATGAATATGTGGGGATTCACACCGGATTATTTCGAACATTCCGAAAAATATTTTATCAAATTCCTCGAACAGAACGCCGGTAATCACAAGGCTGAATACTTTATCCCGTTGATGGTAGACCACCTTATAGTAAATAAGACAGCCGATGTGAAGGTTTTGGATACTCCTTCAAAATGGTTTGGAGTGACATATGCCGAAGACAGGGAAGGTGTGGTGGAAAAACTGCATAAACTGGTAGAGACCGGAGAGTACCCAAGCCCATTGTGGAAATAACGCGGATTAGGTTATTTTATCTTTTTTAGGTACTTAATATCGTATAAATTTGTTACTTTTGTAACGATTAAAAGATTTATTCTATTCATAATTATTATAAATAAAAAATTCAAAAACAATGGTAAGTTACAAAGACTTGGGATTAGTGAACACTAAAGAAATGTTTGCTAAAGCAGTAAAAGGCGGATATGCTATTCCTGCGTTCAATGTTAACAACATGGAGCAGTTACAGGCTATCGTTCAGGCTGCTGCTGAAACAAAGTCACCGGTTATCGTACAGGCATCTAAAGGTGCCCGTCAATATGCAAACCCTATCTTGTTGCGTTATATGCTTCAAGGTGCTGTAGAATATGCAAAAAGCTTAGGTTGGGAAAAACCGCAAATCGTACTTCATTTAGACCATGGCGATACTTTCGAAACTTGTAAAGACTGTATCGATTCAGGATTTTCTTCTGTGATGATCGACGGTTCTCACCTTCCATATGATGAAAACGTAGCTCTTACTAAAAAAGTAGTGGAATATGCTCATCAGTTCGATGTAACAGTTGAAGGAGAACTAGGAGTATTGGCCGGTGTAGAAGACGAAGTGTCTGCAGAACACCACACTTATACAAAACCTGAAGAAGTAGTGGATTTCGTTACAAAAACCGGATGTGATTCATTGGCTATTTCTATCGGTACTTCTCACGGAGCAAACAAATTTACTCCGGAACAATGTACAAGAGACGCTAACGGTCACCTTGTTCCGCCTCCATTGCGTTTCGACGTATTGGAAGAATGCGAAAAAGAACTTCCGGGATTCCCTATCGTACTTCACGGAGCATCTTCTGTACCACAGGAAGAAGTTGAAACTATCAACAAATATGGTGGTGCGCTTAAAGATGCAATCGGTATCCCTGAAGAGCAACTTCGCAAAGCTGCAAAATCAGCAGTATGCAAAATCAATATCGACTCAGACAGCCGTCTGGCTATGACTGCTGCTGTACGTGAAGTATTTGCTACTAAACCAGCTGAGTTTGACCCTCGTAAATATCTCGGACCAGCCCGCGATAACATGAAAAAACTATACAAGCACAAAATAGAAGCAGTGCTTGGTAGTGCAGGAAAAGCTTAATATCAATAAGCCTAAATAATAGAAGGAAGCTGCCCCGATGGGGCAGCTTCTTTTTTTATAATAAGTAATCGTCTCAATTTGTAGCTGAAATAATTAATCAAGGCTGCATCCCCCGGCGACCCAAAACCGCAGCTTCGGTGGGGCAAAATGTTTGCTACGCAACACACAGACGGGACGTCTGCGCGAGCGGGCGCTTTACGGATTGGGTACCCCGCCTGCGGGACGAGGCCGGAATCGCGATGCGGCGACAAGACAAAGGCTCTTCAGGCTTTAGCCATATGTGTATCAGCCGACTCGTAACTTGTAACTGCCCGCAGGGCGTAGTAACCTGTAACTAAAAACAGAACGTTAAAATCCAACTGGTGATTCTCATTAATTATAAAAACTAACCTGATTATTTAATCTGAGCGTCATTTTCTATTTTCTTTTCCACTTCTTTCAAGTTATATTTCGCAGCCTCTATGCCACTTTCGGCAGCCTTGCCAAACTGGATTTTCGCCCTGTCCACATCACCGCTCAAAAGATACAGGACTCCTATATTGTTTGCATATTCCGCGGAATTCACATTCGATTTTTTCAGATACTTCTCTGCGTTTACCGGATTGTTTGCCGACAAGGCCGCAGCCGCAGCATTCAGATTGGCGATTTCATCATCCGGGAACATTCTTACTGCTGTTTCAAATACATCGATGAAATCGTTACTACCTGCCTCATAGGAATTTGCAATACGGAACATTTCATCCAGACTCAACTGTTGCGGACGCGACTTGATCACTTCTTTTGCCTCTGCTACGTCAAATCCTTTCACATTATAAATAGCTGACGACTCCACTTTACGCAATCTCGGGTATATTTCCTTCAGCATCTGCTGATAAGGCAATCCGTTATTCAGGCCTCTGAGTCTTGCTTTACGTGTGGCTAAATCGCGTGTATTCTTTATTATATCAATAACCGCATCTTTATCTTCCATATCCGAGGCCTCTAACGCGGCAAGCAGTCCATCCCAGTTTTCCCCGCCATATTCTACCTTATATATACCAGCAGAAAAATCCAGTTTCGATGCCAGGTATTTCTTAAATGCCTCTGCCCTACCCCTCGACAATTTTTCGTTATCCCCTACAAGGCCTTCAGGTGAAGCATAACCCGAAATATCAATGCGCGTTACAGTCAGATTATTATCAGCCTTCACAGCCTTAAGCATACGCTCTATTTTAGATAGTTCTACGGGGTTCCCCATATAATCGGACAAGATATCCGTCTTATTTACCGGAAAATCCAAATATACATCCCATTGTTCTTTACGCGATTTCACATCTTCCACCTTAGGCTGTATATACGCCAGCTGAGGAATCATTATATATGGAGTTATCACCAGCGGCGGCACATTTTCTATTACCCTCTCCATAGCTACTTCCTGTTCATATCCTCCACATCCGCAAAGGACTTCTTTCATATCCAGATGAGCCGTATCCATCCACTTCTCGTAAGGGATGGTTTGTTTATAATGCAGCGGACCTTTCGATTTTCTATCCAGTTTGACCACACTATATGATGTATTCGCACTCTTCCCACCACCCAGAGCCTGTGCCCTTAGATAGGCTTTATGACGCGTAGTACCATTAATAAGCACATCGGGTAATTCCTTGTCATGGCTGCCGTTGGTCAATAGCGGAGCCAGGGTAAGTGAACGGTTTTTATCCAGTCTCAAGCCTGACATATCTATTATCATATGTACATACAGGAAATCGCCTTCACGTATCATTTCGCCCGAAGCTATACTTATTTGCCCTTTGTAAATCTGTTGTGACATAAGAGGCATAGCCAATACAAACAACAATACGATTATGCCGATATTTAATATTTTTTTCATCCTGATCTTACTTTTATCTGAGAACGTAAATTATGCTTAAGCCGGCTTTTGTAGGACCCCAGTAATTTTTCGTATCATCTTTGATTTTTGTTCCGCACTGCTCGCATTTGTATTTGTCGTAGTCCAGGTGAGCATAACCGACCCCGATAGTAGCTTCTATACTCCAGTGATTACTCAGAATCCAATGATATCCGTACGATATGCCTCCTCCCCAAAGATTACCCTCATAACGATGTTCTTTTAATCCCAGTTGCTTGATACCACCTACATTATATTCGGCATAGTGGCCGTGTAAACCGAAAAAATGGCCATTGAATCGTTCACAAAGCCAATATCTCAGTTCGGGTTGGACAAGCCAATGTTTCAGTTTCCTGTTATCGGAAAATGTCCACGGATTATAGTTACCCGATATTTCCAATGTAAACTTCCCGGATAAGCCGAATTCGATACTCAGGTTTGGGGTAGTTGTGGTCCAGTACAACGCGTTTGTCTTCAATGCAAAAATGGGTAAGTAAGCCTCTTTCCGTTCCTCCTGACCATATACTATATGCACAATTGCGAGAACAATGCATGTTAAAAAAAGTCTCTTAATCATTATTGTGCTTTTTTTCTTAAAAATTTGTCGTAATCTGTAAAACGAAACACGAAATATAAGCACCCGGATGCGCTGGGTTTCTTGTTTGTATATAAACAAAATTTAAATCGGAAAAGTTTTCATTAGCACCGAAAATATTGATTTACAGACATTCTAGATAAACAATGTCGTATATTCTGCTAATATATTCCTTTTACGGATGGTAGAAAAATGAATAATGAAGCCCTTTTTACCCGCATGCTTGTAAGTATCGTCTAAAAGTTGACAAAAGTTACAGATTATACCCATTTTCCTCCTCTGTCACTTTTTCAATTTTTAAATTTCCAACACATCGGACAGTCTTTTTCTCGTCCATTTTAAACTCCAACCCCACAACATGACATTATGTCACTATAATTGATTTATACATGCCACACTACAAATAGCTAAAAACAACTCATTACAAAATAGTTAACATTTGAATTTGATATTTAAAATATTTTCACACAGCTAATATATGCCAATTAGTCACTTTTGCATACTTTTTGCTATATACTTTACAGATATGAAAATGTATAATATTAAGATTAAACTAAAAATAAATTTAAGGAGGATCAGATTATGAGAAATCAACTTAGAAGGTACGACAGAAGCGGTAGTTTTTTCCCTGCATTCTTTTCTAATTACATCAATGATGAAGTATTGAACGGTTTCGGGAATACATACCTTCCGGCCACCAATGTTTCAGAAAATGAAAAGGCATTCAGCATTGAATTGTCTGTTCCAGGATTCAACAAAGAAGACATCAAAATAGAAATAGAAAATGATGTGCTTAAAATCTCGGCTCAGAATGAAGTAAAAAGTGAAGAAAAAGACGAAAACGAAAAAGTGCTTCGCCGCGAATTCAAAAAATCTTCTTTCACCCGTAGCTTCACTATTCCGGAAGATATAGACACTGACAATATCTCAGCTGTGCAAAAAGACGGAATTCTGCAAATCACACTGCCTAAACAAGACAAGGCTATCGAAGACAAAGTGAAGAAGATAGAGATACAATAACTGCATAGGTTTTAATTTAGGTTTTTAGGTGAATAGAAAAGGTTACTCGATATTCGGGTAGCCTTTTTTGATTTTCATGCAATAAGTCCCTGCCTGTTCTTCATAAAAAGTAACAGATGTAACAAATATTACGTCTGCCCACTCCACAGAAAACAGTCGCAAAGCTCGCCCCATACTGAAAACCTAAAAAGGTAACACTTCCCAGAATAACAGGTAACCCGTATTTAATAATCAATATATCAAAGACCGCTTAAAATTAACCTATATTCACAATATATAGTTAAAAGGTAACAGAAGTAACACATTTTTCAGTAAACAGTAAACAGTTAGCAGTAAACAACTCGTATCTCGTGTCTTGTCTACTCGTATCTCATATAACTTTCAACCTATTGCTTAAAACTTACGACATGTTAAAAAGTAACACATGTAACATATTTTTCTAACTGTTACTTTTACCCTTTCATCAAATATAAAGAGCATTACGGGTATTCGCCAATACCCGTAGATATAGATAAATATAATCCGTAATAATTATTTGTTCTCCGGAAATATATCCATAAATTTGTTTTTTATAAAAACCAAAAACTAAGCAATGTCAAAGAAACAATTCCTGTTATTACTCTTTTTTATTTCGGTTTCTTCCTATGCGCAGAAAGTGAAAATTGCAGGAATAGTTACAGATAAGCATTACCGTCCGTTGGAACAAGTGTCGGTATCGCAACCGGACACAAGCAATGGAGTATATACAAATAGTTACGGATTCTATGAACTGGAAGCATTTCCCGGCGATTCCGTCAAGCTCATTTTCTCACTGATCGGCTACCGGAAGCACCTGTATGTCATACCTGAGTTAACAAAAGATTTCAACCTGAGTGTTACACTCCACGAGGAAGATAACAGCCTTGCACCTGTCACTGTGGAAGGTGAACGCATGGTAACTACTGTAATCGGACGAATCGACTATATAGCCGCCAAGCGTCCCTCAAATCCGTGGAACAGCATAGAATCACTCCTGGCCACTATGGGAGGGGTAAGCTCTACAAACGAACTGAGTAGCCAATATTCGGTACGTGGCGGGAACTTTGATGAAAACATCGTTTATGTGAACGGCATAGAGATATATCGTCCCCTGCTTGTGCGTTCAGCGCAGCAGGAAGGACTTAGTTTTATCAATCCCAATATGGTTCAAAAAGTGGGGTTTTCTGCCGGAGGCTTCAGCGCCGAGTATGGGGATAAGATGTCGTCGGTATTGGATATTACCTATAAAAGGCCACAACGGTTCGAAGGCGCTGTTTCGGCAGGGCTGCTCGGCGGAGAGATATATGCAGGTAATTCCACCGAAAAATTTTCCCAGGTTACCAGTGTCAGGTATAAGACATTGCGCTCCCTGTTGAGTACCACCGATACCAAAGCCGAGTATGATCCTTCTTTCCTCGATTTCCAGACATATATCACCTATAAGCCGGGTACTAAATGGGAAGCCGGTTTCCTAGGGAATTATTCCCATAATAAATATGAATTTACACCCGAAACACGCAAAACATCATTTGGAACATTAACGTCTCCCCGCACATTTACGGTACATTTCAACGGCTGGGAAAATGATAAATTTCTCACTTACCAAGGGGCTTTAATATTAAAAGGAAAGATCACAGACAACCTGAATATCGGACTTACAGCCTCCGCTTTTTCATCAGATGAACAGGAACGTTACGATATAGACGGTCGTTATCTTTTACAGGAAACAAGTTTAGTGGGCGAGGATGAAAATATCGGCTCACAACTGGCTATAGGCACCTACCATGAACACGCACGAAATAAATTAAAATCGGATGTATATACTTTCACTCATTCCGGTAATCTGAAAATAGACCGGAACATGCTGAAATGGAGTATCAGCTATCAAAAGGAAAAAATAAACGATAAAATAAAGGAATGGGAAATGCGCGACTCGGCGGGATTCTCCTTACCGAGTACCGGAACAGATGTGAATGTATTTTCAAACCTGAAATCGGATAATAAAATCAACCCCACCCGTATTTCGGGATATATACAGGACACCTACAATTTTAGTACAGGCGCAGGCTTATTCATTCTAAACGCCGGGGTGCGGGCCAGTTACTGGACTTTCAACGAAGAACTGATTGTAAGTCCGCGCGGAGCTTTGGCTTTTGTCCCTGCAAAGTTGGAAAGTCTTTCATTGCGGGTAGCGGGAGGAATATATTACCAGGCTCCTTTTTATAAAGAATTCCAGCGCATTGTTAATATAGACGGGAATAATATCATAGAACTGAATAAAGATATCAAGTCACAGAAATCGATACATATCGTATTGGGCGCCGACTATTACTTCGGACGGGATATACAGAAGAACATTCCCCCGTTCAAATTATCAGGTGAAATATATTACAAAAAATTATCCGATCTTGTACCATATACTGTCAACAATGTAAAGATAAGATACACAGGCGAGAACTCCTCCAAAGGCTACTCGATGGGAGCTGACGTAAAATTATACGGTGAATTTATTCCCGGGGCAGATAGTTGGATAAGCCTGTCATTCATGAAAACCGAACAGGATATAAACGGGGTAAAAGTGCCTCTGCCTACCGACCAGCGATTCAACCTCGCACTCTTCTACCAGGATTATTTTCCCGGATATGAACGCTTGAAAATGAGTCTGCGCGGTCTATGGTCGCAAGGATTACCTGTATCCGCCCCGTACAAAGGATACGAAACCGGATATTTCCGCACACCGGATTATAAACGTATCGACATCGGTTTCTCATGGCTGGTACTGGGAGAGGATTTTGCTATCCGTGACAGGAATTCATTCTGTAAAGCCTTTAAAAATATATGGCTGGGACTGGATGCGTTTAACATCTTCGACATGCAGAATACAAATACTTATTATTGGATAACCGATGTGAATAATCAACACCATGCCGTACCTAATTACCTGACGGGAAGACAGCTGAACGTGCGGTTGCTGGCAGAATTTTAAGAGTCTACTCCATTTCTACGGAACACTCCCTGATTATTACCGCATCACTATTGACAACCAACCACTACATCAGGTATATTTGTGTCATTTTTTGAATTTTATTTTGCATAAGGACTACAGAGGGAATATTCGGAAAGGAATAGATTGTTTCACTTATATATGAGCGACAAGACTGTTTATAGACTAATCGCTTCTACTAAAAAGGGGCTTATTGCGGAGTATCCGGAAACTGTCTCTCATTTGAATAGTTTTTAACAACTTTAATAATTAAAGCATATACATATTCTATCAAATGATATACCTTTGTTCCAATTACAAAAGATACAATTATGAACAACTTCGCTTATGCAAATCCCGTAAAAATCATATTTGGGAAAGATACAATCAAGGAAATAACAAACGAAATACCACAGGGTAGCAAAGTATTGATTACTTACGGTGGTGGCAGTATCAAAAAGAACGGAGTATACGACCAGACGGTGAAGGCCCTCGAAGGCTTTGAATGGTACGAATTCGCAGGAATAGAACCTAATCCGCACTACGAAACTTGTATGAAAGCTGTGGAATTTATCAAGAAAAAAGGGATCACCTTTCTTCTGTCCGTTGGTGGAGGCTCGGTGCTTGATGCTACAAAATTTATTGCGGCGGCTGCCCTTTTCGAAGGTAGCGAACCTTGGGATATCCTGTCGAAAGGCAGTGAGATAAAAAAAGCGATGCCTTTTGCCGACATTATTACTTTGCCGGCCACAGGCTCGGAAATGAACAACGGAGGAGTTATCACCCGTGTATCTACAGTAGAAAAGCTGGCCTTCTCTTCCGATTTTACTTATCCTTTATTCTCTGTACTCGACCCTGCAGTAACATTCAGCCTGCCTGCACGCCAGGTAGGGAATGGTGTTGTAGATGCGTTTGTACATGTGATGGAGCAATACCTCACATATAGCGAGAGTAATTCCTTATTGCAGGACAATATGGCCGAAGCCATTGTAAAAACACTGGTAGAAGAAGGTCCGAAGGCTTTAAGCAACCCTGATAATTATGATGTGCGGGCGAATCTGATGTGGGCTTCAACATGGGCACTGAACGGATGGATAAACTGTGGCGTACCTCAGGACTGGGCTACACATATGATCGGACATGAAATTACAGCATTCTACGGCTTAGACCATGCGCAAACATTAGCCATCGTATTACCGGGAGTAATGGCCGTGCTGAAAGAACAGAAGTCGAAAAAGATAATCCGCCTCGGCCGTGAAGTATTCGGCATACAGGGTGACGGGGCAATAGAAAAGACAATAAAGGCTGTGGAGAACTTTTTTGAAACGATGGGAGTCAAAACACATCTGGGCGATTATAGTTTGGGTGATGAAGCCATCGAAAAGGTGAGTAAACGCTTAGCTGACCGCGGCTGGAAATTAGGCGAATGCCACAATATTACATCCGATACCATAAAAGAAATACTGACATTAAGAAAATAATATCGTATTTTATCCAGTAGAAAGAGTGAGGATTTATGGTTCTCGCTCTTTTATTATTGATTCACCTGGTTAATTCAAGTCAGAATTAAATATTGGTATAGAATTTGTAGTATGTTTTTACTACTTTTGTATCCCGAAATTTTATAAATTTACTACATTGAAATTAGCTGTTTTACAAGAGGTTTTCGAGTCTCACAAAAACATACCTGCTGTTGTAAATATTTTACCAAAATATAAAAATATTTATGCAAAAGGATTATACGGATCATCGGCTGCGATGTTTGCAGCAGCCATTTATCACAAAACAAACGATTGTTTCCTGTACATTCTGAACGACCTCGAAAGTGCAGGCTATTTTTATCACGATCTGATACAGATACTGGATACGGACAAAGTACTGTTTTTCCCGTCAGCCTATAAACGTGCGATCAAATACGGGCAGATAGATGCTGCAAATGAAATACTCCGTACCGAAGTGATGGGTAAATTGCAAACTGATAACAAGCATCTGATTATAGTCACATACCCGGAGGCGCTTGCAGAGAAAGTTGTTGCAAAAAGCATTCTGGAAAAAAATACAATACACATCAATGTAAATGAAGAAGTAGACCGCAGCTTTGTATCGGAAATGCTGGACAGCTTCGGATTCGAATATGTAGACTATGTTTACGAACCGGGGCAGTATGCTATTCGCGGAAGTATTCTCGACGTATTCTCATTCTCTTATGAATTCCCATATCGCATCGACTTTTTCGGCGATGAGGTAAGCACAATACGCACATTCGATATAGAAACACAGTTATCGAAAGAGCGTTTGCAGCAGATACAGATTATACCTGATATGCAGAAAGATGACCTGGACAGGGACTCTTTATTGAGGCTGATACCCGGGGACAGTGTTATCGGATTCAAGGACTTTGCATGGGCAGAAGAAAAAATAGAATCTGTCTATAATGATTCTACGATACTGGATAATCCCGAATATGAAAAAGATATACAGAATAAATTATCAGACAGGGAAGAGTATGCAGACCTGATAAACGGATTCAGGCATATTCATTTCGGAGCAAGAGCAGGCGGTGTACCCCAAGCAACCATTGAGTTTGAAACAAACCTGCAACCACCTTTCCATAAAAACTTTGACCTGATAAGCGAGACTTTTCACAAGGATATAGAGAAAGGCTTCAAAATATACATCCTGAGCGATAGCGAAAAGCAGCACAAGCGCCTCCAATCTATCTTCGAAGACAGGGGCGACGATATTACATTCATACCTGTAGAAAGAACATTATCGGAAGGATTCAGTGACGAAACATTGAAAATATGTTGCTTTACCGACCACCAGTTATTTGACCGCTATCATAAATATAATCTGAAATCGGACAGGGTACGCTCCGGTAAGTTCGCCCTATCACTCAAAGAACTGCAACAATTTCAGATAGGCGACTACATTGTGCATATCGACCACGGTGTAGGACAGTTCGGCGGGCTTGTCCGCTCCGATATGAACGGGAAGATGCAGGAGCTTATCAAGCTGATATATCTCAACAACGACTCCATCTTTGTATCACTGCATGCCCTGCATAAAATATCCAAGTACAGAGGCAAAGAAGGTGAACCGCCCCGTATCAACAAACTGGGGACCGGCGCATGGAACAAAATAAAGGAGAAGACTAAAAGCAAAGTAAAAGATATTGCCCGCGACCTGATAGAACTATATGCTAAGCGACGTCAGGAAGAAGGGTTCAAATTTTCCCCCGATTCATTCTTGCAGCATGAACTGGAAGCATCCTTCATCTATGAGGATACGCCCGACCAGGTAAAAGCTACTTCGGATGTAAAGCAGGACATGGAAAACAGCAAACCGATGGACCGCCTCATATGTGGCGATGTAGGTTTCGGAAAAACGGAAGTTGCTATCCGGGGGGCTTTCAAAGCTGTGTCGGACAATAAACAAGTAGCCGTGTTAGTACCTACCACCGTACTGGCATACCAGCATTACCAGACATTCAGGGAGCGGTTAAAGGATTTCCCGTGCCGTGTAGAATACATCAGCCGCGCCCGCAGTGCAAACCAGATAAAAGAAACTCTGAACGATCTGAAGGAGGGTAAGGTAGATGTACTTATAGGAACTCACCGCATAGTGAGCAAGGATATACAGTTTAAAGACCTCGGATTACTGATAATAGACGAGGAACAAAAATTCGGGGTAGCAGTAAAGGAAAAGCTGAAACAGATGAAATCGAATGTGGATACGCTCACAATGACAGCCACTCCTATACCACGCACATTACAGTTCTCCTTGATGGGTGCACGGGATTTATCGGCTATCACTACCCCGCCACCAAACCGTTACCCTATCCAGACCGAAGTGCATACATTCGATCCGCAGATAATACGTGAAGCCATCGAATTTGAAATGAGCCGTAATGGCCAGATATTCTTCATCAACAACCGGATAAAAAATATTTACGAACTGGAGGATATTATCCGTCGCGAAGTTCCAGATGCGCGGGTGGTAGTCGGCCATGGACAAATGGACCCGGCCAAACTGGAATCGGTTATTATAGATTTCGTAAACCATGAATATGACGTATTGATCGCAACATCCATCATAGAATCGGGAATAGATATCCCGAATGCAAATACAATCATCGTAAACAATGCCCAGAACTTCGGACTGAGTGATTTGCACCAGCTCCGCGGACGTGTGGGACGAAGCAATAAAAAAGCTTTTGCATACCTCCTTGCTCCTCCCCTCCATACATTGACCCCCGAGGCCAGAAGACGTTTACAGGCAATAGAAAATTTTTCCGAACTTGGTCATGGCTTCCATATAGCCATGCAGGACCTGGATATACGGGGTGCCGGAAATTTACTCGGAGCAGAGCAGAGCGGATTTATCGCCGATTTAGGATATGAGGTATATCAAAAAATATTGACAGAAGCTGTTAATGAACTGAAGAATGACGAATTCGCCGATATTTACCATGAAGCAGAAAGTGGCGAAAAAATAGCCGGGGATAACTTCGTGGACGACGTACAGATAGAAAGCGATCTGGAATTACTGTTCCCTGCCACATATATCCCCAACGATTCGGAACGTATCACCCTTTATCGCGAGCTGGACAATATGGAATGGGAAACTGACATTCAGAATTTCACACTACGTCTTGAAGACCGTTTTGGCAAAATACCACCCGAAGGGCGTGAATTAATTATGATTGTTCGCCTGAGAATACTGGCGAAAACACTCGGTATAGAAAAGGTGGTACTGAAAGGCGGGCGTATGAGCCTGTTCCTCGTATCCAATCCGGAATCTCCTTATTATCAGTCGAAAGCCTTTGATAAACTACTGGATTATATACAGAAATATCCGCGCAGTTGCGAACTGAAAGAACGCAATGGCAAACGTTCGGTAAGTATCCAGCATATTCCGAATGTAGAAACGGCTTGTATGGTTTTGATGGAGATAATAGGGTAAAAACGTGTCCGTATATTAAAAAGACGAATCCGTACATCCAAGATGAATAATTATTCTACATTTATTTATAAAAAATAGTAATACCTTGCAATTCTAAATTTTGTAACTGATTATCATGATTAAAACACAACAGCGAATAGATGTCGCGGATGCCCTGAGAGGCTTCTCCATTATGGGAATTTTTCTCCTTCACAGTATTGAACATTTTAATTTTTATTCATTTCCGGAGATTGACAGTCCCTGGTTACAGTTTACAGACAAATCCATCTGGGATTCCCTTTTCTTTATTTTTGGAGGGAAAGCCTATGGCATTTTTGCCCTCTTATTTGGATTCAGCTTCTTTATACAGGACAACAACCAGTTGCAACGCGGTAATGATTTCAGGCTGCGTTTCCTATGGCGGCTATTCCTGTTGTTTATCTGGGGAAATATAAATGCCATGTTCTTTACAGGTGAAATACTCGTTCTCTACTCCATCGTGGGCATATCACTCATCTTTGTCGCCCGGCTAAAAATTAAGACTGTCGTTATTATTGCTACAGTACTCATGTTACAACCGATGGAATGGGGCAAACTCATATATGCGCTGGCCAATCCGGATTATGTTTCGGACGCGCCTCTGGCCGACAAATATTTTAAAATAGCCTATGAAGTACAGACTAACGGTACATTTTTGGAGACTGCGAAAATGAATCTTTGGGACGGACAACTGGCCAGTCTTACATGGGCATGGGAGAACGCACGCTTCTTTCAGACCCCGGCATTGTTCATGTTTGGTATAGTAATCGGAAAAGCAGGCTTACTGTTGTATAATGAGAAGAACAGCCGTTTCTGGATGAAAGCTTTGGTTATAGGTATTATTTGCTTCTTCCCACTGAATGGATTGGCAGGTATGCTCTCCGGATTTATAGAAAACGACGCGATACTGACACCATTAAGATTAATTATCAGATCGCTTGCCAATATGGGCTTTATGGCCTTCCTTGTTTCTTTGGTGATCCTTATCTATTACCATACTACTAAAGGACATAACCTGCTGGATAAATTACGCCCTTACGGGAAAATGACATTGACTAATTACATTATGCAATCTATAATAGGCTCCTTTATTTTCTATAACTGGGGATTGGGAATGCATAATAAACTGGGCATTACTTATTCGTTCCTGCTGGGAATAGTATTATTTATACTGCAATATTTCTTCTGCTACTGGTGGATGAAAAACCACAAACATGGGCCACTTGAATATGTATGGAAGAAACTGACATGGATAGGTGCAAAGAAAAAATAATCATATAACACAAAAAAGGAGAAGATTGAAATCTTCTCCTTTTTTAATTATTTCTTATTTATTACCGTATACGATCCAATGATTTCACCAGCTTTTCGTCTTTCTTTATCCGCGAAATAGCCAACAGATCAAAAATAAGCGCTACAACCGGAAGTATAATGCCAAACTGGAGATTCATAGTATAAGCACTATCTATTTTTGCTAAAAAAGCATTCATATATACCAGAGCTGTGATATAATATACAACTATCATGATAGCTGTCAAATAGCCTATATTTATCTGCAACTTTCTTTTCTTATAAAGAAAGATATTGACGAATGCCAATAATCCGCTTGCAATAGCGAAAATCAGAACTCCCCATGTAGGAAAATCAACTCCTATCCCGTAAGAGTGGAAAGCAGTGGACAACTGAGGGGTCCCGTTTACGATTTCAACCAATGGGCAAAAAGCCGTAGCCCCCATCAATACCACTACCAAAAGTAGAAATACTGTCTGTATACGTTGTATCATTCGTATTTTTTAGAAGTTGTCTTTATCCTTATTTGGATTTCTGTAGTAAAGTTTACCTTCTGTATATTCCTGGGCAGCGATCAGCGATGCCTTAGGTAGCTTCTCATAATAACGGGAAATCTCGATTTGTTCCCTGTTTTCGAAAACTTCTTCCAAATTATCGTTATATGAAGCAAATTCCTGCAGCTTTTTATCCAAATCCTGTTTCATTTCAACAGAGATCTGATTAGCACGTTTTGATATGATTCTCACAGTTTCATATACATTACCTGTATCTTCCGACAAAGTCATCATGTCTCTGGTAACTGTATTACTGGCTGCATTTGATTTTCTGTAATCCATTTTAATCCTTAAATTTATATTAGTAGAATATCTTGCTTATTTGCTTAACTCCTGTTGTACTGCCTCATTTGTAACCTGATCTACTTCCTGTCCGAGAGCTTTTAAAGCCTGGCGGTAGTATCTTTCGCTTTCTTTCAGGTATTTTCCGCTGGGAAACATATTCTTGTAATTGAAATGTTCGTCCATCAGTTCACGATAGCGGGTAGGTTTCTTTTCTTCAATACTATAATATGCCAGTTCGTATCTCGATCTCACGATTAATATCTGAAATTCTTCAGAGAATTCCGAAAACGGATAATTCTTTAATGCTTCACGGGCTGTAACGATACAGGATTCATAATTATTTCCCATATACAACCCTAAGTTGAAATAAAGACGGGCAGCCAAAAACTCTTTGTATGATAATTTTTCCTGCAGTTTGAACATTAAATCCTGCGCTTCGGGAGCCTTCTCACTTTGAGGAAAATACTCGAGGAAACTCTGGAATTCCTGGATTCCCTTTATTGTACTTGTCTGATCCAAACGGGCATCAGGTGAATCTAAATACAGACCGTATGCAGCGTTAAACCTCGCCAGCTCGGTATAGTCCCCTTTAGGAAATTTGTTATAGTATCTTGTATAATATTGAGTAGCAGTAGTATAATCTTTATCGTAGAAATAGGCTTGCGCCATCAAAAATAAAATCTCCTGCTCTTTGGAGGAGCCTGTGTATGTAGAAAGAATTTCGTCCAGCAAGGTAGTAGTCCTACCATATTTTTTTTCATCGAAATATTTCTTGGCATATGTGTATTTCAGCTCGGCATCGCGGCTTTTCAGTATTTTATTATACTCTCCGCACGAAGCTAGTAATAAGGCCAATAACAGTGTACACAGAATTTTAATCTTCATTCTACTCAAAAATTAGTTTGCAAATTTACACAAAGCTTTTATAATTTGAAAATAAACTTTTACAATTATGTTTTTTTGAGATTCAAAGCTATGATCAGCCAAACATAGTTACTATCCTTTTTATGCCTTCAATAAGCTTATCTATCTCCTCCTTTGTATTATAAAATGCAATCGAAACCCTTACAGTACCTTCTATACCAAGCTCTTCCATAAGCGGCTGGGCACAATGGTGGCCTGTACGAACAGCTATTCCCATTTTATCCAAAAGCATTCCCATATCGTAATGATGAATATTTCCTATAAGAAACGAAATAACGCTGCTCTTATTGTCAGAAGTGCCGAAAATACGGATATTTTCTATTTTCTTCAATTCATCGGTACAATAGTTTAATAACTGATCTTCGTATTCTTTTATTGAGTCCAGTCCTATATTTTTTATATAGTTTATAGCTTTTGCGAAGGCTATTACATCCGGATAATTGGGTGTACCTGCTTCAAATTTGAATGGTAATTCATTGAATGTCGTCTTCTTAAATGAAACCTGACTTATCATTTCCCCACCTCCCTGATAAGGGGGCATGAGGTTCAGCCACTTCTCTTTTCCGTAAAGCACCCCTACTCCATTCGGCCCGTACACTTTGTGTGCCGAGAAAACCAGAAAATCACAATCGAGTTTTTGCACATCCACCTCCATGTGTTGCACAGACTGTGCCGCATCTATTAGCACCGGAATATCGTGGCTATGCGCAATCTCAATAATATCTTCTATCGGATTCACCGTACCCAATACATTCGAAATATGCATAACCGATACCAAGCGTGTTTTGGGAGATATAAGCTTTTTAAACTCATCCATCCTCAACTCACCTTTTTCGTTGATCGGAATAACCTTTAGCCGTATGCCTCTTATCTCCTCCTGTAATTGCCACGAAACAATATTGGCATGGTGCTCCATTGCGGAAATAATGATTTCATCACCCTCCTTACAAAACTGCTGGCAAAAACTATGCGCCACCAGATTGATTGATTCGGTGGTACCTTTGGTAAAGATAATTTCCCTACTATGCTCTGCATTAATGAATTGCTGCACCACAGCACGGGATTCTTCTGCCAAATCAGTGGCCTGTTGGCTTAAATGATGTACACCACGATGCACATTTGCATTCGTGGTGTAATATACTTTTTCTATTTCTTCTACTACGCATTTGGGTTTTTGAGTGGTAGCACCATTATCGAAATAGATAAGTGGTTTACCATAAACAGCAGTGGAAAGAATAGGAAAGTCGGCTCTTATTTTTTCAATGTTCATTTTTTTCAGTTAGCAGTTAGCAGTTAGCAGTCAACAGAATAAGCACCTGCGACTTATAACTCATAACTTATAATTTATAACTACTAATCTTATTTGCACACCAGGCAATTTCCACAGCGCGCATTTTCTCCACGGAAACGTTTTTCAACGAGATCCTGCAATCTTTCTCTCAGGCGCGGAATACGCACATGCTCCAAAACTCCTGCCGTAAAGGCCTGCATCAACATCAGTTTGGCGGCGTCATATCCTATACCACGCGAACGGAGATAGAACAGCGCTTCCTCATCCAGTTGTCCGGTAGTAAGTCCGTGAGAACATTTTACATCGTCGGCATATATTTCGAGCTGTGGTTTAGCATACATTTTTGCATTCGGCGAGATGCAAAGATTGTTATTAGACTGGTATGCCATTGTTTTCTGAGCATCTTTCTCTACCAGAATACGACCGCAAAAAGAACCTTTAGCTTCATCCTGCAATACATATTTAAACAACTGCGTACTGGTGCAATGTGGCTTAGCATGATCCAGGAATGCAAAGTTATCTACATATTGCTGCCTGTCGGCGATAACCATTCCGCATACATATGCTTCGGCGTGTTCACCGTTCAGTTTTACATTATAGTTATTACGGCTTACACCTGTATTCAAAGTCATGTTATTCACCAGTACGTTCGAAGATTCCTCTTGTAATACAAATGTATTTGTCAACCGAGTCACCTTATCCGAATTTTCTTCCAGGTCATAACAGTCTACAATAGCATTCCGTCCGGCATATATTTCAGTTACCTGAGTAGCCAGAAAGTGGGATTCGTCCACGGTATGGTCACAAATAAGCAGTTTCACCTGAGCATCGTCCTCCGCAATAATCAGTATGCGGCGATTTACCAGATAATTAAACTCGCTTTTCAGAATGTTGATTAATTGTATCGGCTCTTCAACGATCACTCCTTTAGGCACGTATATTACAAAGCCATCCTGGGCAAACATAGTATTAAATGCAATGATACCATTGTTATTCACATCTGCTATTTGTCCGTAATATTTACTGCAAACTTCGGGTTTCTGCTCTGCAAATTCTTTCAGGCTACCTACAAATACACCTTTAGGGTATTCTACGTGTGGACTGTGTTCCTGATGAAACAAATCGTTCAGTACAAAATACAGATTCGTTGTCATATTAGGAATCTCGCACCTGAATGCCACGTATGGATTTCCCTGAAACGGAACACGGTTCAAGTTGAGACCAAAATCAGGCATAAACTCCGCCGCCACATCCAAATAAAGGTAATCCTCCAGTTTCTTTGTGGGGAAACCTTGTTTCTGAAAGGCTTCGAATGCTTTATCGCGTTGGCTGTTCAGCTCCGGCGCAGATTTAGCATCGATTTTATCCCTGTACTGGTTAAATATATCTATATATTGATTTTCTATCATTATTCCTGAAATTCTTTAATAATCCAATCGTAACCTTTTTCCTCCAGTTCCAAAGCCAGCTCCGCCCCCGCACTTTTTACAATGCGCCCTTTGTAAAGAACGTGTACAAAGTCCGGTTTAATATAGTCCAGCAAGCGTTGGTAGTGAGTAATCACCACTGTAGCGTTATCTTTACGTCTCAGCTTGTTAACGCCGGCTGCAACGATACGAAGGGCATCGATATCAAGCCCGGAATCGGTTTCGTCCAGTATTGCAAGCTTTGGCTCAAGCATGGCCATCTGAAATATCTCGTTACGTTTTTTCTCTCCACCCGAAAAACCTTCGTTTACCGAACGTCCGGCAAGATCCTTATCCAGTTCTACAAGTTCTCTTTTTTCTCTTATCATTTTCAGGAAGTCAGAAGCCGATATCGGTTCTTGTTCCCGGTGCTTACGAATTTCGTTAAGGGAAGCACGCATGAAATTAGTCATACTTACACCCGGTATTTCCACAGGATACTGGAAGCTAAGGAAAAGGCCTTCACGCGCCCTGTCTTCCGGGTCCATATCCAACAAATCGTGTCCTCTGTAATCTATTTCTCCCTCTGTTACTTCAAAGTTGGGATTACCTACAAGTACAGAAGCAAGTGTGCTTTTACCTGCTCCGTTAGGCCCCATAATTGCATGAATTTCGCCCTCGTTAACCTCAAGGTTCAATCCTTTCAGTATTTCCTTGCCTTCAACATTGGCGTGCAAGTCTTTTATGTTTAATAAGTTTGCCATTATAAATTTTATGTTGTTTAAATAATAATCCCAGTGTTTACTAACCATTTTAACACTAAGAAATAATATATGTTCAAGTCGTAACGACTTCCGGACACAAAATTAATAAATAAAAAGCAAAATAGCTTGTTTATGACAAGCTATTAGTTATTTATTAAATCTATATCTCCAAAGACATAATTCAGACTATTTATTTCAAAAATCCATTTCCACGACTATCGGGCAATGATCCGAAAAATCTATATCGCTCAATATTGCCGCTCCATTAAGGCGGGGTCTGGCTTCTTCCGATATGATATGGTAGTCGATACGCCAGCCCAGATTCTTACTTCTGGCTCCGGCCCGGTAGCTCCACCAACTGTATTTATCGGGACTTTCGTCATATACACGGAAAGTATCTATCAATCCTGTGGCAATATATTCGTCAAACCACTGACGCTCTTCAGGCAAGAAGCCTGAGTCTTTGGTATGACGCTCAGGATGGCTGATATCTATTGGCTTGTGACAAATATTATAATCACCGCAGATAAGTATCTGAGGCCTTTCTTTCCGTAGTTCATTTATGAAATGGGTGAAATCGGCCAGAAATTTCATTTTTATATCCTGACGTATATCGCCCATTGTTCCGGAAGGGATATAGACACAGATCACCGTCATATCTCCATAATCGGCACGAAGTACCCTACCCTCTCTATCATATACAGGCATATCCATACCTGATTTCACAAAATCGGGTTTCTTTTTTGTCAGGATGCCGACTCCGCTATATCCTTTTTTCTCTGCAGAATGAAAATAATAATGATATCCCAACGATTGAATGGTCAGCACATCTATCTGTTCTTCCATCGCCTTTATCTCCTGCAGACAAAGAATATCCGGCGATTCTTTTTCCATCCATTCGTATAACCCTTTATTTACGGCAGCACGTATACCGTTAACGTTGTATGATATTATTTTCATAGTTTATAATCCAGCGAATTAGCATATCTATCAATTAGTAAATAACATCATTTTCAAATTTACTAATTTCCGAATCTGCTAATTATTATGTTAGTTTTATTCCTTCGTTTTCTGCAGCTTTCACTTTTTTGAATAAGTCGGAGGCAAAGACGAAATCATTGAAATCTTCGTTTGTCGAAGACATCACGTCGGCGCTCGTACCCTGCCATTCCAGATTTCCTTCTTTGATATAATTGATACGCTCACCGATCCCCATCACCGAATTCATATCATGGGTATTGATAATCGTTGTCATATTATACTCTTTCGTGATATCGTGTATCAGGTCGTCTATAACCAATGAAGTCTGAGGGTCAAGTCCTGAATTAGGTTCATCACAGAACAGATACTTCGGGTTGAGTGCAATAGCCCGGGCAATAGCCGAACGCTTCATCATGCCTCCACTTATTTCGGAGGGATATAAATGGCCTGAATCGGCAAGATTTACCCTTTCGAGGCAGAATTGTGTACGCTTTGCCTGTTCGGCTCTCGACATGTCGGAAAACATCATCAGCGGAAAGTTGACATTTTCAGATACTGTCATGGAATCAAATAATGCAGATCCCTGAAATATCATGCCCATCTCCTGACGCAATGCTTTTACCTCAGCCGTTTTCATTTTTGTAAGGTCTCGTCCATCGTACAGAATCTGCCCGCTGGTAGGTCGCATCAAACCTACTAAGTTCTTGAGAAGTACAGTTTTTCCCGAACCGCTCCGGCCTATTATAAGATTGGTTTTTCCTGCTTCGAATACGATATTTATATCTTTCAGCACTTCCCTGCCGTCGAACGACTTATCTAAATTTTTTACTTCTATCATGACATCATCAATTGAGTGATTAACAAGTCTGACACGAGCACAAGGATACTACTCATCACAACAGAATCCGTACTGGCTTTACCCACATCCAGCGAACCCCCTCTGGCCGAATAACCGTAAAAAGAAGCTACGGAGGCTATGATGAAAGCAAACACTATCGTTTTTATAATTGCATACCAGACATAAAACTCTTTAAAGAATGATTGCAGACCATATTGAAATGTATCGGCAGGCATTATCTGCCCTATTATACAAACAGAAAAACCACCAATAACACCAAACACCATACTCAACACCACCAGCACCGGAATGAAAGCCATCAAAGCTGTAATTTTAGGCAGGATTATATAATTTGCCGAATTCACACCCATGATTTCGAGGGCGTCTATCTGTTCGGTCACCTGCATAGTTCCTATTTCCGAGGCTATATTAGATCCTACTTTCCCGGCTAATATAAGACACATGATAGTGGACGAGAATTCCAGGATCAGGATTTCACGGGATACATATCCCACTGTATATCGCGGCATAAAAGGAGAATCTATATTCAACTTAATCTGTACTACGATTACGGCTCCGATAAAGAATGAGATAATGATAACTATCCAGATGGAATTTACTCCAAGCTTGCTCATTTCGGTAAAGAACTGACGAAAAAATACATTCCATTTCTGAGGCCTGGTAAAAACCTTTTGCATGAGAAGCGTATATCGTCCCAATTTTTCTAAAAGAGATGTCAACATATATTGATTATTTCTTTGTGCAATAATACAAAACTCCGACAAAGATACATCTTTTTAATAAATGTAAGTTTGTATCATTCTAAAATTTCCCTAAGCACAGCAAACATAGGCTGTTGAATGAATCCGCTTTATTTGTTATAACATTAACAAAAATCTACCGGTACTTGTTGTCCGTACAACAATCATTTTAGCTAAATTTAGCAGGCATATGATATGGATCAATATTTTTTTTCGCAGCTACACCTTTATTGGTTTTGATAATGATAATCGTATTCCTGAATGGTTTTTCCATCTACATCTTTGGTTCGTTTCAGGCGGCCGAAGGTATCGTACTCATAATAAACAGTAGTACCGGATGGGGCTGTTACCGTCAATAGGCCGACAAGAGGCTGGTAAGTGTAGGTGGTAACATGAGCATTGGGTAATGCCCGCTGTAGGCTGCCATCCTTCAACTTTCCTTCGTTTGGCGTGGTTAATGCGGATAATGCATCGACACTGTTTACTCCAAAAATAGAATTCAGAACCGCAGTAACTTCGGTTAGTGTAGTGTTCTTAATTTCTGCTATAGGATATTGGCCCGAGTATGACCAAAGATAGACGACTGGAAATGTAGCCTGTGGCATTATATTTTTTATATTGCCATAGCTATCATAAGCCAGAGCAAATTTTTGCTTATAGTGATTATCTTTACTTATGATGGTATTAGGAGTATCCGGGGTATATTTACCGTTAGTTCCTTTATTTGATAACTTAAAATCGGTAACAGCAATATTATCTTCCAAATGATCGACTGCAGATATCCGGCCTGACATATCGTAATTTAAAAATTCTCCTGAAATGATGTTTCCATTACGGTACGATATCTTTTCAATTGGAAAAGATATCATGTTCTTACCAAGTAAATCAGCAATAAAATTTCCGGATAAGTAGTCTTCCGGATAAGTAGTCTGCTCAGTCAACACCGTTCCATCACTTAGCTTTTTAACTTTTCTGCCAGTCGTATATTTATTAGGATTATCGTAGTAGTATTCTGTTTCTTCGATCAGTATATTTTCTTTTTCTTTAATATACTCCACTTCTTTAATAAGTTGCATCACTCCTGTTTTCAGGCCATCATATTTATGGTAAATGGTTGCAAGATCGGTCAGAACATCCAAATAATGTCTGGTTAATCCGACTATTACCTCAGGAACTTCATGCATCCATACTTTCTCCCTGAATATCTGAACAGGCTGATAATATGCGCCATACACATACTTCTTTCTTCTTTGCCATTCATATTTATTTAAACTACTGTTATATTTATAAATAATAACTGAATCCAGCATTCCCATATCCCATTCTTCTTGTTCGAACGGATAAGGATCAGTTGGTGAAGCATAAGCAGGTATATAATTCTTTAAATCGTATTTATATACTGTTTTACCAGTTTCTTTCCCCATATCAGATTCATATTCAGAAACCTCATTATAATTAACAGGCGAACCATTACCAAAAGTCATAGCTCTGGTACTTGTTCCTAAAAAAACACGCTTACGTTCTGTTTGAAAGAGGGATGATGGATTATTATCTGACAAATAGTATTTTATAAGCTGTTCTGTATAATCGGTTTTAGGATAATAAGAAAATGATGGTTCATCTCTTATTATACCTGTTCCATCTTCATCTGGCCCATATTTATATATTTTTTCTTTAATCGGATTGGTATTTATTCCGTCATAAAATTTTATCCGTTGTATTCTATAACCTCCCGCACCTTTGATCTGGCTATCAAACTTACTCCGGAATAAATTCTGGCCTACAATAAACTCGGTGCTGCCTCCTGTCGGGTACTTAATTTTCAGCAATGTAAAGTCCGGCCTGACATAAAAGATATCACTAGATGTTTTTCCTAAAAGATGATACCAGACATAAGGGTCGCTAACCGGTTCACACCCCCAAAAGGATTTTACCCCCCAAGGATTCTGCCCCCATTGTACATCTATATCTTGTTCTAAGTTGGCTATAGAGCCCGCACCTCCATATCCACTCCCCGGGTAGTATCCGTTATATCCCCAGAAATCAGCTTCCACATATCCTTTCCTTTGATAACCATAATGAAAAGAGTAAGTTTCACCATTAATTTTCAGCGTCTTTAATATCCTATTATAAAATTGGTCACTATATACCTGATTATTTCCCCCTCCTTCTTGTTCTAATATAATTGCTTTTGTTACTTTTCCTTGATTATCTACAATTTTTATAGAAGTCATTATTGAGTTATCCTCATATGTAAACAACACTTTTCCTCCTCTGAACCTGATCTCATCAAGGTAATCCGAACTCATATACCAATAAGTAGCGGACGGGGAGCCTCCCACCGGATAGTCGGAAAAAGAATCTTCAAAAGCACCACCGGCATTCATAGTTTTCAGATCGTTCCCAAAACCGGCATAACGCTTCATCTTAGGCCCGATTATTTTCCAGAAAGGAGTTTCTTTTACCAACAAATAATTTCCACCATTACATTGACTATACCGGTCATCATAAGGCCCGGCATAATTTCGTTGATCATCATATAATTCCAGACGAGAAGCAAACTCTACAATACTTCCCCCGTTAGGCTTATAAACCGTATTGTATATAAATTCGATCTCGTCTCCATTAGGGCTAACTATTTTTTTACATTTCCATGCTATAACACTTTCATCATAATAATTTGTAGGTGTTCTGTAGTCTCGTCCCCCGCCTTCAAATAAATATTTAGTTCCATCGGTATCTATGATTGTAAATACCCAAGGTTTTACTAATATTATTTTCACACCATCTAAAGGAACCGAAATACATTTAATTTCATTTGGCTTATCTTTTACTCTTTGCAGATAAAAGGTTCCGCTCTTGCCGAGTATATTGTAATAATACTTATCCGATTCGCCGTCAATACCACCCATTCCTCCTTCCACAAATAACTTTGATTTATAAAAATTGTCTCTTATGACATCCTTGTTGCTCCCCTGATCGTTATAATCGAAAGGGCCGGGATATGCAGGGACGTTGCAATATCCTCCTGCTTTAAAATCGTCTTTCCCGTTTATACTCCTGCTGATTTGTATATTTGTATTCAAAGTCCATCCTGCTCCTGTAGATTCAGGGATTTGATTCGAGCGCATAAAATTGTCTATATGAAAACTCAATTCGATAGGAATTATCTTATCCCCGGCCTTTAATGTGTGTAGTGGAATTTTAATATCAGGAATTCCGGTTTTATAACTTACGGGGTAATCAGTATACCGCATTAATGATGTGGCTGTGGGCATTTGTATATCAACTTTATCGTATTGGGGAAATACAGATAATGAACAGAAGAACAGTATAATTACATGTATTATATATTTTCTCATAGCACTATTATATTTAGCTGCAGTTTAATTAACACATCGCCTGGGTATATATGATTGAGAGAACTGTCCAATTGACTAAAACCGGATAACACCATCCACAGGGACAGCAAGAAGATAATCTGGGCAGGCTTCACAGTTAAAACATTTACTATTAGTCTTTTAATTGCAATTTCAGGCACTTTATATAAAGAGATACGCTTCTTTCTTTTCCTATGGATAAATGCCATCTTGAGACCTTACAAACTAAAATATAAAAATAACATAATTTAATTAATATTGAATATTCAAGCAGTTTTTTTAATGCAAAAATCACTGAAGTATTTCACGCTTTCAATTTAAAATTCAGTTATACCTTAAAACATAAACAAACTGATATCTTGCATAGAAAAATATAAAGAAGAGGAGAAACTCAATTTTAGAAAAGTATCTTTCGGTTGACATCCTGGTTGACATTTGGATTGACCTAAACAATCAGAACCATTCAAAACCTTCCGCTCACCTCAATAAAAAAAAGGTAAATTATTAATTTCCAACAACATTCGCTTTTAATAAGAAATTAGAGCAAGGGACTACCCCGAAGTTATAAATAGATATGTAAATTTAAATGACCGGATAATTGAGTTATAGCAAGAATTTAAGGCTCATGAGGATTTTCTGTCATGTCTCCCGTATCCTTAGGTGGCTTAGGGCTGCCTCCAGAACCTCCAGAACCTCCTATATTAAGATGGAAACCATCATACAAACCATTTATGGCTCCATCATAATACCTTATCATATTGAAATCTCCACTATTCTTTATTTTTGCTTGATAAAACGCATTACCCATAGCGTCATAGTAATCTTTCAGCGGCATGATTCTCTTTATAGTTGTAAACTGCATTTTACCTTTAGCATCTGTGCCCACATAGGCAATAATAGTTTCTTTTTGCCCTGAAGTTGCATAATATTTGCCTAATTTGAATCCATAGTCATATCCTTCTTGCCAATAATCTGCATGTGGTATCGGTTCTTCCGGGAAAGTAGGATCACCCCTATCAATACCTTGAGAAAAAATGCTATCAACAAACATATAATTAAATGTCAAAAAGAACAAGAAAGAATATAGAAGTAATTGGTGTTTTGTTCTCATATTTTTTTATTAAATTTTGGTTTAAGAAATATAATTTATCCGGTCATTTATCTTCTAATTAAGTAGAGTTTAATATATGGGCAATTAGTGATCAAAATTGGTAATACAATATACAATATATTTCAAAACAATAGCTTTTTTTACGAGACAAAATACAGCGAAATATTTGAGGTAAATAAAATAAACTGTTAATAACTCTCATTTCTCCGTTTCAACGCATTATTTTCATAGATGATATTACCTATATAATCAGTGGTCCTGGCTTGAGTCAGCGATGTCATGTTGATACCCGAACCGATAACAGGAGCTGTAGAAAAATTAGGGTTCCATTTCTGTACCACTTCAGTTCCCTGCCTGACGCACTATAGGTATATTCGTTCCTTGCCTCTGCAACGGGACTTTTTATATCCATCATCCGGGGTAAATTTAAGGAAAAAGTTACAAAAGTTACACTTTTTCTATTTCATTCTTCCCATAGCTAATTTTACATTCATTAACCATATATAGTTAAAAGGTAACAGAAGTAACAGATTTTGCAATAACTTTTATCCTGTATTTTTTTTGCTCCGTTGAACAAAATGTATATACTATAGATAAATTATCCTGCCGATGATAATACCGGCAGGATTATAATTATGCTGTGCAACACTCAGACGGGACGTCGCGCGAGCGGGAGATATAAACTTTAAGGATTGTGTTTTAGCAATAATTCCAAGTTGCCTTCAATAGAACTTAGTATTTTCCTGTTATATATCCCTATTCTAAAATTTGTTATATTCCCATTTTTAGTGGAATATATGCCTATAAAATTGTTACTTAAGCTTTTATATAAATAGTGATCCTCGATTATTTTATAAGGGGTTCCTAATACTTTTATCAAATCATCAGTAGATGATCCGACTTTAAGTTGATTGTTATACACTGAAATTGTAGGAAAGATATTTGATATAAACTCTACAAATAAACTTCCTTTGTTACAATTCTTTGTTTCATAAACGATTAAAGAGCCAATTATATCACCGGCCGGCTCATCATAAAGCATTGAGTCTGCAATAAGTATGTAACGGACAAACTGTCCTTCAATTGAAGGTTGCATATAAATGAAGCTTAAACTATCAGGTAAAATGCTACGAATAGAATTATCTCTGTACACATTGATTAGGCTATCGCAATTCAAACTAAAAGCATCTCTATTCTGAATAGAGCAGATGTTGACTTTAACATTATCAAAAGAAAAATTAAAATTAAAGCCTAACAATACTAATATGATACAAATGATTTTCATTGAATTATTAATTTTATATTGGAATTAACACTCATTGCATTCTGTATAAAAGACATGACTTCATTCCAAGTTTGTTGGGCAGAAATAGGCTCAATATTAGAAGAGGTTGCTCTTTTGGCTTTATCTAGCCATTCTATAACATCAGTTCTACCTCCTATTTTTTTAGGATTGTCGTACATAGAAAATTCATAGAAGCTATTCTTTTTCGGAAAACCAGTACTGTATACCATCTCGTTGGCATTTTCCGTTATCGGAGTTACCTTATCATTTGCCGCGATAACCCTTGCCCCTGTTATTTGAGCTAAGGTTGAAGCGAATTCTCTGGTTCCGGCATTGCAAGCTCCAAGATATATAATAGCGTTTTCATGAAATACGACTTCCCCCTTTTCAATAGCTGTTTTTAACTCACTTAAAGCGGATGTATATATGTTATTATTTTTAAAATCTTCACCAAATACCCCATTAGCAGAGCCATAAGACCATAGGGATATAAAGCCAATACCTTCAGGGTCTGAACTAGTTGCTGTTTTTAAGATAGACACTAAATCTCCGACACCTTTGTTAACTTCGTGATGTTCAACTCCTTTTTGATTGGAAGATAGCATTTGTCCTCTATATTTCGACTCATAGCCCATTGTTATAGCTAATAATTTAATCATGCCTGTTGGGTCTATAAATTTCAAAGGATTATTTGCCACATAGACATATGGTGACCAGCTATAATATAATTCCGCTTTAGGGTCAATACTCGTAAACCTCGGAACATCTAAGGCCAAATGTCTAGCCGAATAATCATACATATTTAATCCGTGCATCTGATCTAATTCCTTACCATTATACTTATACGGCTGTTTTCCCTGCTCTGCCAGTGGTGTGTCGGCAAAGGACATACCAAACGGATAGTAGTGGTTTCTTTGTATAACAGTACCGCTGGCATTGGCTACCACTCTGTTGTTACCCAAGTGATCGGTCAGGTAGTAGCAATATGCTCCACCCTCGATGTATCCGCCGTCTACCAGAATCCTTGTCCTGTTGGTAATCGCCGATCCGTTTTTTGCCGTTTCATAAATAATATTGCCTGTATAATCCCTATTCATATAATCAGCCAGCCCGTCATTTGCGGGATTGGTTGCATTAGATGGTGTTACCGTATAATTAGGGTCGTATCGCTGTTCCGTCCTCAGCTTCACGCCTGATGCCGAGTAGGTATAATAATTTTTAGCTTTGGCTGTCGGGCTGTTTATTATCATTACCTGCGGTAAATTTAAGGAAAAAAGTTACAAAAGTTACACTATTTTATCTCTTTCTTCCCCATGACTAATTTCATATTAATTAACCATATATAGTTAAAAGGTAACAAACGTAACATATTTTGCAATAATTTTCATGCTGTATCTTTTTTGCTCCGCTGAATAAAATGTATATACTATAGATAAATTATCCTGCCGATAATGATATCGGCAGGATTTTTGTGATAAGAATTACATATCCCGAAAGACAGGGGTATTTTATTATTTTATTCGTGTTTTAAATGTCATAGAGGAACCGTTTCTTTTTTTATTGTTATAAAATCTTCGTTCTTCTTCTTAATTATAGAATCTCCTATTGAAGCGTATAACCAACTCTTTGGATAAAAATCTGCAATAAAAGTCCCATCGTACCAACTATTTGACTTTATGGTAAAGGTGTAGACTTCATGGTTTTTTCTATCTTGATAGATACTGATGATAACACCTTCTACTTCCATATTTAGAATTACTTCCTTATTTTTATGACATCCAAAACAGATACATCCACATAAAAACATCAATAAATATACTGATATATGTTTCATAGCTCATTATTTTTTATATAAATAAGTAGTCCCAAATGTTTGAGAAAGTCCAAAATGGCCTCCAACAATGCTCTTAGAACCAAAAGTTACCCCTCCAGAATATACATTCCAAGCATTTCCATTAGTTACACTAGTAACAATGTTTCTTGAATTATAGGTTTCAACCCGATCCTCGCTATATCCCATATTTACGAATGAAGCTCCTCCAGAAATATCTCTATTTGTTCCTTCTAAGCTTGTTGCTGTAGGTTTTCCCGCTCCTTTATAGACACCTTGTTTAATATTAACAGAACCCGAAATATCAAGACCTCCTCCAAAACCTATTGAAGGTTGAATAAAAATGCCATCTTTTCCTATTATTCCGATTGTAATATCCCCATAAAACCCTACACCACAAACAGCAGAACCTGATAAAGAAATAGCCCAATAATCAAAAGGAGACTTAATAGGTGCAACCCCATCAATAAAAACGTCAGGCAAAGGATTGTCTACAACAATCATTCCCTCTCCTCCAGACAGATTTGCTTGAATTTGATAGTCCTGATTATCCATACTATTATACGCTACATGGGTCGTATCCATTCCGGACGGGTCAATTACTTTCATCGGATTATTCCCTATCCACGAATACGGAGACATATTATAATATTTCTCCGCATGCGGGTCTGACATAGGCGTATGTGGTATCACAGGGTCATACAAACGGGCAAAATTATCATACATATTCAGTCCGTTCCTGCCATCCAACTCCTTATTATTATACTTGTACGGCTGAACATCCGGCCCCGTTGCATCCGCAAACGGCATCCCGAAAGGATAATACTGTGTACTCTGAACCACCGATGCCGCCGCATTGGCTACTATCCGGTTGTTACCCAGATGGTCGTTGATGTAAAAGTAATAATTTCCTCCGTCATTATATCCTCCGTCAACTAATATTCTTTTCAGGGTTCCGTTTTCATAGATAACATTCCCGACATAATCCGTTGTCTGGGTCACATTCAGGGCGGTAGGATTTATAGCCGAACCGATAACTGGAGTAGTCGAATTCATGTATGCGGTGGATAGGCTGATTCAGCATGCCAAAACTAGGCAGGCGTATAAAAAATAAACGGCTACTTATTTGAGCAGCCGTTTGTCATCGGTTAGTTTATTGGCTTTCTATTCTTATATCCCTGAATGATTAGATACAATAATAATACAGATATAACTTCTGCGCAGATACTTGGTAAAAAGATTAAACCTTGTATAATATCAATTTCTAAAGGCCAGAATCGCCATATAAGGATTGAAAGTATTATAGATAATAAGAGTTGAACAAAGCTTAATATGACTAAATTAAGCTTATTATTAAATTTTCTATAAATCAAAAAAATAAAAATAATCAATCCTATTAGATATACAATAGAACCTAAATATACTGTTAATAAGAACATTTCTATCAGTGAAATACTTTTATCTTCCATCATTATTCCTTTTTATCTTTATTAGGGTCATATGTGATTTTTTCAAAATTACTTTGCCAATCTTTCACCATACCGTTTGGTCGTGCGATAATAGTTGTTGGAGCTTTCTTTTTTACATCTGGATCTTGCTTTAAGACATCAGCTGCAAATGTTCCACAATTGTTTCCTGTCAATGTATATTCTTTTCTATCAGAATTGCTGTTTTCCGCTTTTTTAGATTCTGCATAATCTTTCATCTCATCAAATTTGTCACTCTCTACATATGCTCCTTCTATTTTCCCTTTTTGTCCCGCTTTATCTGATATTTGCCCTAATACTTTATTTAAGGATTCCTCTGTTGGTTTTCCATCCTTTCCTATTTTTACATTAGAAACAGAATGTGTTTGAACTAAGCCCTTTTCTTCTTTGTCATATCTACCATATTCGTAATATTTAGTATATCCAGTTTTATTGTCAATAAGTAAAACTCCAGCATGACCTAATCCTCCAACTTTACCAACAGGAGTAGAAATCTTATAATCAGGGAAAGCTATAAAAATTCCATCTTTCCCATCTGGGTCAATATACTTCAATGGATTATTATTACAGTACACATATGGACTGATACTATAATACTTCTCCGCATGCGGGTCGACACTTGTAAACCTTCCCAATGCGCTCTCATAATACCTCGCAGAATAATCATACAGGTTCAACTGGTGCATACCGTCCAATTCCTTACCATTATACTTGTACGGCTGGTTTGTCCCGTTATCATACTTATCCGCAAAAGCAGTACCGAACGGGTAATAATGGTTTTTCTGGGTAACTGTCCCACTCTGGTTTACTACCACACGGTTATTTCCCAAATGGTCGGTCACATAGAAATAGTAAACATTATTTTCCCAGTATCCGCCGTCTACCAATATCCTTGTCCTGTTGGTAATCGCCGATCCGTTTTTTGCCGTTTCGTAGATAATATTGCCTGCATAATCCCTATTCATATAATCCGGCAATCCGTCATTAGCCGGGTTTGTGGTATTAACAGGCGACACATTCAGGTTCGGGTCATAACGCTGCTCTGTCCTCAGCTTCACGCCTGATGCCGAGTAGGTGTAATAATTTTTAGCTTTGGCCGTCGGGCTGTTTATTATCATTACCTGCGGTAAATTTAACGAAAAAAGTTACAAAAGTTACACTTTTTCTATTTCTTTCCTCCACAGCTAATTTCATATTAATTAACCATATATAGTTAAAAGGTAACAAACGTAACAGATTCTTCAATAATTTTCATCCTGTATCTTTTCCGTTCCGTTGAACAAAATGTATAATACTATAGATAAATTATCCTGCCGATGATGATACCGACAGGATTATAATTATTGCTACGCAACACTCAGACGGGACGTCTGCGCGAGCGGGGGTATACTTTTAGCATTTCTCAATCTTGCCTTAAATAAAGAGCATTTTTTTTATTTTCCTCTATGTCTATAAATATGATTTTATTTCTCTTTATGGCTAATTCTATATTATCAAAAACTCTATAGCCAAATAGAGAATCATTAATTGTTAGATTGAAGGTAATATCTTTCCCTATTACTTTATCAAAGTACATAGTCTTTGTTGTTAGGATCCTTGTTGGACGGCCAATAAATGGATCTTTCAATATCCATAATTTTATACTATCTATAGGCTCTGTGTAATATATTGTATAGTTTCCCCATTTTTCATCTATTTGTATGCCCTGAGTAAAATAAATTATTCCCTCTTTATTATTTAAAGTATCATTATTCAGAATAGGTATACATTTGTAGCCCTTTTGCTCTTCTTCTGAAAGATTAAATGAAAAAGTTACCCTGTTTTTCTCTATTAATGAATCTGATGGAATAACCAAACATTCTACCGGTATAGTCGTGTTACTAATGTTACTATTCAAAATTATTCTATTGTCCCTTATTCCATATTTGCCCGAAGAATGCTTCCCTATTGAGCCATAATAATTATAACTGAATGTAGAGTCTGCAAAAAAGGTGAAATCATTGGGATTTCCACTATTGTTTCTACCATTGTATCTACCTAATTTAAAGGAAGACACACATGAGTAACATATGATACAAATAAAACACAATAAGTATACAAAACTCTTTTTCATGGCAATCCGCTTTTACGTCTTTGGTCTAACAATCGTTCTACTGCGGCAGATGTATACTGAACTCTTGAATTTTCTAATAACTTATCAGCATACAGATAATTTCTGACTCCTCCCACCTCATTATAAACTCCATAAACCCAACCTTCCGTTATGTTACTCCGGTTAGAAATACCACCCCAATATGAATTAGGCAAAGAAGATTTATCATAAGAAAACTGCCTGCCGTATGCTTTAATCTCTCGGGGAGCAAAATTGCTTCTTGTGATTCCTCCCCCTTTCCAAAGATCATAGCCATGGGCAGACTCATGAACCCCAATAGAAGTACCAGTAACTTGCATTTCTATGACCCCGTCTCTTTTTTCTGTGCTACCTTCATTTCCTGATATTTTTTTAAAAGCAAATGTCTGATCTTTGGTGTCACCCATTGCTGTTAATTCAGTAATACCACTTTCTAAATCTTCTATACTAGCACGAAGCCCTAAACCTTCGGCAAGTAATTGACCAGCCTTTTCTGAATCTCCACTCTTAAGGGCTTTTACATAATTATTTGCAACTGTTTGCCTCTCTTTATTTAAAGAAGATACACGATTACTCATATCAGCAGATAATTTCTCGGCATATTTTCTACTTTTTTCATCTTCCCAATCCATCCCTGTTGGATCAGTAAGTCTCAACGGATTGTTACCAACGTAACAGTATGGACTCCAACTATAATACTTCTCCGCCAATGGATCCACAGTTGTAAACCTTGGAACATCCAAAGCCAAATATCTAGCCGAATAATCATACATATTCAGCCCGTGCATCTGATCCAGCTCCTTATTATTGTACTTGTACGGCTGCTTTCCCTGCTCAGCCAACGGTGTATCGGCAAAGGACATGCCAAATGGATAGTAGTGGTTCCTTTGTATAACAGTACCGCTGGCATTGGCTACCACTCTGTTGTTACCCAAGTGGTCGGTCAGGTAGTAGTAATATACTCCACCCTCGATGTATCCTCCGGAAACCAGTATCCGCGTTTTATTCGTTATTGTAGAACCGCTCTTTACTGTTTCATAGATGATATTGCCTGCATAATCCGTATTCTTATAGTCAGCCAATCCATCATTTGTCGGATTGGTCGCATTGGACGGCGTTACCGTATAATTAGGATCGTATCGCTGCTCTGTCCTCAGCTTCACGCCTGAAGCCGAGTAAGTATAATAATTCTTGGCCTTTACCGAAGAACTATTGATTATCATTTGCCTTGGTAAATTTAACGAATTATATTGGATTTCGGTAATCCCCTTATTCAAATCTTTATTCATCGCCCCATTGGCATTGTAGGTGTATTCGTTGGCTACATTACTGCCATTCTTAAAGTCCATTGATTCAGCAATGCTGATGGCTGCTGCCGCCTCATCTACCCTTGTCATCTGATTACCGACATAAGTCATTGTCAGGTTATCAATCAATCCGTATTTCGCTGCATCGATATTACCATAACGTTGTAGGGTTTTCATATTCCCATGCTTATCATAACTGTAAGCTGTCTGATAGATAGGGTTGGTTGGGGTGTTTGCATTATAAGTCTGCACGGCACCGTTGATCAGATAGCTGGCTTTTGTCAGCCGCGACAGGTTGTCATAAACAAAGGCGTAACCGCGTGGATTGGTCTCGGTATTATGCTTCCAGCTCATTGCCGAGATATTGCCATTATACAGCCTGGCGCTGCCTCCGTAGGATTCATTATAATACAGCGTTTCGGTAAACAGCGGGCTGGAGATTGATTTCGTCCACGAACGCACATTATAAGCGTAAGTAGCCAGCGTACCTGCCACTCCTCCTTTCTTATTAGTCTTCAACCTACCCAAATCATCATAAGAGTTTTCCGCCAGTGTTACCTGCGGTTTTACCGTTGTCCCGTCTGTTAGCTGATGTGTGGTTGTCAGCAGGCGGCCTGCGTGGTCATAGGTATAAGTATACAGCTCGGTCAGCTTTCCTCCTCCGTTGGCATCCTTGGTGTGCACATGCAGTTTCTTGACCGGCTGCCCGGTGAAGTTATAGGCGATGTATTCTTTTTCAATTCCTCCGGCAAGCTGGTTGTTACCCTTTGTTTGGATAAGTCTTCCCCTGCTGTCATAATACATCACCGAATAGAGATAAGAGGAAGGGGTGGAAGATATTGTGCCGTCGTAATTCATCTGTGCAGTAAGTGTGCCTGTCAGTATTCCTTTGTTCTTATACTTGTTGGCATCGGAATAATCCGTCCCATACCATGTACCGTAGCCTGTTTCGGGGTTATACTCCGTTCCGCTTGCCGGTATTTCAGCCATGCCCCGGAAATCGTAGTTGTCATAGAAATTAACGGACAGGATAGACGGGGTATTGGTAAAGGTCTTGTTGACGCCATCGACCTGTATATTATACCTTTTGTAGCTGCCTGTACTTGCATATACGCCTTTGACCACCTTGTTGCTTACCGGGATGGTATCCTTGCA
>NZ_JBHSGN010000147.1:0-16479 GCF_042654545.1 Dysgonomonas termitidis
AAAGTTAAGGGATTGACCTTTTTTATTGGATAATTCTATAAATAGCAACTTGAATTAATTACATTTATATTTACCGGAAATTTCGAAGCCATCGGATTCCTTCTGGCTGCCAAGTCGATATTCAGATATGGCGATCTGAAAGAACTGCAGGAAATAAAAATGACCGAATATGTAATGATAGGAACGCTTTCGAGTTTTTCTGTGGCTATCATTATCGGGGTGGTTTTTAAATATTACCTGCTTTGAAAGCAATATATTATATAAAATAAACAAGAGGCTGCCTTTCCCGGGCAGCCTCTTTCAAATTCTACTGTTTAAAGCCTATACCTAAACAGCAAGCGGGCATTTATATACCAAACAATCTGCTCATTGTTAATATCCCGGATTTTGTTCCAGTAAGTTGTTAGCCCCTATCAGGCTGTAATGTATCGGGAAACGGTTCAGATTCGTATTGTTGGTCGCTTTATGATCCCACCAGTCTTCGGTCACATAAGCGTCCCAACGTACCAGATCGGTGCGGCGGCGGCCTTCGCCCAAAAATTCCCGTAACCATTCGTCCAGCATACGGTATTTGTCCAGGTTCGAAGCCGTAACAGGATCAGGGTCGTTTCCGTTTGCGAAATAGCGTTTACGCACGGTGTTAATCAATTGTGCCGCTTCGCCTTTTTCTCCCGCGCGCATTTTGCATTCGGCCAATGTGTAGTAAATTTCGGCCAAACGAATGATAGGAATATCGGGATCAAACTTACGGTTCTTCTCGCTCTGATTTGGACGTGGGCTGCGTTTGGTAACACGCACGCAGGATGACTCCTCAGCCGTGGCGATAGTAGATGGTAGTGATGCCAACGTAGGATATTCGGCCGAACCTAATTTGGCAAAATACGATACCTGGTCTACGACTGTAATTATCTGCCCGTTATACTCACGGCTACCTGTACAAACCCAATCGGAATTAGTCGGATTGATGAGTTTACCTACGATAAACATCCCCCGGTACTTGCCATTGTTCTCATATACATATGGTTGCTTGCGTATATCGCTGTCATGGAATTTGGAATAAGCACCACCCAGTTTGTAAGGATATTTATTGCCCAGAGGGTCGAGACTTGGAATCAGCCCGATACCATTATTCGAACCCGAACCTTCCAATCCTCCCAGATAATTCCTGTAATTGTATGGTACCATGCGATCCCAGTACATACCGTCAGTTTCCAACTTGGCATTCTGACTAGGTACCGACCATATGATCTCGGTACACGTTTCGTTGTCGAAACCGAAAATGTTTGTCCAGTCCGCATCCAGTTCATATTTGCCGTATACGCCATTGATAATATCCTGACATATCTGTCCGGCCTCTGCATACATTTCCGTACCGATATACGATTTGGCATTGAAGTAGAGGCGTGCCAGAAGAGCGGCTCCTGCAGCCCTGTTGATACTACCGTTCTCAAGACCTCCGAGCTCCTCCTTCACAGGGAGGTTAGGGATGGCTTCTTTGAGCAGGTTTTCGATAAATTCGAAAGTTTCCTTATCGGTCGAACGGCCTTTTACCTCGCTCTGTGTCGTAGTATAGAGAGCTACTCCTCCGAAAAAGTCGAGCCCGTCAAGGTACAAGGATGCAACCAATGCTTTTTGCTGATTCAGCATCGATTCGCGCGTGCCCTGTGGAAACCCCAGAGCATCGAAGTCCACTTTTTCAAGATCTTCGAGTGCATCCCAGGCAAGAGCAACTCCCATCGCAAAATTAGTCCATCCTGTTTCGATGAAAATCATATCTTCTGTATATTCATGATGGTGGAATTTCTGATAATTGGCACCATCAAACCAGTCACTGCCTCTGGTAGGCTGGCAGAATTCATCCGTGCCCAGTTCCTGCAACATCCAGCGGGGAGCGTCATTGGCCACATACCAGCGCCAATGCGTGAAAGGGCGGTTGAAACGTTCCCATACCGCTTCCTGCGATGTATAGAATGTTTCGGGCACTACTTGTGTATAGAAGGTCGGATCTACATCGCAGGATGTAGCAGTGAGCAGACAAAGTGCTCCCGACAATATGAATTTGGTTATCTTATTCTTTTTCATTCTTGCCTATGTATTTAAAAATTTAACTGAAGACCAAAAGTATAAGTACGCGTCATCGGGTAGAAACTACCGTCCCAGAATTTTTCCGTACCGCCGTCCCAATTGGTGATATTCACTTCGGGATTCATACCGCTGTAACCGGTGATAGTAGCGACATTACCCACAGTCCCGTAAACACGTATGCGGTCTACAAACTTCGTATATTTCCTCATCGGCAGGGTATAACCCAGTGTAATGGCGTCGATTTTGAGGAATGTGCCGTCCTCGAGATAATAGTCGCAAATCTGCTTTTCTCCCTTGATATGGGCAAACTTCCCGTAAGCATCTTTCAGTACGTTGGTGTTGCCACGTCCCTGAATACCGAAATACATATTTATGGTATTGTACACATCAAAGTCTATCCAGCTGCGCAAGCTGATACCCAGATCGAAATTTTTATATGCGAGTGTGTTGCGCCAGCCTACGATCAGCTTTGGCAGGTAATTGCCCATATACTGTTTATCGTTCTCGGTCTTCTGAGCAGCCGGTATCACTCCCCCGTCTTTGTTGTAAAGAAGGAAACCTCCATCGTCATCGAACCCTGCAAATTTCCAGATGTAGAACGAACCTATCTTCGAACCTTCCTCTATACGTGCAGCATCACCCGGAGTTCCCGGAGCAACGAAGCCATTACCGTTGTAATAAGTATTGTTGCCCCACAAGCTGAGTATCTTACCCGAATTGTGGCTGAGGTTCATATTGGTAGTCCATGTGAAATCTTTTGTACGGATAATATCTCCGCCAAATTCGAATTCCCAGCCTTTACTTTCCATACTGCCGATATTCTGCCATTGAGAACCCTGCGTGAAAGGCGGTTGAGGTACTTTTACGTTGTAAAGAAGATTATCTATCTTACGGCGATAGTAATCGAACTTACCATAAAAACGGTCGCCGAACAGTGAGTAATCGACACCCAGATTCCATTCTTTGTTCTCTTCCCATCCCAGTTTGGCATTTACGTTTTGCGACTTGCCGAAGGAGTATGCCCATGTCCCGTCAGGAAGCATCCAGTAAGCATCTGAACTCAACATATCAGCCATATAAGAGGAACTGAAATCGTTGTTACCCGTTACTCCATAACCGAAACGCACTTTGAGGTCTTTGAGCCATGTGAGGCCTTTCATGAAACTTTCGCCGGAGATGCGCCATCCTGCCGATACCGACCAGAAGTTGGCCCAACGGTTATCGGCGGCAAATTTGGATGAACCTTCGTGACGAAGAGATACCTGCAACAGGTATTTGTCCTGGAATGAGTAGTTGGCACGCCCGAACACCGAAAACAGACGTTCTGTGATATTTTTACTTGAGGCCAGATTTGCCTTCCCATCGCTGCGGTACGAACCTACCCCGATATTCCAGAATTTGAGACCGTCCACATCGAAGTCGAAGTTTTCCATGCTAAATCCTTCGCCGTTGTTTTCGAAGTAAGAGTAACCGGCTGTAGTATTCAGTACATGGCCTCCATTAAATTCCCTGATATAGTTCACATATCCTTCCGATGTTAGGTTTTCGGTTTTACTGAAACTAAGATATGCGGCTCCCCTGCGCGATTCTTCCAGTTCGGTGCGATGATAGCGTGACCTGTAGAAGTGGTATTCCCACTGGCGGTTTTCGTAACCTATTGTCTGCGTATAAGACAGGCCGGGGATGGGTTTTACATTCAGCTTGAAAGTAACTTCGGGCTTGAACCATTTGTCCAGTCCTTCGTAAGCACTCAGCTTTGCGTCGGCTACTACGTTATAGTCCAGCGACTCGTTGAGCCATACGTTATAGCCGGTTTCACTATCCGGATCGTAAGGCGAACGTGTAGGGTTGTTTCGCATGGCCTGCTGGAAAGCAGGGATATTGTTGTTTCTCCATGCCTGACGGTAATCGACATTCGGGCGCACTTCGAGCCAGTCGTCAAACAGTTTGAAATTGGCATTGAAACGTCCGCCATAATCCTCACGCTCGTCACTGAGCGAGATACCTTGATTTTTTTCGTAAAAAAACGATGTATAGACCTGCGCTTTCTCTGTTCCCATATCTATAGCAATATGGTGTTTGTGAGAGAAGTTGCCGTCGTTTATCATTTCATCTCACCAGTCTGTGTCCGACCCGTAATCGGTACCTATGCCATGTTCGGCATATTCGCGTCCGGTAAGTATCTGTGGCGCCCTGTAGGTCTGTTTCTTTGTTAGTTCGTTGCTGTAAGTCAATTTCACTTTACCATTGGTATTAGAACCGCTTTTGGTGGTAATCAGTATTACCCCTGAAGTGGCACGCGTACCGTAGATGGCTCCGGCAGAAGCATCTTTAAGTACATCTATCGACTTGATATCGTCTTGTGTAAGTGAACGTATATCTCCACCCGGGAATCCGTCGATAACAATGAGCGGCGCCTTTCCGGCATTGATGGAAGTAAGGCCGCGTAACTGGAATGTAGTACCGGCATTGGCACTCCCTATATTATTCATAATAAGCCCGCTGATACGTCCCTGTAGCGAAGCAGATATATCGGAGCCACCTACACCTACCATCAGGTCTTTTCCCGAGATGGAAGTAACGGCACTGGTAACCTGTTTTTTATCCAGTGTCCCATATCCGATTACCACAACTTCTTCGAGTGCCTGAGCGTCTTCCGATAAGTTTACATTTATGGTTTGCTGACTGCCTACCGGAACTTCTTTAGGTATAAAACCTACAAATGATATTACCAGCACGGCATTATCGGGTACATTATTTAAAATGACTTTTCCATCCGCATCCGCAATATTTCCGTTAGTAGTTCCTTTTACTACCACGTTGGCACCGATGAGAGGCCCATCCGCGTCAGTTACAGTTATGGAAACTGTCCGTCCTTTTTGCAAAGGGGAAGTTTCATGAGAGACAGCCTTTTTCTCAGCATTTCCATCGGCAGCGTGGACATTCGGTGCACAGAAGAGGAATAATCCGAAAGTTGCAATTGCCAAAGATGAAAACGACCTACATAAAGATCCTGAATTCAGGACATTAATTTGTTGATGTGCTTTCATTAATTTTCAATAAGATTCGTTAATAATAATGCATTAAATCGTTAAAAATAATCTGAATACAGTATAAATCCGGGCATTTTCTGTACACAGAGGTTCTGATCCATGGTTTCATGTTTTCATATCTACCTCCTTCTATAAATCTGTTAAACATTAAGGCATAATGTGTTAAATCTGATTTTCAATAAAATAGCCTTTAACACAAACTATCATATATGATTGTTGTGATACAAACATAATCAATTTTCTTTAACAAACAATCATTAATGATAGAAATTCATGGATAAAGAAATTTTAGTTAAAAAGGTAGGTTTAAAGATTAGGGAGATAAGAGAGAGTAGAAATATGAGCATGATGGATTTAGCAGATAAGCTTGATATAGAATACAATAATCTCATAAGAATAGAGAAGGGACGTACTAATCCTACCCTGGGTACTTTATATAAAATATGTCAGGCATTAGAGGTAAAATTAATCGATATTGTAAATGTTGAATGATATATAAACTGAATAGGACGATTATGAAAGGCAAAAACTACAAATAAAAATTATTAATTTTTTTATAGTTGTTGTTAATACTTACAAACGTCTTTTTAAAAAAGAAGATCCTTCCGGTCGCCATATCGATATATTCCGGTATGGCAAGTCAAAGATATTGCAGATATAGGAATAAAAGCGTGTATGTTACTTCACATCCTCATATCACTCCTATTTTCTTCTCATTAACAGCGTTTTTATTATTTTTCTTGTTTTTTTCTGTCTTATTTATGGAATCCATCTAAAAATTCCCTCTATATTACATCAAACAAATATAAATTAATATATTTGTAGTAAAGGGGGATGTGCGTCGGACGTTTTTGACAGCGCATTTATGTGAATCTACGTAATACCGAAAAACATGGTGAAGTATGCTAAATATACCATATTCTCCTTGATAATCCTATCCACAACGACAGGGTTGGTATCGTTCGTATATGAAAATGCCGCAGTAAAGGAAACCCGCCGGTTCAATGCAGACAAATTCAGGGAAACAGGATATAATGAAGATGAGCTCAGCCTGTTCTGTGATGTGGCATTCATGTTCGAAAACTCCCGGATACGCAAATGGGACAGGGATATAAAGGTGGAAATTAAGAATATCGGCGAACTTAGCCAACAATCAATTGACGAGGTAGATTCCGTCATCGCCATCCTTGCCCCACTGATTGCCCCGTTGAAAATGGAACGTGTAAACAGAGGTGGCAACCTGCATGTGTACAGGCGCGTACCCGAAGTGATATCGAACAGGCTGCCGCAATCTGTCTGTCTGAATGGAATGTCGAAAGTAAACCGCAAATCGTCTTACTCATGGAGTATTAATTTTGCAGTCATCTACGATGGTTGTCATGCCAGTTCGCAAACGCTGATACATGAATTTCAACATGCACTGGGACTCGACCATCCTATCAAACTATACCCTTATTATGTAACTATCGGCAGGTCGGTAATTCCGCAATTCTTCCGTTCACAGGACGAAATAAGGCATATGATGAAAGAACCTTTCTATATCTCGAAAGAGGAAAAGACAGTCTTAAAAATGCTTTACTCGTCCGAAATTAGGCCGGGACTGCATGTGGAAACGTTTGCACAAAAGATGGGATTTACAGATGCAGAGCGCAAACTGATGATTCCGGATGTAAACAAACGTCCTCGCATTATCATTTATCCTGAGGAAGAAAAGAAATAAGATATAGTCTGGATTTAAAGAATCAAAGATTGCAAGATCACCAAAATGTCTATATATAATGCCGGTGTGGAATTTCCGTGCCGGCATTATATATTTAACAAATAATACATTAGTGATTCGTACCTTCAAATAAGTCGTGATTTTCCTTACCCTGGGCACTCTTCGCCTTGAAGTTATTGAATGTATAACTAAGGCTTAATGTAATCAGCGGATAATTGGGTCTTATATGCGTCACCGATTTCAGGTTTGCCGTACTTATATTGCTTACATAGCGTGCCGAATTGAATACATCGCGGAAAGACAGGGTGGCATTCAGTTTCCTGTTGAGTAGCTGCTGACGTACTGCCAGATTCACATACCAGAATGAATTGGTTTTCCCTTGGGTGGTCACAGATGGCCCCACAAAGTTACCATCGAGTTGTACCCGGGTGTTTTTTCCGGCATCGTATGAATTGTTGAGGGTTATCTCATAATTGTTGCTGGTTTCGTCACCGCTTTCGGTCTTATATTCATTCTCTATTTTGTAATGGTAATAACTTCCGTTGAGATTGACATTCCATCTGCGTGTAGCCTGTATCTGTGCGCTGACCTCAAGGCCTGTTGAATAATCATGCCCTACATTTGCCATCGAATCCAGCGTCACCCCTGCCTGATACGGGACACGCAGACGCTCTATCTTATCCTTGCGGCTGCGGTGGAATACAGATGCAGAAAGTGAATGTTCGCCTATATTCTTCTTATAGTTCAGTTCGTAAGAATTGATGTATTCGTTGCGGATATCGGGATTGCCTATTTCGGCAGAATAATAGTCTCGATATGTAATGTACGGCTCCATAAAAAACAGTTCGGGACGCGTAATACGCCGTGAATAAGATGCCAGTATCTTATCCCCTCCCGGCAGGTTGTAACCGAGGTGTGCAGACGGGAAAAATTCAAATTTGTCATATGTACGGTTTGCCCATTCCTTCGAACTGCGAAGCACACGGTGGGTATGCTCGCCGCGAAGTCCCAGCTGAAAATCGAAACTCCCGTAACTGTCGGCCACTATCGCATAGATGGAATGTATGCCGTACTTGAAATAGAACGTATTATAAATATCATCGCGCCAATAAAATTCCCTCTTCTCCGGATTCCAGAACTGCATGCTGTAATCACCGTCTTCGAGATAGGAGAAATACTGATAACCGCCTTCTATACGTCCTGTTTCACGGTATGGGAATATGTAATCGAGATTTCCGCGCATAGTCCAGCGGTGCTCATCTTCCCATGCCCTGTGTCCCTGCTGGCGTTCACCCTGGTAGTTGAACAGGTCGCTCTGAAAATATTCCATGGCATCGCCACCGTATTTCAGGTAATAACTTCCTGTGAGGTCGTGCCCTTTATCATTAAACTTATGGGCAAACCCGGCTGTTCCCTGATAATATGTTTCATGCAGGTCATAGTCATCATGGCTGATATAATCGCCGCTACCCAGAGGCAAGCCGGCTTTAGTCTGTTCCTCCTTGTAATCGAGATCACCCTTGCGTGTACGTCCGCCATAGCCGCCCTGGACATCCACATTGAACGTGGTTCTGGGTAATGTGTACATCCAGCCCGCTTTTAGCGAATAGTCGAAATTGTTGCTTTCGCGTGGCCCGTCCGAATCGGATATGGTGGTCACATCGGATACAATGGTGGTTTTCTCCTGCCTGAATTTACTTTTGCGCAGTCTGTCGTTCCATCCGCCACCCAGATACCAGCGCGAAGCCTTATCCTGTTGTGTGAGCAGGAAATCTACGCCACGCGACAGCATAGTGCTTCCCGTAAGGTTTACCATGCCGTTCAGTCCCTGCTGAGAATGTTTTTTGGTGATGATATTGATAATGCCTACGTCGCCTCCTGTATCGTGACGGGCCGACGGGGTGGTGATTATCTCTATATTTTCGATATGCCCCGACGGTATTTGTTCCAGTGCCTGCGAACCGCTAAAGACACTCGGCTTACCGTCTACATAAACTGCAAAGCCATTGCTGCCCCTGAATGTTACTTCTCCTTCGGCATCGACACGGACAGAGGGTGTATTTTCGAGTATATCGACTGCCGAACCTCCGCTTGCGAGCAGATTATTGGATGCATCTATTACTTTTTTATCAAGTTTATAGATTACCTGTCTTTTCTGCGCCACTATCTCCACTTCGGCCAGGCCATGTTCGAGCGGTTGCATTTCTATTGTACCCAGATTGAGTACCGGAGCAGACACATTGAGTACAATACCGGAGCGTGTATATACATCAAAGCCCACAGCCCTTACCAGCAGGGAATATTCTCCGTCTTTAATGTCAGACAGGGTAAAAGCTCCGTCTGTCTGGGGCAGGGTATGCGATACGGGATCTATTTTCCCTTTTTCTATAAGGATTATATCGGCATAATCTATCGGTGTACTCTTTCCGGCTTCTACGACTTTCCCTTTTATGCGTGGAATGGAAGCGGATACAGTGAGGGCAAGACACAACAGTGTTGACAAAAAAAACAGGCACTTCATTATCGTTAATCAGGTATTTTATAAAAATGTGTACAAATATAATATGAATAATAGTACATTAACTATTTTATTTATATACAAATGTTAAAGATGAGAAATATGTCAGTAATGTATAATAATTTGTCTGTAACAGAACACTCCTTTTGACTTGTTGTCCTGCAACAGAAGACGGCAATTACATCTTGTTCTCCGGGAAATAAGCGCACATTTATATACAAATTAACAAATATCCCCGAAAGTTCACTATTCTCCCGGGGGTATTTTTGAGTCAGAGATTTAAGACCTGGATACTATAGCGGTTGCCTGCGCCATTCTTAATTATTTCTCATTGTATAGATAACTTACTTTTATTTTGATGAATGTTTAATTAGTTTCCGGACCATTTATCCACCTGTACAGCATCTTCCTGCGCACGGATTATATCCGTTACGGCCACTTTAGGCTCTATACGAATGCCTTTGATGGCATTTATCAGGGCTTCGTTGTCTCCGGAAGAACCCGACTCTATGCGAATGTTCTTAATGGCATGTACCAACGCATCGTTGTCCGAAGAAAAATTAGGGGCTAAAAACGGTGCAGGCATCATCCCTCCCACTGCAAATTCCCGTTGAAATGGCAGCTCGAAACCCTGTGATGCTCTGGCGAAAAATCCGGTAACATCGGAGGGTGTTAATTCTTTACGTTGGGAATTTATATAACGAACCAAGCCTATATTTTTACTCGTTGATTCTCTGTTTATAACATATTCACCGCCCTCTACTTCTATATTTGTGCCTTCGATACGCATGCCGCCTTGTGAGTGGCGTTTGCCATTAAGCAGTCCTCCGTCCTGCATGTATTTTAGTTGCTCAGTCATTATTTTCACTTGTATTCCTCCCTGCAATCCAACCAATGCTGCTAATGCAACGTTCAGAGGCCAGGGATATGCCCCTAATGTTTTCGTTACCCCTCCGGCTACGTCACTGATTGCCTGTGCTATTTTTACCACATGTTCCGCTTTATCCTTTATCCTCTTGAGTTTAGCTATCTGTTCCTCTTTTTTTGCTTTTTTTTCTTCCGCTTTTGCTTTTTCTTCTGTCGCTTTTCTGTCTAATGCTGCTTTTTCAGCTTCTATACGCTGTTTTTCATCTAATACTTTCTGTTCGCTCTGAAAGATGATATCGTTGGCTTCTTTTATCTTTTTCGCCTTATCTGCCGATGCTTCTTCTTCCTGTTTCTTCAATTCGTTTAGTTGTTCTAATCTATCTTTGGCATCTTCGATTTCTTTTTGTTGCTCAGGAGACATTTCATCCCAGCCCGCAACTTCTTTATACCCACCGCTTTCGGTATCCTTCTCTAATCCGTAATCTTTTTCTAATTCCGATATCTTTCCTGAATATCTGCCGACATTGCTGTCGTTGACTCCTTTTTCAGCCGTCAGCCTGTCTACTTCCAGTTCTTTTTTCTTGTCTTTGGCTTCCTGTTCCAGTTCTTTTATTTGCTTATCTAGTTCGGCTTTCTTTCTGGTAGTGCTTTCGGTTATATATGTCTTTTCTTGTTCATATAGGGCTTTTTGTTTTGCATTTATGTCGTCTAAAGGTTTGGTTATACTACTGATATTATCATACAGTGCCTTAAATTGAGAACTATCATCCCATGCTGTACTTTTGGTTAGTTCATCGACTGTATTCTTTATTATTTTTGTGCTTTCGCTCGCTTTTTGAATCGCATTATCGCTCTGTTTATTCCATTTATCAAGAAACGAAATATTAGATTCTTCAATTTTTGCGTTTATTTCCACTACCTTTTTTTGCAGGCTATCTAGAGCTGCTTTCTTTTCTTCCTGAGCTTTCTTAAATTCTTCGCTATCCTTATCGTAGTGCGTACTCATAGCATCGTATTGAATACCTGTCTACAAAATAGCGGATTCAATTTCCGATTTATAGCCTTTCAAATCTCCAATAAAACTTTCATATGTTTTCAGATTGGCGTCTTTAATCCTCTTACCTTTCTCTATATACTTCACTTCTATATCGGTCAAAGACTTTTCAATAAGTTCTTTATTCTTGTTTGTCCGGTCCGCCAATAGTGTAGTTTACATCTCGGAAGAGTTCGTTACCATTGTCAGATAACTTTCCATAACAACGGGCAGTTTCTTCACTGTAGCCTTTATAGAAGACAGAATACTTTCGTCTGATTTCCTGATACTTTTAACCAGTTCCTGCGCTGCTTCTCTGTTCTTGCCGATAGCCTGCTCGGTATGGGCGCTAAGCTCTGAGACAGTAGCTCCTATTTTGGCGACATGCAAAATAGCATCATCTGATATTTCGACAAATCCTGTCCTCAAGACTTCTGCGATAATATTTGCCGATATAGGAAGTTCTTTCATTTTTATCTCTACCTTATCCAAATTATCAGCCAGTTTCTCTACATTTTCTGTACCGTTTACTTTAATTACTAATTCTTTCGTTTTTTTCATAATGCTTTTTAGAGTATAGATAAAGTAATTGAAAAATGATAATAAAAATCAGGCTTTTTTATACTCAAATTATATATTACTTCACTTTCACCACTGACATATTATTACGATATCTTATTTCAGGCTTTTTATTTGTAATAATATGAGTTGGTATATCTTTAATACTTATCCCACAATATTCATAGTTATCAATGGAGAACGGCTTTGCTATCTTACTATTCTCATAAATAAAAAACGTCATTTCATTTTCATCAGCACTGGCAGTCTGTTCTATTTTCAGTGCAGAGAGGTCTAGGTCGCTGGCCTGAGCCTTGGTGACGAAGTCTACGTCTTTGATGATAAGCACTCCTAAAAATATTGCTATCACTGTCAGTACAATCTTAGTGTAAAGGTCTGTTTTCATAATGCGAAGTATTTATTTGTTAATATTATCTACAAATGTAGACGAATATTTTAGATAAAGGTTTAAAAATCACAAGGCGATTGCTAATTTCACCTCTCCATCATTTTTATCTCTACCTTATCCAAATTATCAGCCAGTTTTTCTACATTTTCTGTACCATTTACTTTAATTACTAATTCTTTCGTTTTTTTCATAATGCTTTTTAGAGTATAGATAAAGTTATTTGAAAATGATAACAAAAAAGCCTGAGAAATAACTCAGGCTTTTTATCAATGTTTTATATAACTATCACTCACTTTGATATTAATATAGGAATACCATTTAGATAATTGCCTCTATATCCAAAATACTTTTCAATACTATATTCATTATAACCATTTATAGACGTCCCTCCATACTGCATCAAATTCACATCTATCGGTTTACTAACACTCACAATATTTACATCTATTACTTCTTTTTGTACCGGTAAAGCCTGTATTTGATTGTTTTGGGAAGCGTAAGCCGATGATATTACATCGTTATTTTTAAAGAAATTAGCGACTAAAGCTATTGCTATCACTGTCAGTACAATCTTGGTGTAAAGGTCTGTTTTCATAATCCGAGGTATTTATTTGTTAATATTGTCTACTAAAGAAATCCGTTACCTGTATTACAAATATAGTAATTAATCATTATCAAACAGAGACTCATTGGGCTATAAAGACACCCTTTTTAATAAGAATAAAAATAAAGGCTTCAAAAAACAAAAAAGACTTGCAATACATCTATATTATTGCAAGTCTTCCCCGTTTTAAAATTTCGGAATGTGAAGTTTAAAATTTGGCTAAAGCGACTACATAAGTGTTTAATTAATGATAAGCATGCTAAGCCAGCAATGCATTCAAAGAGTAATTAATCGCAAAAGGCTGCCCATCGCCGAGCAGTATTTTTTATCGACTAAGATGGCAGCTTTTTTTTAACCAAGTAAGTTTTATTATGTAAGAACGTTGTATGCATCACAAATATAGGGATAATTACGGGAAAAGATGAATATATTGTGTTAAAACAACTCATTGATACAGTTAATTAATTCGCTGGTTACCAGAATATTCAAATTAAATATTTTAAGTTAATTTTGACTTTGGCAACAATATTATATAGTAGCAGCACTCTGTCTTTTCCGGAGGCGAACTGTTTTCCTTAAATTATGTTATTATCTATTCATAAATCTACTTCATTATCGTAATGTTATTATATTTGGAAAAATTATAATACAGCATGTGCATGAGTGGGCATGCAAAATAAGACCTGACATGTTACTCTTAATAGAAGCTTCACGGGTTACCCGAAACTAAAATTCATACAGGCATAAAAAGAAAAACAGCCATATATGATGATAATCAGCCGATAAAAATATTTATTATTTTAATACTTATGTTTTCCCATAGTATTAAGGTAAGGTTAGTTGAGAAAACGGGTTGTTGCGAAACAACCTTTTCTCTTTTGTATATTTTACCTGTCAGAATTTTGAATCAGGTTTATCAAATAAAAAAAAGTTTATCTATATAGTAAAAAGCTATGAAAGAACTAATACAATTACCGTTGATAAGTGAAAAACTATTTAAAATGCATTCACCTATTACAGCCAATACCGATATCACCGAGTTTATACCTTATATCTGTATTGCGCAGGAACTTCACATCGCCGGCATATTGGGCGAACCGCTAATGGACGAATTACGCGGACAAGTATCAACCAATACCTTAACTCCTGAAAACAGTGACTTGATACTGAAAATTGCACCGGTCTTATCTTTCTGTTCTGTATATCAGGCTCTGCCGTTCCATTGGGCGACTATCGTAAACAAGGGTATTACAATACGCGAGAGCGAAAACAGCAAAGGTGTGGATATCAAAGACCTTGCACAATTACGCCAGTGGATAAAGAATGATGCGGATGTGTTAAAACAGCAACTTGTGGATTTTCTGAACAATTGCCGGACTAACTATCCTTTGTGGCAACCGGAAAATAAATGCGAAAAGAATACAGGATTCGACAGCGGATTTTATTTTTCTAAACACTAGGCCAAGCCCCGGTATTCAATAATAATCTCTTCAATAAAAAGGCAGTTTAAACAAACTGCCTTTTTATTATCAACAACATTTAATACCATATACATCAATAACTTATTTCAACAAAAAAAACAATTATTCCGGTAAAACAAACTATTTCTTCTAAAATCACAGTACCCGTTTTTACGCTCAAAAAAAACGATTGAAATATTAACAAAATAAAGATAAAGGTCCATCAAACTAATTGAACAGATATTTGTTGAAATATATGAGACAACACAGAATGCATAAATCTTTTTGTTCAAATTATTGACTCATGAAATTAAGAATAAAGTCATTGACATCCATTCTGATAGTGATTTTAATGATGTCAGAGTTCCCGGCGCTTAGGGCACAAGTAACGATCGGTTCCAATATTCCTCCAAAAACAGGAGCCTTACTCGACCTCAAGGAAAGCGAGACCAGTGGCAGTAATTTAGTGAATTCTACCAAAGGACTATTATTACCACGTGTATCCCTCGTTAGCCGTCAGAGTATGGCCCCACTGATTGCCTCTGCCACCGAAGAAGAAAAAAGACAATCGGCTGGCATGATTGTATATAATTTGCTGCAAACACCAGACCTGTTTCCAGGCCTTAACATCTGGGATGGGACTAAGTGGGTACTCGTTGCCAGCATAGACTGCATATCCAATGTAATAACGGCCGAGTTTACAGTAGCCTCCACTACTGTCAGAGGCTCTTATGTAAAAGGAGTCGACCTCACTCCGTTAAACTTTTTAAGCATTGTCCTCGATATTTCGGTCCCGGGAAAATATATTATTACCGGAACCACAGGCAATGGGTATGACTATCTTCTATCCGGTGAATTCCCAGCTACAGGGGTGCAAACGGTCAATGTTCCCGGAGGTGGCACACCGGTTTTAGCAACCAGTGACCTTAGTGAAGTGCCAGATACTATAAGTGTAAAAATCAATAATGAGGAAGTGTCTTTGCCCAACAGGGTACTTAGTAAGCCATCAGACTATCTTGTGGACTGCAATACATTGACCGTGAACGGAACATATGTGGCAGGAGCATCTCTAAACCCTGCAACAAACTATCTTACAATACAAGGTATAACCACAGCCCCCTCGGCAGGGGGATCATATGAGATAAAAACAGACACGGTCAACGGGTATTCTTTTACCAAATCAGGTTTGCTTACAAGCGGAGGCCAGACATTTACAATATCTCCCACCAACTTGACGGATAAACCGCTGGTACAGGGTCTGAACAATTTCACACTAACAACGAACAGCGGTTTGTCAGCGATTACATGTCCATTTACGATAAAAGCAATAAACCCTGCTTTGTCTATGTATATAAGTAACGTCGCATATGCCGGCTATCCCACCTCTATGACCAATATAGCCGGAAATATCAATAATTACGGACCAAACGGAATATACGATAAGGTGGAAAAGATAAATTCCACTACAGGTGCGAACGCCAATGTGATAACTAATATGACCAACAAAGCTACGGATGTGACCATCATCAATTACAGTATGACCATGAGTTCAACAGAGGCAGCAACAGCACTGGCATATATCAAAAGTGGAAAAATTCTTATTTATGCTGTAGATAATACGACCGACCCGGTAGCAGGCGCAGTGTCGATAGTAGCAGGTTTGTTAGGGGTCAGCGCCTCCTCTGTGCTGGCTACCTATTCAACCACAACGAACGCCGAAGCGGGGATTATAATAAACTCGACCACACTGACGTCGCCGAACAGTAATATTATCAATGGACCTTTCGGGAATACATCCGGCTTATCCTTCGCCAGGGACGGCGATTATAACTGGAAGATAGATCTGGCTTCGTCGGTTACCGATACATCTGTTCGAAACCGGTTTACTCCGATAGCTAAAGTTTCGGACGGAACCGCACGAATCCTGCTGGTAGAGGATAGCAGTAGCAATGGCGCCCTCATTTTGCTGACAGACGGAGGTGCATGGGCTAATCTGGCTACAAGCGGCTATGAAACAAAAAAGACTCTTTTCAGCAACATTCTAGCCTGGGCTACAGACAGACTCAACAATTAGTATATCATCCTTCAAATTAAACTAAGGGCAGCCGGAAAGTCAGGAGTGGTCGGAAGAAATTCCGATCACTTTTTGTTTTCTACGTTTTGAAGAAAATA
>NZ_JBHSGN010000148.1:0-24405 GCF_042654545.1 Dysgonomonas termitidis
AAAGTTAAGGGATTGACCTTTTTTATTGGATAATTCTATAAATAGCAACTTGAATTAATTACTTTACAAAGTATAAAAAACTCTTGTAGAATATCTCATTTACAAAAGCTTGGATATAAATTCCCCATATTCCTTCGTAAAGAATTGATTTTTGATTTTATATATATTATTTCTTTTGATACCAATTAAAGGATCGACACTTCTCAAAGAATTATATGCAATACAATATACCCCCTGAAAATTTAGGCAGATTCTATAAAGATGTAAATATAGAAGAATTTGGGTTTGTGGACGTAAGTCATATTAATAATTTTTCAAAAGGCATTGAAGTGCGAGTCTTAAGATCAAAGATAGAACGACTTCCATTCTATTTACACAATAAAAAAACAAATTACATAATTCACAGAATATCAAAGATCAAGCCGAAAAAATGTATTATCTTGTTATTCGAAGTATAAACCCCAATATATAAATGGTATGAAAGCAATGTATACAGCCGTAGCAATTTCTGTAGGCGGAAGAGAGGGTAATGATTAAATCACCGGATGGAGTATTGGACCTTGAAGTCAAACCACCAAAAGAAATGGGAGGCCCGGGTGGTTCGTACACTAATCTTGAACAATTTTCGCAGCCGGTTATTCAGCATGTTTCGGGAGTGCCTTAAATCATGCGGCATTATTGAAAAAGAAGGAAATAATCTTAACTGTAACGGCAAAAGTTAGTATTGGTAAAAACAACGATGGAGGTTTCCAATTAGCGGTAGAGATGGATGTGGATATTCTTGGAATGGATCAAAAAGAAGCAGAAGAATTAGTTAAGAAAGCGCATCTGGTTTGCCCTTATTCCAACGCTACACGTAATAATATTGAAGTGAAGTTAGCCGTTACGACCACAGCTCAAATAATAATGTCAAAAGAAAATTTCTATGTCTTTTGAAATAAAGCCATAGGAATTTTCTTTGTATCCGCAAGTTTAATTAAATTACTCCCTTATACTTATCTATACGTCTGATAATAGATTTTTCAATTTCTATAATGAAGAATATCCCTAAACCAAACAAAATAGGATATAACCAATCATATACAGGCAAAGGCTTTGTAGCAAACAATCTGTTCATAAAAGGTAAATAAGTGATGCCTAATTGCAGAACAATAAGTATAGTCGATACTACATAAATCGCTTTATTATTAAAGAAATTCTTATTAAAAGCATATCCGCGAATACTCCGGCAATTAAATAAGTGGAATAATTGAGAAAAAACAATAACCTGTAAAGTAATCGTTTTAACGATATCGGCATCATATCCACGACTGAGCAATATCATATTGAGAATTAAAGTGCCTCCGCCGATAAGTACCGATATAAATAATATCCGCCATATAAAATATTTACTTAATAAAGGAGTATTTGGTAAACGGGGTGGACGCTCCATTGTTCCGGGTTCGATATTCTCAAATGCTAAAGCCAAAGAAATGGTAATGGATGTTATCATGTTTATCCATAATATCTGTACGGGGGTAATCGGTATCATTACCCCGAATAAGATACTGGCTATAATCAAGAAACTTTCCGCTCCATTTGTGGGAAGAATAAACAAAATTGTTTTCGTCAGATTAGAGAAAACACGCCTGCCTTCTTCAACCGCTGAAACTATTGTCTTGAAGTTATCATCTACCAGTATCATTTCTGCCGCATCTTTAGCAACCTCTGTTCCTTTTATTCCCATAGCAACACCTACATCGGCTTTTTTCAACGCGGGGGCATCATTTACCCCATCGCCAGTCATTGCACAAATAGAACCATCCAATTGTTGCGCATTTACCAATCTGAGCTTTTGTTGAGGAGTAGTACGTGCAAATATATCGTATTCATGCACAGCCATTACCAGCTCGTCATCAGACATTTTTTCTATATCTTTTCCCTGAATAGCTCTTTTCCCATCTCCAATACCCATCTCCAATCCAATCGCTTTTGCAGTATTTACCAGATCGCCCGTAATCATTTTTACACGGATTCTCGCTTTGAGACATTCGTCAATGGCTTCGAGAGCCTCCCTGCGTGGAGAATCTATTATTCCTGCCACACCTAGAAAAATCAAATCGTCATATATATCTTCATGTTTAAGATCGCTCTTTCCTGAATCTACAACCTTATAGGCTGCCCCAATTATACGCTGTCCTCTATCAGCCAGATGGGTAACTTTATCATTCCAATAAGTAAAATCAAAATTTCTAACACCATTGAGTGACTGCTCTTTGGAAACCATCTCGAAAAGGTGGTCGGGAGCACCTTTCACAAAAATGATATTTTCGCCGCCTATATGAGTCAAAGCCGCCATATATTTATATTCCGAATCGAAGGGTATGGTAGCAATACGTTCAGCTTGGTTAACTTCAAAATTAGCTTTCCGATACAATGTAATCAATGCGCCTTCCGTCGGATCGCCTTGTACTGTCCACAATCCGTCCGCATCATTACTTATTGCCGCATCATTACATATTTCCATACAATAAATCAGTCTCGTCAGGACTGATTGTTGCTTAAGATCAACCTGTTCTTCGTTTATTAAAATCATACCTTCAGGTATGTAGCCTATTCCTGTAACCTTAAACTCATCATCGGCAGTTTGTAATGTTTTAACAGTCATCTCATTTTTAGTGAGCGTACCGGTTTTATCAGTAAATATAACTGAAACAGCACCTAAGGTTTCTACCGAAGGAAGATGACGTATAATGGCTTTTCGTCGAGCCATATTCCTAACTCCTATAGCCAGTATAATAGAAAGAATAGCAGGCATACCTTCGGGTATAGCTGCTACTGCAAGGCCAATGACTGACAATAACAGAACTTCGGTCTGATAATCGCGAAAAAAATAACCGAACAAGAAAACAAATAATGATATGACCACTATAACTATTGATACCATTTTACCGAAGTGAGCCGTTTGTTTTATTAATGGTGTAGTAATGGCAGGTACTTCATCGAGAAGTTTATTAATCATACCTATCTCTGTATTCTCACCCGTGGCAACGACTATCCCAATTCCTGTACCTGTACTTATTGCAGTACCTGAAAAAGCCATATTTGTTTTATCGGCCAATATCGTATCAGGATCAAGTACACTGATTATCTTTTCGGAAGGGACAGATTCGCCGGTTAGAGTAGACTCATCTATCTTGAGATTATCTGCTGTCATTAATCGCAAATCAGCAGGTACCTTATCGCCGGGAGCTAATAAAACGATATCGCCGATAGTAAGATCGGTGGCATTAATTTCTTTTCGTACTCTATCTCTTATTACTTGAGCTTTAGACGATAGCATTTTCTTTATTTTATCCAGAGCTTTTCCGGCTTTATTTTCTTGAATAAAGCCAATAGATGCATTGATCAAAGTGACAAGTAGTATAAATATTGTTTCGAAGTATTGGCCAAGCACTGCTGTTACAACAGCTGCGAAAAATAGCACATAAATTAAGATGCTGTCAAATTGTTTTAAGAAGCGAACGAATTTATTCTCTTGCTTTTTTTCAGGAAGATCATTTTTGCCAAATTCGTCAAGTCTGTTTTTAACTTCTTCTTCCGATAGTCCATTTACGACATTTGTATGTAGTATATCAATGACAGTATTAGCATCGATAGCACTCCAATTATTATTTCCATAATCCTTTTTCATAAAATTCAATTTGATAATTTATAGGGACTAAGACCTATTCGATCTTTTGTTAAGCATATAGCTATAGCCTGCTATTGCTAATAATTCAGGTGCATTGTAGATAATATTCAGTCTCACGCAGCTTCAAGACAGTTTATTTATATTATGTCCCGGAATCTTACATCCTTCAATAATGAATGTAGTTTTACTTAGAGCGCCTGTTCTTTCCCTCTTTTAAATAAATCTATAGACTAGATTTAAAGATCAGTATAAATTAGAGTCAAGCTATTACATAATCAGAATATAAAGTTTCACCCGTAGAGCATTTATGCGATACGGGTTCAGTTATTAATACTTAAAACATCCTCAGAATATTTCCCTGATATGGTTTGCATTACTTTTAATGGTGTCAATGACCTGGCTTATTTGGCCCTTCATTATTAACTTTGACATGGAAAGAGCAAATCCTTTTAGCTGTTCGAATTCTATTTTAGGAGGCATTGCTAATGCATTGGGATCTGTACTAACGGATATTAATACAGGCCCATCCATCATAAAAGTCTTCTTTAATGTGCCTTCAACTTCCATCGGATTATTTATTGAAAATGCCTCCATCCCCATAGCTTGAGCAAGTCCGTGACATCTTTATTTTTAGCTGTTTCACCGGGATATCATATATTGATTTATGTAATTTAACCCAATCTGATATTGAGCTGGGGTTTGACAATCATTTATGGATAAAAATTAATCGACATAAAACTCATCAGCCAGCACATATCCCATTATTGAAGATATCACTCCAAATTTTAGAAAAATATAAACGGCAATATAATGATGAACCAATATTCCCTATAAACAGTAATCAAAAAATGAATGAATATCTGAAGGAAACAGCAGACATTTAGGAGAGAGGAAGCAAAAGAGAGTAACGAGAATTAAATCAGCAGATTAAGTAAAATAGTTCTTTTGACAAAAAGAGAATAAATGCACGAAAAAGCAAAGATGACGGCGAGTTCAGTTTCCAAATCATTACCTGAGTAACTTTACGGCATCAGAGTCTATTCGTCACTTATTCAGTGGTTTGCGTAATTTTGCATAGCACCGGATAACTCTAAGTAAACTAAATTTGTAACAAAAAAAATTAGAGTTATGGCAAGAAGTACATTTAAGGTTTTGTTCTACCTGAAAAAGAACAATCTGAAAGAGGGCAAAGCCCCGATTATGGGCAGGATCACAGTCAACAGTACCATCTCCCAGTTTAGCTGTAAGCTAAACATAAAGCCCGACCTTTGGGACACCAAAGCAAACCGAGCATCGGGTAAAAGCCTCGAAGCACAGAAAATCAATCAGAAGTTAGATAATATTAAAACCCAGATCGGTAAGCAGTACCAAAGTATTTGCGACAAAGATAATTTTGTTTCTGCCGAAAAAGTCAAAAACGCTTATCTGGGCTTCGGGGATGAGTTCCGCACTTTCTTCTCTATTGCAGATGAGTTTTACGAAAGTTATGCCAAACGTGTGGGTAAAGACCGTACCGAAGGCTCTTACGAGCAACTGATTATTAATCGCAGACGAGTCGAAATGTTTCTACGGGACAGATACAATCTTTCCGATATTCCGATCAAGGAAATAGAACCTCCGTTTATTGAAGATTATTATGCTTATCTATTGGAAGAACGCAAGCTGGCAGGAAGCACTTTGCTTACAGCTGTTACCAAGCTCAAGCAAATTATGTTGATTGCGCAGCGCAAAGGATATATCCATATCAATCCTTTTGCTAGTTTTCGATTCAAGGCCAAAACACGTGACAGAGGCTATCTGACCGAAGATGAACTCAAAAGATTTATGTCTGTGGAGCTTCGCCGATATAAGCAACGACAAGTTCGGGATATTTTTGTTTTCCAAGCCTTTACCGGATTGGCTTACTCCGATGTCAAGAAACTAACCTTCGATGATATTCAAACTTCTTTCGATGGCGAATTGTGGCTTATAGCTAAACGCAAGAAGACCAATGCGACATTTTATGTAAAGCTACTTCCGGTAGCTAAACAACTGATTGAGCAATACCGATTAGTAGCCAAAAATAATTATGTATTTCCTGTTCCCACTTTTGGCGATAGTATGAATCGCTGTCTGCAACGTATCGCTAAATTATGCGGTATTACCAAGCGAGTTACCACGCATTCAGCAAGACACATGAATTTTTCTTTCCGACTGAAAACAAGCAAGTTGCAAGAATAAAAATCTTAGCAGGTAACGGTTTAGAAACGAGCGAATTTCTTTCTTTTACCTCATTTTGCACAAAATACAAAGAACGGCTTTTGACTACAAAGATATAAAAGATTACTTACTTAACCATAGAGAAAGTAATATATTTATCTCCATGTTTTATCATTTGTATTCTATGGATTCGGCTCTGGGTATCAGAAAAGTAAAAGTCTAATTGATAGTCAGTCAATTAGACTTTTTGATTGGAGAAATTTTCCCCGCATTTTCCCCACCGATGCCTAAAAAAGATTATCAGCAGCTTTCCGTTCAAATCCCCGACTATACCGAAACATCATAAAAATCAATACCCCACCATAAATAATCTGCCGCATATTGGCAGCAATGGCATTCGGCATACCGACAAAGCGCAGGACTTCGGGCAAAAAAACAAGAAACGCTGCCGCAATAACACTTCCCCATAAATTGCGCATACCGCCGATAATGACAATGGAAAGGATAAAAATAGATTCATCGACTGTAAAACTTGTCGGGTCAATATAACTGATATAGTGTGCGTAAAGCACTCCCGGAACGGCGGCAAGCATCGCACCAACGGTAAAAGAGATAACTTTTGACAAATAAACATTTTTACCTAACGATTGTGTAAAAATTTCGTCTTCGCTCAATGCCCGCAAAGTAAGACCAAATGAAGAGGCGGTCAGTTTTTTCAGGAAAAAGAATATCAAAGCGACAAAAAACAATGTTAAAAGCAAAAATGCCCATTTACTTTCTATTGCAACTCCAAACAGTGAAATGGCAGGAATACCCGGAATGCCGAGCGGTCCTTTGGTGAGCGACATCCAATTGTTCATCAATGAAAAGACAATGACCTGAATACCCAAAGTGCAGATAATAAAATAGTCGTCTATCGTGCGCAAAGCAATAGCGGACACAACCAACGCCAATAATCCGCTTAACAGCATCGCTATCGGTAAGACCAACAAGAAAGGCACCCCGAAATTGACGGCAAGCAAAGCGGCGGTATATGCACCCACTCCGTAAAATCCTGCGTGAGCAAGCGAAATCATTCCGCCAAAGCCCGCAGAGAGATTTAAACTTTGCGAGAGCATTGCGTAAATGCCGACTAATATCAATAAATGTAACAGATATTCCATCTTATATTTCTATTTTCTTCAACCGTTTGCCACTAAAGCCGAGCGGTTTTCCTATTAAAAACAAAATCAGAATAATATAGGCAATGGCATCCATCCATTGACTGCCTATGTAGTATGCCGATAGGTGTTGAGCCGTTGCCAACAGCAAAGCACCGCCTACCAATCCCCAATTACTGCCTACGCCGCCGATAATCATCGCCACCACGCCATACAACAGCCAATTAAAACCCATCGTAGGTGTCATATCCGTATCGAAAGCAATCAAAATTCCGGCAACCGCCGCCAATGCCGAACCAATGCCAAACGACCACAAAATAATCCTGTCGGAATTGATACCGACAATATTACTCAATTCCGGATTACTGGCTACTGCACGAATATTACGCCCAATCCTGTTGTATTTCATAAAAAATACACAAGCCAAAAACAACGCCAAACAAATTACAATCGTGATAATCTGAATATCGGTAATATATGCTCCAAAAAATTCGTTGCCTACTTTGATTTCGCCTGTCCGCACGCTTTTGGTATCATCGCCCCAAAGCATAGATACGACATTTTGCAACACGGTGTAAAGCCCCAACGAGGCAATCATCAGTATCATTGGCGAGGCATTGCGTTTCCGTAATGGTTTATACAACATGATTTCAGATAACATACCAACAGAGGTAGCGGCTATAATGGCTAACGGAATTGATAAATATAATGGGAAATGCAACTGTTGCGAAAACAAATAGGTAAAATAGGCGGAAAAGGTTAGGGTAATGGCGTGGGCGATATGGAAAAAGCGTGTTGGATAGTAAGTCAATGAAAAAGAATATGACATTGTTAGATATAGCGAAAATGTCAATAATATATTTACAATGAACTGTGCTGTTATATTGAACATACTAAATTTGCTAAATCTATTAATTCTTTCTTTTGTCCGCCAAATTTAAATGGTTTTATACTATCAATTGCCTCTTTGCAAAGTCTTTCTAATTGCGAAATGCAATATTCAACTGATTTTGATTTTTCAATTATATCCAACAGAATATCAATATCATTACTTGAAAACGAAGATTTATTCCAAATTCTACAAAATTCTGTTTTATATTTTGGACTATTCAAAACATAAATAATAGGAAGTCGTTTTTTATGAGCAACTAAATCTTCTGCGATTATTTTACCGTTACTGCCATCTGTCAAGATATTTACTAAATCATCTCGTAATTGATATGCTGTACCCAATTTTAAACCATATTCAGACAATGCGTGATATTTTTGCTCATTAATACCTGCTATTACAGCACCTGATAAAAAAGATTTCTGAATGAAATAACCTGTTGTATAGGCAATCATCTCAAAATATTTTTCTTCTGTAATAATTGGCAACTTTTCATATTGTAAATCCCAAAATTGTCCAATACAAATTTTTTGATACGCTTCCTCCAAATTCGCAATTATCTTTCGTTTTTCTGAATCATTTATATATTGATTCTTTAAGATTATTTCGTTTGATAAACTTCTAAATAATTCTCCGATAATAACAGTATTTTTTATCCCGAATTTTTTGGGCATAGATTCTTGTCCATTGCGAATTGGAGAATCGTCAAAAATATCATCAATTATCAAAGTTGATATTTGCAATAACTCTATTGCTACTGCAATATCATAATAATTCGATTCTATCTTTTTATTACTCATATTAATACCCGTACAAAAAAGATAAGGGCGAAATAAAATGCCAATATCATTAATCGGGTATAACGATTGCCTTCTCACTTCCGTGTAAGAAGACAATCGTTCATCTAAAAAATGAATTAGTGAATCCTCAAACAGTTTTGATTTGTCTATTAGTTTTTTTATTAACATTGACAGACTTTTTTTGAGTTGAACTACTTTTCTGACTTGAATTTATCAAATCAGTCTTACTTTTGAAATTTACAATAAATTGTCCCATATATTTAAAAAATTATAATGTTATTGATTCGTATTGTTGAATATTATCATCAGAAAAAAAGTTTTTTATATTATCTACTGTTTCGTCTTTGTAACAGATTCTCGTTTTTTTATCATCTTTATCTTTGCCTATAATCCATTTATTTTTCCCAGATTCAAACAGAATAAAATCGTCATATTTTTCATTAGCATTTGACTTCCTTCTGATATCCTCAAAAGTAGTTGAATTACACCAATAAATATTATCAAATCCCCAATTTTTATGTTGAACTTTTATATCTTCTGTAATGTCTGTATTAGCATTTGAAATAAAGATTCTTTTTTTCTTATTCTTATCAAGCGTTTTATAAATATTATTCAAGTAATTTGTATAAAAAGCATAATCGTTTTTTTCTGTTAATTGTACAATTTCCAAGTTCCATACAGAAAATAATATTGACGGTTTTTGTAAAAGAGATTCTTTCAATAATACAGCATACAAATATGTAGATAAAGATACACCGCCTTCCGAGGCTTTTATATTTTTTATTAATTCATCAATATTTTTAAAATTAACATCTTTCAGGTGTGTTAAAAAATTATCCGTATTAGCAAATTGTTTGTATAATTCTACCGTAAATGCTTGTAATACAAAATGTTCATTTGCGGTTTCATTCATAGCATTTATAAATGTACGACTAAAAAGAATATGTAAAAAACATCTTTGCAGTTCCAAACTTAAAAAAAATGTCAATATTGAGAAACCTAAATTAATAGCAATTAAAAAGCACGGCTGAAAATTAATAGTCATACCCATAAGGGAGTATGGCGTTGCCTCAATATGCATACCCATCAATGATAGATTAAAAACGAATGTCAAAATAATTGTTATCCAAAAAGGGGTTGCATAATGTAAAATCCATTTTTTCCCCCACATTTTAACAACAAAGTTATGTAGTTTATCCTTGTTTTTATTGTGTTGGATTATCAAAAGACTAATGCCCGCTAATAAGATAAAACCTATTAATATCCAAAATATTGTGTGCATACTCAAAACCTATTTAATGATTACAAAATTTCCATTCGCTATTTTTTTAAATTGCATTGGTTTATTAACATCTCCATTCCTGTCAAACTCAATCAAACCTGAAGCCCCTTCATAAGATTTTATTTCAGTAAGCCCTTTTCTAATACCTTCACCTGTGGAGTTTCCTAATGATATTGCTTTTGCTATTAGATAGACAGCATCGTAACCCACATCACAAGTAATTGATATATCTTCGTGATAATAGTTTTTGTAATTTTTTCTAAAACTCGCAACTGTCGGATTATTAATATCAGGGTCTTTGGGGTATGGATAAATTATTCCTTCCGCTGCCTTTCCTGCCATATCAATAATTGTTTTATCTTCCATTGTTACTGTGCCTATGAGTTGACAATTAAATTTCAATTCTCGTGTTTGTTTGATAATAATAGCATTTTCTTTTGAATATCCTGCAATATAAAGTACATCAATATTGCTTGCTTTTATTTTCGCTAATTGACTCTTGAAATCATTAGCCCCTTGTTCATAATTTTCTTTGTTTAGAACTTTACCGCCTTTATTTGTAAATTCATCAGAGAAAACTTTACATAATCCATTCCCATAATCATTATTAACATAAATAATTGCTGCACGAGATAAATTGAGTGTATCTATCGCAAAATTAGCCGATAATTGTCCTTCTAGATTATCAGAATTCCAAATTCTAAAAAAATAAGGACTAATTCCCGACAATTTTGGATTAGTTGAACCTGTTGATAAAACTACAACTTTATTTTTATCTCCAATCGGGGCTATTGCCAATGCCACAGAACTTACGCTATTATCAATAACGGCTTGCACTTTATTCTCAATGAGTTTGTACATTGCAGTTACTCCTGTTTTGGAGTCAGCCTTACTGTCTTCATAAATAATCTGAATTTTATTTCCGTTAATTCCTCCTGCCTTATTTATTTCTTCAACAGCCAAATCAATACCTTTTTGGGTGTTTTTACCATAAACGGCAACATCTCCACTTAATGGCAAAATCGCACCGATTTTAATCACTTCTTGTTCTTTATTCATCTTATTCAGATAAACAAATACTCCGATTGCAATTATCGCAATCACTCCAATTGTAATAAAAATTTTCTTTTTCATACTATTTTAATTTTTAATAATTCCTAATTCTAATTCAATTACTTTATCTATTTGATTTTCAAATAAATACTTTTTGTGCTCTACGATAATAAAAGTTACATTTTCCTTTTTCAAATCGGCTATGCTATTTGCAATTATCTCGGAGTTTTGAGAATCAACCCCCGCAAACGGCTCATCAAGCAACACCAATTTCGGCTTATGCACCAGCAAACAGCCAAAAGCTAATAACTGCTTTTCGCCGCCGCTTAAATGGAACGGTGTGCGTTTTCGCAGCGTTTCAAGCATCGGCAGCGTTTCATAAACCTTTTTTACTCGTTCTTTGGCATCGGCGGTTGTGTAAATATTTGCCGAAGTAAGCAAATTTTCTTCCACCGTAAATTCCTCAAACACATTCTTCTTTTGCGGCATATAAGCAATGCCTTTCCGCAACATTTGCGCTGTGGGCAAAGCGGTAATGTCCTCGCCCTCAAAAATAATTTTTCCTTCTGCCGACCAAATTTTCAACAAACCATATATCGTTTTCAGCACTGTGCTTTTGCCTGAGCCGTTGCCGCCCGTCAGCAAAACAATTTCGCCTTTGCCGATTTCAAAGGAAACATCAGTCAGCACTTGCTTTTTGCCGTAACCTGTGGTTATGTGTGCTACTTTCAGCATACGATTACTCCTTTTTCCATTTGCAAAATATGGTCGCTTGTTGCATTGATATAATCGGTATTGTGTTCAATTTGCAAAATCGTTTTCCCCTCTTGTTTTAACTGCTTTATCAGGTTGGTAATTTTCAGCAAATTATCTTTATCAATGCCCGCTACTGGCTCGTCGATTAACAACAAATCGGCATCGTTGGCTATACAACAGCCGATAGTTAATAATTTTTGTTGTCCGTAACTTATCTCGCCCGCCAATTCATTGCGTTTTTCCAACAAAGAAACTTTTTCCAAAATTTCGTCTGCGCGTTTTTGCTGTTCTGTACTCGGATTGGCAAATAATTTCTTTTCCTGTGCCAGCAAAATATTTTCATAAACAGACATTTGTGTAGCAAGTCGCAAATCCTGAAATGTCCGCCCAATTCCCAAACGATTGACACGATAGGGTGCAAACCGCGCAATTTTCTTTCCTTTAAACTCCACAACACCAACAGTCGGTTTCAGAAATCCCGATATGATGTTGATTAAGGTCGTTTTGCCTGAACCGTTACCACCTTTGAGTGTATATACACAACCCTTTTCCAAACGGAGATTGACCCCATTCAGCACCTGTGCATCGCCAAAGGATTTATGTATATTTTTCAATTCAAGCATCTTATATTTTTACTTATCTCTATTTCTGCTATTAAAACTTCGGCCGCAAAGGTAGTAATAATCTTCGTGTCGGCAAAAAACATCACAAGAAACTTGCGTAATTCGATTTTTTGATTATGTATATTTCGGATATTCTTAAATGCAGTAGCAGACGCTTACTTGGTTTTTAACAATTCAACATTTTCCCGCAGTTTTTCTGCCTCCTCACTATTCCTTCGCACCCTTTCCAATCTTTCCGCCTGTTCCTGAACTAACTCCTCGTATTTCTCTACATGCTTACGAATGATTCGGATACTATCACCATACTTGAATTGCTGTTCCAACCAATAAAGATTTTCTTTACTGGTCTGTCCTTGCATCTTAATATACCTGTATTTCATGTCATTGTCTCGATATTGGCTAATCGTTTGCCGTTGGTTGGCAATTGCCCAAAATGAGCCAAGCACGATTACAGCCAATGCTACCCATGAAAGAAAAAACCAATTGGAACGTATATCAATCGTATGGCGGTGTTGATGTTCGATTATGGTGGGCTTTTTAACTTCGTCAATCACATTTTCAAACCGTTCTGTTATAGCATTTATAGCTGATAAATCAACCTCAACCTGTTTGTTCGGTTGCTTATCCAACTTACTATTTATTGTTTCAAACATTTCAAATATGGCGGAAGTATCCATTTTATTCGTATTGCTCATAATGACTTGTTTTTTAATGGTTTATAAATGATATCCTCTTTTCTTTTTCTTCTTGGGTTTAGTTTGTCGCATCAATTCCGCTTCATCGGGGTCATAGTTTGTTCCTGATGTCGGAATATCGAATAACCCACCCAAAGCAGAAACTGTATTTTCCAAAACAGAAGATTGATTTTGGGAATGATTATGTGCGGATTGAACATGAATATCTTGCGTCCTGTCATTTTGTTTCAGTTGAAAATCAATCTTGCTGTAACTGAATTGCCTGTCAATCTTTGAGCCATTGAATATATATCCGTTCTTTTCAAACCGAATGCCCTGAACTTCATTGGTGTTGCCCTTGTATTTCAAACTGATTACGATACCTTGCTTTTTCAGTTCGTCATTCAGGTCTTTCCAATTTTTGCACTTCGGAATGGTTGCGTTCAGGGCATCAAAAATTTCGTATTTTGTTTTATCCGGCTCTTTCAAGCGATGCCGTTTTACATTTTCTTTGCCTTGTGCAAAGTACAATCCGTGCTTTTCGGTCAGCTCCTTGCATATCTTTTCACTACGGTAACGGTCGTTCCTGTCCGAAATCGTTTTACCATCGTTATCTATCCGATTGAAAACGATGTGGATATGCGGATGTTCCTTGTCGTAATGCCGACCAATGATGTACTGTGTATTTATAATTCCCATTTTTGTCATGTACTCTTTCGCAATCTGCACCATTTTCTCATTGGTCAATTTATCCTTGTCCTGTGCCGAGAAATCCAATGAAATATGACCGACCGTTTTGGATACTTTTGGGTTTAACCCGGCTTGAGTGATGAAATTTCGTATAATGGATTCACGGCTTTTCAGGCGAACGCCTTCCGATGCAATTAATTCCGTTTGCTTGGCTTTGTCGAGAACGTAATTGATTACGCCCTTGAAACTTTTACCTTTAACTATCTTGGCTACCATTTTCTAAAAGATTTAATGTGTTATCAATTTTATCCGCCAGATAGAGGTATTCGCTTCGGGCATCGGTGTAACCCTCGGCATTTGCTTTTTTCGCAATCTGATTCAGATTGTTTCCCATGCCGGAGAGTTTGCGGATACAGTCCATTTGTTCTGTTGTCAATCGTTGGCGAACTTGGCAACCGGTAATTGTCAATCGCGCCACTTCGGTACAGGTCATTCCTGCTTGGGTTGCTTTTGCTTTCAAGGCGTAATAATCTTTCGTGCAAAGATTGACCGCTATCCGGTATTTCAGTTTTTCGGCGGGACTTAATTTCGGTCGCCCGCCTTTTTTGTTTTTCATTATCATCATCCTTTTTACAAGTTTGAATGGAGACCAGCGGGATAATTCAGAGTTTCGATGCACTCGAAACATAAACTTGCTTCTATGACGAAAAGCAAAAAAAGAAGAGACAAATGTCTCACTGTTTTTTTGGTTGACGGCATCGTTAATGCTTAACTTCGGGCATACCACTAAACAGCCCGGATCATTTAATACTTGATAATTCTCAAAAATGCGGCTTGGATAAGAGGCCGCCGATACTGCTTTTTTACTTTTCATTAGTCTGTTATTTTAATGATACAGACCACGAATTAAATAATAATATTTCTTGAATTACAATGCTTTACCCGGATCGGATTATTCTGCGGAGACTCGCTGCATATTACTATTTCAGGCATAAAAATACCGGTGTGGACTGCTGCGGTTTGCCAGCTCTATAATTTAGGTAAATGACCTCATGCAAAAAATATAATTTCCTCTTTTAAATAAATCAAACCGATAGAACCATCATCATTTTAGTGCAGAATAAAGCCATCCTATGCAATAGAAACCAGTATTATACACTGATAAATAAGTTGTTATATATTCGCATCTAAAAGTCTTATAAACTTACAGTTTGCAGTTTTTACAGATTAAAAAACAGATTATTTTCAATTTGTATATAAAACATTAAAAATTGGAGGTTGGTAAACCGGCTATTTTTCCAATAGCCTTTCATATTTGACAAACCGGTAATTATCAAACTTGAAAAGTTGGTTGTTTGGTAATTTGGAAACAGGAAGACTTGAAGATTTCACAACATGAAAGGTTGATCGTTTTAGTATTTTATTGAAAATAAGATGATTTGATAATCTGATAGTAATTTATGCAATTTTCAATCAAGAAGTAAAAACTGAAAATTTTCTAAATAATAATATGTCTAATTTTAAAACTATCAATCCGTATGAAACAGAAACCTTTATTTATCGCTTTCTCCACCCAGAAGGGGGGAGTAGGTAAAAGTACCTTCACTGTCCTGGCAGCAAGCCTGCTACATTATCAGAAAGGATTGAATGTCGCCGTGATAGACTGCGACTATCCGCAGTGCAGTGTCTATGACATGCGCAAGCGGGAGATCCGTCAATTAGAGACCAACCTGCACTACCAGTCTAAAGCTATCTCCCTGTTCGAATCGCTAGGTAAACAGACTTATCCGATTGTCTGCTCCAAGCCGGAAGAAGCTATATCCAGAGCAGAAGAATTTTTATCAAAAGAGCCTGCCGATTATGATGTCGTCTTTTTTGATTTGCCCGGAACAATTAACAACGAAGGGGTGATCGCTACCTTTATGGGGATGAATTATGTTTTTGTTCCCATGTCCCCTTCCCGTCTCTCGATGGAAAGCACCCTCTCGTTTATTATCCCCGCCAGCGAGTTGATCCGGGAACATACGGATATAAAGCTAAAAGCTATCCACCTGTTCTGGAACCGTATCGACGGGCGTATCAAAAAAGAGTGGCTCACCCATTACCAAGGCGTTATCCGAGAGTTCGGTTTATCCCTGATGCAGACAGCCATTCCCCAATCCGTTCGCTACGACAGGGAGCAATCTCTGGAGGGCAGCGATGCCATCTTTCTCTCCACCATATTCCCTGCCGATAAGAACCTTGTCAAAGGCAGCAATCTGGATCTGCTGGTGGATGAGCTACTGGAAATTACTCACTTAAAACCCCGAATATAATGGTAACAAAAAAAACAGCAAATAAATACGATGATCTGCTCAAATTGGTACATAACGGTATTGATCCGGATCAGCCTGTATATAAAACAGAGCAGGAAGAAAAAGCAGCGGAGTCTGTAGATACAGTACTTGTCGATGCCGTAACAGATGATTCTTTTGTTACAAAAACAGAACAGGCTGAGAAAATAGATAGCACAACTGTACCTGCTCAGTTACCCACAGAATTATCGGTAACTAAAGCTCCCGCAAAAAGAAAACGTAAGACTCAGGATGACTATCAGGAGGTGTTCTTTGTACGGGTGGATTTTACCCACCGTAAACCACTTTATATTACGGCAACTACCCATCGCCGCCTGATGCGTATTGTCCACCTGATGGACGAATCCAAAGCCACGATTAGCAGCTATGTGGAAAATATCATCCTGAACCACCTGGAGACCTTCAAAGAGGATATAGAAACTATTTACCGTACAAATAATCTTAATCCGACAGAATAATGGATACATTTATACAAATCCATGTGGTGATAAGCCTTTGGCTATGGACCGGATTGTTTCTGAGTAGTCCATTGCTCCGAAAGGCATTTATGGATATGCACCGCAGCATGGCATCGGATATATATGAAGCAATGAAGAAACAAATGGTAAAACTATTTAGAATAGTAGCCGACTTTATATCACGTAAATTAAGAAAAGCTTCATATTACATCGAAGAGAGCAGCTATGAGCTGCGTGTAAGCGTAGCCCGTTCCCTTGTCAGCAAGGAGCTGTTGGAAGAATTAATGCATAAGAACCTTGTTGCTGCTATCTCCCGGGCACGGATGTTAGATCAGGGAGATTCCGGGGTGATGTGGGATGATCTTGAAACAATGGCAGATCTGGCTACCGGAAAAGAGGTTGGGTACGAAGGCAAGAAAACTTCGGTAGAGACAGCTTTCAAGTTATGCAATACGGATTTCTTCGAACAACTGATCACCCGTATTCCCCGTGCCCAGGAACGCATCCTGCTGGCACTGGACCGGATAGAAGACAGCAGCCCATATGAGTCGGTCAGAAATGAAGCATACCGCAAGTTTATAAGGGGATAAATACTAATCCCGTACAAAACAAATAAAAGAGAAACAGCCCGCGAATCAATTTTCGTGGGCTGTTTCTCTTTTATTTCCGGGATCGGGAAATTGGGATTGATTCACTCAGGCAAAGCCACCGGCTTCCAAACCGAAGCCACTGGCTGCCAGTAGACTTTGAGTACTGAAACCTCTTCCGAATTAATTATTTCTTTGTTCTTGAAATCGCCCCAAAGTGTCAAATGATGCCAATAGCTGCCGAATGATGCCAGCGTCAATAACTTTGCTGTTTAGCCGATTTTTTGTATATATATTTATGCTGTAAACGAAATTATTCATTCTAAAATATGAAAAGTTATGGAAATAATAAACATTGAAGCCCAAACCTTCGAATCGATGATGAACCGTTTCGAAGCCTTTACCCGGAAAGTGGAAAACCTGTGCGGGGATCATCAGGACAAAGGTCTTCACCGCTGGCTGGATAATCAGGATGTATGCCGGATACTCAACATCTCCAAACGTACCCTGCAAACATACCGGGATAATGGTACACTGGCTTATACCCAGATCAATCACAAACTATTCTACAAACCGGAAGATGTGGAAGCAGTTATTAACAAATTAAAATCAAAGTAGTATGAGTAACGAAATTATCACAAGGGAGAATGATCGTATAAAACGGTTCTTCGGTTCGCTGGACAGGATGCTGGACAAAATCGAATCCGTGCTGACAGGATGTAAGCCAACACTGAATGGCGAGCGTTTCTTGACAGATCAGGAGGTATCGAACAGGTTAAAGGTTAGTCGAAGGACTTTGCAGGATTATCGAACTACAGGGAAAATACCTTATATCCAATTGGGAGGAAAAGTGCTGTACAGGGAAAGCGATATCCAGAAGATGCTGGAGGAGAACTACCGAGAAGCCTTTCGACAGTAAGGTGATAAAAAAAAAATAAACAAAATCATTTATTTTTATTATCTTTGCAACAGCTAGATCGAAGTTAAGAGGTTCCTGACAGATCAGTATCGTACCCAAACTTCATTGTCACACAAAAACAGATTTACTATGTTGCCCAGTATCGAACAAATAAAAGGTGTACATCCCGGCTATATCCTGGAGCGGGAACTCAGGAAGCGGCATATAACCAAGAAAGCATTCGCCGCCTCGATCGGAGAATACGAGCAGGTTATCGGAGAAGTTACCAAGCGCAGGCGGCGGATCAATCCCGTTTTGTCATTGAAGATGGACAAGGCGCTGGAGGCTCCGCAAGAGGGTTACTTTATGCTTCTGCAAACCTATTTCGATCTGGCAGAGGCTCAAAAGGAGCTGAACCGGAATATCCATCCCGACCTGTCAAAAATTCGAAAGGTTATCTTCTGGGATACCGATTTCGACCTGATCGACTGGATCAGAAACAAGCGGTTTGTTATCGAGCGTGTGTACCATAGAGGCAATGAGACGGAAATGGAAGAGATTATCCGTTTCTATGGCAAAGATGAAGTCGATAAGGTTGTCGAACAAAGTAAACAAATCACCCTTACACGGGAAATAAACAGAAAAGACAGTAATGAAAACAAAATTATATTATAATACAATAAAGGATGAGCTTCACTCCGTCCTGACCCGGCTGATGACGGCTGATGAGTTGGAAGCGTTCCGCCTGGTAGGCGGCACATCGCTGAGCCTGCAACTGGGACATCGCATATCGGTCGACATAGACCTTTTTACGGATGCCGAGTATAAAAGCATTGACTTTGATGCAATAGATAAATTCTTACGCAATAACTTCCCCTATGTGGATTCTCCTTCATTTGGAGAGGTGGCATTTGGTAAATCATATTACGTTGGCCAAAATGCAGAAAGAGCTGTCAAAGTGGATCTGTATTATACCGACCCCTATATCAGGCCTGTACAGCAGGTTGACGGTATTCGTATGGCACACATAGAGGATATTGCTGCCATGAAGCTGGAGGTTGTCGGCAATGGAGGCCGTAAAAAGGATTTTTGGGATCTTGACGAGCTTTCACAGACCTATTCCCTTGAACAGATGCTCGGATTTTATGAAGAACGTTATCCGTACTCATATACCAAAGAGGAGATACTCAAATCACTGGTCTGTTTTGAGTCGGCGGATGAAGAGTCTGACCCCGTATCATTGAGAGATAAACCCTGGCAGCTGATCAAGCTAGATATTGGGGATATAGTCAAACGGTACAGCCAACAGCAGAGTCAGAATCAACGCCCCAACATTCAACCCAAGCCGCCAAAGAGAGGGAATAGTTTAAAAATGTAATGGGCTATGGATTCATCTGCCGGAGTAAGTCATTGACTTTTGTCAGCCTCCAGCCCTTTGTCTGAGAAAGTTTGCAGGAAAACGTTAAGTAATGGCTACCGTTAACCGTTCAAAGTTATTATCGGCCAAGCGGTTATTCTGCGGGCAGTCGCCCTCTCAAAACGGGCTGGACGGCCATAAGCGGAAATAACCGATACTTGGACGGTAAATAACTTGAAACGCATTATAGATAAGTAGATGGAATAACAAGTACATGACAGGCTTTCCTTAAGAAAAGCCTGCCATGTTTATAGGTATGCCTGTTTATCTCTAATTGGTTAAGAGCTTCAATTCAACATATAATTTTGAATAGATATTATTGGCATTTCAGGGATTTCTTTTCTTACGGCTTTACCACAGAGCCATTCTCTAAATACCTCTGCATTTCTTGACTGAATTCGGAAAGCAAGAGCGATAACCATATCCAGCCCATAATAATCCGGATAGATATTTTTCCCTTCAACTACACAGTCCATCGAATCATCGCCCCGGACAACACCTGATTTTTCAATATCTCGAATGAGCTTCTTTGCCGTCTGATAATAGATACCGAACAGATCGGCAATATCAGAAACACTCATTCTTACATGACCTGGAACAGCAACTATTCCATTCTCTGTTATTGTAATTACTCCTCTTATTCCTTCTTTCATGGTTTATAGTATTATTGCGGTTTGATTTGCTGTATTTTGCACTGTTTTTCTCCGTTCCATCAATTTGTCCATATCCTCCGATATTTTATCGTCTGTTACTTTGGCATAGCCTTGTGTCGTGTTGATATTGGCATGCCCCATCATTTTGGCAATGCTCTCGATGGAGATACCTGCTGATAATAAAAGGGTTCCAAACGAATGGCGGCTTTTATGGTAGGAGAGAGGCTCTTTCAACCCGGCGACAATACCTATTTGGTTGATGTCGTTCCATATTACATTCCGGTTTTCGGGTAATGGAAATACAGGACTTGTGTCATCTGTGGTATTATATAAATTAAGGATCTGTTCGGCTACCGGATGTAGCGGAATAAATGCTTCCACATCAGTCTTTACCCTGCGTTTTCGGATATAAGGTCTGCCTTCTGCTGTTTTTCCGATATGGCGGGGATAAAGCCTTTGCATATCCACATAAGCCAGCCCGCTGAAAGCCGAGAAAATAAATGTCCGGCGAACCAGTTCCATCATCCTGCTATGCATCGGAGTTTCCATGATCCGTTTGAGTTCGCTCCGTGTGATGTATTTGAGTTTGGGAGCATCTTTCTTCTCGTAAGCAAGCTCTTCAAGGGGATTGGCTCTTAATATCTCCTGATCGACAGCAATGTAGATAAGCCTGTTGAGCCAGCATAGGTGCCGGTTGGTATGGCTGGAGCTAAAACCCAGTTCCCCTTTACAGAATAGTTTGAAGGATTCCCCGAAGGCTTCGGTTATATCCGAAAAGGAAATATCTTCCATTCTCCGGTAGCACAGGTACTCTTTCAGATTCCGTTGTGTGAGTTTGGACTGGCGGTAGGTAGAAGTAGAGGCTATTTCCAACGAACGCAGGCGCAGCCGTTCTAGTTCAGCTTCTCCTGCTTGCAACAGCATCGTGGGAACAGCATTTACCCCCGCAATGGTATTTTTCAGTAACTCCGCGCTGACAACACCTGTGTTTTTTAGCATGCTTTCGTAGGCTCGTTCCAATTTAGCCCGGAATTTAGCCAGACAAGTATTATTTCGCTCGCTGTCGGTAGAACCTTTCCTTGCGTTCCATTCTTCGGGATTGCAATAGATCCCTGTCGAAAGAACACTTTGTTTGCCATCTATACTGATTCGGCACAGTACAGTCGTTGTACCATCAGTTTTTACCTTGTTTCTGTTGATATAGAATAATATATTAAATGTTGATCGCATGATGTACAGGTTTAAAGAGTTAATATTCAAAAATTTAATGATTGATAATTTGATAATAAATGAAATTAGAAAATCAGAGATTACAGAACCAGTTTCAAATCCCGGGTTGCCTCTATGTATTTATCCATATCTTCGAAGAGCTTTTTGGGAGTAACACGGGCATAGACCTGTGTAGTGGTTATGTTGTTGTGACCGAGCATTCTACTAATTGTTTCTATGGGTACGCCCTCTTCAAGCGTGACCAGGCTGGCAAACGAATGTCTCCCGGCGTGGTAGACCAGATCTTGCGATAGATTAGCCATAATCCGCAAGCCTTTCATATTGGAGCGCAAGGTGGCATAGTGTTGCTTCGGGAACAGGGTTTCCCGACTCTCATCTTTGTATTTTTTGATCAGGTCAATGGCTTCGGGAAGCAACTTAACCCGTGCCAGCAATTCGTTCTTCTTCCGGCGGTATTTCAACCAGAGACAGCCTTCTTCGTCCGTGATGATATTCTCCTTTGTGATAGAGACTGTATCGGCATACGAAGTCCCTGTATAACATGCAAACAGGAATAAATCCCGTGTAATGATATGGGAGGTTCTGTTTTCGGGTATTTCCAGATCCCTGACCTTCTCGAAATCCTCACGGCTTAATGCTTTGGGTGTGGTTTCTTTTTGCTTGGGCAGCTTGTAGTGGGCAAAATGGCATTTTTCGGAATGGCCTTCCTTATAGGCTATCTTGCACACTTTCTTCAACAAGGCGAGATAGTGGCGTAGTGTATCCATTGCCAATCCCTTATCCAGCAGTACAAAATCCTGAAACTCCCGGATAAACTGTTCGTTAAGCTGCCCGAAAGCCAAATCGGAGCTATTGAACTTCTTTTTGATGAATTCGGCTAAGGCTCGCTGGGTGTAAGTATATGTAGGGAGAGTACCCGCTGCACGGTCGATACCGATACGCATCTTTAACTCATCGGTGAGACGGTCAAAGAGTTTCAACAGGGTCATTTGGGTTTCTACACTTCCTTGAAACTGATTCTTGATATCTTCGGCTGTAAATCGTTGCTTCCGCTCCAACAGGGATTCATAAGCAGAATTGACGGCGAGCAGTAGCTTGTCTAATTTGGAATTAACAATAACCGCTTCACGGCTCTTCCCGTTCAGACGGCTCTCACGGGGATTCCAAAGGGAGGGAGTGCAGGAGAGTTTACAGCTGAACTGTATCATCGAACGCCCAACGGTTATTCTTCCCATGATGGGGACTTTACCCGATTTATCCAAACTACTTTTTTTGAGGTAAAGTAAAACCTTGAATTTTTCTTGCTTCATAACACTTATAGTTTTTTATGGGCTTTGTCGTCAGAAATCTGACGACAAAGTTACCGGTTTTATAAGTGCTCTTTGTTATGCAAAATATTGTGAATCAGTACAAAATAACCCAATCTATACTTCTCCAATCTGCCACAAGTTACCTGTTTTAATCCGGTAACTATCGTGGTAACGGATTGGTAACTCAAATACTGCAATATTTGGCTATATCCTGCTTTTTAGCAAAATAGCAAATTAGAGTAATTTGATTCATTTAAAACGAGTTACGTTTTATTTACCCCGATTCGCTCGTTACCGTTTTAATGAGTATTGTTCATTCAGCGCGCCACAGCTTTGCAAGCCTTATTACGCTCGAAGAGGGCGTTCCGATAGAAACGATCAGTAGGATGCTCGGGCACAGCAATATCCAGACAACACAAATTTACGCCCGCGTCACCCCGAAGAAGCTTTTCGAAGATATGGACAGGTTTATAGAAGCAACCGGCGATTTGAAGCTGATCCTTTAGTTCCCTGATTCTGTCAACCTTTAAATTTTTGAACTTTAAATCTTTAAATTTATAAATCATGCGCAGTACATTCAAACTGTTATTCTATATCAACCGGGCAAAAGTAAAGTCCGACGGCACAACAGCCGTTATGTGCCGGATCAGCATCGACGGCAAAATATCCGTTCTTACGACAGGTATTTACTGTCCGCCCGATGACTGGAACGCCAAAAAAGGCGTGATCAAAACGGCAAGGGATAACCATCGCCTGACAGAGTTCCGTAACCGCATTGTAAATACCTATGAGCATATCCTTAAACAACAGGGAGCGGTCAGCAGCGAACTTTTGAAAAATACGATAGCCGGTATAAACTCTATTCCTACCTGCCTGCTTGAAGCAGGTACAGTGGAACTGGAACGTTTACGGATTCGTTCGACAGAGATAAACTCAAATTCAAACCACCGGGAGTCCAGGCTTATGCAAACCAACCTGCGGGAATTTCTGCTCTCCAGGGGGATGGAAGATATTGCTTTTACGGATATCACCGGGGAGTTCGGGGAATCATTCAAAATCTACCTGAAAACAGTGCACAACCGGAAGAATTCCTATATAAACCGGAGTCTGACATGGCTGAACCGCCTTATCTACATTGCCATCGATCAGGAGGTATTGAGGAGCAATCCGCTTGAAGATGTACGGTACGAAAAGAAAGAACCCGCCAGGCACCGCTATATAAGCAAACAGGACTTAAAGCGGATTATGGAAACCCCGGTGAGCGACCCACGCCTGGAACTGGTGCGCAGGGCTTTTATTTTCTCTTCGCTGACCGGCCTTGCCTACGTGGACATATACGGCCTTTATCCGCGCCATATCGGTAAAACGGCAGAAGGCAGGCTCTATATCCGGAAACAGCGGGTAAAGACACATGTAGAGGCATTTATACCCTTGCACCCGATAGCCGGGCAGATACTTTCACTTTACAATACCACCGATGACAGTAAGCCTGTATTTCCTTTACCTGTACGCGATATGATTTGGTGGGATATAAACCAGATCGGAGTTTCCATGGGATTTAAAGAGAACCTTTCCTACCATCAAAGCCGGCACAGCTTCGGGACACTGGCGATTTCGGCAGGACTCTCCATCGAGAGTATTGCCAAAATGATGGGGCATGCGAATATTTCCACGACACAGGGTTATGCACAAATCACGG
>NZ_JBHSGN010000149.1:0-12882 GCF_042654545.1 Dysgonomonas termitidis
AAAGTTAAGGGATTGACCTTTTTTATTGGATAATTCTATAAATAGCAACTTGAATTAATTATATAGAAGAAAGTTCTGACTATTCTTTGGCATTACTATCTGAAAGTATAACTAATACCTCCCATTAGCCAAAAGCCGGCCTGAGGTATATTTCCCCTATCGAAGTAATGTGTATCATAAAGATTATTCAGATTCAGATTGAATACCACATCTTTATATTCATAGTTCAATTTCAGGTCGAGGGTTGAAAATGCAGGATAATGCTCATCACCCACTTTTATCAGATTTTCATATTTTTCGTAAGTGCCCATCCGCTTTTGGAAGCGAAAATACCAGCCTGCTGAGAGTCCTTTATATATCTGATGATTGAATTTTGCCGTAAACTTATCCCGCAAATAGTTCAGCGAATAGATAGATATGAGGCCCTTCGTATCCCCATCCTGATGCATACGGATATAATCCAAAGCCAGTGATGATTTACCGCCCAACGCGGGAAGTATATCTCCGATACGGAATTTAGCTCCCATTTCCACGCCTTTAGTATCTATTTTACTTAAATTCCATGCAGTGTATGCTTCATCTGCCGGGTTCTCTTTCACCCAATCGATAATATCCCGACCCCATTGTATAAAGCCTGTAAGGTATGCACTGAAGAGATTATCTTTATATTTTATGCCTAACTCCAGAGATTCCGATTTCTCCGGCTTCAGATCATTCCGGCCGATGTGCGTAGGTGCTTTATAGTACATATCGGTAAAGGTAGGCACACGTGTTGACTTGCTCCACGACGACGATATGTTTACTTTATCCGTAGGGCGGTAAGTCGCGCTTACCGATGGATAGAACTTATATTGATTGTCTTGTAATGTATTATGATTCATCAGTGCCCCTGCGGATAATACGAACTGCTCTATGCTGTAGGTATGCTCCAGTGATACGCTGGCATTTGTCCGGTCGTCATATTTCGTATATTTACGGTGTGGCTCAACCATAAGCATTCCCAGGTTGGTACTCATAATATCTTCCCTGCGTATTTCACCTCCAAGGCTGGTATTCCCTAATTTCGACCTGTATGAGAAAATAAGGTTAGCCCCGTAAGTATCGCTGCGGTGATAATTCCGCCCGTAATCGGTATCTTTCACCAGATCGTACTGATCGTGATGCCTGTTCCAATAAATAATCGGGACTATTTTTAGCTTGGAACCAAACTCCCCTTTCAGAGAACCCGTATACGTACTGGTTCGTTCATACTGATTTGGAAACTTAGGAGAATAGAATGTATTGGCACCGTATTTTTTATCATTATATCCCAGCTGCAGGTCCAGTTTCGATTCATTTTTGAGTCTGAAACGTGTTTGCCACAATACGTTATAAATATCATAATCACTGTTTGCAATATAACCATCCGAAGAATTATAGCCTACCGACAGGCTATTGGTTGTCATACCCGTTTTTGCCGTACCACGCACTTCCATTCCCCGAAGTTTGTGCATCCCGGATCCTACACTGGCATAGGCCTTGTAATCCGTATTCTTCTTAGTGATAATGTTGATTCCTCCGGAGAAAGCACTCGAACCGTAAATAAGAGCTGACGGGCCATGAATGATCTCGATGCGTTCGATGTCGGAAAGATTGATGGGAATGTCGAAACTGTAGTGCCCTGTCTGGGCGTTTGAAAGGTTTACTCCGTTGAGGAGTACTGCATTTTGGTCGAACGATCCGCCACGGATCGAAATGTCGGCTTGTACACCGTGTCCGCCTCTTTGAACTACGTCTATGTTAGCGGCGTAGACTAACAGATCCTGAATACTGCGGACGGGCGACTGCTCAATTTGTTCTTTTGTGATTACCGTAACAAGCTTTGCCGTCTGATTGATCGGAGTCTCTACCCGGGATGCCGTGACCATCACTTCATCGAGTTCCTTTTCCAATACTTTTTGCTGTTGTTCGCCATCGGTAGTAGTCTGTGCAGTAATTGTAGATACAGTAAGGAATGAAATAGCACATCCCCTTACCACTCCGATGTTTACAATTCTGTGCATACTGTTGAATGCACTGTAGGCCTTCCGTACAAAGCGTTTGAAACGGTAGACCGGTCTTTCCTTAAAATGTTTTCGATTCATTTTTCTAGAATTTGTTAATAAAATAAATTGTCGCCGCAAAAATACGGATTATAGATAAAGTTACCGAGCATAAATGCATAAAAAAAGCATGAATCCGGATAAGATTCATGCTTCCAGTTATTTAATACAATATTATTTCTGTCCGACTCTTACGTCATACAACGACTTCCGGTTCATTAATACAACTTTGTAGTCCATAATAGAATCTCCATTTCCGGCTTTGTCTATCACTGCCACTTTCATATCATAGATCTTCTGACTTAAGACCAGTGTATCCATAACCGACACATCTCCATCTTTACGGGTTCGGGTAATGGTGTCGGGTATCTGAAGCAACCTGTTACGATATACTGTTATATCTTTTTGATTAAATATCATTTGCCCTAGCTTGACTATTGGCATTATGGAGTCTTTCACATTTTCCCGTCCTCTCTTATCTTTATATTCAGGATTTATTTCCACTTTAAAGGTAGATAAAGCCTCATTATCCGTAAACCGGGCATATATATACATCCATTTAGTGGCTATTACCGTATCCATTCTATTTGGATTATCATTCAGGCTATCATTCATCTTAATGACCAGATTACCGTACATCAACGTATCATTCTTATTAATCCTTACATCTGATATCGCAGGTGGTTCTGTCTCATCACCCTCAACCTTTGCACATGATGAAAAATACAGGCCGGTCAACAGAATAAGCGTAACAATAAACAAGCAAAAATTCCTCATTACATATTATCTAAAATTGCAATTACGAAAATACAATAAAGTTGCGAGTTACAGGCCACAGCTAAACGTTTTTTTAGATTATTGGCAATCCAGGCTTATCAGCCATTGAACGGAATGCGCAAAAAGACTTGTATATTCCTTCCCGGCTCGGGTATATTCAACCGGCGATAAAGGCTTATATGATTGAGATAGCGCGTATTAAATATATTTTGCACCTGCAGACTGAAATTAACAGCAAACTTAGGAGTAAACCGGTAATCGAACCCCGCACCCGCATGAAATAAACTGGTACCGGCTGTTTTTGCTTCATCAAAACCTACCCGGCTTTGCTTTGCATACCATTGATGGGAGGCTGATAATTGATAATATGTCAGTCCTTTCCTTTTACCTGTATCTTTTAAGTATTTTATCTCATTGGTCATTGTCAAAGGTGGGGCGAAAGGCAGGGGATTATGGTCATCCAGATTTTTATTCAGCACAAAACTTCCGGCAGAAGAAAATTCCAGTTGCCTGAGCAGTAACCATGTAATTTTATACTCTGCTCCTGTAAATATCGCTTTTGCCTGAGAATATTGATAAGGCTTATCATCATAGAGCGATACAGGTGTTTCCTCCACAGGCTGTAAAAAGATAAAATTGGAATAATAATTTACAAAGGGACTGAATTCGACGGAAAAACCCGCCTTGTTATCATAATTTAAGCCTAAATCCAGTGTATAACCGTTCTCTGCTTTCAATTCAGGATTACCAATCTCGTAACGGAACGCTGCGTGATGTACACCGTTTGCTGCAAGTTCATTGGCCGAAGGAAACCGGAAAGTTTTGGAGACATTTGCCTTATATGTTAGACCTTCAGATAAATACGGTGTATATGCCAGTCCTGCACTTGCCGACCAGCTGCCAAAGTTACGGTCAACATCATAGGCGCGCTGCGCGTATTGTCTCACGACCTCTTCACCGTATCCCTGTTCTTTAAGGTAGGTAGCCAGAGTATTATCATAAAAGCCTGTGACATCCATATTTCCGAAATCATACCTCGCTCCGGCTGAGAACAGCCATTCATTTGTAAAGCGGAATGTATTTATAAAAGATAATCCACCTGATATCTGATTATAACGCGGCAGGAAATACTCGAAGCCCCCTACTCTGTTTTGCTGATATTCTACGCTTGCGCCGATGGTTTTTGTCCAATTCTCCTTTTCATCCAGGAAAAGCCGGGCATTGGACGAATATGTCCTCAATTTGAAATCTACTGCAATATCATCGTCCGTCCCTGGCTCGGGCTGTCCTTCATAATGTTCGTGAAAATGCTCGTATTCGCGACGATGGTTATATTGATAACCTGTATTTACAGACAAACGAAACGCCGATGTTTTCCACTCTGTATTATTCGTTACCGCAAAATGATTTGCAGTAGCGTATGGCATAGTTATATTCCGGTGTGAATTATCTGCATCATGATCGGGATTATCATGGTCATCATCCGCATCACCATGATCATGGCCGGAATGATCTTCCTCCAACTCAAAAAGCCCGCTCTTTTGGTAGTTGTTACTTACATTCATATATGTAGTCACATTCTTTTTCCTGAAACCGACCGTTCCCGAAAGTGAATATTCCCTCCCCGCTGAATTGGGTAAACGTTTGTCCGGGAAAGCAATTTCCTGCGACTCATAGTCCGCTTTTTCGGCGGGTAACCTGTAATCGGCATAATCTTTATAATTGTAAGCACCTTGCAAAAACCAGTTGCCCTTTTGCCATCTGGCAGTAAGCCCGGCCCCGTATAAATCATTATTCGACGCACCATATAATTGTGCTTCACCTTTGAAGAAATCCTTATTTTCAAAGCCATATGACTGTATCTCTATCGCGGTTGTAGTACCCGAACCTAACAACAATGAACTTGGTCCCTTATACACACTCGCATTATATATATCCAGCAGGTTCATATCTATGCCGTGGTCGGCTCCCCATTGCTGATTCTGCTGGCCAATACCTCTGTTTATTACAGCTACCCTGTTGCCGCTCAGCCCTCTTATCACAGGTTTTGACGTACCTCCTCCGATATTCATGGTAGCTACACCCGGTAAAACACTTAACATCTTATTAAAAGATGTAGATGGTTTATCATAGTCTATTTGCCTTATAACGGGTTCTATATATCCTGCCGAAACTTCCACCTCTCCGAGTTCTACAGCCAAAGGTTTTAAACGAATATCGAGAAGTGTATCGTTATGTATTCCCACATAAACAGTATCGGTTTCATATCCTATATAGTTTACAAGAAGAGTATAATTATCATCTTTTAAATGACAAAAGCTAAAAACACCAAGGCTATCGGTCAATTCGCCCACAGCCGTATTTATTATTGAAACAGCAGCCCCCTCTATCGGTGTCCCAGTATTACGGTTTGTCACTTTTCCCGATAATGAGCAGGTTGATTGGGCCGAAAGCTGAAGATAAATAACAGAGAAGAATAGTATAAATAATATCTTTTTCATAAAAGTCATCCGACTGTTTTATTTTTGAGTAAATATGTTTTTGATTTCTTTATAATTAAATATCCGGCTACAGGCTCTTATATTTTGCAATCAGGGCATGTACCTTCAAGTAAGACCTCTACCGAATCTACAGAAAATCCCTCGGGCATGGCAACCGGCGCCTGAACCTCTGTTTCCAGACATGTTACCACATCACATTTTATACAATGAAAGTGAGCATGTTCTCCCTTGGGTAAGGCTTCCTTATCAAGGGCATATTTAACCGTAGAATCATGCAGGACAATACGATGGATAATATTCTTCTCTTCCAGCGTCTTCAGGGAACGATAAAATGTAACTCTATCGAATAAATCCGGTAAGGCCTTTTTAATTTCATTCTCTGACAAAGCTGAATTATTATTAAGCAACTCACTGATTATGAACTTACGGCAACCTGTATTTTTCAGGTTGTGATATTTTAATATTTGTTCAATACCCATATTTGCAACAACATTATAAATGAAACTACGTTGCAAATATAACACTATTTCATTTAAAATATTCAGATATATAAAAAATATCCGGTTAAAATTTAAACAGATCCTTATTTCGACTATTCATTCAATTAGCATATTTACGAACAGGGTAAAATTCACAGTTCTTCATTTTTTACTTATATCGATAAACTTCTCCCAAAACGGCAATATCCGGCATTGGGATAAAAATTTATCATTATACCCTGATACTGCAAAAAAATATTATCTTTGCAGCCGCATTTCGCAAACGGATAATGACGTTGCTGACAATATCAATAATACCGCAAATTTGTGAAAGCTAATTCATCCCAAAAACAGAATCACAGACAGAACTGTTTTTGTATTATCCACCTTATAATTTATCTTATGGATGAAGGAGAATATCGAACAACTGACAGAACAGACCAAGCTTCTGATTGAAGCAGGTGATGTTACCATGCTGCGCATCTTTCTTGACGATCTGAACATTTCGGATGTAGAAGATCTGATAGACGAATTACCTGAGTATGCCCCGTTGATTATTACCACTTTAAGTCTCCACAGGGCAGTAAATGTATTCAGGATATTAGATGTACCCACACAGGAACGTATTATCATAAAACTTCCGGGACAAAAAATATCCGAAATTATTAACGGATTACCTCCCGATGACCGCACTGCTTTCTTCGGAGAACTAAAAGATCAGGAACTACAGCACCGCCTTATTTCGTTGCTTACACCCGAAGACCGAAAAGAAGTATTTACCCTCCTTTCATATCCGGAAGACAGTATAGGGCGCCTGATGACACCCGATTTTCTTGCGATATCCAAAGATTATACTGTAGAAGAGGCTTTACAGTACATCCGTAAGAATGGAAAAAATTCTGAAACGATCGATGTAATATATATACTCGACGATAAGGGTGTACTGATAGATGACTTACGGATAAAAGAATTGCTTATCAGTGATCCGGAAACACCTATAACCGACCTTATGGACGGACGGCTTATTTCTCTGAATGCCCCGGACCCTGTGGAAGAGGGCATAAAGATATTTAAGATGAATAATCGTGTAGCCCTTCCGGTAATAGATTCGGGCGGCATTTTACTGGGTATCGTCACCATAGACGATATCCTCTGGGTTGCCGATGAAGAATATTCGGAAGACATGCAACGGATGGGGGGTACATCGGCCCTGGACGAGCCTTATCTGGATTTACCCGTCCACAAACTGGTATGGAAACGGGCTGGCTGGCTGATTATCTTATTTATAGGGGAACTACTCACTGCCTCGGTAATGCAATATTATGAAGAACAATTGGCACAAATGATAGTATTGGCGCTGTTTCTTCCATTGATGATTTCGAGCGGAGGTAATAGTGGTTCACAGGCTTCTACACTCGTTATCCAAGCTATGGCTACCGGAGAAGTCAAACTACGGGACTGGTGGCGTGTATTCCGCCGCGAAGTAGTTTCGGGGCTTAGTCTGGGGATTATACTGGGGGTCATAGGCTTCTTTCGTATCTATGTATGGCATCTTATATTCCCCAGTCTTTATGGTGAACATTGGATCATGGTAGGCTCCACCGTATCATTTGCCCTTACAGGCATTGTACTTTGGGGATCATTGATAGGTTCCATGCTGCCATTTATACTCCGGCGTTTAGGAGCAGATCCGGCGACATCGTCCGCTCCGTTTGTAGCCACAATAGTCGATGTAACGGGATTGATGATATACCTGACCATAGCCAGCTGGATATTCGGTCCATTAATGAATGGCTAAATTAAGCATGTCATAATTTAAAGACATACCCATACCATTAACTTAAATTTTATAACTCGCAGCATAAAAATAGCTGCGAGTTATAAATTTGTATAGTATAGTTATTTCAGGTAGGCTTATTGCTTCCGTTTATTTTCTCCGCCAAAGCCTCCGCACAGCGCTCTCCATCCATTGCCGCCGAAACAATTCCCCCGGCATAACCGGCTCCTTCGCCGCAAGGATAAAGGCCTTCTATCTCTATATGCTGCATTGTTTCTCTGTCGCGGAGAATACGGACAGGTGAAGAAGTCCGGCTCTCTACACCTAAAAGTATAGCCTCATTCGTCAGGTAACCTTTATAGCTGTTTCCCACTTTCTTAAACGCTTCCTGTAAGCGCGAGGAAACAAACCTTGGCATCCACTCGTGCATAGGTGACGATATTACCCCGGGAGCATAAGATGTATCAGGCAGAGATTCGCTTTTCTTGCCATTTACAAAATCATAGAGCCTCTGCGCAGGAGCTACCTGGGTCTTTCCTCCGTGCAGCCATGCCAGTTCTTCCAAATCTTCTACAAATTTCAACAGGGACAATTCATCGTATTTTGCGTATTCCGGAAAATCTTCGGGATGAACCTCAACCACTACTCCCGAGTTAGACCAGCGGGAGCCACGGTTCGACGGCGACATACCATTAACGACCACTTGTTTGGGGCCACTGGCCGATGGAACTATTGTTCCCCCCGGGCACATACAGAAAGAATATACACCACGGCCTCCGGCCTGAACAACAAAGCTATATTCTGCTGCCGGCAGGAACTCGCCCCTGCCCTCTTTGCAATGATATTGTATCTGGTCTATCAGGTGCGATGAATGTTCAACACGGAATCCTACAGCCAAACCTTTGGCCTCTATTTTTATTTTCTGGTCATGCAGCATATAGTAAACATCGCGAGCCGAATGGCCGGTAGCAAGAATAACCTGTCCTAAAAATGTTTTTCCATTGTCCGTCTCTATCCCTTTTACTGTATTATTTTCAATTATCAGTTTATTCATACGGGTTTCGAAATGGACTTCGCCTCCCGATAAGATAATCTGTACACGCATTTTTTCTATAATACCGGGCAGCCTGTCTGTTCCGATATGCGGATGCGCATCTACAAGGATAGACAGTTCCGCCCCGTGCTGACAAAAGACATTCAATATTTTTTCCACATTACCCCGTTTTTTACTACGGGTATATAGCTTACCATCAGAATATGCTCCGGCACCGCCTTCACCAAAACAATAATTCGATTCAGGGTTTACCACATGTTCACGGTTCATCAATGCCGTATCACGTTTCCGGTCGCGGACATTCTTACCTCTTTCTATTATAATAGGGCATATACCTAATTCAATCAGCCTCAATGCTGCAAATAATCCTGCCGGCCCCGCTCCTACCACAATAGCCTGCGGACAACCTTTTACATTCGGATAATAGGTACTTACAAAAGCTGGATCGTCTTGCACTTCATTCACGTATCCCCTCACCCTGAGGTTTACAAATATATTCCGCTGCCGGGCATCTATCGAACGGCGGAGAATACGCACCGAATTTATATCTTTAAGCGGAATACCGGATTGACTTGAAAAAATGCGTCTTACTTTTTCTATGTCTGACGCCTGTTCTGGCGTAATGCGTAAGTCTATATCTTTTTGCATGAATCATTTATTAATTTGAGTGTACAAAGGTATATTTTTTAATGATAAGTTATAAATTATGAATTATATCAACTTATAATAAAAAGCGTCTGTACCACCGGTGCTTTATTATATGTATAAAGTTTGCGGAATCTCACATAAAAAATTGGCAGCAAACATTTCTGCCTGCTGCCAACCTATATTTAGTAAAATTTTCCTGGAATATTATTCTACAGGAATATCTGTATTTACATTCTTACTTCCGATAGCTGAGTAATACAGCATATAAGCCAATCCGGCGAATACCACCCAGTAACTTGCCATATAACCTACGCTGTCGGCAATAGCGTTCTGAAGAAGCGGCATGATACCTCCACCACAAACAAGCATCATAAAGATACCTGATGCAGCCGCAACATATTTACCAAGACCTTCTACTGCAAGATTAAAGATACCTCCCCACATTACAGATGTGCACAATCCGCATAATACCAAGAACATAGCATTAATAGGAACCTGGGTCATACCGAATGAAAGAGCACCTGTAGCAGGATCTGTCATAAATACAGGCATAGAAATATTTTGGGTTGTAGGCAGGAATATAGCCAGTAATACCAATACCAGACCTACGGCCGAAGCAACGGTCAACATCACTTTACTGGACACCTTGCCTCCGATGGAAGCTCCTGTAAAACGGCCTATCAGCATCAGGAACCAGTAAGTGCCTGTCACAAAGCCGGCAGTTGTACCATCAAGGCCACCACCTCTGGTTGCATCCGCAAGGAATAAGTTTAATGTTCCCGGTATACCCACTTCAATACCCACATATACGAAGATTGCAATTGCTCCTAATTTAAAGTGACGGAACGATAAAGCGCTGTATTTATCTTTAACTCCTTTTTCAGCAGGTTTAGCCATATGAGGCTCAGGTATCTGAACCATAGACAATACAATAAATACCGCCGCGAAGATAGCCATGGCAATGTACATTACCGGATATACATCAGTGATGTTAGCTTTTGCCACTTCACCTACTAAAGCACCTACTAATATAGGGACCAATGTAGCACTTAACGAATTGAATGTTCCTCCGACCTGGATCAACTGATTACCTTTCTTTCCGCCGCCGCCTAACGTATTCAGCATCGGATTCACAACTGTATTCAGCATACACATTGAAAATCCTGCAACGAATGCACCTAACAGATAGACAACGAAACTTCCGGCACCACCCGAAAGATACTGTATTCCTACTCCTGTAAAACCAACAGCAACAGCGATCAGTGCAGTTTTCTTATATCCGATTTTCGATAGCAAAATACCGGCCGGAATACCCATGAAAGCATATGCTATAAAGTTAGCGAAGTTACCCAACATACCCATGGCATTGGAAACTCCGAACTGGTTTTTCAGTACAACCCCCATCGGCGCTGCAAGATTCGTTACAAATGAGATCATCGCGAACAGGAAGATCATCATAATAATAGGTAACAAATAATTCTTTTTCTCAGTACTACTCATAATATTACTTTAGTTATTAATTTAAATTATTCTTTATTAAATCGTTTCATAGTGTTCAGTACTTCACTTCAGGAGTTCTCAGGGAGTAATTAAATCATAAAAAATCAATTACCCCCTGATTAACTCCAAGATACAATTTAGGAATGTATCTCAATTCATGGTTATAAAAGGCTAAGTGAAGATTGTTTTCGCAAAAACGTTGTAAAAATACTTATACATTTTGAGCTTCTGTTGTCAAAAAACGTGTTGTACAACATAGAATTTTATATTTAAATATCACTTCTTTTTATAAGCGATGATTTTCTTTTTTTATTACGGTAAATTTGACTATTTTTATTATTCCAAATCAATAAAAAATAATCATTTGGATATTAACGTATTAATACATTTCCAACATTAAATAATCATAGATAAAAAATATAAAATACAATAAGTCATAGAATTCATTATAGTTTATATTAAATTGATATTACTTTATCTATATGAAAATCAACCGGAATATGTTTAACAATATTTAATATCATACTTTCGTTAGGAGGAATTCAATTTGACAATATGGACACGATCAACTGAAATATATTATACAAAATAAAGTAAACCGATGGAATCTATTCGCAATTTGTACAAAATAGGTCATGGACCTTCGAGTAGCCACACAATGGCTCCTCAAAAAGCGGCCCAGAAATTTAAAGACGAAAACCAGTATGCCGACTCATTCAGGGTAACACTATACGGCAGTCTCGCCGCCACAGGTAAAGGGCACATGACAGATATCGCCATAATAAATACACTTCTTCCATTTCCCACAGAAATAGTATGGCAACCCGAAATCGTCCTTCCCTACCATACAAACGGTATGAAATTCGAAGCCATCGTTAAAAGCCAACCTGTAAAGGAATGGATAGTGTACAGCATAGGCGGCGGAGATTTATCGGATGGTACTTCCGAAACCAAAAGAGAAATTTTGTACGGTAAAAGCACCATGAATACAATATTGGAATGGTGTCAGCAAACAGGTAAAACATTCTGGGAATATGTGGAAGATACCGAAGGCAAAGACATTTACGAATATTTACTGACTGTATGGAAAACAATGGAAGCTGCTATCCATAGAGGAATGGATGCCGAAGGTCTTCTCCCGGGTGGCCTCGGATTGCAACGCAAGTCATCCATGTACAGCATTAAAGCCAAAGGTTATCAGGGCTCCATGAGAAGCCGCGCCTTAATATACTCCTATGCGCTTGCCGTATCGGAAGAAAATGCCAGTGGGAATATTATCGTAACAGCACCTACATGCGGTTCCTGCGGGGTACTCCCGTCTGTTCTATACCATCTGAAGATGAATCACGACTTCAGTGACCAAAAGATAATCAGGGCATTAGCCACAGCCGGATTGATAGGCAATATAGTGAAAACGAATGCCTCTGTGTCAGGAGCCGAAGTCGGTTGTCAGGGAGAGGTGGGTGTCGCTTGCGCCATGGCCGCAGGAGCAGCCTGCCAACTATTCGGAGGCTCCCCGCAGCAAGTCGAATATGCCGCTGAGATGGGTCTGGAACATCACCTTGGACTTACCTGCGACCCTATATGCGGACTGGTTCAGGTACCTTGTATCGAACGTAATGCCTTTGCTGCGGCACGGGCCTTGGATTCTTGTTCATTTGCCATGCTATCGGACGGAAAACATCTTATCAGCTTTGATAAGGTTGTACGCACGATGCAACAGACGGGACATGATCTGCCTAGTCTTTACAAAGAAACTTCTACAGGTGGTCTTGCTGTAAATCTGGAGTAAGTAAATAGCTGAACCGGAGGTTTGGTTTATCTTCAATAAAACTGATTAATAGCATCTTATAGATAAAACAGGCCTTGATATTTAGATATCTTATTGTAGGCAAGGCATAATATAAACGACTGTATAACTTATATTTATATAACATTTCATATACTTTAGTTTCAATATTACAGGCTTATTTCCTACTTTTGTACACATGTAAATTAATTACCTTATATAACCGATGACACCAATCAAATTATTAAACAAAGCAGCGGACAACATCCGCATTCT
>NZ_JBHSGN010000150.1:0-6174 GCF_042654545.1 Dysgonomonas termitidis
TGCAAGGATACCATCCCGGTAAGCAACAAGGTGGTCAAAGGCGTATATGCAAGTACAGGTAGCTACAAAAGGTATAATATACAGGTCGATGGCGTCAACAAGACCTTTACCAATAGCCCGTCTATCCTGTCCGTTAATTTCTATGACAACTACGATTTCCGGGGAATGGATGAAATACCGGCAAGCGGAACGGAGTATAACCCCGAAACAGGCTACGGTACATGGTACGGGACGGATTATACCGATACCAACAAGTATAAGAACAAAGGAATGCTGACAGGCGCATTAACGGCACAGATAAAATCCGATGGAACGATATCCTCTTACCTGTATTCGGTGATGTACTACGACAATAAAAAACAATTGGTACAGACCAAAGGTAATAACCAGCTTGCCGGAGGAATTGAAAAAGAATACATTGCCTATAACTTCACGGGGCAGCCGACCCAAAGGAAACATGTACATCAGGTTACAGGCAAAAACACACAAACCGAAGTCTATGCCTACACTTATGACCATGCAGGCAGGCTGCTGACAACCACACATCAGCTAACAGACGGGACAACGGTAAAACCGCAGGTAACACTGGCGGAAAACTCTTATGATGATTTGGGTAGGTTGAAGACAAATAAGAAAGGAGGGGTGGCAGGTACGCTGGCTACCTATACTTATAATGTGCGTTCGTGGACGAAATCAATCGCAGGCAGCCTGTTTACCGAAAACCTGTACTATAATGAATCCTATGGAGGGAACGTACCGAGATTCAATGGTAATATTACGGCTATGAACTGGACAATCCAGGGGGAAACTGTACCGAGAGGCTATGCCTTTGCCTATGATAACCTGTCGAGGCTGACGGGGGCCAACTACCTGCTGAACGGTTCGGCGTCCGCCACCAATGACTACAAGGTAGAGAATATCATTTATGATAAGCACGGGAATATAAAAAACCTGAGACGTTACGGGAAAACTTCTTCGGGAGCTACCTATGCCCTTGTGGATAACCTGACGATGACCTATTCGGGTAATCAACTGATACATGCAGCCGATGCCATTACAAATCCGGCTTATTCCGAATCTGCGGATTTCAAAGATAAGGTTTCCACCACCGGCACAATAGAATATACTTACACAGCCAATGGGGCGATGAATAAAGATCTGAATAAGGGAATAAGCGATATTCAATATAATTCGTTAAATTTACCGCAGGTAATGATAATAAACAGCCCGACGGCCAAAGCTAAAAATTATTATACCTACTCGGCTTCAGGCGTGAAGCTGAGGACGGAACAGCGATACGATCCGAATTATACTGTAACGCCGTCTAATGCGACCAATCCGACAAATGATGGATTGGCTGACTATAAGAATACCGATTATGTAGGTAATATCGTCTATGAAACGGTAAAAAGCGGTTCTACCATTACTAACAGGAGCAGGATATTGGTTGACGGCGGTTATTATGAAGGAGGTGTATATTACTACTATGTGACCGACCATTTAGGGAATAACCGTCTGGTAGTCAACCAGAGTGGAACAGTTACGCAGAAAAACCATTATTACCCGTTCGGTACTGCTTTTGCGGATAAGTATGATAACGGGACGAACCAGCCGTACAAGTATAATGGCAAGGAATTGGACGGGATGCACCAGTTGAACCTGTATGATTATAGTGCGAGGTATTATGAGAGTGCATTGGGAAGGTTTACTAGTGTCGATCCGCATGCCGAAAACTATTATAGCTGGTCACCGTATGCTTATGTGGGAAATAATCCTATTAATGCAGTAGATCCTAATGGGAAAGATAGTTACCTATTAATTTGGTTTTCAGCGGATGGAGAAACAGGTCATGCAGGTATTGCTATTGATAACTATAAACGTCAAGAAATTAGAGACAATAAAGGAAATGTAGTTAAAGATGATAAAGGGAATGTACAATACGAGATGGTAAAAGATGGAACAATGACTTATTATGATTTGTGGCCCAATAATCCTGTAGGAAAAACAGAACTTCAAAAAAATGTAGCCTCAGATTACTCTAAGGGGGTAAAAATTAACAGTTTATCTGATCTGAAAAGTAAGGATCCAACGGGCACGAGAAGTGGAAGTGTAAGTGCAGAAGGCAGGGCTGCAGATGGAATAGTTCAGGTTAAGACATCGTATGAACAAGACTCAAAGGTATTGGATTATGCTTCTAATACATCAACTTCTGGGAAGAAATATAATGCATGTGATTTTAACTGCTCAACTTATGCAGAAAATGCACTAAAACAGGCATTTCCTTCACTAAGTGCGAGTCAAGATATAAAAGTTCCTTTCGCATTGAGAATACTATATAAAGACTCTAAGACTGTAGCGCCCAATAATTTATATAATGCTACAATGAAATTGCCAGGAGCTACAAATATAAAAGGACCTAAATCAGTAGTAGCAAAACCTTATTTAGAATATTATGGAAAATAATTCAATTATATATAAACTGATCTTATTTATTGCAATAATGATGTCCGTATTTAGTTGTAATAAAACGCAGGAACATAAAGAGTCTCCTTTTATAATAGTTGTTAAATTACTATCAGCAGAACAAAAATTAGATTATAATGAAGCACAAAAATATATTGATGTGGATAAAGTTTATTCGAAATATTTAGGTTCTAAAGATCCAGAAAAAGAATGGAAAGAATTATTGCAATTCAATTACAATTTGGGTAAGGACCCAAAATTCTCTAACTCTATTGATTTTTATAAATATGACATAACGGAAAATATAACAAAAGAAGATGCTACAGTCGTCTTAACTGAAAAGGACATAGAAGCGCCCATAAAGAAAATAATTTATAAATTAGATTTTTTACAAAATCAATGGATTGTAACATCTATTGATTATATAAAAAACGAATAATATAAGTATAGATAACTCTTCACCGGCTGGTTATCAGTAGGTTTCCTACTGTTGACCCATTGGCGGAGAAGTATTATGGTTGGAGTCCATATGCATATGTGATGAATAATCCATTAAAGTATATTGACCCAAGGGGTGATACAGTAAGGGTATACACAGAAACTGAGGATTGGGGGCATTCATGGATGAGTGTAGGAGAAGGAGATGATATGGTTGTATATTCGTTTGGACCAGGCGCTACTAAAAAAGGACAGTCGGATAAAGGTAGGATTGAAGGAATTGCAGATGGTTTTCTTACCGTAATGGGTGGAGATGAAGCTAAAGACTATAATTCGAGAAAAGCTAAAGTCCAAGGCGGTGTTCAAACTGTTGTTATTTCTGATATATCTGATGCAGATGTAATAGATGTTGTGAATAAATTTATTGAAAATAATACTACGCTTGAAAGTAAGTCTGAATATGGAGATAAAACAACCTACAAAACAAATAGTATGTATAAAGCACCCACTAATAATTGTACAACATTTGTTTCTGATATGTTGAATTCTGCGGGTTCAGAAATATTGAGTACATCTAAATCCATAACAAATCGTAGTGTTGGAGAAGTTAATACAATTAAGGTGAAACAAACATTTGTATTACCATCTACTTTGCAAAGTTGGTTGAAAAAGAAATAGATTATGAGAAAAGTGATTGTTTTTTATATTTGTGCTTCAATAATAATGTTATTTTTTATCTTGTATGAAATAATGTCGTGTTATGTTCAATTAAAATATAACTTTGACCCAGTTAATTTAGATAGAAATCCTATTGAAAATGTATATAAAGTAGAAAAAAATATAGAAATAAGTCGATTGTATTTTTGGGGAATTTATATAATTTTTAATATTATATTTAGTTGTATTATTTTTAGGAAGATAAAAAATAAACAATGATGTTCAATTAATAATCCGCTATAAAAATAATCCTGCCGATGATGACCGGCAGGATTATTTATCTATAACATATACAATTTGTTCAGTGGAGCAAAAAAGATACAGGATGAAAACTATTGAAAATTCTGTTATGTTTACATACGCTTCGCTCCTGTGACCGTTGGTTGTTACCTTTTAACTCTATATAATTCAAGTTGCTATTTAGAACCTTGATAAACCAAGTCTGTGTTTTTTGTTATTATTTTTGTTTATTTTGAATTGACGGATGATAACAAATTATGCGATTAAAATATTTATTTTATTTTGCCGAATAATTATTGTAAAAAGATGATATACAACAGCAATATTTTATCAGGCAATATCCCGTAAAAAAAATATTAAAATCATTATATTTACAGGTATAATTATTAACCAATTTTTCAAAATTATGTACAATACATCATCAAAAGCTGTATCTGCCCATGTTGCGGTTGCGGCATTTATCGGAAAAGTCTTTTCATTTAACAGCAGCCTGAAACTGCATCACTGGCATATTACAGGCCCGGGCAGCTATTCCGCCCACATAGCATTGGATCAGGCTATCGAAGACCTGCTGGATGTAACCGACCGGCTGGTGGAAACATCGTATGCTACAGTAGGGGATCTGGATATCGTAATTCCTGAAACAAAGAATCCGTCGGATATCGTAAAGCATGCAGAAGAATTCGTCAAATACACGGAATCCCAGAGGGAACTGTTTACGGAAGCTTTCACCCAGGCTATTATCGATGACTATCAGGAAGCAATCCGGCAATTATTGTACCGCCTGAAACGCCTTCAGTAACAGGTCGTAATCTTATATTCAAACACCGGTATTTTTTCGCAATACCGGTGTTTGCCGTTTATTTATACTCAAAGAAGGAGTTAATCAGCATGATTCCATGCCGGTACTTTTTAGCGGATCATTTTGAAACCTCGCACATCAATACCCCTTTTCCCGTCACATCCGCTTTGGCAATGGTAACGGCTTTTCCCGTATAGGTCTTGGCGACCGCCGTACCCACCGCGTTCCAGAGTTTCCATGTATAGGTATATTCCGTGCCTGCCGCGTCCAACTCTTCGCCGCTCCGGTACAATACCGCTTTGGCGTCCACATCGTTGGCGTCGTTCTTAATCACAAATCCCTTCTGGCTAACGATATCCACCATAACAGGGTCGGACATATCCGAGAAGGAGATAATATCACATACGATCTTATTGGCGGAAGCATTTCCCGTTGAAGTATCCGTGTCCTTAATCGCGCATTTGAAGGTTTCAAAGTTCAGGACGGCGTCGGCAGTGATGGTAATCTCATCGCTTGTCCATCCGGCTGTTACCCCGCGCGGGTTGGAGGACGTAAGGCAAGCCCAGCTTGCACCAAGCATGGCATTGTAATACGGGTTTTTGACCGTTGCCCCGGATGCGGCTTCGGCCGTCAACGCGGAAGTCAGTGTGACCACTTTGGTAGATGTATTGACCGCCGAGATCGTATGTGTAACCGTACCGATAACGATCTTCCCCCCGGCCTCCATATTGGCGACCGAAGCGACGGTTACGGAAACAGCCCCGGTCACTGCTGCTGCCGACAGGGTTGTATTGGCAAAGACGGAAGAATCCTTGATACCCCAGCAATAGGTTACATTAGTCGTATCTATCGCCGCTCCGCGCCACAGGTCGCAGTGGGCCTTTAACGAAGCGACCTCGCCGTTACGGAAAATGACCCCGTCCGGGGCATAAGCGATAGCGCAGATCGTGGCTCCCGCCGACTGGTGCTGGGTGAATTGTATCTCCGAGCGAAAAGCAATCTCCAGGCTGTTCGCATCGATATACACCGCTTCGAAGGTATACCGTACCTGTGGCGATGCTATGCTCATATGGTTCGTATTGACAGTCAGAGCATATTTGGAAGCTGCCGTGGCAACCGTACAGCCATCCTGGCCGGAAACGACAGCCACCCCGTTTTTGTACCATATGGCCGAGCCGGTCTTAATGCCAGGTGTCAGCGCAGCAGCGTTCCCGACCGAAGTAACCTGGTCGGCATCTCCCTTACCGCTGACGAACAGGGCAGGCGTCAGTACCAGGTAAGGGGACGCCGTCCATGCCGGGGCATAGGCGTTGGTATCTTTCGTATAAATCTGTGTCAGCGGCTGGTTGGAGCCGATAAATGCCTGGAGGCTGACCGCGTCGTTCTGGTCGATAATGGTGACCTGTCCCCGCGCTACTTTTTGTGCCATGATCCTTGTTTTTTATATTGTTGATAATATTACTTCGCAGTCGAATACCGCTTTGCGGTAAACATCCTCTCCGGTTATCTCCAGT
>NZ_JBHSGN010000151.1:0-2500 GCF_042654545.1 Dysgonomonas termitidis
GGCGTCGTAGCGGTGCTTCCACTTATAGAATGTGTGCTTGGACATGCCCAAGCCTCTATACCACGCTTCGGCTCCCCGTCTACTTGTATAAAAACTTTCTATCAAGGCAAAGCCTTCGGCTTCGCTCAACGCCACTCCTCGCACATAATCGTTCGTTTCCATAGGTTTTTTCCTCAAAGGTAAGAACTCGCGTACGGCTTTGCAAGACGCGGTTACCCGAACTATTAGCTTTAACCGTATGCCTGTCCTCAATAATTTCCAGCAGGTCCAGCTGTTGCTGGTTATCCATGGCGGCCAGTCCGAAGTCATCGAGAATGAGCAGTTCGGTTTTCGCCAGTTTTTCAAAGAAACGGATTACGCTGCCATCGAGCCTTGCGTATTTAATTTTGACCATTAGCTTTTGGGTATTATGATAGGCCACCGAGAAGCCCAACCTGCAAGCCTGGGTTCCCAGGGAGGAGGCCAGGAAACTTTTTCCGCATCCGGTTTGTCCTGTAATCAGGACAGAGTCTCCATTGCGGATAAAATTACCGGAGGCAAGGTTCATCACAGCGGATTGTTCCAACCCCCTTGCCCGGTCAAAGCTCAGTTCCTCTATTGAAGCCCTGTAACGGAAGGTGGCGTTCTTTAGTAAACGGGCGTACCGCTTTTCCTCTCGATAGTCCTGCTCAGCCTGCAACAGTAGCTTTAGCCCGTCGGTAAAGCTAAGCTCATGTACCCTGCGGGTCTCCTCCAGGGCTTTCAGGCAGGATGTCATGCCCGGTAATTTTAAACTCTCCAAATCAGTTTTAATCTTTTCCATTTTTACTTTTGTTTTAATGATACATTGATATTAGTAGTAATAGTTCTTTCCTCTTATATTCAGATGCCGTGGAAGCCCTTTAAACTCCAGCTCATGCTGTATATAGGTCTTATTGTCTATGATCCTGATAAGCGATTTGCAGGACAGCATATTGTTATCCAGGGCAAACCGGCATGCCTTATCAAAGATGACGGGGTCTGTCTTGCGCTGGAGACTCAGTAACCCGTCACAGCGCCTGTAAATCATCTCCGGAACCAGGTTCTGTTCAAAGTTCTTCTCTACCAGTAAGCCCAGCATATGGGAACGCTCCCTGGCCTTGGCTATGTAATAATCGGGAGAACGGTCTTTATAGTGGCGGTGGGTAGAACAAAGGTGCTCCCTGAGCGTGGTATAGCCATAACCGGCAGCCCGGCGGTGGGTAGCCACACATGTTCCTTCGCAAAATATCTGCACAAGGGTTCGGGTATAAATCACCTGAACCTTTTTTCCTATATGGCAATAGGGGACAGAGTAATAATGCTTGTCCCTTCCCAGGTAAATACAGTTGTTATTGGCCACCCGCAGCTGGGCATAGTATTTAACTTCAAAATCTGTTGGAGGTAAAGCCGTCAGTTTGTTTTTTTCTTCGGCAAGGAATTTCTCCTGCCGTGTATATGGCTTTTGCTGCATCCTGGTCTGGTTGTGCTCCATCGTTTTTTCAAGCAGGGCCCGGTTCAGTTCCGCCAGGGAGAAGAATGTAGTATCACGCAATTTTGCATAGACACGGCGGTAAATGATTTTTACCTGGTTCTCGACTGCCGCCTTGTCCCGGGGATGCCGTGAGCGGGCCGGAATAACTACAAACCCGTAATGATTGGCAAAGTCTTCCATCAGACGGTTCAGGTCCGGTTCATAGCGGTCACTCTTTATGACGGCCGCTTTCAGATTGTCGGGAGTCAGTATCTTGGCTGACCCTCCCAGGTGCCGCAGGGCTGATGAGAGAGCATACAGGAAGTCATCTGTAGTTTGTGAGGATACAGCCATCGTAAAGGTATAATCCGAGTAAGGCAGGCAAGCCACGAAGATATGCGCTTTCAGAACTTCTCCTGTTTCCCGGTCAATGTATGACATCGTATCTCCGGCAAAGTCCACATACAGCTTCTCGGCTGCCTGGTGATCAAGTATGGCCACAGGGTGCCGGGCCACTTTCAGTTGCTTCAGGTGGTAGCAGAACTGCGGATAGGAATAGCCATCCGGATGGTTAAGCTTATACTCGTCCCACAACAGTTTACGGGTGATATGGGCGCGACCGAGTTCCTTCTCAAAATATGGAATCTGCTCCCGGAAAACGGTGAACTTATCCTGTGTATAGGCTGCTGTGCCTGCCATAAATTTTGCTTCCAAGACCGGATCTTCTAACTCCAGCAGTTGGTCAATGTCGTACCCGTGAAGCTTTAACTTGTCGATGTACGAGTTAACGGTGGCTTTATAAAGGCCCAGTTCCCTGCCTATCCCACGATTGGAGACACCTTGTTGGTGTAATCTCAATAATTGTTTTATTTTGCTCATACGCGTTGGTTTTCCTGCCATAGTATCAGTGATTATGTTTTTTACATAATATAAAACTATGGTAAAGTCTCTCCTAATGGGTGGGTATAGTGGTTCTTCGTCAAATTTGATGCAGTCTTTTATCCGGTTTTAGATAGCACCACCTTGCGC
>NZ_JBHSGN010000152.1:0-8653 GCF_042654545.1 Dysgonomonas termitidis
ATAATTGCTTATATTCAGATAGTTATATCTTTAACTTCTATTGTCAGAAGACCTGCCAAAGTATATATTTTCATCTTTCGCGGAAAAAGATTGAAAAAACGGGAGAATTATCTCTGTATTTAAGCTTTTGTATTTCGAGAACGGGTTGTGTTTTATAGTAACCTTGTGCCCATCGTATCGGTTGGTAGCATAAGTTTATATTATAGGCACTTCTGTCTTGGTTATCATTATATTATAAATCATCTAAAAATAAAAACAATGAAAAAGATATGTAAGAGATGTTCTGCGTCATTCAGTTGCAGGGAGGACAGGATAGAATTATGCAGTTGTCGTAAGGTAAGTCTTGTTATAGGAGTCCGTGATTATATAAAAGATAATTACCGGGACTGCTTGTGTCCCAAGTGTTTACAGGAAGCAAATACTTCCTTCTATGCATTTGATGTAAATCCTAAGTTCCTGAATAAGAACAAAAATGAATGATTTATAAAGAACTATATTACAGGAAAATAGCAAAATCTTGTTTTAAATTTACAATTTATTATAAATTTAGTCATTAATTCGTTTAATTGTATAGGTAAGTTTCCTTAAATTTGAAACTGGAAAGCATTTCAATACTGATTATATTCAGGTTGGAGTAATCGGTTTATGATCTTCTGTTCGTTTTAGCCATATAGCAGAAGATTATAAACTGAAAATTGTGCGGATAATCAAAAAATTATAAATAATAAACAATATCAGACATGCTACAAGAATTTACTCTAGGCGAAGGTAAAGCAATAATCAACTTCACTCTGAAATTTTGCGACACGCGGCAGAAAATACTTAACAGTTATGGATTCCATAGAGTTATAGAAGTCTTTATTCAGAAACTGAAGAAAGATGAAATAATTATCTATGAATATTATATCAAAGAATTCAAGACTGATGAGGAATTTGAAAAAACGCTGATAGAGGCATTTAAATTGCTTACTGTCTGCAATCCTGATGAAGTACAGAATGTGCATGGAAAATATGCTATCTTCTTCAATGATAAAGACTTGTTTATAGAACTGATAGAATTGCTTTATAGCTTCTGGCGCAGGCTTGAGCGATATACTATCGTCCACAACAGTTCGATAGGCAGTGGTTTGCAGAGCGTTCGTTTTATGCAGGCCAACGAATTGTTCAATGAGCTTATCCTTTCGATATACCGCCGTATCGAAGAAACTGTTATCGGTTACCAATATCGTGTTTACCGTCAATTAACAGCAGGCGCGAATGCAGCTCTTACGCTTAGCGATATCAGCTGGAATTGTCCTGTGGAATACAATGGACTGGCTCCTATACCGTTCATTACGGCAGTAATGTTTAATCCTCCGTTTATCTCTTACACCAAACGAAATACGCGTGACGGTATTTTCCAGGAACATAATATAAATCCTATTGAGAATATCGTTCTCAACGAGGACGACTGGTTCCTGTTCCCTGCTAAAGTTGGGAATATGCTGACATTTGTCTATTTCCATAAAGATTTTATGGTTCATGGTTTTGCTTTGGCAAACCTCTTCGAACTGGCAAAAGAAAGCGAATATATCGGTAAAAAACCGGATATTATCTATGTCTTTGGCTATCCGGACGGACATGAAGAAAAACGTACATTCTATTACAAAGATAAAAAGAACGATATCCTTATCGGTTATGCGAACCATTGCGACGATATAGACTATTTCGGGTATATGAAAAAAATGTTGCTCACACTGCATAATGTGAAGCAAATGGAAAAGCACCGCTTGCCGATACATGGGGCGATGGTAAACATTGCACTGAAAAACGGAAAAGAGTCGAATATCATTATTATGGGAGACAGTGGGGCCGGAAAGTCTGAAAGCCTTGAAGCTTTCCGTACGCTGAACGAAAAATATATCCGCCATATGCGTATCATATTTGATGATATGGGCTATCTGAAAAAAGAGACGGATGGCACAATAAAGGGTTATGGAACGGAGATCGGTGCATTTGTCCGTATCGATGACCTCGATCCTATGTATGCTTTCGAGCAATTGGAAAGAGGTATCTACACAAATCCGGACAAGGTTAATGCCCGCATCACGATACCTGCAGCTACATACGATGTTATCATGAAAGGATATAAAGTAGATTATTTCCTCTATGCGAACAACTATACAGAGTCGGATACGAAAATTAAGTTCTTTACCGATCTGGATGAAGCTATCAAAGTATTTGAGGCAGGAGCGCGTAAAGCGAAAGGAACCACAACCGAAAAAGGTTTGGTGACATCTTACTTTGCTAATCCGTTCGGGCCTGTACAGGAGCAGAAACTGGCGGGTAAACTTATCAAAGAATACTTTACCGATATGGATAAAAACGGAGTTAAGATAGGTGAGATTTATACATCTCTTGCGATAGAGGGACACAGTAAAGACGGACCTCGTGAAGCTGCCGAAGAACTATTTACATTAATCAATGATTAATCAGTGGATTAGCTTTCCTCTACCGGAAAGCTAATCCTGAATATTGTTTAATATCAGAACTTTTTTCTCAGTAAACAGGCAATATTTAAAACATTAGACTTTCTCTGATGTTTACAAATAAACACTAAATGGATACCGGCTAAGGTCGCAGACCTTTTTATTTATAGCTAGGTATAGCGATAAATGATTGTTATATCTTAATATGCAACATTAAATACATTCTTGTACATAATTAAATAGTAGACTATGAGTAATTTGCAGCAATCTTTGATGCATAACAATATCAAACTGCTTGGTGATATGCTGGGTAAAACAATCGGCGAAGCTAAGGGGAAGGATATGGTTGATCTGATAGAAACGATTCGCAGACTTTCCAAAGCCTCGCATTCGGGAGATATTGAAGCACATAAGTCGCTGGTGAAGACACTTCAAAATCTGAAAGATGAAGAATTTCTTCCTGTAGCGCGTTCCTTCAATCAATTCCTGAATCTGACAAATACAGCCGAGCAGTATAATAGTGTATCGCCTCATGCTCAGGGGGCGGAAAATCCTGTCAATTTCCCGGAGATATATAAAAAATTAAAAGATGCTAACCTTAGTGATGAAGCCATAATAAAAGCAATAGAGAATATCTCCGTTGACTTGGTATTGACTGCGCATCCGACTGAAATAAACAGACGCTCGCTTATCAATAATCTGAATCAGGTCGATCATTGTCTGGCATTGCTGGACCATGACGATTTGGCTAATTACCAAAAGGTGCAGATTTTGCGCAGGTTGAAGCAACTTATCGCCCAATATTGGTATACTGACGAAATCCGCCAGAAACGTCCGACTCCGAACGAGGAGGCAAAATGGGGCTATGAAGTGGTGGAAAACAGCTTGTGGAAAGCTGTCCCTGCATATATCCGTGAACTCGACGAACAGATAAGGAATACAATACCATACCGGCTGCCGGTTAATGCCCGCCCGATACACTTTTCTTCGTGGATGGGAGGTGACCGTGACGGTAACCCGAATGTAACGGCAAAAATTACCCGTGAAGTGTTGCTGGATAGCAGAAAAAGAGCTGCCAGGCTATTTCTCGAAGACGTTGAAGTTCTTGTAAAAGAGCTGTCGATGGCAACGTGCACTACTGAATTCAGGGATTATATAAAAGACTATGAGGTACAGGAGCCATACCGTGAATCAATGAAACGGTTGCGTACCAGACTGAAAAATACTGTAGCTTATCTGGATGCGCGTATCGAGGGAAAGAATCCGGAACGAACAGATGATATACTGATTCATAACGAACAGCTATGGGAGCCGCTTCACGAGTGTTATAAATCTCTTGTAGCCTGCAAGATGGAAATCATTGCCGACGATAAACTGCTCGACACCATGCGCCGGGTGCGTTGTTTCGGTTTAACTCTGACTCAGCTGGATATTCGCCAGGAGAGTACGATACATACTGAAGCCTTGTCCGAAATAACCCGCTACCTTGGATTGGGAGACTACGAGACCTGGTCGGAAGAAGACAAACAGGCATTCCTGATAAAAGAACTTAATTCGAAACGTCCGCTTATCCCCCATAACTGGGAGCCCAGCCCTCAGACTAAAGAAGTACTGGATACCTGTAGGGTAATAGCGGAGACACCCGTCGGGTCAATTCCTACCTATGTCATTTCAATGACAAGGACTCCTTCCGATATACTGGCAGTGTATCTGTTGCTCAAAGAAGCGGATTGTCCATATACATTACCGGTAACACCATTGTTTGAAACGCTGAATGACCTGAATAATGCCAATGGCATTATGCAGCAGTTGTTTGCTATCAACTGGTACAAAGGCATTATAAAGAACAAGCAAATGATAATGATCGGTTATTCCGACTCGGCTAAAGATGCAGGTTCTCTGGCGGCCGGCTGGGCGCAGTACCATGCGCAGGAAGCTCTTATCAAGACATGTCAGGATGCCGGAATCGCCCTTACTTTATTTCATGGTCGTGGCGGTACTGTTGGCCGTGGCGGAGGCCCTGCCAAGGTCGCTCTTTTCTCACAGCCTCCCGGTTCGCTGAAGGACGGACTCCGTGTAACGGAACAAGGCGAGATGATCCGTTTTAAATTAGGTTTACCTGATCTGGCTATTAAAACATTGTCGCTATATACCGATGCTATACTGGAAGCTAATCTTCTTCCTCCTCCGGCACCTAAGCAGGAATGGAGGGATCTGATGGATGAGCTTTCCGATATTTCATGTAACAGTTATCAAAGCTTGGTTCACAGAGACCCGGATTTTATCCCGTATTTCTATCAGGCTACCCCGGAGGCGGAATTGGCCCGTTTGCCGTTGGGTTCACGACCGGCAAAACGCCGTCCGAATGGGGGAGTGGAAAGTCTTCGCGCAATCCCCTGGATATTCGGCTGGACTCAAAACCGATTGATGCTTCCTGCATGGTTAGGCGCGGGAGAAGCCTTGCAGCAGGTCATTGACAATGGCAAAATGGATACATTGAAGGCGATGTATAAAGACTGGCCATTCTTCGGTACCCGTATCAGTATGCTCGAAATGGTATTTGCCAAAGCCGACCTGCGTATGTCTCAATATTATGATGAAAGGCTTGTAGAAGATAACTTGCAGATATTGGGTAAAAAACTGAGAAGCCAGCTTGAAAGCGATATGAATACAATATTGAGGATATCTCAGGATGAGCATCTGATGGAAAGCCTGCCTGAAGTGGCAGAGAATATCGCAATGCGCAATATTTACACAAACCCACTGAATCTTCTTCAGGTGGAATTATTGCACCGGACAAGGAAAGACGAAGAGCACTCGTCGGAACTGGAACTGGCTTTGATGATCACAATTTCGGGAATCGCCGCCGGTATGCGTAATACAGGATGATTTTTTTAGTTGCAAGTTGCGAGTTACGAGTAAACAAGCTGGCTGAAGCATCAGTAATCCCGTAACTTGTAACTGCCCATAGGGCGAAGTAACTCGTAACTGAAAATTATAATAAATACGATATGCAATATAAAATTACGGCACCAAATGCCATAAATTCGATCATTTCACTCCCTGCTTCGAAAAGCATCAGTAACCGGGCTCTTATATTGAATGCCATGAGCCTTAGTGCTTCAGAAATAGCCAATCTTTCTGATTGTGATGATACCAATGTGATGGTAGAGGCTTTCACATCGGGTAGCAACCTGATAGATGTGAAAGCGGCTGGAACATCCATGCGCTTTTTGACAGCATTCCTTGCTATAACTCCGGGTGAATGGATCATTACAGGAACAGAACGGATGAAGGAACGCCCTATTCATCTTTTGGTAGATGCATTGGTTTCTTTAGGTGCACGTATCCAATATTTGGGAAAAGTAGGATATCCGCCGTTGAAAATTAAAGGAACGGCACTGGATGGAGGTGAAATCTATCTGTCGGGGGATGTGAGTTCCCAGTTCATTTCTGCCTTGTTGATGGTCGCACCTTCTATGAGTAAGGGGTTGACAATACATCTGGAAGGAAATATTATATCCGTACCGTATATTAAACTCACGTTGGGTATGATGGCCCAGTTCGGTGTAAAAACTCATTGGGACGGACGGACAATAAAGATATATCCCGAAGAATATCGGACAACGCACTATACTGTGGAGTCGGACTGGTCGGCAGCTTCGTACTGGTATGAAATGGCAGCGCTTGCCGGGGATGCCCGTATAGAACTGAAAGGCCTGTTTAAAAACAGTATGCAGGGTGATTCTAAAGTTGCCGAGTTGTTTCTCGATTTGGGGGTCGCGACCGAATATGTTAAAGATGGTGTTGTACTGACAAAGACAGGAAAGGTAACAAAGAAGATGTTCCATAATTTTGTGAACGAACCGGATCTGGCTCAGACTTTTGCCGTTACATGCTGTATGATGGGAGTTCCTTTTATGTTTACAGGCTTGCAAACACTTAAGATAAAAGAGACCGACCGGATAGAAGCATTGAAGAATGAAATGAAAAAATTGGGATACCTGCTATACGATAGCGAGGATAGCATCCTGGAATGGAACGGTGAAAGATGTGAACGGGAGGCTGACCCGGTAATAAAAACATATGAAGACCACCGCATGGCGATGGCCTTTGCTCCTGCGGCCATAAAACTGGATCATATCAATATTGCGCACCCCAGGGTGGTGACAAAGTCTTATCCCCGTTTTTGGGACGATCTCAAGTCGGTAGGATTTTCAATTGAAGAGTAAAAGTAAGATCAATCCAGACGATACCCGTATTGGCGGAGTAGGTTATCCCTGCTTCGCCAATCTTTTTCTACCTTGACATATATTTCAAGGAATATCTTTTTATTGAAGAAGCGTTCCATGTCTTTGCGGGCCATTGTGGCCACTTTCTTCAGCGCCGCGCCTTTATGGCCTATGATAATACCTTTCTGGGTGTCGCGTTCTGCAATTATCAACGCCCTTATATTGATAATATCCTTTTCTTCTTTAAATTCCTCAACGATGACTTCCACCGCATAAGGAACTTCCTTCTGATAATAAAGGAGGATCTTTTCACGGATGATCTCCGTTACAAAGAAGCGGGCTGGGCGGTCGGTCAGCGCGTCCTTTTCGAAGTAAGGAGGGGACTCGGGAATCAAATCCAATATTCTTTTCTTTACGGTATCTACATTGAATTTATTCAGGGCAGATATCGGATATATTTCAGCTTTTGGCAACAGCTCTTTCCATTGAGCCACCAGTTTTTCCAATTCCTGCTGATTGGTCTGGTCTATTTTATTGATCAGCAGCAGAACGGGTGCATCTACATTTTGTACCTTTTGCAGAAATTCTTCGTTCTTATCCGTTTTTTCTATAACGTCCGTCATATAGAGCAGTACATCGGCATCGCTCAGTGCGGATACGGAGAAGTTAAGCATCGACTCCTGTAATTTATAGTTAGGCCGTAGTACCCCGGGAGTATCTGAATATACAATCTGATAGTCGTCTGTATTCACGATACCTAATATGCGATGGCGCGTGGTTTGCGCCTTCGAAGTGATGATGGAAACTTTTTCTCCCACAAGAAGGTTCATCAATGTTGATTTTCCTACATTGGGATTGCCTACTATATTTACAAATCCGGATTTATGCATCTGATATATGGTTCTATTTATTTGAAGACAAAAGTAGTAAATAAAGAATTATAATACTGAATTCATAACAATTTTACTACTTTTGCATTTCAAAAAAACAGAATAATGCATAAACATGATCTTTGCTGTGTCGGGCACATCACTTTGGATAAAGTGGTTACATCTAAAAAGACAGTACATATGCCCGGAGGTACAGCTTTCTATTTTTCTCATGCCATCCGTCATTTCGATGATATAGATTATTCATTGGTTACATCTCTGGCCGAGTCTGAAATGAGTGTCGTTGACGATCTGCGTTCCAAAAATGTAGATGTACACGTAATCCCGAGCCAGCATTCAGTATATTTTGAGAATATATATGAAGAAAATCAGAATAACCGCACACAGCGGGTTTTGGCAAAGGCAGACCCATTCTCTGTAGACGGTTTTGAAAATTTAGATGCCAAAATATTCTTATTAGGAGCATTGCTCGCCGATGATTTTTCGCTCGAACTGGTCGAGTACCTTTCCCGAAAAGGGCTTATAGCAGTCGATTCACAAGGGTATTTGCGCGAGGTAAGGGAGCAGAATGTATATCCTATAGACTGGAAAGATAAGCTGGAAACACTGAAATATGTCCATATACTGAAAGTAAACGACCTGGAGATGGAGGTCCTCACAGGAATGAAGGACATAAAACAAGCATCCCGTCAGTTATATGACTGGGGTGTGAAGGAAGTTCTGGTAACTCTCGGTAGCTTAGGTTCCGTAATATTTGACGGAAAGGAATTCTATAAGATACCTGCTTATAAGCCCACGGAAGTGGTTGATGCAACGGGCTGTGGCGATACTTATGTTACAGGATACCTGTATAAGCGGGCAAAAGGAGCGGGCGTAGAAGAGGCTGGAAGATTTGCTGCGGCAATGGCAACTATCAAGATAGAAAATTCAGGCCCGTTTAACGGTTCGAAAGATGATGTGGAAAATAGGATAAGGACAGCGGAGCAGATAATGCCGGTTGTTTAATTAGGGTCTGCTGAAAAACTCAGCAGACCAATTCATATTTAATTCGGTTTGCGTCCGC
>NZ_JBHSGN010000153.1:0-7808 GCF_042654545.1 Dysgonomonas termitidis
GCATAACATTTTCCTTTGGAAATTAGCGCTGACGATCTTTTTCTGGAAAACCGCTTCATGCAGCCCCTGCAACTCCTTTAAGGTAAATGTTTTATTCAGCAGGTTATACGCGATCGGTTTTCTATCCATGTCTTCCTGCAATTTCAATACGGCTTTACTGATAATATCCTTGTGGCTGCATGCAAGTTCGGAGATATCCCGGATATCGACCCATACTAATTTAGATGAGAATAAATCCTGCGCCGTAGGGAATACTTTGAACCTGTCGACTAAAGAATAATAACAGACCGATACTTTCCTGGTGTTTACCCAACTGTCCTCCGGAATCTCAATACCGGATAACCGTAACATTACCGAAAAGATATTTTCGTTTACCTGTCCGGTTTCGTCCGATATGTGAAACTGTTCATTGTATAATATATCCTTTAATTTGAAGCACTGTTGCAATATACGTAACGACGCGTCATCTATTGTTTCATCCTTAAACACATATCCCTCAGGTAAAAAATAACAGCACCCTTCCCCGGTTTGAAGTAAAAGTACCTTTAAATTGTTATTGTAAAAGCTGAATACCACAGTATTTATCAGTATCTCGGACAGGAATGTTCCGGATGCCGTTTCGAGAAATATATGTACATCTTTATAAACAGCATTATTATCAGTATATTCCATTGGTTTATTTCGTTCTAATAGTTTCTCTTGTGATTATGAAAGTAGGTATGGGTCATATTTTTTCGAAAAGCTATAATAAATGCAATATTAAAAGAGTTTTTCAGGATAGATCTCGGCATCAGTTAACTCCCGGATGCCTTGTACCACATCCGGTTTATCTTTTGCAGAAGTAACACCGAACCATTTGGGAGGAGTATTTAACACTAATACGGTAATTTTATTGACACCAACATTATATTTTCTTAAATCAGATATACACCATTTTGCGATATCATTTTTAGGTTGACGAGGTCTAAAGTCCGTTGGAATTTCATAGCTAGATAGCAAAACAGCTACGTTTGCTTCTCCACCTTCAAAGGTAACATTAAGGTTTGCGCTTTGTATAAGGCATTGATAGCCTGGTGTTGCTAAACGCAACATAATTCCTCCCAAGGTTACTACTTTTTTCATATAATGTATCTATATGTTGTCAGAAATTAAAAAAATGTTTTGCGGTGTAATATGATATATTTTCGACCATCTTACCTATCGTATCTATTCCCGCTTCAGGCAGGAATCCCTGCTCCATGTCATTGCCAATAAGATTACACTTAATCCGGCGAAAGTATTCGTGGCGAGGATACGAAACAAAGTTTCGCGAGTTGGTAAGCATGCCAACAAAACGGTTTCTTCTATAACGATGGCAAAAGTATGAATGGCGGTACCTATTGGCCATAGCGTAATAGCTCATGCATAGCCTTTCTTTGTTCCTACCCGGTCCTATTAAGAATCGACACTTATTTCAATAGAATTGAGGTAAATCACAGTCAAAATGAGTTCCGCGATGAAATTGATTGTATGATAGTTGTTGAAAATAGAGAAAAAATTCAATATACAGATAAGTTACTTCACTGAAATCTTATAATTTCCCGCAGGAAGCTGGTATGAAACTTTCGTTTTATATAAGTATTTCGAGCTTGTCTTATATTCATTCTCATAAGGTATTTTCCCATTTATAGTAATTTCCCTTTCTCTCCCAACAGGCAGATATATAATAGCTTCAGTACCATAGGGAACTACAACCTCTAATGTAAACTCTTTGGATGAAGACACAAATTTCGACTTTATCATCCCAGCTATGGAAGGAACGCTAATAGAAGCTGTTTTGAATGTAGCCGGTTCTGGTTCTATTTTAAACACCTTATAGCCTGCTTCAAGAGGATAGATACCGCATATATACTGGGCTATGACAGTCAAAGCTCCACCACTCCATGCATGATTTACCGTACCTCCGCCAAGCTCTCCTATGTCTCCGATATACCAGCCTTCGAACAAGGTTGTGTACTCTGTATTGTTCACCATTGCTGACAGACGTTTCTTGGATCTTTCCACCCCATATTCTCCCTGTCCCATCATAAATAATGCTTCCATTATATATTTTTCCATATAAGGGCTTGCATGAAATTCCGTTTCGAAAACTTTTAATATAGCATCATATTTCAATTGATCTGCAATACCGGATATAACGGCAAGCGCCTGTACCCTGTCATCTGTTTCCTCCTTATATTCAGGGTGCCTGTAGGCCTTATCATTCCAGCATTGATTATACCCGTCCTTCACCTTTTCCATAATGATCCTGTACTCCTTTGCATCATTGGTATAACCTAATAAATCGGCCATCGATGCTGCACCCTTTAATGCCAGGTAATGCCAGCCTGCATAGATAAGCCGCATATCGCGGTTATTACCCCAGTCGCCCCAAGTCCATGCTCCGGGGCGGAAAGCTGTTAAACCTGTATCATCGAGAGACCATAGAGACAGGTATTTTTTCACTCCGGGATAAACATCCTGTATTGTCTGTTTATCTCCAGTGTTCATGTAATAATTCCAGAAACCATAATGCCCTATACTTGCCAGCATTTGTCCGGGCAACTCCACTCCATAATTACCTTCCGGAATCGGTGAATGTAAAACACCGTCTTCCTTTTGCCATCCTATTAATTCATGAATGCCTTTTTTCATCAAATCATGGATAGGGGTTGAGTAAGTATAGAAACTTTCTCCCATCAGTACAACTTCATCGCCCCACCACTGGGCACGTTCCCTATCGGGACAATCAAAATATGTATCACGCATATTTACATACAGTGTACGCAATGCTTTTTTCCAGAAACGCATATAGAATTCGTCGTCGCAAGAAAAAGATCCAACCGGATCAGCATTATATCCGGTTTCCCTGTATTTTATACTGTTTACGGTAACATCCGAGGGTACTACCAACATTAGTTTATGCCCATTCATCCAGCCGATTGACTCATAAGTTTGCTTTCCTTTCTTTGTTACATATTCAGCCCGTATGCCGACATCACTGCCTCCATATAAATGATCCGTAAAAATAGAAATTAAACTACCACCTTTTTTATCTGTTACATCTAAAACCGGAGTCATCTGCATATTATAAGGAAAAGCTGCAATAATAGTATCCTTTCCAGTTCCTTTCTTACGCTCGATATCCTTATACTTAACTGTTTTTATTCCAAAATCTTTCCATTGCGGGATAGGCCGTTTTACTAATGTATTCCATGGAGCATCACCCCATTTTCCAATTTCATGTGCATTTACAAATCCGTATTTCCCGCGGCTATCTTCAGTTTGCCAATTTGCTATATCTTTGTTGGCATCAAAGTGAATATTCGATTCGGGTAAACGTAAATTCGGGTATGGCTCTCCCGTGTTACCATAGGCCGGATGAATTTTACATAGCCATGAGTTATCACTGATTAGCTCTATATTTCCTTCTTTCAGATTAAAGATCAATCCTGCTTTACCGCTGTTTTTATGAGAATAACCTTCTTTTCCAAAATGCCATAAAAGTATTGCTATCTTGTTTTGGCCTTTCTTTAAGTAGGGAGCCAAATCGACTTCGTCATAATATGTATCTCTGGGGTTCGGCCCTCTCTTTAACCCTCCTTCAAATATAACCATCTGCCCGTTTATCCAAAACCAGTATTTGCTATCTACGGCAATCTGAGTCAATGCCTTTGATGGCACTTTCTCTATGTTAAAATCTTTTCGAAAGGAAATCCATGTATTGGGCTTGTTTGCATCGCCGGAAGGGACCGTTATCCATCTGGCATTATTAATGGCATTGACGCCTATACAGGAAAATAAAATAGAGAGAAATACAAAGATTGTTTTTTTCATATTACTGTTATACAAACATAATTTATTTTATGAACTACTGCTTTTATAAAATGATAATTGCTTTTATTGTTCGATAGAAATGTTTATTCTATTTCAATATATACAGGCCCTATAATACCAGACTCAATAGTTCCCCGGTAACGGGTTGGAACAGATAAGTAATAGTTAGCTGCCGTATTACATACAAGCACTTCAATAAGATTATTTCCTGTCTGAAGATAATCGCTTACGTCAAACTTCCAAGGGGCGGAAAGTCTTAAACCAGCCTCTTTTTTATTAATCCTCACTCTTGCTGTCGATATAACTTGACCAAGGTTCAGTGTAGCTTTCCTTTGAGGCAAATCTTCTAATTCCATATTATAACGATACCATGCACCACCTGAATAAGCTTTTAAACCCTCAATTGTTGACCAATCGCCAATAGGTATAATTCCTTCCGTACAGATCTGTTTAATAGGTGAGTCTATTACGCTTCCACCGCCATACCCCAAAGGCTCATCTACGTTGATTATAATATTTACCGGACGAATAGCGGGTTCAGCAAGCTTTGCTGTATATTGAATCAATCCATCCTCACGTGTTCCGGTGACTATCATTTCAGCAGCAATATTATTGGCATTAACCCAGGCTTTGCCATAAGATGAGAAAAATAACTCTTTGAGTCCGGGTGCAGAAGTAAATGAAAATTCACCATGGTTACTCACTTCTTCGCGAATATCAAAAAGCAATAGAGATTTATCACCCCGGTATTTCATTCTTAAGGGAGATTCTTTAAGAGTCTCTTCAATAATATCTGGCTTCCCATCACGTAGAGCAAACCGGGTTACACCATAGCTATCGAAATGTAGCAAAATTTCATTAATCCCCTGCTTAAGTTCCAACTCAGGTGATGACTCGGCATGTTGTCCGTTAATATAAATATTTGCAGGAAACATTTTTCCATATTCGGCGAGATAAAATCCAGAGCGAGGTGCATTCACCCGTGTAAACAAATAATAATTCTTTTCTCCGTTTTCTTCCTGGATACGCACTATCTCATTTGCATTCCAAGTATACTCCTTCTTGCCTAAACGAATAAAATCATCATACATGCGTGCTTTTAGTCCATGCCATCCTTGATATCCATAATCACCTTCAACACCCCATCTCCATGAAAATTCGTAAGGTTGCCATGAATAGTTACGTCCATGAGAATCGATTGTTGACAAATTTTCCTTGATACTCGATTTCAGAATTTCAATATCTATTTCAGGAACAGCGCTTAAAATCATAAATTTTGTTCCAAAAGTAAAAGTGTTTAATGTTTCTTTATTTGAAAAAGAATAGCTGGCACGATATATTATTGCTCCCACTTTATCATTGTATGCGGGAAGACTGAAATCTCCATAATCATTATCCAATAGTGGGACAATCTCGAATTGCCAGTCTCCATTTAATGGTATATATTTTGTCGCATATTCATTAGGGGCATATTTTTCAATAGTGGGTTTTATACTGGGATCGAAAGTTATAATCTGTATATCGCTATTTTCCAGTGGCAACCGTAATACAATGCCTTCTCGTGTAATTTTTTCCACTGATAAAGGAGTTATCTTACCCGTCCAGGGATTCCAAAGATGTGCAGCTCCTTTTGCTCGAAAAAAGCATTCTGTTCCTTTTTTGATATTATATACGGCATATAAGTCTTTTCCATCAATAGTCCGATGCATAACATATGGAGTTTCATTCTCTCCTGTACCGGAAATCACACGGAAATCACGTTGAAATTTCTGATCAATTATAGAAAGAAGAGACTCTGTCTCATTTATACAATGAATGGTATTTTTACCACCTTCGAATATCTGTTCCAATAATTTTTTATCTTTAGGATGATTACGCCCCCTCTCTGTTACCTGAGGCTTGTCTCCGATATTTATTATAACGCCTCCGTTTCGCTTGAATTCGAGTATCTTTTCCAGAGAACTACTCCGGATAGCTTTCATAGAAGGTATAATCAACACTTTGAAACTTTCTCCTGCGATATTTAAGTTTTTACTATCAACTTTAGAGCGGGCAAGAGACTCATAATCCATAAAATCGAAATCCATACCATTTTTATATAAGAGTTCCCCGACTGCAAAAGATTTTTTCACACAGCCATCTCCGTAGCCTGCAATAACCGGTTCGACCGGATATAACACAGCAACGTCTGCACAATGGTAGCCTTGCGAAAGGATATAACTCAATCGTTCTGTACATTCTAAAAATGGCTTTATCTCCTCCCAGTATGGCTCATGGAAATGATTGCATGGAGGAGCCCATTCCCACCAGCCTCCCATTGTGCTATAGTAAAAACCATGAAGGCTCAACAGATTTTGTCCGGAAGCGTAATTAGCAAATACTGCTTTGGTTAGCTGTTCTGTATTGGTTGACCATCCACTACTATGAAAGCCCTCTAACCAGACACGTTCTCTTTCATACAAGTGTGCTATAGACGATGCGACCTTGTTCTTTATAATGTCAATACCCAAACCTGGCTGATCACAGCCTGGCGCCTGATTCCATCTTTGAGTTCGGAAATAGTCACCGAATTCTACGACATCAAGACCACGTCCTCCATGATCGCAACCGTATAATAAACCTCGATCTTCATGCCACTTATATACCAGAATAAAAAAGTTTTCTTCACTTAATGATACCATAACATCATTATAATCAAGTCTGACACCCGGCGTTTTATCGCCAATATCCATAAATAAACCATCTAAATAAAGATTGATATCATACCCTTTTCGTTTATGGAATTCTTCACTAAAAATGTTATTCCATAGCCATCCTGAAAGATGAAATTGTAATTCGTCTGAGAAAAAAAAGTTTAGTCCTGATTCTGATGATTTCGTAAGGCGATCTTCAAAGCATTGGAAAAAATGCTCCACATAACTTTTACCCGAATTGGGATTCATTGGATCTAATGAAGGAACGCGATGGTCTGCAAAGACTTCTGTAATAAGCGTATTGGGCCATTTGCTCTTCCATTCTATTTTTCCATTCGTTATTTGAGGTATTAAATCAACAGGGTGTCCGGTTATATTATAGTCTTTATCTAGCTCATAGGCATTAAGCAATAAGGGCATCTCAACAAATGTACGATAAAAGAATTCTGACACCAGAGTGTCACTACGAAAACAGAGTTCATAACCATTTAAAGAAGAGTCTTCTTTTAGCATCTCATCCACATATGATCCTTGCCCTACTCCAAGCGTATAATCGCTTAAACTCACGGTCATACCACGTTTGCCAGCCTCGTTTTCAAACCAGCCAAAAAGATTCCACCATTCTTCTGTAAAGAGGCTTGGTTGAGAAGGAAGGGTTTTCCCATAAGTGATTCCTCCTTTGTCATCATGGGCATAATTTACCTGAAGACTTGTAATATGCTTGTTATCCAGCTTATCCAAATGCCATGAGAGATGCTCTCGGGTAAGGGTGTCGCCCATCCACCAAAAGAAAGGAACTTCTCCGTATCCTTTCGGCGGATTTGCGAAATTACTCCTAATATCTATAATCCCGGAACGTTGAGGATAGCCGGAAGGGCGTTCCTGGGCGTTAATATAAATATTCGAAAATACCCCTAGGTAAGATATAAGAATTAAAAAAACAATCAATTTCTTCATTGCTATTTAATAATTAGGCACATATTCTAATGTGACAGGTCCCATCAATCCAGATTTCTGTAGCGGTGAATCAGGTTGGTAATCATTTATTCCCGCCCAAGTTTCCCTTTTTTCTTTTGGTAAGGCTTTATCACCTATCATCCTGTTAACCCATGTATTGACAACATCTATGCGAAGGATATTTTCCCCTTGTTTCAAAGCAGAAGATATATCCACCCTGTAAGGCATTGTCCATGTACCACCAACATATTGGCCGTTCACCCATACTTTAGCCATCTTATTGACTTCTCCAAGATCAAGGTA
>NZ_JBHSGN010000154.1:0-610 GCF_042654545.1 Dysgonomonas termitidis
GGACTGATGAGATATCCGATTCTACGGCTAACGCGGAAAGGATATTTTATATCCTTCAGAAGCAGGGCTATTTTATTGATCCGGGATGTGACCCCGTAAAGAAGAATATCCGCCCTTTTATGAAAAACAGTGGAAATAAAGATAATCCCATAAAATGGGGAATTTCCCACTTTATGAAAGATATTGAGGAACAGTGGCTTAAATAATTTATATAAATACGCAACACTTAAAATTAAAAAAAAATGGAACGGAAATTTTTAAAGACAGCGGCTAAAAAGCCTTACATGATTGACAACAACGAAGGTATAAATTTCAGCCTACAGGTGGTAACGCCTAAGATTGACGGGATTCCGGCACAAAAGGAGCTCTTATTCCTGGCCGGGGATATCATACCTGATGGACTGACAAAAGACGGATCTTTGGTTATATCCGTTACGAAGGATGATGCAAGGAAACTCATTGACAGGCTTATAAGGCTTGCAGATGAATTATAACAGGCATAACGGATATTTTATGGGTTGCAGCAGGGTGTTTTACATCCTGCTGCAACTATCCGGTAAACGACAGGAGCTTAGTCCTGGAATAGTTTAAATACCTCTGACAGCTTCCC
>NZ_JBHSGN010000155.1:0-681 GCF_042654545.1 Dysgonomonas termitidis
TCTTTATCTTTTTCACAACTGTTCCCATCTTTTATTCCGTTTTTTAGTTTTTTTATTTAATCAATTACGGTTTACATGCCCGGGCCGCACAACAATTCATTTACTGTTCATGGTTTTGCCTTCCAGCCGCGTTTTACTTATTCGCGGGTGGATAAACCCACAGCAGGCGTATTCCGGTAATAATCAATATCATTTTTATCGCACCAGGCAGTAAATTTTCCAAATAGCTCCTCCAGTTCCTTCTTGCTAAGACGCATATGCCCGGCAGAACCCTGAACCGATATCCATATACTTTCCGTATGCCAGCTACGTTTTTCGACATAGACCGAGTCACTCAGGCGCAGGGTCATCGGCCTGTCTTCCTTTAACAGGACGAAATCCCGTAAAGCGGACAGGAGCCTGAACAGGCCGGGCGCGTCACTTTCAGCTATGGTCATATTACTTCCGGACGAACCGCTGTTTTTATTTTTACCGGAGGATAAAGTAAAGCGGCTGTCGGCATCGTCCCGGACTGCGGATAATACGATCCCACCCTTTTTATAGACCGTCTGAACAGGTACTTGCGCGCTTATCCCGGTCGTATAAATAAATAAGGCAGCCAGAAATATCTGTTTCATTATCATTTCTTCCTTGTCAGCGTTACCGGCATATCCTCTTCTCCAGCCATATGCAGGGTGCCTC
>NZ_JBHSGN010000156.1:0-196776 GCF_042654545.1 Dysgonomonas termitidis
GATATAAAACTGAAATTAATTAAAAATAATCATCCAATTTGTTTGGATTTTAACTGGAATATACAATTATGAAAGAATATCTATTATTAGAGATAAGTGGTGTGGTTATTTTTGCAATCTATGTTCTTGTTGTTATTTGGTTGATAAAAAGGATACTTAATAATAAATATATATCTTCTAACAGGAAAATAGTGTATATAGTCCTTACATGCATTAATCTTTTTCTGGGACTTCTATTTTACTACTTGGAAGCGAATAAAAGGTTGAGAGAAAGATATTCCGCCAAAGAGTAGAGAGTAGTTTTATATATACCGTACCCAAAAATGCTGTTTATAAAATCTAAGGATGATAAAAATATATCGCCGAAAAGAAAAAAAATCTATAAAATCCTTTTCTGCGTATTTCCTTTTTGCAGTGTTTTAATCTATGATATAGAAAAGAGAAAGAATGAAAATACTCCCGCTATTGCGCGATTTTAAAATTTAGATACAGGAAATTTAAAATTACCAACTGTAATAATATAAATGGAGTTATCTCTCCGGCTTTTGAGACAACTCCATTTTATTATTTTGGTTGGATGATCTACAATTTCACACTCCTGCCTGTCTTACTGCTTTCTATGGCCGCATTGAGTATCTCTACGACTATAAGGTTATTTTCCAGCGATGACAAATCGGTAGGCTTCACCTCTATTTCGCCACGTACGGCAGCTTTGAGGTAATAGAAAGAATCGTTGTACGGTGCAGCCAGTTTCTCGGCTACCATCTTATTTTCTTTCTTATCCGAATATACACGCATATCATTCGCGTTATCCTGGTATATATAGCCTTTATCGCCATAAATATGCATATCCTTGCGGCTCATCGGCCAGTTCCACGAAGCCATGATAACGACTGTGGCATCAGGATACTCAAGCATAATAGTGGCATCATCGTCCACTTTGGGATAAACCTGCGGTTTCAGATGCTGCAAGGTAGCGGATACGCTGACAGGCTTCCGGCCTCCCATCAACCATGTGCTCAGGTTTGCCCCATAGCAGCCGAAGTCAACAACAGCCCCGCCTCCATTGAGCACAGGATCGGTAAGCCAGCGGAGAAATTCAGGACCGCAACCTATTTCTACGGGTCCCTGATGTCCGTCATATACATTTATACGCGATATCCGGCCAATCAAATTTTCATTCTTAATCAGGTAGTAAGCTTTATGATTGGCGGCATACCATGTCGTTTCATAATTGGTCAGCACCATTATATTATGCCTGCGGGCCAGTTCGGCTATGCGTTTAGCCTGTTTAGTCGTGGTAGCGAGCGGTTTCTCTACCATTACATGTATGCCGCGCGGAGCACAGGCTTCTATTACACGCAGGTGGTCGTATATGCTTTCATATACGATAACGGCTTCGGGCTTGGTTTTATCCAGCATTTCGTCCAGATTCTCAAAGAATTTGCTTTTATCTACTTTTGCCCGTAATGTCTTATTGTTCCATAGGGAGGTGTCTTTTTCGGCAATGCCTACCACTTCGAAGTCACCCCTGTCGAGGCGGGAAAGGACTTCCCATAGGTGTCCGTGCGAAAGGCCTGCCACAGCAAGCCGGAGAGGTTTGTCATTTTGTGCCGATGCAACGGCAGATATAGCTGACAGAGCCATTATCAGAAGGATTTTAATTTTTCTCATGTGTATTTCCTTGTTAAATTAACGTTGTTCAAAGGTAAAAAAAATAATAAGTTCCGATCCTTCTCCCGTAGCTTTTATTCCGAAGAAAATGCATCTTTTTCACCGTTCATATACCTTTCATACCTCTTCTGCCACTCACTTAATGGATAATCCTGCCCGGACGGCTGATGCAGAACCGATATATCTCCCGATCTCTTATCCACATAGAAGATATAAACCGTATCGAAACGACCTTCACTGCTAAGACCTACGTTTACCGTATAGCGCTGTTCCGTATTATTTGCGGGGTCTATGAATGCCGTCGCACCCTGTTTGCCGGACGTTTCTTTTTCCAGATATTCCGAATATTTCTTCACTTCCGGAATATCGAGTATCCTGCTCAACAGCGAATCTCTCAGCTCTACAGGAACAGAGTCTGTTTTCACTTTGAGACTATCATGGGTATAGTCGAATACAGCACTTCTTTCAGGCTGTTTATTTGTGCAGGAAGATGCAAGCAGGAAGGAAACGATAAATGACAAGGCGATAATATTTTTCATTTTATTGTTTTGAAAAAAATATAATAAATATTATGAAGTGTTCAGTGTTCATCCCGACACTCAATTATATCTGTTTTTCTGTAGAATGAATGTAAAAGCAAACCCTTCTTGTTCTTATAAAACAAAGCAGGTATGTATCTTGTTTTGTACCTGCCTGTTATTTATGTCAGTCAGTAGTTTCCTGCCATGCGCGATCAAATGTTGCTTGTAATTCTCCAAAGGAACCAAAAACGCTTCAGTACCCCCGTTTCAAAGACCGGCCCTTAACGGACAAAAAGACAAAACGCAGGCAGGGAAAAAGCTCTCTCCACAGATTGTGTAAGCCGGATCACCGGCTAAGTTAAAACTCCTTCCTGTTTTTTTTCGTCTTTTCATCCTACGTCGTAATAAGATTTACCGATTACTGAAAAAAAGCGTATATTTGAGTCTGTAACAGCAAATATATACTTATTCGTAATACCCTAAACTTATTACTTGAATGATACTAAGTGCTTTAAAATATACCCGCTATGTAGGAGAACCCCGCGAATGGAGCATTGTGGGGAATGACGGCGATTATGCTTATTTCAACAATATAAACTTACTGGTAGGCAAAAATGCTTCGGGCAAGAGCCGCACATTGAATGTCATTCGTGAAATTGCGGACTTACTATCGGGCAGGATAGATTTGAAATATGCAATCAGTCCGTCCGAATTGTTCGAACTGGTATTTACCAATGGCAATAATGATAAATACAAATATTCTTTGACCTTTAAGGACAGAATAGTTTCGGATGAGGTATTGACAATCAATAATAAAGTATTACTGAACAGGTCAAAAAAGATACTGTTAAACCCTCAGGGAGAAAATATTCCGTTCGAAGTTGCCGGTTTCGAAATCGCCATAGCGCAGTGCGATGCCGAAGGCAAACCCTATTTCGCGAACCTTGTATCATGGGGTGAATCATTAAAGAATTATCTGTTTGCCAATCAGTTGGAAAAGAATCGCCTGGTAAAAGATTATACCCAAATAGACGGGGACGACCATGACATAGACGACCCGGATGTACTCATATACACATTCTACAAGGGGCGGGAGCTTTTTGGTGAAACGTTTATATCGGAAGTTAAAGCCGGTATGCAGGAATTGGGTTATTCAATCACAAATATAGATATAAAGGAAACCCGTGGCGGCTTTGGTATCTTTATTGAAGAAGACGGGGAATATACCATCTCGCAGCGCGAGATGTCGCAGGGAATGTTCCGTGCCTTATCTTTATTTATTATGTTGAGTTATGCCCGGCTGAGCGATATTTCCCTTTGCCTGCTTATCGATGATATGGGCGAAGGCCTTGACTTCGAAAGTTCGAAGAAGATGATGGATCTGGTTATAAAGAAAGTCAACAAATCGAATATGCAGTTCTTTATGACATCCAACGACAGGCAGGTTATGAACCAGATACCCCTTCGCTACTGGTCTGTGATAGGGCGGGAGAGTAGTAAATCTATATTTTACGATTATACCAATTCGAAAGATACGTTCGACGATTTTAAATACACAGGACTGAATAACTTTGATTTTCTTGCCACGGACTTTTTCAAAAAAGGCTTTGGTGTTATAGATGAAGATAACGATTGATGAAACGGATTGCTTTTTTTGTTGAAGGACAGACCGAGCAGATTTTCGTGAATCGCTTGATAAAGGAAATTCTGGGAACTCAACAGATAAATATTATACAGAAACAGTTTCGCGGAGGAGTGAATATACCGAAAGTAGAGATTGTGCGGAACTCTTCATTTTCGCGTAATCCGAAATATGAAGTACTCATTTTCGACTGTGGCTCGGACAACCGTGTGAAATCTGAAATACTGGACAATATAGAGACTTTACGAAAAAACGGTTATGAAATGATCATTGGCCTACGCGACCTGTACCCGTTGCCGATAGACGATCTGGAAAAACTGGAAAAAGGGTTGCGGTTTCTTCCCAATAAATTGAAAAATGATGCTCAGTATTTTGACGTCATTATAGCCGTACACGAAATAGAAGCGTGGTTCCTGGCCGAGACGAACCATTTCAGGAAAATAGACAAACGGCTGACAGGGCGCTTTATAAAAGATAAGCTGGGATTCGATCCCTATGCTTCCGATCCGCAAGCAAGGGAGCATCCGGCCAAAGACCTTGATAATATCTATCGCCTTGTAGGCAAGTCGTATACCAAGAAATACAATGCTACTACACGTGTGGTCAACAAGCTGGATTTTAATAATATACGATTCAATCTCCGCTATGATGTCAGTCCTTTGGACCGCCTGTTGAAAGCGATAGAGAATTTCAAAGGGAAGAAGTGATTATTATTAATCCCCTTTTAATGATTTTGCAGGATTGATACGGGCTGCCCTAAGGCTTTGCCAGCTGATAGCGAGGAAAGAAACCAGAAAAACCGATACTCCCGCAAGGACAAACATCCACCAGTAGATGGTTGTCTTATATGCGAAGTTTTCGAGCCACTTGTCCATGACATACCATGCAACGGGCATCGCTATGATAAAGGATAAAAATATCCAGCGCAACAGTCCCAAATTGAGCATAAAGACGATCTCGCTGTTGGTAGCGCCATTTACTTTGCGGATACTGATTTCCTTCATACGGTTCTTTATCATAAAGGCCATGAATATAATCAGTCCGAGGATAGTGATAATGAAAGATAGTATGGAGAAGAACAGAACGACCTTCTCAGCGTTCAGTTCGTTCTCATATAGGGATTTGTAAGAGTCGGACAAGAATTTGTAGTTGATCGGATAATCAGGATTTAATGTGGCCCATACAGAGTTCAGGGTAGATAAAGCCTGTTCGTTCCTGCCGGGAGCAATGCGGATGATGAAGCAATTCATAAACATATTGCGTTGGAGTATAACCATAGGGATGGCATCTTCATAGACATTGGTATATGTGAAGTCTTCAACTACTCCGCAGATTATTCCTGTAGGGAAATAGTCGAGAGAGTTGTGGACTATGCCGACCTCTTTTCCGATAGCTTCTTCAAAAGATGAGAAACCTAATTGGCCAAGTGCTTTTCTGTTGACGATAATATTGTCTTTGTGGGATGATTTAAAGCCTTCTTCATACATCTTCCTTTGCTGAAGGTTTTCTTCTTCCGCATATGATAACCGGAGAGGAGGAAACAGTGTTCCGGCCGCAGGTTTTATATCGAGAGTCTGCATAAAGTCTTCACCGACTACCAGTACGGGTATATATACCGGTTCTTTCCCTTGTGTGGTTATGGCAATCATATCGCGGACAGCGATTCCCGGTAGTTGCATAGCGGCTGTAACCGATTCTATTTCGCTATGTTTGAGGAGCTCGTCCCGAAAGGCTGTATAGTTTTTTATGACCTCGTACGGTTGTTCTTCAAATACAAGTATACTGTCATTGTTGCCTGCAACCTGAGTGTTGCGGATAAGGGCCATCTGGTTATTGATACCGATACCTACAATGATAATGAACAGGACGATACTATACTGCACTATAAGCATGTATTTTACATTGGATATAGAAAAACGGGATTGCTGCAAGTCTGTCTGTTCATTCAGAAAGATGGTTGCCGACATATTGATAAGTATAGGCAATAGAGATACAAAGATGGTGAAAAGGATAAAAAGAAGGGCTATGATGATTGTTTCGCTCAAAGATAATGCGGAGAATGAGATGGAAAAATAGCTGCCGATGAATACCGACAGTAATTTCCCTGCTAATATGGAGATAACGCCTAAGAGTAGCGAAACCCATATCTCGTCTTTTATTACAGCCGAAGAGGAGGCTCCGTTCATTCTCAGCAACTGGTAATACCGCTTATTGTAAGAGAAGATTACACTGGAATTGAGCCACAGATTGAACAGGACGATTATAAGAAGAAGAAGGTTTACGCCTGCTATCAGGTAAACATAGTATATGTTGCCGTTGGTTTCCATTTCGCGCAGTAAATGGCTATGCAAATGGATGTCGGTCATCGGCATCAGACTGATTACGGCATTCTCGTTATCCGGGTTTTGTGATTTGAAATTGGCAGTCAGCCTGCTTTGAATGTCAGTGAGGTCATAACCGTCTTTCAACAACAGGTATGTATAGTAGAAAGAATTGTCGAAATCGTCTTTATGGATAATAATATCACTATGGAAGTGGGTATTTTCGGGCATGTTCTTAAATACTCCACTTATAAAGCGGACAGTAGATTCGATTCGTCTGCTGCTCAATTCTATTTTTTCGCCGATTACATCCGTCCTGCCAAAGAGTTGGTGTGCGAGGCATTCGCTGATGATGACACTTTCGGGGGAACTGAATGCTTCTTTGCTGTTGCCCTCTATTAACGGGATGTCGAGGATATTCAATAAGTTCTCACTGGCGAAGAAGAGGTTGTTTAATACTTGTTTGTTGCCATTATGGTTTAGTATTGCCGTGTTTACCAGCTCCAATTTGAACTCGTCTTCTATCTCGGGTATGTTTTGCCATATTTGTTTTGCAGAAATACCATAAATACGCCCGTCGGCTGTATTGTTGTCATATGAAAGAGTCATGCGGGCTATCCGGTGAGCATTGCTGTAAAACTTATCGTAGCTAAGTTCGCGCTTGATGTATGTATAGGAAACCAGTATACAGGCAAATATGAGGGTTAGTCCCAGCAGATTTATAATACGGAGACTTTTACTTTTCAGGAAGCGGCGGAGTATAAACGGTATATGGTACATAAAGAGTTCTTTAACTTATTGATTTAACATGAATTGCAGAAGGAGCAAAAGGCTAAAAACATGGAAAGAAAGAAAAAGAGTGTGCCTGCTTCTAAATCCTTAATACTCCTCCACAATTATTTATGGAAACTAATGCTATTCATTTTGTATGGCGTCTACAGGGTTCATATTGGCTGCTTTCCATGTCTGATAACAGACTGTAAGCATTGCGATGATGAAAGACAAAGCTCCGGCTCCCAGAAATACCCATATGCTCAATGATGTTTTTACTACAAAGCCATCCAGCCAACGGGCTACAAAGTAATACGAGACAGGGCAGGCTATCAGGAACGAGATGATTATCCATATTATAGTGTCCTTGTTTAATAATGCAAGAAGGTCGAGAACCGTAGCCCCGTTTATTTTGCGGATGCCTATTTCCTTTATCCTTCTCTGTGTAGAGTAGAATATCATCGCGTATAGCCCCATGACTGTAATTATCAGCGTGATAACCAAAGCATAGCTTAATACATTACGGGCGCTCATCTCAGAAGCATACTGAGCCTCATATGTTGTGTCCAGATAATGATATTCGAAAGGTACATTCGGTAACATTTGCTTCCATTTCTTTTCTATGGTTCTTATTGCTCTTTGAGGGTCTCCGGCGATCTTGAAGAATATCGGGTTGTGGTCGTCCCTCGATAAATTGAGATACATCTGAGCATCAGGTTCCTGATATAACGATTTTACATATGAATCGCGTATTACACCTTTCACAACATACTCCTTCCCTTCGTTTTCACTAAGTTTTCCTCCTATGGATATTATCTGGAACGATTTACCGACAGGATCTTTAAGCCCCAGTAACTGAACAGCCCGTTCATTTAGCACACAGAACCGCGAACTCGCCGCACTTTCCTGATATAAAGGATTTTCACCGGCTATAAATTCCATCCTGAAGAAGTCGAAATAATTGGGCGATACTTCCGACAGGTCAAGTAATATCTGTTCTCCGTTCTCTACATTCTTACCACCGATTCCGTTGCCCATTTCGAGAGGCAGATCATATTGTTTCATCGCCACATCCATGATAGACGGGTCTTGTACCAGTTCTTCACGCAGGGCTTTATAATCGCGGCCAAAGTCTCTCCAGCCATTCATGTAAACGATGTTTTTGTTGTCGAAGCCCAAGTCCTGATCCAGTATCTGATCTATTTGCTTAGCAAAGAAAAGGACTATGATGAGCAGACAGATAGATGTGGTGAACTGGATGATTATAAGTATCTTTTGGAACACAGACATCCTCTTGCCACGGAATTTTCCTCTGAGGGTTTCTATAACTCCGAATTTAGTCATTTGGAATGCGGGAAATGAACCGGCCATAAGGATTGTTATAATGAACAGGGAAACAGTAAAGATATATAATCCGGGTGAGAAGAAATCCAGAACCACATTGGACCGTGTATAATTATTGAAAACGGGAAGAGCCACCGTTGTAAGTAATATACCCAAAAAGATGGCAATCAGGATATATATGGCAGTCTCTTTATAAAAATCCACTATAAGAAGCTTTTTGCCGGCGCCAAGGGATTTTTTGATTCCAATGGTTTTTGCCCTGATAAAAGAAGTGGAGATGAAAAGGTTTGTAAAATTGATGCAGGCTATAATAAGGATTGCTATCGCCACGCCTATAAAAGTATTTAACAGCCCCTTATTCCCTTTTACTGCACTGTCGAAGCCTGCACTCGTTTTGCTGAAATGTATTTCTTTGAGAGGCTCCAGGTCTACCGAAAAATTTGCATCACGAATGAATGTTGATATTCCGCGCTTATTAATCTGCGTCACCTTATTCTCGATTGAGTGAATATCTGTACCGGGCAAAAGGATAAAATAGGTATCGTAATTGAAACTGCTCTCCCATTGCCAATCCTTGAAAAAGGAGAATAACGGAAAAACAACATCTGCCTGTATATGCGAATTCTTAGGCATATCGTACATGATTGCCGATACTGTAAACGTCCATCCGTGAAACCGTACCGTTTTACCCATAGGATTTTCGTTCGGAAAATATTTCCTTGCTGCAGATTCTGTGAAAATAACATTGTCCGGAGCTGAAAAGGCAGTCTTTATATCCCCTTCTTTCAACGGAAAGGTAAAGAATGAAAAGAAGTTGTGGTCGGTAATAATATTTCTTACATTAAAATATGTAATTTGATCTATCTCTATTCCGTTATTTTCGATCACCACACGGCACATCTGTTCTATTTCAGGAATTTCAGCTGCCGCCAGTTCCCCGAGTGGCTTAAATGCTGTAGCTGCTCTGACCGGCTTACTGCTATACCGAAAGTTTTGCACTACCCGGTACATTCTTTCTCCGTTCTTATGGAAATTGTCGAAGGACAATTCATTGATAGCCCAAAGACCGACTGTGACGGAAACCATGATGCCGAGGCTTAATCCGCAAATATTAAGTGTACCCACGGTTTTCTGTTTCCTGAAATTCCTGAAAAATTGTTTCATAAGTATATTACTTCATTAATTCATAGGGGAGCAAGTCCATATGGGGATATTACATTATGCTTTCCACCTCGGTGACGATCTGCCCGTCAAAGAGGTTCACTATACGGTGAGCAAATGACGCATCGTGCTGGGAGTGAGTTACCATGACGATAGTTGCACCTTCCCTGTTAAGTTCTGTGAGCAGGTCCATCACATCCTTTCCGTTTTTAGAATCCAGATTTCCGGTCGGCTCATCGGCCAGTATCAGCTTAGGATTAGCTATTACGGCACGTGCTATGGCAACACGTTGTTGCTGACCTCCTGATAGCTGGTTGGGGAAATGGCCTGCCCTGTGGCTGATGCTCATCCTGCGGAGAGTGTCTTCTACCCGTTTTTTGCGTTCCGATGCTTTTACTTTCAGATAGGTGAGGGGGAGCTCCACATTTTCGAAGACGGTCATTTCTTCAATCAGGTTGAAACTCTGGAATACAAACCCGATATTTCCTTTGCGGGTCTGTGTGCGTTCTTTTTCTTTCAGGTTACCGACTTCGTTGGTGTCGAGCAGGTAATGACCGGATGTAGGATTATCCAGCAGTCCCAGAATATTCAGCAGGGTAGATTTACCGCAGCCCGAAGGTCCCATAATAGCAATAAACTCGCCTTTGTTGACATGCATGGATATACCGTTCAGAGCGATTGTCTCCACTTCTTCGGTACGGAATACTTTCTTTAAATCATTGATCTGTATCATAACTTTAAATATTAAATTATTTTTTATTTTATTCGTTTTTTAATGAATCGACAGGATTAACCGTTGCTGCCCGCCAGCTTTGCCAGCTGACTGTCAGTATAATGATAAGTAGTATAGGGATACCGGCTAAAACAAATCCCCACCATTCTAAAGGAGTTTTGTAAGTGAAATTTTCCAGCCAGCGATTTAAAATGCAATGACTGACAGGAATGGATATGATAAAGCATATAATGAAAATCAAAAGGTAATTCTTATTGAAAAGAATCAGTATCTCGAATTCATCGGAGCCCAGGATCTTTCGCACACCTATTTCCTTACGCTTGTATTCACATTCAAACATGGCTATACCAAATACCCCGACAATGGATATGATAACAGCCAGCATGCTGAATATGCTTATGGTGGCTTCCGTACTTATTTCCTGTTTATACAAATTATTGAATACCTGGTCATAAAATTCTATTTTGACCGGGTATGCCGGATCGAATTCCGAAATGGTTTTCTCAATATATGATACAGCCTGCCTTATATCCGCGCCGGCTTTTATACGTATATACGAATATGGTTGTAAATTGCCGTCATTGAAAACAAAAGCCATATCTTCCGACCGGTTGCGCAGCGACCTGAATTTTACGTCGTCTATCACACCCAGTACCCGTCCGTCGTTATTTTGTCTGTGAGTCCTGCTCCATTCCACATCTATAATTTCACCCGGTTTTATATCATATTTTTTTTGCAGGTTGCTGTTTATAATATACGACACAACAGAATCATTTTTCACTGATTCATCCGGCATACGTCCTTCTTTGACTTTTATATTCATTACATCAAGGAAATTCCATGATACGGACAGTGAATAAAAACCAATACTTTCATCTTTATATTTCGCGCCCCATGAACGGTAATTATCCGAAGCTCCGAACTTCTGATGGGAGAAAGCCACGTCTATTATAACGGGATTGTCTTTCAACGCGGCCGTAAAAGAGTTTTTATCTTTCCATGCAATGCTTTGTGGCAGTTCGACAACAGCTATATTTTCTGTGTTATAACCGAGTGCATATTTTTGCATAAATAGATTTTGTTTATAGACAAAGAATGAAGTTATGATGAGTACAATAGATGCCAGGAACTGAAATCCGATCAATATAGTCCGCAGTTTCCTGCCCGAAGGCGATAGACCGAAATTTCCTTTCAGGGCTAATGCCGGGGAATAGGATGTCATATAATAAGCGGGACGTATGCCCGCAATGATTCCGGCTACAACAGCAATCAGTCCTGTCATAACAGTCGGAAAAATATTCTTTGCGGGATTTATACCGGCATGAATAAAAGGTAACGCATTGCTTTTATCCAGGATGACAATAACAACTATAGCCAGAAGAAATGAGATGAAACTCATGATGATACCCTCCGAAATAATACCCAACCGGAGGTATGTATTGGTACTTCCCAGTATTTTCCTCGTGTTTATACTACGCATACGCATCGGGGACAACGCCATATTGAAGTTCGTATAATTAATAATGGCTATGACTATAATGATGATGCCAATAGTAATCAGCAACAGGGGTGTGGTTTCACTCCCGCTTTTCACGAACTTGCCTGAAGGATCACTGTTTTGAAAATAAACAGCCGGGAGTGGAGTCAGCTTTATCCCTGTTTCATTATCTTCATTGAAAGTCTTGGTAAAATCGAAATTCTTATTGAAATTATCAGCTATTTCCTGCGGGGATACATTATTGTCGAGCAGGATGTAGCAGAAATAGTTAGAACTGCCCCAGTCGCTTATTGCATAATTTTCTGCTATTGCTGTATAAATACAATTTTTCAGTTGAGTATTATCGGGGAAATCTTCGAATACACCGCCTATAATCAGGAATCCTTTATCCTGTTTCGACCATAAACTTCCGGTCAGGTTGAGTTGTTTACCTACCGCCTGTTTATCACCAAACATTTTACGGGCTATGCTCTTCGGAATCATTACATTTTCGGGGTTTTTCAGGCAATCGGCCTGCCCTTCGAGCATCTTGAAGTCGAACATCTTTACTATACCTGTATTGCAGGTAGTAAAAGCTTCTTTAAATCCTCTCTGTATATTCCCTTCATCGACAGTAACGTAGAATTCGTCTATATAAGGATTAATAAGCGTACCGGCGATAATATGCGGTGAAGACGCTATTACGGCAGCCGTAAATGGGCGTGAATGAATCGGCCAGTCTTCGCCTGTCCTGAAGTTGGTACCTTCCACCCTGTATATCCTGCCCGCATTGGAATGGCACTTCTCGAAACTATACTCGAAATCTACCTGAATGGCAATGATAAGGAATGCGGCAAAGGCGGCGGTCAGTCCGAGTATATTAAGGATACCCGACACTCTGAATTTCTTGATTGTGTAAATAAAATTACTGAATATGGCTTTCATCTTTTCATTCTGTCTTTAATGCTTCTATGGGATTCCTGGATAATACCCTGATACTAACCAACGATGTGACTGAAATAGCTATAATATATTGAATCAGTATGGGAAATAGAAAAATACTCCAACCGAGAGTTGTACGGTTCGTGTAATTATTGAGCCACTCGGTAGTGAAATAGTACACTATAGGCATAGCTATCGCTCCGGCGATACAAATCCATATTATAATATCACGTGTAAGCAGTGTGAAAATGTTTTCTACACTGGCTCCGTTCACTCTCCTTATACCGATCTCTTTTATACGGCGCATAGTGCTGTAGAGATGCATGGCCACCAATCCCAACATAGCAATAAATATAGATAAGAATGAGCTTATCATTATAACTTTTCCCTGAGTCTTGATGGTATCGAATTTAGCCTTATATATATCTTCGCTCCACATCGGGTTAAGATAAAAATCGGGATCAAATTTTCTGAGAGTATTTACTGTTACTTCCTGAGCAGTTCTTCTGCTCACATGCTCATCATACTTTATATAAAGAAGTCCTGCTCCTCTTACACGGGTCAGCACTATAGGTGCTATACTATTGGCCGGACTGTCATAATAAAAATCTTTCACGACACCTATAATTTCACTGGTACCTTTGTAGTAAACTTGTTTTCCAACAACGGGATAAGTAAGTCCCAGCATTTTTATAGCGGCTTCGTTTAATACGATCTGGCGGATGCTGTCAGGGGTTTCTTCTTTATAAAACTCCCCTTCCTGCAGCTTAAATTCCATTAATTCGCACAATCCGCTCATAATTCTGTATTCGTTTATTGAAAGCCCTTTTTCTTTGCTTTCCAATAATGCGATCAGTTGCCCGCTACATCCTTCGCCAATGATATGATGGCCTCCGCTTACCATTTTTATTTCAGGTAAACTGAGTAATTCCTGTTTTACTGCATCATAACTCTTGGATATATCCTTTGTAACCAGTGCGCACATTACGCCATCCGGATTATAGCCTAACGGTATATTTTGGAGGTAAGCAGTCTGTTTATTGATAATCAGAATGAACGAAATAAGTACAATTGTTATAACAGACTGGAAGATTACAACAATAGTATTCAATCTGCGTTTCGAAAATTTAATACGTTTACCCAGAATGTCCAGTGGATTGTAACGGCTCAAATAAAATGCAGGATAAAATGCAGACAGTACGACAGTAATAATAAAGAGAGCTATAATACATACTATAAATGCAGGATTCAGCAACTGCATCAGGTCTATATCCTTTTTTATCAGATCGGCAAAGTAAGGCGTGCAGACGACAGCCAGAATGAATCCGGCGGCAAACGCAACGAAGACAATAAGCGATACTTCCCTGAAAAATTGCCCGATAATATCCTGTACACGTGCACCATTCGTCTTGCGTATTCCGATTTCATTCATACGTGTTTCTCCTTGTGCCATAAACAGGTTTATAAAGTTTGTTATAGCCAAAACCAGTATAAAGAGGGTCAATCCCGATAACAACCACATAAAAGTCGTACTGCTGCGTTTCCAAAGACGGCTATCGGCCAGAGAATGCATGTATATATCAGTGACATTCTGTGTCATGCCATAGGCTTTTGCTCCGAAGTTAGCAGCCCAGGGTTTCATCAGGGTAGCATATTCCTTTTCAATGGATGCCGTAACATTTGCCATCGGAATATCAGCTTTTATAAGATAATATGTATTGAATTCCAGTCCTTTATAATAATCTTCCATGTATTGAGGAATTTTTCCCATTACATCAAAGGTGAAATGAGTGTTTTTTGGAAATTCTTCGACTACTGCCGAAATGGTAACATCTTCTCCGTCGATCTTCAAGGTTTTCCCCATGGCATTGCTTGCGCTCCCAAATATAACTTCGGCTTTTTGACGGGTGATGACAAATGAGTTCATATCGTTTAGGGCAGTCTGAGGCGTACCTTCTACAAACTTTAAAGAAAATACCTTGAAAAAATCAGGATCAGCAAAAATAAGCCTTAAATTCTGGAAATGTTCGAGGTTATTTATAGCTTCAGTATTCCCGGCATCATATATTTGAGTGGCGGCTTCTATTCCCGGAACTTTTGCCGGAAGTTCAGTATAAGCAGTGCGTAGTGTTATGCCGTTTTTACGTATATTGCCATTATCGTCTACTATGGTTACCAGATTCACTATCCGCTCATTATTTACAAGATGTTTATCATAACTCCATTCATTTATAATAAAAAGAATCAGCATGATGGAAGTAGCCAGCCCGATAGCCAGTCCTGTTATATTCACCCACAGAAAAAGCCGGGTACGCTTGTAAGACCTTAATATATTCATAGTATTTCTATTTTAGTATCAGTTCCTGTATATCTCCATAGCTATCGTATGCAGACGTAATCACTTTTTCGCCCGGCTCCAGTCCGCTGGTTACCTCGTAATAGTTCGGGTTCTGGCGGCCTATCGTTATTTTACGCCTTACGGCCTTGCTTCCGTCCGGTACAACAACGAATATCCATTGCCCACCGGTAGTCTGATAAAACGGGCCGCGCGGTATTAATATAGCTTCGGCAGGTTGCCCCAATTGGAGATTTATATAGTATGTCTGTCCGGCGCGGATATTATCGGGGCGCTCTCCTTCGAATACAAAATCGGTTTTAAATTGTTTATCCCGTACTTCCGGATATACTTTCCTTACACGCAGGGCAAAGTCTTTATTCTGACGTTCGAATGTGGCGTCCAATCCGGCTTTTACCCTATCTATATAGTGCTCGTCGATCATCGCTTCTACCTTATAATCGGATAATACGCTGATTTGGCCTATACGTTCACCGGAAGCGACTGTTTGTCCTATCTCGACATCCAGTACACCCAATTGTCCGTCGACAGGGGCTTTCACATTCAGATTATCCACCCGTTGACGTACCAGTACCAGATTCTTACGGATATTGTGCAAACTTTCTTCCATCTGGTCTACCTGGATACCCCGGTATAAGGAATCCTGTTTCTGGCGCTCAACAACCAATACCCGTCCGTCTACTGCAAATTCGTAATCTTCTTTGGCCTGCAGGTATTCTTCTTTAGAAGTCAGCTTTTCAGAATATAGTTGCTTATACTGTTCATATTTTCTCTTCTTGCGTTCCACGTCCACATCCAGTTGCAGTTTCTCTTTTTTCAGGCTGAGTCTTTCCTGCTCCATAGACACCTGCGTATTACGAAGAAAGTTTTGCTTTTCGGCCAGTTGTGCTTCGCTATCGAGTATGTTGAGGCTTAACATCGGGTTCGTCAGCCGGATTATAATATCTCCTTTGCGTACTTCCGAACCCTCTTCTATCAGCTTCTCTGCTACCATACCGCCTTCTATTGCGCTGAGGAAGATTGTATTGATGGGCTGTACCTGTCCGGGAATGCGGACATAATCGTTGAACATGCCTTTCGTCGATTCCTGTATGGTAACCTTGTCTTTTTCGATATTCAGCTTTGAGGCATGATTACCGAATATATACCAACCGGTAAGCCCAAGTAAAAAGATACCTCCGGCAATGAAAGGGATATGCTTTTTCTGTATTCCTTTTTTCTTTTCTATTTTAATATCCATATGATTTATTATTTCAAGATTTCAAGATTTGGCTCCGTTTATAATTTAATTCAAAATACACATATTCAATTATTTACATTATTCTGTGATGAATGGAGCGCCTTTGTAATAATCTACCAAACGATGCTTTATTTCGTATTTCAGACGTGCGTTCAGTTCATCTACTTTTGCCTGTAGCAGACGATTGGAACTGGTATGCAGTTCTATTGCATTTATCAATCCTTCGGTAAATTTCCGTTGATTTACATTGTGTGCGACAGTCATGGCATCAGTTTGTTTTTTTGCCTGATAAAACTCGTCGGCCAGCCCGTTCATATCGGCAACCGCCTGCTCTACCTCGCTATATAGTGTACGCAACGTTTCGTCCCGTTCGTTACGTGCTATGACGGTTTGAGCCTTGCTTCTTTTTACTTGTGCAGAACGTGAGAATCCTGAGAATATAGGGATAGAAAGGGAAAATCCTATGTAATGCCCGCGCTTGTCTCTTATCTGGTCTTTGAATGAAGAGTATTCACTGCCGTCCATATAACGGGAAAAGTTAGTAGAAATGCCGGCTTCCATAGACAGAGTGGGAGAGAAGCTCCCTTTCGCCGACTTGTATGCCAGTTGCTGTGCCTGAAACGCGGATTCGGCCGCCATCGCTTTCGGATTGACTGACTTTGCATTTTCAAAAATGGAGACTGCTGTTTCCTGAGTCTTCGTTATCAATTCGTCCGAGACGATATTGCTTATCTCGATATCGTCTTCGATGGGGAAATTCATTTTTTCCTTTAATACGATAATGCCTATTACCAAAAGATTTTTCTGGCGTGTAAGGTTATAATTATCGGCTGCTTCTTTGGCTACAAGTTCGGCTACATCTGCCGCGCCTTTCATTCCCAGTTCTTCCATCCGTTTGATTTGCCCCACATTAGCAGCACTTTCTTCAAGCTGTTGTTCAGCCAGTTTTACCATATCCATATAATATGCTACATTGATAAATGCTTCCATGGTTTCGTAAGCTATTACATCTTTAGTCTGCTGTAATTGCTGTTTACCCATCAGTTTGTTCACCTTCTGCATTTTCATCTTATTAATATTCGAAAAACCATCGAATAAAACAAGTGACGAGTAAAGACTATAATTGTTACTGAAAGAGTTGATATCGGTGTATGTGTTTGTTTCAGAATCCAGCCCACGTCCGAAATTGAATGAAGCATTGGTATTTGCGCTCAGAGATGGTATAAGTTTGCCTACAGCTTCCAGGAAGTTCTGGTGGTAGATGCTGTTTTGAGCGTCTTGCTTATTTTTCTTCGGGCTGTTCTCTATTGCATAGCGCATACACTCTTCCAGTGTCCACTTTTTTTTCTGGGCATTGGCTGTAAAGCCGATCAGGAATGCGATAATAAAGATTATATATTTCATAGTTTTATTTACATTTTTAATATTTAAAGAGCGAAAGTCGTGCCAGAATGTATAATAAACTGTTGTATAGGTGTTTATGTATTTTGGTGAATGGTAAAAGTGTAAAATAATTTTACAGTGTTTGTCAAATTTTATTACAATAGATCAATATTCCTTCATCTATGTTGTATAAATACTATTGATATAGAAAATTGGTACTGTTAGCTGTATCCTGTATATCTTTGTCTTTTTATTTGTAATTATTCTAAATTAAGTAAATGATGATAATTGTTGTCGCCTTTGTCATTTTGAACGAAGTGAAAAATCTCTTGTATAAAAGGAATGAGATGCTTCGTTACCTCAGCATGACAAACGAGAATATATGACATTATATTCTTTTATTATTTACTCAATACTTTATATAAAATGCAATTATATAATACATTAAGCGCAGAAGAAAGAGCCAGACTTATTGATGATGCCGGACTTCAACGATTGACTTTGTCTTTCTATGCATACGCGCATATACAAAATCCGCAAGAGTTCAGAGACGAATTGTTTGTCCGTTGGAATGAATTAGATGTCCTCGGGCGTATCTATGTGGCTAAGGAAGGTATCAATGCCCAGTTGTCATTACCGGCAGCTAATATGGAAGCCTTTAAAGATTTTCTGGATACATATCCATTTATGAAAGGAATACGGCTGAATGTAGCTGTGGAACATGATAACAAATCTTTTCTGAAACTCAAGATAAAAGTAAGGGATAAAATTGTGGCCGACGGATTGAATGATGAGACTTTCGACCCCACTGATATAGGCATACACTTAAAGGCAAAAGATTTTAACAGCATGATGGATGATCCGGATACTATAGTAATAGATATGCGAAACCATTATGAAAGCGAAATAGGACATTTCACGGGAGCCATAACTCCGGATGTGGATACGTTCCGCGATTCACTGCCCATTATACACGAGCAGTTGAAAGACTATAAAGACAATAAAAAGCTGTTGATGTATTGTACAGGCGGTATTCGTTGCGAGAAAGCCAGTGCGTACTTCAAACATCAGGGATTCAGGAACGTTTATCAGCTCGAAGGCGGTATTATCGAATATACCCGTCAGATAAAAGCAGAAGGGCTGGAATCTAAGTTTACAGGCAAGAACTTTGTATTCGATAACCGTCTGGGGGAACGTATCACAGAAGATATAATCGCTCATTGCCATCAGTGTGGAAGACCGTGCGATACACATACCAACTGTAAGAATGACGGATGCCATCTGCTGTTCATACAATGTGATGAATGTGCGGAAAAAATGAAAGGCTGCTGCTCTGATGATTGTAAGGATATTGTATCTTTGCCAGATGAACAGCAAAAGGTGATACGAAAGGGTGTCAGGAACGGCACAATGATTTTCAAGAAAGGACGTTCGGAAAGCCTTTTGTTTAAAGACTGATATGATTATGCCGGAAGAAATTTTTCCGCTTGTTGACGAAACAGGCAATATAATCGGACAGGCGCCACGCAGTGTTTGTCACGATGGTTCGAAACTTTTACACCCTGTTATTCATTTGCATATATTCAATTCGGAAGGGGATTTGTATCTGCAAAAGCGTTCCGCGACAAAAGACGTACAGCCCGACAAGTGGGATTCGTCCGTTGCCGGACATATCGATCTGGATGAAATGCCGGAGCTGGCAGCCTGCCGCGAAGCCGGAGAAGAATTAGGCCTTTCGGGTATAGAGCCGCATTTTATCACAAAATATATTATAGAAACAGATCGGGAGCGCGAATTAAGTTATTGTTTCTATGCGGTATATAATGGTGGCTTTGTATTAAACAGGGATGAACTGGCGGACGGACGCTTCTGGAAGATAGAAGAAATCCAGTCCAATCTGGGTAAAGATGTTTTTACGACAAATTTTGAACTGGATTTTATTAAGTTTCTGAACAAGGGGCTGGCCGGAATCAGTTCAGATATTTGATAATTTGCTGCATATCAGTAAAATCCGGTATCACATTCTCGGTTCTTTCTACCAGGACTTCGCGCGGTATGGTGGTCGACAGGCCGATTACTTTCATTCCCGCATCCTGACCTGCCCGTATGCCATGCAGTGAGTCCTCAAAGACAATACATTCAGCCGGAGAAGAATTCAGGTCTTGAGCAGCTAGTTTGTAGCACATCGGATTAGGCTTGCCTTCGGTAATACGCGCGGCAGTGACTACCACATCGAAAGTATCGGATAATTGAAGAATATCAAGCGCCCTTTTCATTTTGAAGTCCTGGGAGCTGGTTACTATACCTGTTTTATAGTTATTATCTTTCAGGTACCTGATAAAGTCCATCACACCATCGACCAGCGGAAAATCCATATTGAGTTCAAAATCTTCCAGTTCTTTGGCTATTTTGGTTTGTTCTTCCCCGGGCAAATGGCTGAAATACTTTTTCAGTATATCCGGTGAGGTCGTACCTTTCACCTGTAAGGCAAAATTTTCTATACCCAGATTATATCTTTCTCCCAGGTCTTCAATATGGATATCATATTGAGGTTCGGTATCAGCAATAACTCCGTCGAAATCGAAAAGAACCGTTGAAATTTTAGTCATGTCTATATTGTTATTTTTACGCTGCAAAGGTAAGACTTTATATTTTGATAAGCAACCTGAGTGAAGTCAGGTGTATGCGTCATAATATAAAAGATATGGCTTCGGCTGGAAGTCATATCTCTGTATATCAATATTATAACGTTATTATTTCAATCTGTATGTGATGCCTATTGTCCCATAGATATTGTGCATCTTGAATTCGATAGGATTTGTTCCCGAATAAAAATAAGGAACCAGCCCCCATGTAAGGCTTCCGTAAAATCCCACACGGTTTGTTAGCCGGAATTCACCTCCGCCTAATATACCGAAATCATAGTCGCGGGTGTCGTCGCTAAAGTCGAATGTGGCTCCCTCTCCATCTATTTCCTGTCTTTGTCCCACGGGTGTATCTATGCGCATATATCCGTCGTAGACTTTCCCGTTGAACCTGGAAGAGAGTGTCCTCGCGGCATATATACCCAGGCGTGCTTGCCATCTGTTGTTGAAATTATATGTCCCATAGATAGGTATGGTAAGGTAGGTCATATCTACGTTTGTCATATTCTTTCCTACAAAATAGCCGCTAAGGCGACTGCCATCTTCCGTAAGGACAACGCTTGTTTTCATGTATTTCACTTCGTCCCTTACTCTCATCCCTTTCCAGTCGAGAGTTGCTCCTGTTCCTACACCCCATTTGTCATCGAGGCTGTATACAACGTTGAAGCCCAATTGCGGATTAAATTTCGGATTATAACTTTCAATTTTCCTCACTTCGGCCGGTAGAGGGAGCGGGGCTGTACCTCCGATATTAAAACCGAGCAGGAATGATAAGTCGAGAGGCTTCTTGTCCTGTATCTGTGCGGACAAACTTGCCGAAAACAAAGAGACAACGACCAATGTTAATACAATATTATAAAAATTCGGTTTCATACTCTTCCAATTTAAAAACTTTCGGTTAATATTTCCAGTTCATCAACAATCAATGTACTGCCTATCGCTCCCTCATATAGATTTCCATCCTGACTCGAAGATAAGACGATCGTCAGCTTATAATTGTTCTTCGTGAAATCGAAATTTTCTTTATATACGAACGGGATGGTGAATTTGTAGAAACCTTTATTTACTTCTTCATCGGTAATAGAGCTCGTTTCTCTACTCCATTCGGCCCTGGCTATAACTTTATCCGAGGTCGAGACCGTTTCACCATTCAGATATTCAGTGTGTCCGGAAGAGTTCTTGCTAACTTTAAATATAACAGCATATATACTGCATTCATCTACCCTTCCGGCGACAGGATTACCGTCTTTATCAGTAAATACGTCTCCCGGAGTGTATTTATAATATCCGGTGAAGGTGACGGGTTTACCGTTTGTTTCCGAATACATACGCCCCAGTTTAAGTGATAGCAGAGGATTAGTGATGTTTGCGCTAAATTCGCCTAAGAACAGCGATCCGGCAAAGATAGGTATATTCTGACCGGTTATGGAAATATACAGGCCCTTAATGGTTTGCAATCTGGCTGCATAGGTCCCCGCATAAGAGTCTGTTGTTTTCTCTGTCGGATAAGGGTTTGCATTCACAACTATAGCAACGCCGGAGTTGCCGGTACTCCATGCATTATGATTGGACAACAATATGGGGTATTTACGTCCGCTTACCCCCGCTTCTCCCCAGTCTTCAAAGTCATATTTCAGATCAATATTAGATGTCACTGTAATGGTATATTCTTTCGAATAATTACCGTCTTCCGATGTAACCTTATATTTTTGTCCTTCTGTGAAGTCCATAGCTACTCCCGATGCGGGGGAAACTGTCGCACCCGGGGAAAGTTCTATTACCGGAGCTAGATTAGTTATATCGGCTTTGCCGGTCACAAATATATTGATTTCGTTGTTCGCTTCGGATATGATACTCGAAATAAAAGTATCTCCTTCTACTTTTATATCTGTGATGTCGGCTTCTCTGTTCAGAGGTTCATCCTGGATACAGGAATTCAAAGTCAGGGCAATGACGATGCAGAGGGCTAATAACGATTTAGATCTCATATATTTCGATTAAATAATAGAATGTAAAGGTAAAGAATTCCTTTAACATTTTGCCTAATATCTGAATTATAAGCTGTAATCGTCTCTCTTTTCTGCAAAAAAACAAGAGCTTTCCTGATATTTTATCAGGAAAGCTCTTGTTTTCCGGAATAAAATCTCCTGCACCTATTTGTTCATTGTAAGCAGATTAAAGTCCTTGGTGTCGATAGTTATCTGCCTTACTATTACACCTTTATTTCCATACGAATGCGCTATGCACTGCGATTTTCCGGCCCACACATTCTGTCCCTGAATCCATTTTGTACAGATTATATTGGCAATTTTCCCATCGGCGGTATATTCATATTTGTATTTTTGGACAGGAATCCATTTTGCACCATACTCTGAAATGTAGCTCATTCTTTCTATCAGCCTGTCGGCCGGATCGTATAGATATACAATCTTTGAGACTGCTTTTGTCCGTTGATACTGAATGGACTCTTTAGTCGTGTATCCATTGCCATCTTTACTGATTTTTGTATCTCTTCCGGCATTACTTTGGGAAAAAAGGCTTGCCGATAGAAATAAGAATGCTATTATTAAAGTTAAAACTTTTGCCTTCATAATCGTTTTTTATTAAACTAAATTTATACTGATTGAAAATCTTTATAAGCGCTTTCTATGTATATGACGAGAATGGCAGAAAAAAGTTACAGAAATTCAGATATAAAAAACAATTTTCCACTTATTATTCTGGTTGACAAGCTATTTATTGCATTTTAGAAAAAGATATCCCTTATTGAATCGTGTATAACAAAAAAAACCGCCCTTTTCTATAAAAAGAGCGGCGTCATATAATTCACTTTAGCTATTCGGGAATAATTCTAAACTTTAAATTATTCAAAGAGTCTTTGTCTTAAGTATTTATATATGTAGTGTGTAAAGTTTTTTATTTTTCAGCCCAATCGTTAGACTTCTTGTCCCACTTGATCATTGTCGGCGCCTGAGCCTGATTCTCCGCATTGTAGGTATATTCATACTTTTGGATACCGGTCCATCCTTTTTCGCCCATCCATTCATAAGTGGCTTTCTCTATCATGCGGTTAGCGGCATCATAGACATAAGTAGTCTTCGTCAGTGGAGCATTTGTATTTTTGTCACAAAAAATAAATTCTTTTACACAACCTTCTTCTGTTTGTTCAACATTAGTAAATTTAATAGTTTCCGGTGTGCCTGCATAAATATTTGCAGAGAAGAACAAAATAGCTAATAACGAAAATAAAGTTTTTGCTTTCATGATTCAAAATTAATTTAGTACTGCAAAGATATATTGTTTTCTGATATATTGGAAAGAAAAACTATCAAATAGTCATCAACTTATAGTTAAATATAGTTAATACAACATAAATAGCGCTCAAAATACCGACATATAACGCATATAATCTATCATAATGATATATTATACTGAAGCAATATTACTAAAAATGATAAAAGGATAAATAAAACCATCAAAAGAGAAGATTATATCAAAAAAACAATGCTTATTGTACAAAAACGGAACAGATATGGCTCACAAATCCTTTCATATTTGAAAAAAAATAACGAAATTTGCGAGCCTTAAAAGAGCTGAATAAATTTAACTATATAAACCAATAAAAAAACGATGGTAAAAAGTGCTTTACAAGTAGCCAGGGCTGCTTATAAACCAAAAATGCCGAAAGCATTGTATGGTTCTGTGAAAATTGAAGAAGGTGCGGCGACTCAATCGGTAGCTGACCAGGAGGAAGTGAATAAATTATTTCCCAATACATACGGAATGCCAACCCTCAAGTTTGTAGAAGCTTCTGAAAAAACAAACTATCCGGCTATCAATGTCGGGGTTATCCTTTCGGGTGGACAAGCTCCCGGTGGCCACAATGTAATCGCAGGCCTCTTCGACGGAATTAAGAACTTAAACTCAGGCAGTCGCCTCTATGGTTTCCTTATGGGCCCCGGAGGATTGGTCGACCACGATTATAAAGAACTTACAGGCGAAATTATTGATGAATACCGTAATACAGGTGGTTTTGATATCATAGGTTCGGGACGTACCAAACTGGAATCGAAAGAACAGTTTGACAAAGGACTTGAAATTCTTAAAAAGCTGGATATCAAAGCGCTGGTTATTATTGGCGGTGATGACTCAAATACAAATGCCTGTGTATTAGCTGAATATTACAAAGCTATCAATGCAGGCGTACAGGTGATCGGCTGTCCTAAAACAATCGATGGTGACCTGAAAAACGAAATGATAGAAACTTCGTTCGGTTTCGATACAGCATGTAAAGTATATGCGGAAGTTATCGGCAACATTCAACGTGACTGTAACTCAGCCCGTAAATACTGGCACTTCATCAAGCTGATGGGACGTTCAGCTTCTCATATCGCTCTCGAATGTGCGTTGCAGGTACAACCTAATATCTGTATCATTTCGGAAGAAGTGGAAGCGAAGAAATTATCGCTCGATGATATTGTAACCGATATAGCAAATGCTGTGGCACGCCGTGCTGCCGATGGCAACAACTTCGGTACCGTACTTATCCCTGAAGGCCTTATCGAATTTATCCCTGCAATGAAACTGCTTATCTCGGAATTGAACGATTTCCTTGCACATCATCAGGACGAATTCAATGCAGTGCCTAAAGATGAGCAACTGGCTTATATCAGAAAAAGCCTGTCTGCCGACAATTCAAAAGTATTCGCAAGCCTTCCTGATGGAGTTGCACGCCAGTTGACACTCGACCGCGACCCTCATGGTAATGTACAGGTTTCTCTTATCGAAACAGAAAAATTATTAGCTGAAATGGTAGGCAATAAACTTGCCGCAATGAAAGCTGAAGGAAAATACAGCGGAAAATTTGCTTCACAGGTACATTTCTTCGGATATGAAGGCCGTTGCGCTGCTCCGTCAAACTACGATGCCGACTATTGCTATTCATTGGGTTATACTGCCGCCGCTCTTATCGGTGCCGGCAAAACAGGATATATGTCATCGATACGTAATACAACTGCTCCTGCCGACCAATGGATCGCGGGCGGAGTACCTGTAACAATGATGATGAATATGGAACGCCGTCACGGTGAAATGAAACCTGTTATCCGCAAAGCTCTGGTAGAACTTGATGGCGCCCCGTTTAAATATCTGGCGGCAAACCGTGAAGCCTGGGCTGTAGGTACAGAGTTTGTTTACCCTGGTCCGATCCAATACTTCGGTCCTACTGAAGTTTGTGACCAGCCTACAATTACACTGAAACTGGAGCAAGGTAAATAATTTACCCCGGAATATAAAACAGAAGAGGCATGGAACAAATTCCGTGCCTCTTTGTTTTTTCGCAATTTTATATCTGTAGCTATATGAGATGTGGATCTCCCGCAAAGATGCAAAGAAGGGCCCTGCTATATTAATCACAACTAATACGGATCAGTAGTTGAGTTTTAACGTTCCTTTTTCATTGACTACACTTCGTTTTGTCTGAATGTTCATTTTGACATTGCCCAAAACGAACCAAAAGGCTAGCGCTCCATTCGACCTCTCCAAAGGGCAGGGCTGTTAAGTCCTCCGCTTTGTTCAGTTATTTTCTGCTGTCATCCTGAGTGGAACGAAGGATCTCTTTCGATTTAAGAGATGTTTCACTTCGTTCAACATGGCAAAGAGGATATAAGAATTCAGAACTTAACAGCCCTGCCCCAAAGGGAGAGGGAGTCAAAACCGCAGCTCTATTCAGAGCGAGTTTTTTCGTTTCGTCTTTTTGTCCGTTACGGGTCGGCCTTTGAAGCGGGGTGCTAAAGCATTTTTGGTTCCTTTTGGGGATTTGGCCAAAAGGAACACAAGCAATCTTTGATTGCGCGTAGTAGAAAAAATCCAATGTTTTCACGCAACAACAATTATTTCAGCTACTAATTGGCATAACTAATAAATTTCTATATTTGTACCATTGACCAATAAAGCCCGGAATGAAAAAAGGTAGCATCCTGATTGTAGATGATAATAAAAATGTATTGAGCGCACTGCGAATCTTACTTGATAATTACTTCGAAGAAGTCACTTTGTTGCCATCGCCCAATATGCTCCTCTCTACGCTCAGAGAAAAAAATCCGGATATTGTTTTGCTGGATATGAATTATTCGGCCGGAATAAATACCGGAAACGAAGGGTTGTTCTGGCTGTCGGAAGTAAAGAAGACCGACCCGGAACTTCCGGTTGTTTTATTCACGGCGTATGCCGATATAGAACTGGCTGTGAAGGCTCTGAAAGAAGGTGCGAGCGACTTTGTAGTGAAACCCTGGGATAATACCAAATTGCTGGCAACATTGCAATCTGCCTTCGCGCTCCGTCAATCGAGAAAAGAAGTTAAGAAACTCAGGGAAAAACAGGATGTACTGAATTCCGAACTAGCTAAAGACTCTGATGTATGCTGGGGGAAATCCGAAGCCATGCAAAATTTACTTTCGATGATAGAGAAGGTCGCTAAAACGGATGCGAATGTACTTATCACAGGTGAGAATGGTACAGGAAAAGAATTGATTGCCCGAAAAATACATCAGTTATCCCTGCGGGCAGGTGAAACGCTGGTCAGTGTAGATATGGGCGCTATTACCGAAACTTTATTCGAAAGCGAGCTTTTCGGCCATACAAAAGGTGCGTTTACCGACGCAAGAACCGACCGTGCCGGAAAATTTGAGGCAGCGGATAAAGGTACACTTTTTCTGGACGAGATAGGGAACCTTAGTTATATATTGCAGGCAAAGCTGCTTACGGCATTACAATCGCGACAAATAGTAAGGGTAGGGAGTAACAAGCCTGTCGTAGTGGATATACGGCTGATAAGTGCCACAAACCGTAATCTGTTCGAATCTGTAAAAAACGGTGAGTTCAGGGAAGATCTGCTATACCGTCTCGATACTATCCAGATCGAAGTACCTGCATTACGCAACCGCAGGGAAGATATTTCCGTTCTGGCCACCTTTTTCCTATCCCGTTTTGCAAAAAAATACAATAAAAAAGGGCTTGTCTTTAATGATAAAACCATTGCGAAACTGGAGAATTATTCATGGCCGGGGAATGTTCGGGAACTGGAGCATGCTGTAGAAAAAGCTGTCATCCTGTGTGACGGAACAGAACTGCAACCATCTGATTTTTATATGCGGGCTACCGAAGCCAAGGCTGCTATTATCGACTCCATCACACTGGACGAAATGGAAAAGATACTCATAGAAAAAGCGTTGAGCAAATATCAGAAGAATATATCCGCTATTGCCGCCGAACTGGGAATTACGCGTCCGACACTTTATAATAAAATGAAAAAATATGGATTATAATCAGGTTTCTTTATCTATATAGAAAACATAAGTAATAAGAGAGTAGTGAAAAACAGGACGTGGAAAATATGTTATTTGTGTTACTTTTTAACAGTCATGAGTTACAAGTAAACAAGATACAAGTTGTTAACTGCTAACTGTTAACTGTTAACTGAAAAAGCTGTTACTTTTGTTACCTTTTAACTATATATGGTTAATAAATGTAAAAAATGAGAACAGGAAAGTAAATTATTGAGTAATATGTTTAAATCGATAGAATATAAATTGTTGATATACATAAGTTTGCTGATACTTTCGGTAGCTGCCGCCACCTATTGTTTTCTGGAAAAAGAATATGTATACGGGCCATTGTGTATCCTGATAGCCGTATTTTCCATCAACAGGTTACATAAACACTACAGGAAATTCAATCAGAATATTTTGTTTTTGCTTAATGCCCTTGATAATGGCGATTATTCCTTCAATTTTGCGGTAACCAAAATATCGAAGCGCGAACAGGAACTGAACCAGATGATGAACCGCATCAAGGAAATCCTGTCCAAGGCCCGGAAAGAAGTGATAGAAAACGAAAAGTTCCTGAGCCTGATAGTCGAAAGCGTTTCTACCGGTATCATTATACTGGATGAACATAACAATGTGCTGATAACGAACCGGGCAACGAATGAATTGCTGGGATTACCGGTCTTTACCCATTTAAATCAGTTGAAAGTAATTGACGAATCATTTCCATCTATATTTCTCCATCTGGAAACAAATGACAATAAGTATCTGAGAATAGCCAATGAACGAGAAGAAACTCTGATAAGCTTGCGTGTATCCAAAATAACACTGAAAAGGGGTACAATGAAAATCTTTACGCTTAATAGTATCGGGAACGAGCTGGAGGCGAAAGAGATGGAATCATGGGTGCGCCTTATACGAGTGATGACTCACGAAATAATGAACTCGATAGCGCCTATCACATCGCTGACGGATACATTGTTGTTCTCTTATAAAATATCCCGGGATAACCAATCGGATGATAATCTCCGGCAAAATACAGTGGAGGCATTGGAAACCATCAGTTCCACAGCTAAAGGACTTATGGTATTTGTGGAATCGTACCGTAAATTTACAGGAGTTCCAAAGCCTCAATTGATAGAATTCGACCTGATCCCTCTGGTAGAAAAGGTGGTTAGCCTGGAGTCGGCAATGATGCAGGAAAAAGGAATATCACTGGAACTGCAGTACATCGCGCCATCCCTGGTTGTAAATGCTGACGAGTCACAGATTACACAGGTATTGGTCAATTTAGTAAAAAATGCGGTTGAAGCATTAGATCCCGTTGAAGGGAGAAGTATCAAAATAAAGATCAGCCATGCCGATAATAAAACGAATATAGAGGTATGCAATAATGGCGAACCGATTCCGCAGGAGGTAATACCGAATATATTCATCCCGTTTTTTACAACTAAAAATACAGGTACGGGAATAGGCCTGAGTATATCCCGTTATATTATGCGCATGCATGGCGGAAACCTGAAACATTATGCCAAAGATGGGTGGACTATTTTTAGTATGTCATTTTAACCGGATGTATTGACTTCTTTTTCAGTAAATTTATCAAAATATAACTATAAGAACAGACATAAAATCATAATGGATCGAAAATTAATATAAAGAAAATCAATAGAATAAACGAATGACAAGATACGTAGTCTAAGGTATAGAGACAACAGATTATTCACAGACAATTACAATCATGACTTTAGGTATCGTTCTTATATCATTTTATCTTATTTATTCTATCTCATTGTTTTTAAGTTGCAGAAATGCACCTTTGGATAACGAATGACAACGAGAACAAAAAAAGAAGCCCCGCACATAGTACAGGGGCATCTTCAGCAACTATAATAAAAAACACTAGACTTAGCTCACGCTAATTTTATATCTTTATCCAAATATACATCTTGTATCGTGTTAATCAACTCTACACCTTCTATCATCGGACGCTGGAACGCTTTACGTCCACAGATCAGGCCCATGCCTCCGGCGCGTTTATTTACCACGGCTGTATATACAGCATCTTTAAGGTCGGAAGCGCCATGTGATTCGCCTCCCGAATTGATCAGGCCTACACGTCCCATATATCCGTTGGCTACCTGATAGCGGCAGAGATCTATCGGATGGTCCGATGCCAGTTCGGTATACATACGTTCGTCCCATTTGGAGAAGTTTATAGCCTTGAATCCTCCGTTACTAGTAGGCAGCTTTTGCTTCACTATATCAGCTTTTATGGTTACTCCAATATGATTGGCCTGACTTGTCAGGTCGGCTGCGCTATGGTAATCCACACCGTCCTTTTTGAAATCACTGTTTCGGAGGTAACACCAAAGGATCGTCGCCATTCCCAACTCGTGCGCATACTCGAATGCTTTAGCTATATCAACAATCTGCCGGCGACTTTGTTCGGAGCCGAAGTAAATTGTTGCACCGACGGCAGCCGCCCCCATATTCCAGGCCTCTTTTATTGTACCGAACAATACCTGGTCATAAGCCGTAGGATAGGTCAGAAGCTCATTATGATTAATCTTCACCACGAATGGTATTTTATGCGCATACTTGCGGGCTACTGAACCCAATACGCCATAGGTAGATGCGACGGCACTACATCCGGCTTCTATTGCTAATTTTACAATATTCTCCGAATCAAAATAAATGGGGTTCGGCGCAAAAGAAGCACCTGCAGTATGCTCGATATCCTGATCTACAGGCAGGATTGATAAATATCCCGTATTGGCAAGCCGGCCATGACTGAATAAGCGCTGAAGACTATTCAACGTGGGAATGTTGCGATCCGAATCTGTCCAGATATTATCTATGAAATTTGGTTCGGGGGCATGGATTAGTGACTTGTCGATCGTTTTACTTACGTGCCCGAGCAGATATTCACTTTGATCGCCCAGAATACTTGTAATCTTAGAATTTGCCATACTATTATTGTTTTAACGGATACACTGCTATTGGCATCCATTGTATTTACTTACCCTTTATTATAAAACAAAGTTGATACATATAAGTTTTATAACGGGTTGATAATTTATATGGCTCTAAAAGAATATTTAACATACACGTCTTATTTATAACGTGTCAAAATAACCGAAAAGTTAAATAAAACTGTTATCTTTGCTTAGATAGTTCTAAGGAAATTAATCTTTTTGTATTTATTTAACCATATATAAAACATTATGTTACACGAATTTACGCTTTCGAGAGGAAGAGCAATGATTAACTTTACGCTCAAATATTGCGATACGAAGCAAAAGCTGCTTAATAGTTACGGATTCAGACGTGTTGTCGAATCTTTTATTAAACAGGTTTTGAAGAAAGACGAGGGAGTCATTTACGACTATTATACCTCTCACTTCGGCAATGAAGACGAAACGGTCGATTCCCTCATAGAAGTCTTTAAATTACTGACAGTATTTGAAATAGATGAAGTAATAGCAGTCGATAATAAATATTCGAAATTCTTTGAAGATAAACACCTGTTTATAGAGGTTACCGAATTGCTTTTCGCTTACTGGAAGCGGCTCGAGCGCTATACTATCGTAAGAAATTCGCGGGTAGGGGAAGGCTTACAGAATGTACGTTTTATCCAGGCCAATGATATGTTTAATGACCTTGTGTTATCAACAGGCCGCAGGATACAGACAACAGTCAACGGGCACGAAACACGTGTTTATCGCCAGTCTGTAGCCGGAGCTAATGCCGGACTTACCCTGAATGATGTAAACTGGAATTGTCCGGTAGAATACAAAGGACTTACATCTATTCCATTTATCAGTACAGTTGTTTTCCAGCCGCCATATATATCATACACAAAAAGGAATACGCGTGACGGAATATTCCAGGAGCACCAGCAAAATCCACTGGTAAATGTTGTGCTTAATGAAGATGATTGGTTTGTCTTTCCGGCTAAGGTAGGTAATATGCTTACCTTTGTTTATTTTCATAAGGATTTTATGGTTCATGGCATTGGACTGGCAAATCTGTTTGAACTGGCGACAGAAACCGAATATATCGGAAAGAAACCGGACATGATATATGTATTCGGATATCCTGACGGATATGAAGAAAAACGTACATTCTATTATAAAGATAAAAAGAATGATATTCTTATCGGCTACGCTAATTATTGCGACGATATCGATTATTTCGGCTACATGAAGAAAATGCTTCTTACATTGCATAATGTAAAGCAGATAGACACAGGGAGCCTGCCTATTCACGGAGCAATGGTAAACATTGTGCTTCGCAACGGTAAAGAATCCAACATTATCATTATGGGAGACAGCGGGGCCGGAAAATCGGAAAGCCTCGAAGCATTCCGTACCCTGAACGAAAATTACATTCGGCACATGCGTGTAATCTTCGATGATATGGGGTATCTGAAAAAAGAGAAAGACGGTACTATCAAAGCATACGGAACCGAGATCGGAGCATTTGTCCGTGTAGACGACCTTGACCCGGCTTATGCCTTCGAGCAATTGGATAAAGGGGTATATACCAATATGGACAAAGTAAATGCCCGTGTTACAATACCGATCTCCACCTACGAGATTATATCCAAAGGCTATCCGATAGATTATTTCCTTTATGCAAATAACTACAATGAGGCGGATAAGAAAATCCTCATTTATGACAATCTGGACCATGCCATTCAGGTATTTGAAGATGGTGCCCGCAAAGCAAAAGGAACTACAACCGAAAAAGGGCTGGTGAAATCATATTTTGCAAATCCGTTCGGTCCTGTTCAGGAACGCAAAGAAACAGAGGTCTTAGTCCGTGCTTACTTTAAAGATATGAAGGCCGCCGGAGTAAAGATAGGAGAGATACATACATCTCTTGCTATCGATGGTAAGACAAAAGACGGTCCGCGTGAAGCTGCTGAAGAGTTGTTCACACTGATAAATGAATGATAACTCTTATTATATGAAAAAAGACTCCGGATGTTACCGGAGTCTTTTTTATTTGGGGGAAACAGATCCGGCCTTTTATTAGGTATTCTCCTCACTGCTTTCTGTTTTGAGCCATTTAATTAGCAATGGAAAACCCGTAACATCAATACAAGAAGTAATACGATAAGAAATATAATGCTATTGCACTGGGGAAAAATAGTTCCAACCCAATGCTACAGGCAGGACAATCGCCGTAGCGACACAATGCCCCGCATGCCCGACCAGCCAATAAGCAATGCATCCTTCCAATTACAGTAGAAACAATAGTAAAAGGGCAATGGTTTCCAAAAGATAAAAATTTAATAATAGCGATTATACAATTAATAAAAACGTGAGATGAGTAAATTTTTATTTAAAAAAATTGAATATTATTTATATTATATTTGATATTATTAAAATAATATTTAGTTTTGTAAAAAAAAACAATGATAATATGTTACCTTGTAATTGCCCGAGCTGTCAGGCTCAACTGAAAGTAAAAAGTTTACTGTGCGAAAATTGTGGTACAGAAGTGCACGGATTATACGCACTCCCGGTATTGGCGCGATTGCCTTTTGATGAACAAGGGTTTATCCTCAAGTTTGTAAAGAATAGCGGAAGCCTTAAGGATATGGCCAAAGACTTGGGCTTAAGCTATCCTACGGTGAGAAATTTACTAGATGATATAATTGAAAAAATAAAAAACTATGAAAAATAACAAATCGATCAGTACATGGATATTCAAACCTTTTAAATTCATAGCAGGGCTAAAGGCCCTGATTATTGGCCTTGCAGTCATGACGCTTTTATCCGTACTGGGATATCTGAGCAATACCCATTTCGACGGAGTACTAGATATTCATTATGGATGCCCGGCCATACTAACGCCATATATCAATCATGTTCTATACCAATTGGTAGGATGGTGCTTATCAACATTGGTATTTTATATTACAGCGCGCATTGTCACCAAATCATCCATACGGTTTATAGATATTGCCGGAACAATGGCATTATCGCAGGCTCCGTTGATATTTGCTGCGTTATTAGGTTTTGTTTCTTCTTTTCATATCTGCATAGGCGATATTAATACAACAAACATAGGCAAAATGATGGCTATACTTAGAGAAAATGCAGTAATGATGACCGTAGCCGGATTAACCGCAATATTATTTGCCATTTGGTCTGTTATTCTCAAATATAATGCCTATACGGTATCGGCCAATATAAAGGGGATAGTAGGGGGAATATCATTTGCAATTGCATTGATTGTTGCGGAAATCCTTTCCAAAATAGTTCTGTATATTATTTTATAAACGCCATAATATCATGAAGAAAGTATATATTTCATTGTTATTCTGCATGTTATCTGTTTCAATATCAGCACAGTTACTGGTTACTGAGGAACCCGCAATCTTAAAAACGGGTACAGGAGATATTTATGGAACATTAAAAGTTCCTGTGAATAATAGACCAATCCCGGTAGCCCTGATTATTGCCGGTTCCGGCCCGACAGACCGAAACGGCAATCAGCCCCAAATGAAGAATAATTCACTGAAAATGTTATCCGATGGATTATATTATAACAACATAGCTACGCTTTGTTTCGATAAACGTGGTATTGCGGAAAGTAAGGATGCCGGGCAAAATGAATCAGACCTGCGTTTCGACGACTATATTAAAGACGTACAGGACTGGATCGATTATCTGGCAAAAGATAAACGCTTTTCGGACATTGTCATTATCGGGCACAGTGAAGGTTCGCTGCTAGGTATGATTGCAGCGCGAAATAATAAGAAAGCCTCCAAATATATATCTGTTGCAGGGGTAGGGGAGCCGGCAGCAAATATATTGAAGGAGCAGTTGAGTAAACAAATGGTTGCGCAGCCACAGGTAGTAAAGGATATGATATTTTCATATATCGATAAATTAGATAAAGGCGAAATCATCGCAGATGTTCCCGCCTCGCTCAATATGTTGTTCCGCCCAAGTGTACAACCTTATATGATCTCCTGGTTTAAGTACAATCCGCAGGCAGAAATTTCGGGATTAGAGATTCCGGTTCTAATACTGCAAGGGACAACCGACATTCAGGTAACAGTAAAGCAGGCCGAACTGCTGGCCGAGGCAAACAAAAAAGCCAGGAAAGTAATTATCGATAAGATGGATCATGTAATGAAAAACAGTGAAACTACAGATCAGCAAACTCAGATAAAAGATTCATATACAAATCCTGACAAGCCTGTTATACCAGAGGTTATAAAGCGTATAGCCGACTTTATCAAAGAATAAGAAACCCTTAAAAAAAGTGAAATATAAAGATGGAGAGCCGCTATATAGCGGCTTTTTTATTGAGATAAAGATAATTATATGACTTTGTGCACATCTTTAAATAGTTTATTGCAATTGGACTATTCCTCAAATAATCTTATAAATTTGTATTCAGCTACACATAAGTATAAACTGGACACTAAATATGATGGAAATTACGCAGAAAAAAATCGAAGAATTGGCACCTAATGCCGATGCGGCTAAAAATGGCCGTGATCTGGTGAAAAAAAATAAATTTGCAAATCTCAGAATCTCATCCGAAAAAAATCTTATATGGGGCGAATGTGCCGGAAGCGGCAAAAATCCGTACTATTGCTCTGCAGATTATATTGAGGTGAGCAATCCTGTTTTCAGATGCAACTGCCCCAGCAGACAATTTCCCTGCAAACATGCCATAGGATTACTTTATGCTTACGAAGCCAATAACGGAGCCTTCTCCATAGCGGATATTCCCGATGATATAATATCTAAACGGGAAAAAATAGAGAAAAAGCAGGAGAAAAAAGAGCAGGAAAAAGAATCTATAAAAGAGAAGGCGGAGAAACCCAAAAAAGTTAATAGAGCTGTCTTACTTAAAAAAAACAGACGCCCAGCTTACAGGTATAGATATAGCCGGAAAGATACTGAAAGATATTGTACAGACAGGACTTTCATCTATTGATGCAAAAATATCGAGGACTTTGCAGGCACAGGTAAAGGAATTGGGGAACTACTATATTGGCGGCATACAAACCGCTTTCAACAATCTCTTATTGGAACTGGGGGAAGTGGAAAACGAAGAATACACACACGTTATAGACCAGATCAATTTCATCTCTGCTCTGTTGAAAAAAAGTACAGAATATCTGAACAGGCGCAAGGTAGACCCGGAAGGTGATCCTGAACTGGACTCTGCCATCGAAGAGCAAATAGGATATGTCTGGAAATTGATAGAACTTATGCAATATGGCCTGTATGAAGAAAACGGAGAACTCATTCAACTTTCTTTCAATAGCTATGATAATCAGGCTCGCAAAGAATATGTGGATGAAGGACTTTGGTTAAATATGAGAACAGGCAGGATATATAAAACGAAAAATTACCGCCCCTACCGTGCTGCCAAGTATATAAAGGAGGATAACAGTTCTTTTGACGTGCTGCAACTTAAAGAAATGTACATCTATCCGGGCGACCAGAACCCACGCGTGCGCTGGGAAACCGAAGCCGTGAAAGGACGTAAGTTAACAGCTAAAGATTTAGCTGCTATACTTGCTTTTGCTTCCCGAAATTACGCTGATACTATAAAGACCATAAAGAATACAATTAAGAATCCGCTGATGGATAAACATCCGGTCGTATTGATTTCATTGCATAAAGCATATCTGTGCGGCGATAACCTTGTGGTGGAAGATCAGCTGGGAAATAAACTGACATTGAAAGATATCGAAGAACAGAATGTTTCTTCTGCAACCAATCTGAAAGCAATCCTGCCATCTGCTCCTGAAGGCTTAGCCCTTACGGTGATGATGAATAATGATATGCAAACGGGATTGTTATCTGCTCAGCCAATGTCACTTATCACTCCCGAAAAGATAATAAGGTTACTATATTAACAATCTTGAAATTATTTTACAATGAGACTACAACCATTATACGACCTTCAACAAGAAATAAACCGCCTGTTTATAGCCGGAAGTAAATTCGCCAAAGGCGATCCTCGCTTGCAAAAACATATTCCGGTATTCCAAAAATTAGGAGAGAAAGCCCCTGTTTTCAGTAAATTGGCAAAAGATATAGAAGATCTGGTTAATACCGAAGTACAGCAATCACCTGAAAAACTGATGGCTATATCCACTTTGCTTTATTCTGTCCTATATACTCAGGGTGAACCGGCAGAATCCGGAGCCAAAGAAGCTTTGCAGATACCCAATATCCCTTTGAATGAAGTGAACACCGAATACTCATACCTGCAACTGAAACCTGTGATGCAGGCCCTGACAACCAGCAATTCAGGCCGGTTGGAAATATTGAAAGATGCACTGGAGCGGAATGTATTCAGCGACTCACGCACCTATCAGTACCTTGATTTAGCTTTGGCTGATAAATATGCCGAATTATGTGACTATGTGGAAAAAACGATTATACCGGAGGTTGGTAAGCCGATTGTGCCATTCCTGATTCAGAACTTTAAATATGAGGATAAAACGGAAAATGTAAGACGGCTGCGCCTGCTGAATAAATTTAATTATCCGCAATTGCCGGAAATGGTAGACAAGATATTATCGGGCCCCCTGCCGGCTCTTCAGGCGGAAGCAATTCACATATTAAGCGCCGATACTAAGAATGAAGAACTGATAATAAAACTGGCTGACGATAAGAACAAACTGGTTCGTGAAGCCGCCTACATGGGGCTTGTAGAACTGGGAACACCTACCAGTTTCGAAAAGCTGAAAGATGTATATATAAATAACAAAAACAGGACAAATCTCCCGGCAATAGTTACAGCATTAGCTTCTTCGAAGCTTCCATTTTTTTTTCAAGAAGTTTTTAATCAGGTGGTCAAAACCTTCGAAGAGTTCATAACATTAGAAAAGGATGAAAAGGAAAAGGTCTTGGTTAATAAATTGGAACAATTCAAATATAACCTTGCAACATTGGCAAATAAAGATAATAACGAGGTTATCGACTTCTATGCGAAAGTATTGAGAAATGAAGAATATAACAATTTGATTTCAGCAAAGAAGAACCTGCTTGAAAATTTAGCATCCGACATAACCGTCAGCATAACGGATGGACTTAAATCGTTCTCAAAAGCGCGGATAATAAAGTTTTACGAATCAAACATAGATGATATTCCTAAAACCAACTGGAAACGTCCGCTATGGTGGAATTATTTCTATGCAGCCATAGACGCAAATTATCCCAAAGAGAAGGTATTCGATGTATTTAGTGATCAGTTCAAAAGGAATACTATAAGTATCGATCACCTGCATACGGCATATTCCAACAATAATAATTACCATTATGGCAATCAATCCAAAAGAGAAATATTTGCAGATAAAATAGACAAGCGCTGGTTGGACTTATTGTACGATATCTTTAAAGGTGAAAAATATAAATGGAGATATGACCATGATCGTGCTCTTCGCCTTTTGGATGCCTGCGAATCCGATAAAAAGAAGTTCGATGAGTTATTGGTGAGGTTAACCGGATGGACAATGCCAAACGAACAGGCGACCTTGTTCATGCTTATAATAGACAGGAAAATTGAAAACTGTTTCGAAGTTGTCTATTCCGCTATGTCGAAATATGCTTCCAAAACTTATTTTTATGGCTTAAACTGGCTCAAGAACATAGGATTATGGAAACAATTCCCAAAAGAATATGCAGCTAAATACGAGGAATTGTATAAGAAAAATCCCCTACAGGTGTATAAAGATATAGCAGACGAAATAGAATCTTCCTATAAAAATTCATAACTTATAATTTATAACTACATATACTTATGTCAGAAAAGAAACAAGACGTACTCCGGTTACCCGCCGAGTCATTATATGCGCATGAACTGGAAGTGCTGAAAGAAGAAGATAAAAAAGAAGAAAAGCCAATTGGATGGCAACTCTCGCCAAAGGCAGTATTGAAATTCGTAGTAGGAGGCAAAGCCAACGGCATAGACATTACACCAAAATATATAGGTCACAACCGGCTTGTAGAGATTGCCATCGCTACACTACTTACCGACCGTTCGCTGCTGCTTATCGGGGAACCGGGAACAGCAAAATCATGGTTGTCGGAGAATCTTACGGCTGCTATTTGCGGCGATTCGGCTAAGGTAATACAAGGTACAGCCGGGACAAGTGAGGAAGCTATCCGCTATTCGTGGAATTATGCCATGCTTCTGGCTAATGGCCCTTCTAATGAAGCACTGATAAAAAGTCCGATATACCGTGCAATGGAAACGGGTAGTGTCGCCCGCTTCGAAGAAATATCGCGTTGTGCGTCTGAAGTTCAGGACGCATTGATTTCCATAATGTCGGAAAAGACAATCGCCATACCCGAACTGGGCAGGGAACTTCCCGCGCAGCGTGGTTTCTCCATTATCGCAACGGCGAATACACGCGACAGGGGTGTTAATGATATGTCTTCGGCGCTGAAACGCCGTTTTAATATCATCGTATTGCCTGCTCCGGCCAATCTGGAAACGGAAGTATCGATTGTAACCAGACGTGTGGCTGAAATTTCCGGTAATTACCGCCTGAAAGCTAGTCTGCCTACAAACGAATCCATCGAAAAGATAGTTACTATCTTCCGAGAACTTCGTCAGGGACTTACACTCGATGAAAAACAAAAACTAAAATCGCCGAGTGGTGTAATTTCGACTGCGGAAGCCATATCCCTTATTACAAACAGCATGGCTCTTGCAGCCAGTTTCGGCAATGGGACTATTACCGATGAAGATTTGGCTGCAGGATTACAGGGAGCTGTTGTAAAAGACGAAGATAAAGACAAGCTGGTGTGGAAAGAATACCTGGAGAACGTAATGAAAAAACGGGGGGCATCGTGGCGTGGATTGTACAATACATGTAGCGATATGAACGGATAATGGCTTTTATTGTCCCTGCTGCTCATAGTAAAAGATAAAAGAATGGCCTGTCAAAACCTATCTCAACGCCGCAGTATTCGCCTTTATGAATATGATTATTCACAAGGGGGATTATATTTTGTGACCATTTGCACGAAAGATAAGGTATGCTTATTTGGAAATATTGTTGACGGTGAAATGATTTTGAATGACGCAGGAAAAATAGCACGAGAATGCTGGTTGGCCATACCTGAACATTACAGAAAATGGCGGAATACATCTGGGAAAACTCTAAATACTGGCAAACAGACGATTATTACAATTAGAATAAATGACAAACCAATATAATATTTTCGGTGTACGCCACTTATCACCCGGTGCTTCCTATCACCTGATACAATACCTGGAGGAAAAGAAACCCAGATGTATCCTGATAGAAGGGCCCGCCGACGCTACAGATATGCTGTATAATGTTGCGAACGAGGAAGTGAAACCACCTATTGCGATATTAGCATACACCACCGAATTACCTATCGAAACCGTATTGTACCCATTTGCTTCCTATTCTCCCGAATATCAGGCGATATGCTGGGGTGCGAAGAAAAAGCTGGATGTGCGGTTTATTGACCTTCCCTCCGATATAATGCTGAAAATAAGGCAGGAAAGGAACCGTGAAGCCAACGAAGCAGCCGATGAATTCTATATGTTCCATAACGGGCTTTATGATAAAGTAGCCGGGCTCTATGAAGAAGATGACTATGAAAGCTACTGGGAAAGGAATTTCGAACATAATCTCAATGCCGGTACATTCAGAGATGGCCTGAGTTACCAATCGGGACAGATACGGGATATGGTAGTGGATAAGGAATACGAAAGCGTGCCTTACGATTACTCGTATAATCTTATCCGTGAGGCTTATATGCGAAGGGAAATACAACGTGCTGTATCAGAAGGTTTCAAGCCGGAAGAAATTGTTATCATTGTCGGCGCATACCACGTATCGGGCATCCTTTCAGATCTGCCGCCTGTCTCGGACAGTGAATTGAAGAATATACCCCGCGCTGCTTCCCGGATTACGCTGATGCCTTATTCATATCTTCGCTTAAGTAGCCGTACAGGATATGGCGCAGGAAATCGTGCTCCATACTATTTCGAACTGATGTGGAAAGCCGTCCAACAGGACAGGATGGGTGATCTGCCGGCAGTTTACCTCTCTAAAATAGCAAAAGCCTTGCGCGATAAAGGAGATAATGCATCATCAGCAAGTGTGATTGAAGCGGTCCGGTTGGCCAACGCTTTGACGTCGATGCGTGGAGGTTCACTGCCAGTATTGAAAGACTTGCATGATGCTGTCGTTACCTGCTTTGGTGGAGGCGATTTACCTTCCGTTGCCGAAGCTATCAACAAAGTGGATATAGGAACGGCCATCGGTAGTTTGCCCGAAGGCGTGAGCCAGACTCCCGTACAGGAAGATATGAATCAGGAACTGAAACGCCTGAAACTGACAAACTATAAATCAGCAGTAGCGCAGGAACTTACTCTTGACCTCCGCGAAAACCTGAAAGTAAAGACAAAAGAGGCTGCCTTTATCGACCTGAACCGTTCTACCTTTTTACATCGGTTAAGAACATTGGGCATTCATTTTGCCGAACAGGTACGCGTATCCCAGGATAGTGCCACATGGGCTGAAAAATGGATATTACGTTGGACACCTGAGGTAGAGATTGAGATAGTAGAAGCTAATCTGAAAGGTGAAACGCTCGAAATAGCGGCTGCCTACCAGTTGAAAGAACAATTGAATGAATGTACGGATGTTTCGCTTACTGCCAAAATTATCCGGCAGGCTTGCGAATGCCATCTGACAAATATATTCGATAATGCGTTAAGCACATTGCAACGTTTACTGGTCGACTCGGACGATTTCAGAGAAACTGCATATGCTGCGCACGAACTATCCATATTGATACAATATGGTGATTTACGGCAGTTTAACCTTGAGCCGTTAATTCCTATTTTACAACAGTTATTCCTGCGTTCATCCCTGTTGCTTGTAGATGCTTCATCCTGTGACGACAAGGCTGCCGGAGGAATCGCTCAGGCTATCAATGTGATGGAACTGATATCGCAGCAGCAATACGAAACGGTCGATGTGGAAACATGGCAGAAAGAATTGCTGAAACTGGCTTGGCGCGACGACTTGAATACCAGGCTTTCGGGTACAGCGTTTTCGATCCTGCTGGAACACAATCTTGCAAGTGAAGATGACTGTGCCAAGGAGGTTTCGCGCCGGCTATCGCCCGGTGCCCCTGCCGATTTGGGTGCGGGATGGTTCGAAGGCCTGTCGGGGAGGAACCGCTATGCACTGTTATCCCGTGTTTCGCTTTGGAAAGAGTTGGATAAGTATGTTGAACAGTTAGACGATGAAGAATTTTTCCGCTCGGTTGTTTTCCTGCGGCGTGCATTCGGGGAATTCGAGCCAAATCAGAAAAACAGTATTGCAGAATTGCTGGGCGACATCTGGGGAACAGGTGCGGAAACTACGGCTGAGATATTGCAATCTGAATTGACAGAGACAGAAACAGAGAAACTGGACGAATTGAATGATTTTGATTTTGACTTTTAAGAGTCTGAAAATATGAACAGACAGCGTTATCCTCACCATCGGAGTATTCGCCTTTATGGATACGATTATTCACAAGAAGGATTATATTTTATAACCATTTGTGAAGATAAGGCGTGTTTGTCCGGGGATATTGTCGATGCAGGGAGGATAGTACGTGAGGAATGGAAAGACACAGAAGTTTTAAAACATAATAGATGACAAAAGAAAATAACAAAAATACAACCCGCTGGCGACTCATACTCGGCTCCGATACCCGTGCTTTGGACAATGTAGGACTGAACGAACAACAATCGGTGATGGACGCCGCCCTTGCAGCCATCTATGACGGGAATACATCGCAGAATGGGGCAGGAGGCAAGAAAGGCGGGCTTGGCCCATCGGCTCCGAATCTGGCAAAATGGCTTACCGATGTCCGTACACTCTTCCCGCAGGACGTCGTAAGTGTAATACAATCGGACGCCATTGAACGAAAAGGACTCACTAAATTATTATTTGAACCTGAAACGCTTAAAAATGTAAAGCCGGATATCTCGATGGTCAGTACGCTGATGGCCCTGAAAGGGCAGATACCTGAGAAATCGAAAGAGACCGCCCGCCAACTGGTAAAAGAAGTTGTGGACGAGATAATGAAGCGCATGGAACAGAACCTGCGCCGTGCTGTTACAGGTGCATTGAATAAAAAAGCACATTCACCTATCAGCAATTATGCTTCCACAGACTGGAAACGGACAATAAACCGTAACCTCAGGAATTATGATACAAATTCGAAACGTCTTATCCCCGAAAAATTCTACTTTTTCGAACGCAGCCAAAAGCAAAAGAACTGGACAGTAATACTTGATATAGATCAGAGTGGTTCGATGGCCGATTCCATTATTTATTCATCAGTAATGGGTTCTATCTTTGCCAGTATGCCCGCACTGGATACGCATGTGGTCGCGTTTGATACACAGGTTACAGACCTGACGGAGCTTTGCCGGAACGACCCCGTGGATATGCTTTTCGGTGTACAATTGGGAGGTGGTACAGATATCAACAAGTCGGTGGCTTACTGTCAGGAACTGATAACCAATCCACGCAAGACGATGTTTATCCTCATTTCCGACCTCTATGAAGGCGGTGTGCGTGCGGGATTGCTACGAAGATTGTCGCAAATGCACGAAGATGGCGTAAAAGTTATAACTTTGCTGGCGTTATCCGATAGCGGACGTCCCGATTATGATGCAAATCTGGGTAAAGAAATCAGTAAACTGGAAATCGCCTGTTTTGCCTGCTCACCGGATAAGTTGCCTGAATTAGTTGAAGCAGCTTTGAAAGGTATGGATTTGACAAAGTTTGGGCAAAAGGATAAGGTTTGATTATAGATTGGTATTATGAGATACTTTGTAACTTCTGTTTTATTAATACTAATAATTATATTTACTAATTCATGTGTAACAGATACCCGTCATGCTATTACATCATGTGGCGATGGTCCTTATCTCTTTATGAAAGGGGACTCGGCAATGGTCATAACACAAAAGCGAGATGGTATATTTGATTCGTTGTATTTTTCGAATTCCGAATTGCAGAATTTAACTTTCAGATATGAATTTGATGGTATTCCATATCCCGCGCTGTCTTTTAATATTGATTCTCAATCTGTAAATATCCACAAAAAAGGAATATTTCCTATGCCAGATAAAGTATTGGCGGTATCGGATATTGAAGGAAATTACGAGAAATATTATGATTTACTACTAGCAAATAATGTAATAGACTCATTATATAAATGGACATTCGGAAAAGGGCATTTGGTTATCATTGGCGACCTGGTAGACAGAGGTAATTATGTTACACAATGCTTATGGCTGACTTACTATTTAGAGAAGGAAGCAAAAAGAAATGGTGGTGAAGTACATTATCTATTAGGAAACCACGAACAGCTTCTATTATCGGGATATGATAATTATTGTGCTCAGAAATATAAGGATATTTTTAAAAGTCTACATACAAATGTTTCGCATATGTATTCTAAGCAGACTAAACTAGGTGAATGGATAAGGAGTAAAAGCTCAATTATAAAAATAGGAGATTATATTTTTGTTCATGCCGGTATAAGCCCATCTGTCTTAAAATATAACCTGACTATGGAAAAAATTAATTTTGAGGTTTCGAGAGCTATAGATACAAATGATTTTAAGACAGATGAATCATTGGAATTACTTACACAAGAGGGAATTCTCTGGTATCGAGGTCTCATTGAAGATGATGACAATAAACAGTATAAAAAAGCGACAGAAGCTCAGGTAAACGATATTTTAATGTATTTTGAAGGTAAGTCAATTGTGATCGGGCATACACCAATAGACAGCATATCGAAAGATTATGGCGGAAAAGTTATTCGTATAGATGTAGATCATTATGAAAACAGCTCAGCCTTATATATCGAAAATGGTATTCAATATATAGTTGATAACAAAGGGCAAAAAAGAAATTTTTAATTTAAGGAAAACGATAAATCCCATGAACGAAAATTATAATAACTATAAGCAGCATACCAATGTCGGTTTCCGTATAATATCCATCTTCACCATATTACTGAGTGGATATATGATGTGTACATACTTTTATTCATTTGGAAATGCCACTTTTTTCGAAACGGTATCGAAACTACCTACAGGAGAAGTACCGCTTGCGGAATCCTATTATATAGAAACGGTAAAATATCCGGTCAGGGATTTTATTTATGGAACTTTGTTTTTTATCACCCTGATCTGGGCAATAGCATCGACAGCGAAACGAAACGTCAGGTCATTGTCTATATGTCTTGTTACTGCGATAATGTTATGTGTCGCCGTATTCCTTATAAATGAAATATTGATTTATAGCTGAATCAGATAGATTTAGAATATCTGTTCTCTTTTGTATCTATCAGTTTGTCGAAAGACGCAGCTACATTGCGGACAAAAGGAGCAGCATCGGGAAGGATGCTTATATAATCCTCATTATATTCTATAATCCCATCGGCAGCAAATGCCTGTAATGCTGTTTCGTTATAATTAACAGCAGATTTTATCTTCGCCATAGGAATATCCAATGTATTGGATAGCTCCGGCCAATTTACCGTATAATTACACATTAGTTGAGAAATAACCTCGCGTGTAATCTGTTCCTCTTCATTCAATATATAGCCTTTTGCAATAGGAAAAACGCCTTCGTTTATTTGCCTGATATAAGTATTCAGGTCTTTAGTATTCTGGCTGTAGGCTGTTGCCAACTGGCTGATACCTGTTATGCCGAATGCGTAAACCTGCCCTGTAGTCCTGCGGGTACAATATCCCTGAAAATTACGGTGCAGCGCTTTCGATTGTTGAGCTGCAAATAATTCATCGTCAGGAAGTACGAAGTGGTCGAGGCCGATAGTCTTGTATCCGGCATCGGTCAACAGTTTCTTCGCTGTTGCATATAGCTGGCTTTTTACCTCCACCGATGGTAAACCCACCTTTTCCAGATTCTTTTGTAATTCGTTTACCCAGGGCACATGCGCATAGGAGAAAGTAACTATCCTGTCGGGGCGTAGCGCGATGGCTCTGTTTATAGTTTTTGCGAACGATTCAGGTGTTTGAAGCGGCAGCCCGTAGATAAAATCCATATTCAGCGACACATTCCTATTGCGGAGTATGCGGACTACATCTTCCATGGCCATTCCCGGTGCTTTACGGTTCGATGCTTTCAATACCTCCTCGTCAAAGTCCTGTACTCCGAGGCTGATGCGGTTGAATCCGGCATTTACAAGCTCATTCCAATACGCTTCATCGGCATAGCCGGGATGGCATTCAATGGCTATCTCGGGATTCTCTATACAATCGAATTCGGATAATACCAGTTCATTCAGCTCTTTAAGTACAGATACCGGTTGCGATGTCGGCGTGCCCCCGCCGTAATGTATCTGCGATATCTTACGATTGCGGTCGAGTAGGGGAAGTACCATTTTAATCTCCTTCTTCAGGGCGTCTATGTATTTCAGGACAACAGCGTTATCTCTTAGCAACTGTGAGTTACACCCGCAGTAGAAGCACATATGATAACAAAAAGGAATATGGATATACACAGAAATATGCTGCGGATTTTCCTTATTCGATTCTATAACGATCTGACGGAATTTTCCGGCTGTAAACGATTCGTTGAAGAAGTTTGCAGGTGGATAGCTCGTATATCGTGGTACAGGTATGCTGTATTTATTCAGTAATTCTTGTTTCATCTTTTTCCTCCGGCGCTTTTAATTTGAATGCAAAGAGTATGAATGTAAGTGAAATGGCTGCAATACACATTTCCACGACAAACAAACCTTTATAAGTAATCATTGCGGCTATCTTACCCGAACTGACGCCCATTATGATGCCGCTAAGGTGCGTGATAACCGTTTGTATAGTAAAATCCGTGCCTTCGTATCCCTTGCGCACACAGTCCATAGCAGTGGTATATACCACAATGACAGACAGGCCGTAGCTTCCCCACAACAGGGAGATACCTAAATGTAATGTCGCTATATTGACAGGCAGTACAGTTACCAGCAGACAGAAATATATAGTGGTAATTAACGTGAATACGGCAAATATAAGACGTGCGGCGTGCCGCCCTATTTTACGCACGACGAAACCGCCTCCGAAGGAAGCAAGGCATCCGATGGAAGTACCTACAATACCCGACATAACGCCTATTTCTTTCATATCATACCCATAGTCCACAAGCATAGGCTTCAACATGGCCAAAATACCGATCAACCCGGCATAATAGAAAAACAGGAAAACGATTTGCTTCCATATACCCCGTTGCCTGAAAAATCCCAGTATATCATTTGCCGTAGCTTTTTCGGCTTGCTTTTCTTTTATGATTTCATGTCCCCTGTTACCCTTGAAGAAAAAGAGGGGGATAATCGCTATGATGACAAACAGGGCAAGAAAGGGCAGGAGGTTGCCCCATCCGAATTTGTGGTAAAGCAACAGCAAAAATCCTCCACCGACCATTGCCCCGGCAAAGCTGCCCATCGATTGCATGCTGTTGGCCAGGCTCTTGTCTTTTTTACTGAATGACAATACGGCCAGCGAATCGGTTGCTATGTCCTGTGTGGCGGATGCGATGAATGAGAATATGACAAGGCCTATTATCAGGTAAGGGGTGGTTTTGAAATCGAGGAACGAAACGGCAAGGATAATACTTGCATAGATAAGTTCGGATGAGAATATCCAGCGCTTAAAATCGTTCAGCTTATAGGTTGAGCGGTCTACCATCGGCGACCACAGGAATTTGAGTATCCAGGGCAGTTTGAGCAACTGAAGCATACCTATTGTCTCCAGGGAGAAATTCTGTTGCCGCATAATAACAGGAAGCACCGTAGAGAAAAAGCTCATCGGGATCGACTGTGCAATATACAGGCAAAAAAATGTAAATAAGTGTCCCCCTTTTTGATAGTTTAGCTTCATCCCGATAGTTTAAAATTTCAGGTTCATATTTACTCCGCAGGTAAACGGCCTGCCTCTTTGCACATAATGTTGACTCGATGTGGAGAAGTAATAAGAATTATATTTCTCCCCCCCAATATTTTTCGACCACAAATCTATGGAAAAATCTTTCTTTACGAAAGAAATTTTGCCATTGAACAGGCTATAATAATCCTGTGATATATCATTCTTGTCGGTCCAGTATAATTTGCCTGCTCCAATATACTGAGCGTTCAATACGATATTATCCAGCCATTTCCGGTTTATGGCTAATGTATAGTTCGCCGATATGGAAACTGTATTCTGCGGTACCATCGGCAGGTAATTATCATCATATGCAGTTGTTACCCCGGTAGCGGCATTATAGTCCTTATAGTCTTTATACTTTGCGTTTGTATAACCATACACCAGTTGAAAGCTAAGATTTTTCACAGGGTTCACCTGTGCCGACAGCTCAACTCCTTTGCTGGCCGATTTGCCTGCATTCTTGATTATAAAGCCTTTTCCACTGGTCTTTGTCTGTGATATCTGCTGGTTTTCCCAGTTGATATAGAACAAACTCAAGTCGAGGAATAAAAGATTGTTGAAAAATCCGGAGCGTGAACCAATCTCGTAACTCCAGCTATATTCGGGGTTGAATATCAGGTCTTCTTCCTTTTCGGCTGTATTGTTAAAGCCTCCTGTCTTATATCCTTTAGTTACTGAAAAGTAAGCCAATCCGTCTTGTTTGAAAGTATATTGGATAGCGGCTTTCGGAGTTAATTGCGAAAAAGAAGTCTTGTCGGTAATGGATTCGCCAGCCTTTGTCAACGGGGTACCTATCATAGTGGATTTAGTTTTCTCCCGGTCGTAACGAACGCCCAACACAAGGGATAAACCGGGTGTTATAATATCGTTAATCGTAGACTGGTGATAGGCAGCAAAGCCGTCGGTCGGATTTTTTGCACTTTGGATTGTATGTGCTCCTGTTAAAAGATTATTGACATCGTTTGTCTGGAAATAACTCTGATGAAAACCAAACAGGCCGAACTGCCATACATAACGGCTGTCGTCTTTCAGTGACCCGATATTAAATTCCTGTGAGTACATCTGTTGACGCTGATAAAAATCTACATAATAGGAATCCTTAGGCGTAAAGTCCTGATCCAGTCCCTGCTTGCCATTATAAAACTGAAAAGACGATTGAGAACTAAGTTTAAACAGGTCGGTTATATATTCTATGTTCAATCCGTTTGTAGACATATTCCGGAGGTAATAGCTGCGGGCATTGTAATTCACCTCGTCTATTTCTCCGGTGTCTTTATGTAGTACCCTGTAAGGATAGCCATCCTGATCGGAATATTCATACGCCATTATCAGATGCATCAGCAATTGGGGCTGCACACGCCAGCTGATGCGCGCACGGGTGGAAACGGCATCTATAGGATCGGCCTTCTTTCCGGTTGTCGTATTCTTGAAATATCCTCCCGAGTGCAGGTAATTTCCCGATATGGCATAACCTATTTTGTTATCCACATTGCCGTAATGAGACAAGCTTGTTTGATAATTGTTATAATTCCCTGCTGTCAGATTCAGGTTTGTACCCTTGTATTTAAATGGCGATTTGGTGAAAACATTGATTATCCCTCCCATCGTATTACGGCCGTAGATAGTACCCTGTGGCCCCCGCAATACTTCAATGCGGTCGATGTCGTTGATATTAATATCAAATGTGGAACGGTCGAAATACGGTACGCCATCCACATAAAGCCCTACAGACGGAGCATTGCGGTGTGAGCCTATTCCCCTGATATATGCAGGCGATGTCATTTTGGAACCATAGTCGGGAATAAACAGGTTTGGAACAAGGGAAGTAATTTCCTTTATGTTTATGATATTGAAATCCTTCACCTCCCTGCCTGTCAGTAATGAAGCGGATACAGGCTGTATAAAGAGGTTGTTGTTCTGCTTAAATGATTCTATGACCACTTCGTTTGCAGTGAATTTCATTTTCACGGAATCGTTCTCTCCCTGTATATCCTCTGCTTTTACATATGTGTAAGTAGCTGTAAATAAAAATATTAATAAGATAATATTTTTGATGTCCGGTTTCTTTTTCAAGGTGCTTCGATTGTATTTTAGTTGATACGCAAATTTAAGTAAAAGCCTTAATAAAAGTCAATCACTAGATGTAGTGATATTTTTAATTAATTTATAAATTAAAGATAGTGAGAGAGAGTGTTTTTAAGTGTAATATTTATTACTAAGTTCTGAATAATACGAATTGAGAATCAAAAACTTTATCTATATAGCAGGCTATAAGCCGATAGTTCTTTGATGTATTGAACAAGCTCTCTTGCTTGCGATGAGACAACAGAAAAAATGTAAAATGTGTCAACTTTGTCAAGTTTTCTATGGAAATCATAAGTTATAAGGAAAAGTACAACAGATAAAAAAAGTGTAAAAAGTGTCAAGTTTGTCAGGTTTTAGTTTCTTCCAGGAGATCCTGCCGGTGCAGTCAAAATCTCTTTTTGCTTACCAGGCGCCGGTTCCTGCTACTTTTCCGGATCAGGCGAGTGTAATTCTTGTGGTAGAGTATCCGTCTTATAAACATCATCTATTTCCTCTTAAATTAAAATTATCTATAAAATACACTTTATTAAAAAACTTACCTGTAAATTTAGCTGTTTAAGAAAAGGTATCAATTTATAACATTTAAATTTTTTTATACCTATGAAGATACACGAATATCAGGCAAAAAATCTATTCTCGTCTTATGGCATTCCCGTTGAAAAGTATATCCTGTGCAATGTAGCAGAAGAAGCTGCAGTGGCATACGACGGGTTGAACATGGAACGTGTGGTAGTAAAGGCACAGGTGCTAACCGGAGGCCGCGGTAAAGCAGGAGGAGTAAAACTGGCAAAAAACAGGGAAGATGTAAAACGATATGCATCAGACATTCTGGGTATGACTATCAAAGAATTTCCCGTTACAAAAATTATCGTCAGCGAAGCCGTCAACATCGGGTCGGAATATTATGTGAGCTTCGTTATCGACCGCAACACCAAGTCGGTGATACTGATGATGAGTGCCGAAGGAGGAATGGATATTGAAGACGTAGCATCCCATTCGCCGGAGAAGATACACAAATTTGCCATCGACCCGTTTATCGGGGTTCCTGATTATCTGGCGCGCCGATTCGCATTCTCCATATTCGAAGAAATAAATCAGGTGAACCAAATGGCAGCAATATTGCAAAAGCTGTACAAACTCTTTATCGACAAAGACGCTTCATTAGCGGAAATAAATCCGCTGGTACTCACCAAAGAAGGCAATCTTATAGCGATTGACGCTAAAATGACCTTCGATGACAATGCCCTTTACCGCCAACCACAAATACATGCCCTCTTTGAACCTACCGAGGAAGAAAAAACGGAAGCATATGCCAAGGAGAAAGGATTCAGTTATGTACATCTCGACGGTGAAATAGGTTGTATGGTAAATGGCGCAGGCCTTGCTATGGCAACTATGGACATGATAAAGTTATATGGCGGCACTCCTGCCAATTTCCTTGATATAGGCGGCAGTTCCAACCCTAATAAGGTAATAGATGCCATGACCCTATTGCTCAAAGATCCGAAAGTGAAAGTAGTATTGATAAATATATTTGGCGGTATAACCCGTTGCGACGATGTAGCATCGGGATTGCTCACCGCTTTCGAACAGTTGGAAACCGATATTCCCGTTATCGTCCGCCTTACAGGTACCAACGAAAAGCAGGGGCGGGATATGCTTTCAGGGACACGATTCAAAGTAGCGGAAACCATGGGAGAAGCTGTAAGGTTAGCTGTTGGCCTGTAGCTGATAGCTCTTAACTTAAAAAAATAATATCAATCGAAAACAAAAAGCTAATAGCTAAACAATATGAGCATACTAATAAACGAATCCACACGACTGATAGTACAGGGGATCACCGGACGCGACGGCAGTTTCCATACAAAAAAAATGAAAGAATACGGAACTAATGTGGTAGGCGGCACATCGCCCGGAAAAGGCGGTACCGAAATACTCGGCGTACCCGTATTCAATACCGTATACGAGGCAGTGCAACAGACCCAGGCAGATACTTCCATTATATTCGTACCCGCACGGTTTGCTGCCGATGCAATTATGGAAGCTGCCGATGCAGGTATAAGGCTAATTATCTGCATATCCGAGGGGCTTCCAACACTGGACGCAGTAAAGGCATACCGCTATACTCAACTGAAAGGGGCTATGCTGATAGGGCCTAATTGTCCGGGACTGATGTCACCAGACAAATGCCTTGCAGGAATATTGCCCGGACAGATTTTCAAAAAAGGGAATGTAGGTGTAATCAGCCGAAGCGGTACATTAACATATGAGGTTGTATATCATCTTACGGCAAACGGCATGGGCCAATCTACGGCCGTAGGTATGGGGGGTGATCCCGTTGTAGGCCTTTATTACCGCGAATTACTGGAAATGCTGCAAAACGATCCCGATACTGATGCAATAGTCATGATAGGTGAAATAGGCGGAAATGCGGAAGAGCAGGCTGCCGAATATATCCGCAAGCATGTAACGAAACCGGTTGTAGGATTCATTGCCGGACAGGCGGCGCCTCAAGGTAAGCAAATGGGACATGCCGGCGCTATCATAGCAGGCGGCTCAGGTACGGCTGCCGATAAAATCGCCGCTTTGGAAGCTGCAGGTGTACGCGTGGCCAAAGAACCCTCGGAGATACCGGAACTACTCCGAAAGCAACTCGGTAATTAAGGGAAATCATACCTGAATAAAAATAAAGTGCCCTCAAAAGTCAGAGATGATTTTGAAAGGGCACTTTTTATGGAAAGTAAGGACCGGACTGTTCGATGAACAAGTGCCGGCAGGAGTGATGTATGATAAAAAGAAACAGGGAAAAGCATAACTGTTAAATAATGAATCGTATCTTTACATACAAATAAGAAATATGAAAACAGGATTTATAATCACTATGTTATTCTTCTGCGTAAACACCTTCTGCCAGCAGGATAATACAACAAAGTCTTATATGGAAACAAAGAAAGCTCTATTGATCATTGACATGCAAAACGATTACTTCGAATATGGAGCAAACCCATTGACCGGAAGTCTGGAAGCCAGTTTAAAAGCAAAGGAGATTTTAGAAGCATTTCGCAAGGACTCACTTCCCGTAATTCATATTCAACACCTTTCTGTGCGTCCCGGCTCTACGTTCTTTGTACCTAATACGGCCGGCGCAGAAATACATAAAAATGTATTTCCTGTTGACGGGGAAAGAGTAATTACCAAGAATTATCCCAATAGCTTTCGTGAAACACCATTATTGGATTACTTAATATCTAATGGCATCACCGATTTGGTTATTTGTGGCATGATGACCCACATGTGTGTCGATGCAACCACAAGAGCAGCTAAAGATTTCGGGTTTAACTGTATTGTTATCAGCGATGCCTGCGCTACAAAGGATTTAGAAATTCAAGCCCAGACGGTTTCTGCTAAAGACGTCCAATATGCTTTTCTTGCTGCCCTCGATTATTTTTATTCAACGGTAAAAACAACGAGAGAGTATTTAGCTCAATAAGCATAGTGTCAGTGATCAGAAATTACAGAGGCTTTTGCTATTCCTATATCGGATGATACTGAATAAAAAAGGCCGGAAGAAGACTCTTCCGGCCATAAACCAAACATTAATGTATCCTTTTGATTTAATGCTTGTTTAAGGACATCTTACTCCTTCAACCCAGCTTACATTTCTTATACCCTTTGCATGATAACCGTTCCCTGTAAGGTCAGGCACAACATTTAACTCAGTGTCACTCTTTGCCGAGTTAAATTTCCAGTATGCCAGCAACCCTTCAGATGCCGGAGATACAGCACATATACCATTCTGTATTTCTTCTTTAGTCAAAGCTTTTGTCCAGACGCGTACTTCACTGATTTTTCCGTACAGATACCTTCCATACAAAGCAGTTTGTCCTATATAGAACTTACGGTCACCGTCCAGACCAGCGAGATTGACAGGCCCTCGGGGTGCTTCGACATATGATTCCAGTTCTCCGTTGACATAAAGTTTTATAAGTTTTCCATCATATGTTACAGCCACATGAGTCCAGGCATTTGCGGACAATCCGTTTACTGATGTTACCGGATATCCTCCTCCTGCTAATTGCAACTGATTATTATCTATAGTAACATCACCTATCCTGAGCAGGAAATTTTCCTCCAATCCCATTATGGTACTAATAAACGGATTCGTTGTCTGGAACCTGTCCACATAAATTCTGGCTTCCATAGTCAATTCATTCACTGCCGACAGATCACCTTTACCCAGGTCTTTATTCTCGAAGTCTACCTTAAAGTAGTTTCCGCTCAGATTGGCAGCTTTTGTTATAATCGTCTTGTTTATTACCAGGTATATAATCCTTGAAGCATCTAAAACAGGGAAGTCGCCTCCCTGCACATTCTTTATTTCCATAGGGACACAATAGATATCTTCATCCGTAAATTCATTTAATGATTTAATGGACAATTTCAGCGGCTCCGAGATATACTTTCCTGCCTTAATTTGAAGGTTTGTATTGCTGATATCATATATATCCGTAGATAAAGTCTTATAATTTGTTCCGTTCTCTTTATTGTATTTATCTACCAGCGCCTCATTTACAGCCACAGTAACGTTAATATCGTTTTTTGTTATGGCAGAGGCTCTGACACTTATACCTAAATCCGTCGGTTCCTCGATAGACATCTTCAGTACCGGGCTGTTTTCAGTGCCTGTAAAATAAATTACGTTCTGAAATTCATCGGCGTCTTTGCACGAGTACAAAACACTCAGCAAAGCGGCTATAAATAGTATTATTCTTGTTTTCATATTTCACTCTTTTCTGTTATTCATAAAAGTAGACTTCGGCAATACTGGTCAGATTGTAACTGTTTGAAAATTTATCCGGAAGAATGCGTACATATCTGCTCTCTAAAGGCTCTGCAAATTGATAAATAGCATCTACCTTTTCGTTATTCTCAATAACAGGCTCCACACTGCCTAAATCGGTCCAGTTCACACCATCGGCACTTACTCCAATACTGAATCCGGCCAATACACAATTATAGTATCCGTATAAAATATATGAAGAAACCAAACTGAAACCTTTCACCTTATGAACTTCACTCATATCATAATATATGCCATGGGATGAATTACCTGATTGAATAACCCATGAGGTAGAAAGATCTCCGTCATATGAATTCTGCGCCGGACCGTAAGCATAACTGTGCCTGGACTCGGATGTCCATGCCGAACGGTCGATAGATGCGCCTGGTTTTACAGCCGTTTCTGATACGAAGCCGGTCAGGGAAAAATCTACAATAGCATAGACTACATTGAAGTTAGTACTCACCCTTACATTTTTATCACCTGTCTGCACAGAGGATATTTTTATTGGGAGTATAAATGTCGTGTTTATAAATCCGGTAAAATGTTCTTCTATAAATGCCTTATTAAAAACAATTTGTACAGAATCGGCAGAAATATTACTTCCTGAAGCGATACTTATATGATTCTTGTCCATCGAATAGGCCGAAGACGGAAGGATCTCATATTCTGTTCCTTTTGCATCGTTGTAACTCTTCACTAAAGATTCATCCGTCTCCAGGATAACTTTTGTTTCCTGATTGACTCTTCCCGTAGCTTTTACAGGTAATAATATATAGTTCAGATCAGACGACTCTTTTAGCCGTTTATAGTTTATATTCACGGCCACCTGAGGATCTCCCTGCTTGGTGTTCAGGTAAATTATCGGGTCTAATGTCTCCGTATCGTCGTCCGAGCTACAGCTTGTCCAGAACAGGCAAGCTATGAAGAGATAATGAAATATATGTATTTTATATGTTTTCATATATGATCAGTTATTAGAGAATATATAATGATATTCATTTTACTCCAGGATTCATTATTTGAACCGCCTGACGGAGGTATTTGTACTCCATCTCTGTATTCCTGTATTCGTATTCCATATGATAAGTACCACATCCCCCCTTTACCCCTTGGGTTGGGTTCCATTTGGCCATGCCTAAAATAGATGGTACTTTGTTTCCATTCGTTTCGGTATAGCTGACCCCGCCGGTCCTCCAGTGGGCTTCAAAGTCTTCCGTAACAATGAATTGTTCGGGTTTGAATATGGACCTGATTCTATTATACCTGCTTTGCAGGTTACTGCCGCTGGTTGTCGAATATGCCTGGGCTATCGCATAATTGAAATAGGGGCCAGTCTCTTCAGGCAGTACATCCAATTCTCCGTCGACTACTAATAATTTACCGGAATTGGACTTCGGCCCTAAATATTTTCCAAGCTCCTGAACAAAAACAATCATGTCCTCGCCTCTGGGGCAATCCCTTACATCTGTCTGGCCTCCCACATTCGGTTCATAGTCGATATCCAGTCCGTCAAAACCGAGGTCGATAATTTCTTCAGCGAGTGCCTTTGCATATTTGCGTAATCCTTCCTGGCGGTCGGTTCCCCAATTTTCTTCGGGTATGTTTGGCAACTCTTTTCCGGTCCAGCCTAAAAGGGTTGTCACCAGTATCTTCGTTCCTTTTACTTCCCGGGTAAGTCGCAAATCATCAATTTTTTCAGGAGTCATTTTATCCCTATGCCACATATTTCCCCATAAGCCTATCATATCTACACTATCGGGTATGGAGTAGAGACGGGTAACCATCGACGGGCCGGCAGCTGTCCAGCCTCCAAACCAACCAAACGCAATCTGATGGTCAGACTGTTTATAATCTCTCAGATTGGCAAAATAAGCGTCTGAGCCAATTTCAGGCTGATCCACATCTATTGTTTTCGGCTCCGTCCATTCATTGTCACACGAAGTGGCAAATGCAATTGCAGCAAATAAAAAGATAGATATGTATATATATTTTTTCATACTTTTCGTATTTTGTTATTCTACATTATTTTTTATCCCACCAAACTTTGGTGCCGCCATTATCCGGCCCTCCGAGAAGAGTGCTTACAGCTTCTGTGACATTGGTCAGATTCGATGTATATTCAGTCTTAGGATAAGGGACTCTTCTTACCTGAATATCGGTATTTATTTTCCCGGAACTATTATTAGTTACTACGGGGAATATCTTAGGATAACCGGTTCTTCTGAATTCACTCCAGGCCTCTTGTCCTTCAGGATACATAGCCAGCCATTTTTGAGTAATAATACGCTCCAGTTTCTTTTCAAATGATGCCGAGTTGTCCCATTTTATAGTAATCGTTGAAAGAGGATTGATACTATTGGAAGCTACTGCATCGCTAAACCGGGCAGGGACAGATGTGTTATTACCAACGTATGAAGTATATGAGGACGAGACTCCATGCTGAGCGAATGAGGCCTCTATTCCCTTATTATATAGATCTTCAGCCGAAGATAAATTATCTGTGCCTGCCATATTCCATCCCCGCAGCACTCCTTCTGCTCTAAGGAAATAGGCTTCGGCTGCGCACATCCATTGTATAGGAGCTGAAGCTTCTACATTCGGGTTTGAAAGATCCTCATATCTTGATTTATTCGATATCACTACCCCGTTGCGAACCCCGTTGTAAGATCCTGAAACAGCTGGCCTAAAGTATTTACTTAACCGGGGATCTTCGTATCCTTTCAGGAAGGATTCTATACTCGCCCCCATTTTAGTATCTTTATATGAACTCCATATGACAGTTAACGGATGGGATATTGTATAGCCTTTACCTGACTTCACGGTGACATTTTCCATATTGTCGGTAAGGACGCCATAGCTGTTATTCACAGCTTTTTCCGCATTTTCTTTTGCCAAATCCGGATTTACATAAGCTACCCGTATAGCAAGACGAAGCCTTAATGTATTTGCAAATTTTATCCAACTGCGGATATTACCGTTATATACTAAGTCGTATTTTGCTAATGGCCCGGAATCACTATTAGCCGTCACGAATTTGTCTAATTCAGCAATAGCTTCGTCCAGTTCTTCAAAAAAAGATTTATAAATAGCCTCTTGGGAATCGTACGCTGCCCCCATAGCTCCTTTACCAAATTGAGAGTAGGGGATAGGTCCGTGATTATCAGTTATACGGTGCATACCGGCAATTTTGATTATCTGTGCCAGATAGAAAATGTAAGGCACCCCGTATTCTCCGGATTTTACCTTTATCTGGCTCCATGGAGACATTACAGAGCGGTAAGCTACATTAAATCCTACATCATTCCAGTCGCTGAAATCCATATTGTAGGTACTATTGTTACTTGAGCCGTTCCACTGGCCGATAGCAGCCATGTATCCCGAAAAGATATCTCCTGTCAGGTTTTGGGCACGTTGGTATTCATTAGCACCCACGTCGCTCGTTGGAATTACATCTGTCTGCATTGTCGGAATAAATCCTCCGACACCCAATAAATCTTTTTTTATATCCTCCTCTAAGGCTCTGTTCGGATCGGTATTCTTGCGTTCAAAATCATCAGTACAAGAAAAAAGAAAAGCAGAACAGAGTAAGAATGCTAAACACAGATTATGTGTGATATTGTGGATTTTATAGAATCTCATAATGTTTTTCATTTAAGTTATTAAAATTCTACTTTCACATTAAACCCGAAGCTACGAAGGCTTGGCTGCATAAAGTAATCGAATCCTTGATAGTACGTGCCTGTGGAAGCCGTGATTTCAGGGTCGAACGGAGCTCTGTTATATATCATCCACAGATTGCGTCCGATCACAGACAGGGTCACATTCTTAACATATCCTTTGAAGAGATTTGCCGGAAGGGTATAGCTAAGACTGGCTTCCCGCAACCTGACATTGGTCATACTATAGACATATTCGGACAGAATACCTGTCGTACCTCCCCCAACTACGGAATAATAATTTTCGGGGTTCAGCAGGCCGCCATTAACGGCAACCCCTCCGGCGTCTCTGGCATTTGCTGAAGCTTTTGACACACCGTAACGGTCCATCAAAGCCTGAGTTGCCGATACTCCGACACCTCCGACACGGGCATCGAATAAAAAGCCCAGAGAAAAATCTTTATAGCTAAAGGTATTCTGGAATCCAAGGTTATATTTTGGAGCCGGATTTCCTGCCCTGACCCAGTTTTTGGTATCGGCGCTTACAGTTCCGTTAACAGGGTCTACATATACATTCCCATTTAAATCTTTTTTTAGTGTATATACATAGATATCTCCCATAGCGGCTCCTTCTTTTATTACCATCCGGTATGCATCCTGTTCGCTGGCTATAATTTCATTCATGCCGTTTTCCATCGGCTGGTTAGTTGTCGGATCTATTGTCCCGGCTGCTACCATTTTCTTTACTTTGTTCCGGTTCAGGGTGTAAGTAAAGTTTGAGCTCCATTGGAAATCCCTCCATCTTTTATCCAGTCCTAATGAAATTTCGACGCCCTGGTTGTTTACTTTTCCGGCATTCAGATAATAGTAGGAAAAGCCCGAAGTCGTAGACGCATCTATTTTAAATAGCTGATTGTAAGTATTCGTATTGTAATATGTTATATCGAACCTTAGCATATTATTCAAAAACTTCGTGTTCAACCCAACTTCATAAGCTTTTGTCCTTTCCGGCTTCAGACCCCGGGCCGGATAAAACGGCAGCAGATCGAGGCTGCCGTTTTGTTTCAGCCCATAATTTACCATCGTGATATATCTGAGAGGGGCATTTCCCACTTCACTATAAGACCCCCTTACTTTCAGAAATGAGACTACGGAGCTTAAATCCGTCATTTCACTTATTATACCCGACAAGCCGACAGAAGGATAGAAAAAAGCTGTTCCGTGGTCTGTATATGCCAGTGCGGAAGACCATTCATTACGTGCGGTCAGATCCATATAAAGCATACTCTTGTAACCTAACTGGGCTGTCGCGAAAACAGATTGAGTCTGCTCGTTATAATCATTCTGCAGGAGTCTTGATTCGGGATGGGTGAGGTCTAAATTTCCTAAATAGAAAAAGTCGGGGATTATACTTAGGTGGCCTTCGGCTCCGCTCTGACGATATTTAAAGTCGAGAACGGAAGCTCCTAATACTCCGGTTAAGCTAAGATCGTCACCAAACCGTTTGTCAACTGTGGCTAAGAAATCCGCATATAACTGCTTATTGCTTGTCTGCCGGTGCATATAGTTTCCTTTTTCGGAGGCAAAGAGAAGATCAGCCGAAGCGGAAATTTTTCTTTCAAACGTGTTAGATGTAAATGTACTCAATGCCCGTCCGGTCAATGTCAGCCAGTTTACCGGTTTATAAATCAGAGCGCCATTGATGGAATACCTGTCTGTTTTGTTTTCAAATGCTTCCCGGTTAACTATCCAGTACGGATTTTGCATTCCTAAACCCTGATTACCATATGGCCAGTATTGCAGTGAGAAATTACGGCCTTCATCATATCTTTGATATACTTTATACTTGTTGATATCATCACCTCTCGGAAACAGGTAAAGAGGTACGAGGGGATTGTGATATTGCCCCTGAATCAACATGTTTTTATCCTTTTGGGTTGCATATGAAAAGCCGAGATCGAGCGTTAGCTTATCTTTAATTAAGCTGGTAGTATTATTGACTGTCAGGTTTATACGTCTCAAATCATTATTCGGGATAATCCCCCGGGCTAAAAGAGCAGATGCCGAAGCGTACGTTTGGTTATACTGGTTTCCGGCCGATACACTTAATGAATTTGTTTCTGTATATCCTGTCTGGAAGAAGTCCATAGGGTCGTATGATGTCGGTTTATCCAGTTTTGCCCCCCAACTATTAAATTCCGTACCCTTTGTTCCATAAGTATTTTGGAATTGAGGTTTAACGAATGGCGCCATAAACATGGTACTATTCGAATAATTAAGCCGTACCCGGCCTTCTTTACCTTTTTTTGTCGTTACCAAGATAACCCCGTTCGCACCCTGACTGCCATATAACGCGGCTGAGGCAGCCCCGGACAGGACAGATATAGATTCTATATCCTCAGGATTGAGAAATGACATGACATCTCCGTCTCCGCCATCGGGCGATTCGTAAGCGGCTTCGGGCTGATCGTTCTTTGTATTATAAATGGGGATACCATCTATAACATAGAGTGCATTATTATTTCCGAGCAACGATTTGGTTCCACGCATTATTACACGGGAAGAACCTCCTATACCCGATGCGCTCTGATTGATTGTAATACCCGCAACTTTACCTACAAGAGAATTGACAAAGTTGGCATCTTTTACGGTCGTTAATTCTTCGGCTTTGATTTCTTGTACGTTATAAGTAAGGGCCTTTTCCTCTCTTCTGATACCTAAGGCTGTGACTACGACTTCATCCATTGTCACGGTCGCATTTTTAAGAATAATATTGTAGTTATTCTGTGCACCTACAGTAAATTCATATGTTACCATTCCGATGAAGGATACCATCAGTTTTGAAGTTCCGGCCGGCAGGGAAATTTCGAATCGTCCGTCAATATCTGAAAAGGTTCCTTTGGTTGTTCCCTCTATGGAAACCGAAGCACCTATTATAGCTTCTCCATTCTCGTCTCGAACGGTACCTGTTATAGTACGCTGCTGCTGAGGAGTGTCCTTCGATCCGATATTTTTTGTGCTAAGGACAATATTGGTTCCTTCTACAAAATAAGAAATATTGGTAGATTTAAATAGGTTTTCCAGAACATCGGCTAATGTTTGTTCTGTCTCCGTTACAGATACAATGCGGTCTTTGTTTATTGACTTGTCATAAACAAATAAATAATCCGTTTGAGATTCAATCTTGTTCAAAACTGTTTCTAACGTGACATTTTTTTGATTTAAGGTTACCTTTATGTTTTGTGAACTGAGATTCCCTGCATTTAGACAAAAAACAAAAACGATTAAAAAGAAAGAAGTAAGTTTCATCACTCTTAATAATTGTTTATGACAGACGTTTTTAGTAGCAAAAACATCTGTTTTTGTTATAATTTTCATATATTTACATTGTTAAAGGTTTTTATGGAAATAATGATAAAATCTTTTTCTCTTATCTGTCGGTGTGGTCGCATCGACAGATTTTTTTAGATTCAAATGTTTTTCAGGTTTTTTATTTTTTCATAGGCGATTAGATTTTTAGGTTAATAATAAGTGTTTTTCTAATTTATATATATAATATTATTCTCTTCACTGTCCCTTTTATATTTAAAGTCTGAATTTTTCTGAATAACTTTCAAGGCATGCTCTATCCCGTCATTGACCCGTATCTTTCCGGTAAGCTCCGTATTTGATAAATTCGGATTTTGGATATATATTTTCACATCATAATATTTCTCAAAGGTTTTTATAAGTTCCGGGAACGGGGTATCTTTAAATGCTATTATTCCATCTTTCCACATCGCAGCAGAATAATTTTCCAGCATTTTTACGGTGTATTCATTACCTACACTTTCAAAATATTCGTTAGCAGCCAATATAACAGGCTTCGGCAGCATTATACCGGAAAACTCAACTTTACCTTTAAATAATGAAATAGTCATTTTGGGAGAATGAGAGTAAGCATCGACATTAAATTCTGTACCCAATACTTTTACTTCTCCCTTCGGCGTTTCAACGATAAAAGGTAGTTTTTTATTACTTGTCACATCAAAGAAGGCTTCACCATCCAAGAGTACCCGTCTCTCTTTATCTCCAAACAAGGCAGGATAAGTGAATTTTGATTTCGCGTTAACCCATACTTTTGTTCCATCGGAAAGAGTAAGGCTAACTCTTTCTCCCGCCGGTAAAACAATCTCATTTGAAAGAGTTTGCAAATTATTATACTGATGCTTGTTAAAGAAGTACGCACCGCCTAAGACCAACAGGATCACAGCGGATATTTTCAGCACTTCTTTTATCCACACCGGTATTCTTTTGACCTTGTTGTATTCTCCAGCGCTTGCTGAATCTATAAGATTTTTTTCTCCGATATTCAGGATCAACCGGTTGTACATTTTCCTTTCGGATAAGAATATATCTTTATTATCCCCGGATTCATCAATCCAATCTAATAATTGTTGTTCTTCACCGGCAGTGATATTCCGGGTAAAGAACTTATACATTATATTCTTGTCAAATTCTTGGTTCATATATATAAAGCATTTATAAAAGACAAATCCCTGTCAGGATCAATTAATTTAACCAATATTAACTATTTCTTATTTGAAGAATGATAACAATATGAGAAGATGGAGATAATCTTTAAGATTTTCCTTTAATATTTTTATCGCTTTAGTTAGGTGATACTCAATACTTTTTTCTGAAATATTCAAATCATGTCCAATCTCTTTATAAGTTTTATTCTTAAGTCTGCTCTTTATGAAAATAGTCCGGGAGGGTTCCGGTAATTGGTTAAGCGTATCCATTATCAAAGCCTCAAGTTCTTTTGCAAACAGCTCCTGAGGTTCACAGGCTTCCAGTGATGAGATATTTAATTCTGTAACCCTGCTTTGATGAGACTTAATTTCTGAGTGAGTCTTTTCTACATGTAATTTATGTTTCAGATAATTCAGGCATTTATGCTTTATTGTGGTAAGTATATATCCGGGTATGTTTGATGTATCGTCTAATTCTTTCCGTTTTTCCCAGTAATACATAAAGCTATCCATGACGATATCTTCTGCTGCTTCCTTGTTATCGACATAGCTAATTGCAAATAAGATGAAGCGATTCCGGTATACAGAAAACAACTCATTAAAGTTTTGCATAACTAGCTCATCTTTCAACATGAATGTCCAGGTTAGGTTATTGTAGAAATCAAATATACAAAATTTGTAAGAAACCAAGGCAATATCTAAAAAATAGCCAGGACAACCGCATTAAATTTGCATAAGCGATTTTATGTAAGCGGGATTTAAAAAGTTTATCTATATGTATATGATAGCTTTTAGTCTTTGAAGGAATTAATCAGCAAATTGGTAAATAGTGTACCAGTTTACAAGATGGAGGGTTCTTTGACGTAATGAGAAAAAATAAAATTGAGTAAAAAGTGTAACATGTGTACTTTTTTAGTTACAAGTTACTTCGCCCTTCGGGCAGTTACGGGTTACAAGTTGGTTTACTGTTAGCTGATATATCTGTTACTTTTGTTACCTTTTTTAAGAGTTACAAGTTACTGCGCCCTGCGGGCAGTTACAAGTTACAAGTTGGCTAGCACCCTATTTTGTTTCACGCAAAGACGCAAAGGCGCATTTTTTTTTACATCTTACGGGTTAATGACTGTTTACTGCTAACTGATATATCTGTTACTTTTTAACTATATATAGTTAATAAAAGTAAAAAATCGAGGATAAAAGAATGAAAAATGGATTTTACGCCTCAGGGTCTTTATGAAATAAATTTTTCATGAAGGAGATGCTTCGCTTCGCTCAGCATGACAAAAGAATTAGCTCTGCTGACCGTTGGTCTTAATTTTTCATTCTTCATTCTTAATTGTATTCTGTTACCTTTGTTACTTTTTAACTGAATATAGTTAACAGATATAAAAATAACGATTTAAAAACAGTAAGAAAAGTGTCAGAAGTGTCAGGTTTTAACAATATACGGTTAATTAATGTAAAAATAACTAATATAGACTCATATGACTGTTGATAATCTATTAATCAACTTCTTCACCCCATAGATCAATATCTGTAGGGACTCTATTCATACTTAAAATAATAAATAACCAGTATATAACCTGACATCCGGCCAAAAGAAAAAAATATGTGTCCATTGTCTGTTTTTTTAATCTTGTCAATTATATATAGGGAAATGGCTATCAAACCTCCTGCTAACACTCCATTTTTGTAAGAAGTATCGATGAAGGTCGTACCAGTGCCATGTAAAAGTAAGCAGGAACCTAAAAAACAGTAGGAGGATAAGATTTCATCTTTACTGGAATTCAGGTACCTGCAAGTTCTCAGATTGATTATTTCCGCCAGTTCCTTGCCTGTTTACGAAGCCGGTCGAGCGAGCTTTGGCTGGATTGTACGGTATCGGGCCTCACAATCTTTGGCGCTACGCCTTCGATCTTTACATGAGGTGTTTCTTTAGGTTTAGGCAACGTTGACAAGAATTTATTATATGCCTCCTGCAAATGAGTTGCTTCTTCCGCATTCAGGTCAATGTTTTGATAACCTTGAGCATAATGGACGGTAAAATTTTTCATCAGATTATTACTTAGAAAAGATAAATCTCCGCCAAAAATAACCCTTATGTCTGCGGTTTTCTGAGCAACAGTACTCATCCTTCTGGCTTTAGCATACCTTACTGCCCTAAGTTCGAACTTACCCTTATCCGTAACGCATTCGAGCTTTTCATTTTTGTAATATTCCACCGGGACTGCCTCTTCAAACACGGCATCAGTGAACATGTATTTAAGAGAAAGGTGTAAAAAACGGGCTCCTTCTTCCGATATAAAACGAACAGAAATCATAGGTTCTTTAAACCGGGGTTTCTTTTGTAGTTTACCCAACGATATATTTTCCCACTCCGAAGTTATCGAATTTTTGGAATCCGTTTGTGAAAAAGCTGCCAAGGATACAGCCATGAACCCTAGTGTTAATATAATTCTGATATAATTCATACTGTCTTATATTTATATATTATGTTAATATTTACTTAGCCGTGGCCATAGGTTGACCCTGTCTGCCAGTTCGCTTACTTCCGAATCCAATCTTATTCTATTGTATAGATCAGGATTCAACTTGCAGGCGTTTATCAGTCTTTTGGCGGCCTCTTTATCATCTTTTTTACGGGAAAATATAATAGCCGATAAATACTCATTTTGCGGAGATTCCGGTAATTTATCCAATACAGTTAAAGCCTTATCGTTATACCCCAGACATACCAGGCATAAGGCCGTATTATAGTCACCATAAGCCGCCAATATTTCAAGAGCGTCCATATATTCCCCGTTTTTTAATAAACGGATTGCATCGGCATAATCTTCACGATAAGTAACCTGGATAGTATCTTTTTCAATATCAGTCCTGCACAGCTCGATAAAATAATCAATACGATTTAGTTTCGGGTATATTTCATCCCGGATAATCCTGTAATCTTCAGGATATATTTTTTTGATAGTTTCTTCCGATTTGTCCGGATAGACGGCATTCGTTAATGTATCCAGTATAGCAGCCTTATTAGGCAAATCATTCCGCAATTGGATTTCTTTAACCAAGGCACTCCAATCCTCTCCTTTAGGCTTAACTACTAAAGGTGCGGCAATCTTATTTTTCAAAAAAGCGGAAATAGCATTTCCCCGGCGCAGTGATTGTTCGTAGTTAGATTCCCAATCACCTTGTAAATCTACGCTACATTGTATAATTATACTATCCACTGAATATTCAGGCTTGGCCGCATAAGTATTGTACGCTTCCACTAATTTATCAAAAACACCCTGATTTATACTCTCATCAAACTGATATGATTTGCGCGTCTTGTAATCTGGCTGTACACTTCCTTTATCAAAGAGATATTTATGCAATTTCCTGCGGTCTGTGGCGAGATCACCATCCGCCAATTGTGATAATGAGGCTATAAAATAAGTCAGAGTATCAGAAGTGGGAAATACAAATACAGAGCGATCTATAGCCTCTGCCTTTGATTCCAGAACTATCTTCAGATTCTTCATACCGGGCCTTACCATCCATGGCTGACGATAATGGTAAATAACGTCATTCTCTGCTGTGATCGTCGTATCTATTTTCAATCCTTCCGGACCGGACCGGTAAGGGAATTCAACAGTTTCTTTAAATATATCATCTTTACGGTTTATATTAAGCTCATTCAGCACGATCTCATCTATCAGGTAGTGATGCTTTGCTATCCTGGCTGAATCTTCCCGCGTAAAAGCTTGCGCCTTCATGTCATTTAAGGTCAGCTTCTTTGCGTGTATCTCCCGATATTTGCGGGGCACATGGCTTCTCTTTAAGATACTATCTTTTTGTGCATGCAGATTAAGATCGATCGTAACACTATCGAGCCAGTGTAAAGAGAATACATCTTTCAGAAAATTCACATAGTCTTTCTTATATTTCTGATCGTATTTCTCATGTATACCGTCCCAGATTTTTCCGCTCTCTTTATTCTTTATTACCTGATTCTCAGCTTTACGCCAATATTTGCTATACATATGTTTTTTGTGACGCATAGCCAGAGCTTCCATACTCAAGAATTCCATTTCGTTCATCTTTTTCCAATTCTCGTAGTTCCTTACCAGTTCATATTGATTCCGATAATCTTCATAGTTGCGCCGTTGCACTTTATGAATTTCTTTGTACAAACTTTTCCAGTTTACGAACAAAGAATCGTAGGCTGAAGGATCGACGATGGTAGAAAGAAAGTCTTCATAAGCCTCATAATCCCCGGTTTGCTTATCTTTGAAGCCTTCTCCCACAAGGATGACCGTATCCAAGCGGCAGATAGAATCTCCGTCTATAAGCTTGGGTACAAGTACCAGCCGCCAATTAGGGTCTAAAACATCAATCGGTGCAATGATATTAAAGTCAAGATTAACCTTCCCATCGCGCTCTGGTGCAAAATATGATTTGACCTTTATAACTACTTCCGATAACTTATAAACTTTACTGGTATCTAATTTGGTCGCTTTACTGGCGAAGACTTCATTCTCTTCCAGAGATTGGTCTTCGGGATTTGTAAATGATACTTCTTCCGATATTGTCCGGGGTCCGCCCTGGCCTTGTAGTCCTCCGCTATTTACAAAATCTATTTCAGGCTTTGTCGTTTGCATGAAAAGCCGTTCTATTTCTATTTTGCCTCTCATCTTATTTGAAGAACAGGAAACAAACATAGCAAATATGGCTATCAACAAGAGCAACAATAATAAAACGGATGACGATATATTTGATTTAGCACTTTTTTTCATATTAATAATTTAGTCCTTGATATATTTTTTACTTTGGAGATATACTCAACCTCAGCCTAGGTATTTTGATACGTATCTGTTCGCTTCTGGAAGTCCCCGGATAGCCCAGGACCACTTCTGCTACTTTGGGGGCAGCGTCTTTATACGTATAATCGGGGTCGCATAAATATTGTTCCTCGACCACCCAGTCGTATCCTATATTTCGGGGGTTGGTTGTACTTTCAGTAATATTTTTTCTATAAAGGGTGTACTTCCCCTGCATTTCACCGGCTTCATTCACCTTCCCCAATGCTTCATACTTCAGGTTTCCGAGCTCGAAATTGAATGTTCCGGCCAGTGTATCATTCTTTACAGTTAACTTTAGATTATTAACGACATAAGATTCTACCGGAATTAACGACACTTTCCTACCTTTTCCTTTTATAAACTCACTTTTCCTTTGCCATTTATATTTTTCACAGTTAATAGTTACAACACCATTCAACCTATTATCTGCAAATGTTGCCGTTATGACTTCGCGTCCCGACCAGTTACCCCTGTCATCCTTGGGTAGAGACCACTGCCGCTTGTATTTGCCGTGAAGTATTTTTTTGCCCTCCGGATCTTTATAGTACTCGTAAGTGATAACACACCCGGTAATTCTATCCTTAAATTCTTCTGTAAGAATTTTTTTCCCGGACTCCGGTTTTCCTTTATCCCGGGTTTTACCTCCATCCGCCTGTAATGAGATGGCCACAAGCAGCCCACTCATTAATGTTAAAATAATTCTGTTCTTTATCATCCTGTTCTATCTTTAATTTCTTCTTAACTCAATCTTAATCAAATGAAAAATGTAGGAATTTATGAATTCCACAATCTTAAATAGTTATTCCGGTTGAAACAAATTTCAGAAACTCCATTTGCTATTGCTCTGTTTACCCTTCTGCTAACCTTCCCAAGAGGGGGGGAAGGTTAGTTGCAGGGTTGATTACATTGGCTTCCCAGCTTATATAATCACAACAGACTTTACAAAACTACATTGCGGTATCCATTCTATTTTTATTACTCATTTTCCACCATTGGTAATATACTGGTCTTGGCATCTTCAAGGATCTCATCTTCTTCCATCCTGCAATTGCCAAAGAAACTGGCTCCGGCTTCGATCTCTATGTTACGGGCTGTTATCTGCCCTTCATAATAGCATGAGGCACGCAAAACAACAACGTCAGAGACTATCACATCACCCAGGATCTTCCCAATGACTTCAACCGATTTTCCAACTATTTTACCTTTGACGCAGCCTTCAATGCCTATAACTACCTTACCGCCGCTATAGATATCTCCATGCACATTACCATCTATTCTAAAGTCATCTTCAATTTTGATTTCACCCTTCAGTTCTGCAGAACCGGAGAGAATACTAAGAGACCTTGAATCCGGATTCTGGCCATTAGAACCCTTATTTATTCTGTATTTATTAAACATCTCAATATATATTAAAAAAGATAACATAATGAGGCTGAATACCCTTTATTACAGACATACACCGTCTGATCGCCAAGCATTAAATTACGGCCGGCAAATCCGTGTTCATACCTGACATCCAGAATAATCTGCCGGGTCAGATAAACTCCGGCACCTATGACAATTCCATAATCGAGCCGGTGTCCTGCTTTCTCGTATATTATACTATTCCTTGAATCGCTGTCCTTTATGTTACCTGAGATAGCATAAGAAGTATATAAGCCCGCTTGTACAAAAGGTTTTATTTGTGCCGGGAACGGAGTCCACTCAACTATCAACGGCAACTTCAGATTATCTTCCATAAAATGGTAGGTAATTCCGGTATTGTTTCCCATATCGTTTTCCAGACTGAATTCCTGATTGAAATAAAGTATTGCAGCGCGAAAATTCAATCCGGGCAAACCTATAGGATGCTGGTAAGAGAGGCCTCCTTCAAAACCGGCTTTACGGCTTATATCCACTCCGGCATATCTTATAGCAGACGTATTGAGCCGAATCCCGGCTTGTACTCCGATAGTTTGGGAACCGGCTGTATATGTACCTGCAAGGAACAATATCGTGATAAAGAGTGTCTTCATAGCAGCATAAAAGTTATCATACCAAATAAAAACACCATAATAGTACCACATCCTCCAATCAGGATTGCTCTTATATCTATTACCGGATTATTACAACGTCTCCTGAGCACGGGCAACGCCCTTTTTCTATCCCTTCGTACAATATGTATATAATCAGATAAATTTTCGGAAATCATTACCATTTTGTTAATTGTTAATGAGTTATAATTTATGATGCCGGATTTGACACCGGTCATTATGTCTTTTTGTTAACAGAGCAACATCTCTAAACTCAAATGTTGGAACATATGAGGAATATCTTCCTCAGAGGCCGGATGAATATTTTTTCTGAACCTCGGAATCAAGCTGTCTTTCCAGAATGCGAATCCCTTACAGATCGTACGGCTGGCTATTAGCATTTCATTTTCCGAACTGTCGAGAACTGTGAAATGCGGATTGAACAAGCAAGGTTCCCCGTCCTTCACGATGACAATCAGGATACTGCTTCCTTCTTCCCGGACGTCTTTTATCTTGAGAATCATATCTACGTTGCAGACCGAGAATAAATTGAAAGCTGAACGCTCAAAGGCAAGCCAGTACCCATCGATCCGGTATAGGCGGATATGCTTGTCGTTAGACTTTTCCTTTTCCAATATTTGCTGAATGTTGCTCATATTTTTTTAATTTTTAAGGTGCTATTATTTTGCCAACTTTTATTCCTCCCTCCTTAGTATGCACTTTTACAATATAGATACCCTGATTTAGCGGTATGAATCTTACATAAAGGCTGGTATTTATTTTCATATCAGAAAATATACGGCGCCCAAGGACATCATATATCCGGATCTGTTCTATATTCCGGTTTGCATTAACTACCAACTGTTTATTATTGTATATGATACTTATATCGGAGCCCGGTTCCGGCTCTAACAGATTATCGGGCGATATTAATTGTAAAGCAAACCTATCGGCATCGATATATTCATTTTTAGAATCCACCGGACGTTGGGTAAAATCATAGGTATTATTCAAAACCAGATTTTGTTTAACTCCTAAATATTTATCAACAAGTACCGGGTATAAATTACTGGCAGATAAAAATCGATCTGCATTCTCGAAGGTAAGCGAAAGTGTATTTTTAGTATCAGAGCATTTTACTCCTATTCCTATTTCGCTAATTCCTTTTTCATATGCCTGAATCAGATTATAACTTTTGTTATCAGTAGCAATAAAGAATGTTTCCGGTATAGCATACCCTTGCGAACTAATCATTTTCTTAACATTGGATATATTCGATTCCGCTTTAGGCCCGTAGGATACAAGAACGGAACGATCACCTTCCGTCCCATTACCAGTAACGGACTTCAGATATAAGCTTCCCGCACTTAAAACTGAAGAAGAACTGCCGGCTGTAATTGGGCTTGTAAGAGCATAAGTTCCTTCGAGAGGAAAAAGCAGGTTTACCTCTTCATCCATAAGGGTGATTATAAACGACTGGTATGCTGGAATATAGTTGGAGTTTGAGAAAGAGTAATGTTTCCATGTACCATCCAAACTATTAAACAACTGGTATCCTGCCGTTTCATTTATTTTTTTCCTGGCAGCATCCGAATTGTTTATATCTAAAAAATGACCGGAGTTTATTTGTGCCAGGAACGGATTACCAATCATGGCCTTCAATGATGTGCTACTATTCCTTTTTACCTTTTGTTCATAGCCAGGGACCGAAGCAGGGGAACCTGAGACGGTAATATTGGGGGCTGTTCCGTTTTCTTCATAAATAAATCTATAAGCTTCGCTGCCACGCTTCATCCGCCCGAGAGGGGAATACAACAGTTGTAATGTCTGCGTGTTGAAGTAGAAGAACTTACTCTCTTTCGTAAACCTGTCGTAGCTGTGTCCCGGATAATAAGGAAGTTTTTCAGCACTCTCAAAATACGGGATTTCTATTATTCCTTTTAGACCTTCAAGATTGCGATGGTCTGCATAACCGACAGAGTTCTGATATAAAGCAACTTTTACAGCAATAGCATTGTTTGTTTCATTTAACGGCACATCATTAGCTGAGAACTTTTTGCTGAAATCACCAACTTCAATCTCTCTTCCTTTTATTCCGGTTTGGGGATCTGATAAAGCAAATCCGGCCTGCCATGTCAGAGGATATCCCGCAAAAGCAAAATCTCCTGTGGCCATTCCTTTCAGTGGAGCCGATAGTGCATACCACTTATCCCGTAGCATTGCTGTTCCCGAAATACCGGCATTACCAACCGGCTGATTTCCATAATTTACCCCGGCCATATTCCCATAATAACCCCAGTTATATTGGATATACGCTTTCTCATAAGTCAGTCTGTGCTGATATGCCAGCTCCGCTCCATATTCGAATGTTATGTTGCAGCATATAGGCATACCGTACACATCAACCGGCGTGCTATTGGCATCCAGCGATGGATAAACAGTTAAACCTCCCGGAATATATACGTTGGAACAAGAAACAGGTACCATATTCAGTGCTGTTCCCGATACATCAACCCAATTGGACGGATCGTTCCAATTATTGTTGGCAGCACTTTTTTTCCAATATAGTGTCTGACCACCTGCTACTATACCGATAGAGAAAACATTACTATAATAGGTTCCTCCATACTGATTGTCTGTAGTTGTCCGGCAGTAATAAGCCGGAGATGCAGTCAATATAGCCGGAGTATAGTTAAGTGCATTATTCGTGCCGGGAGCATCGGTCCAGGTTACATTGTCGGTACTTACCTGCCATTTGTAGCTAAAATCACCACTGCCACCCGAGGAGGCTTCTCCTTTTATTTCGGTTGGGATCTGTCCACTGCATACATACGGATTACCAGCCAATGTGCCGGCTGTCACAGCATCAGCAATTATATAGGGTCCAAAACCGCCGTATGTAAGCGGAGGATTAGTTACGTCCTGACTATGTGCATATACCACACCCGATTCTACATACCAGTGAATATAATAACCGGTCCTTTTATTTATATTTGCTCCGTTAAAAGAGACAGTCGTTTTCTTATCCGTATTAATACCATCAGGTATATTCAGATTCGTCCAGTCATTGACGGAAGTAGTGATTGCACTATAATTCTTTTCTGTTGTTATTATATATTTGGCTTTTACATCAAGCGGATCATAATTAACCCCTGTACCTGTATGATTTATATTCAAGGCCAACTCTACATTTTTATTTGATGCCGATGTCAGGAATATAGACTTATTGGGTGAAGCGGTTACTTTAATATGTTCATTTATACCCGTATCATTACTTACAACTCTTTGCATACCTATCCTGCGGATATAGCCGGGTAAGGCGATACCTTTCCAGTTCCCGTTAATAAGAAGGACATCAGAATACACACCTATCTGCTTACCTGTCACTATAGGTAAAACTATATAATAAACATCGCCTTTGATTAAGGTAGTGGGCGCAGAAACTACAGTAATTCCGTCTGCCGCCAGAAATTTAATCCCTGTAAAATTACTTGCCGTCCCGGCCTGAAGTTTAAACGTAAGATTACTCATAGATTCATTGTCTTTGTATTCCATCTTTATCCTATAAGCATTGTTCCATGCTTGTTGAGCCGTATAACCAACCTCAAGAGGAGTTGACGCATAATCAGTAAAGGCAATATCTGTTTTCAAAAGTGGTAGCTCTATGTCTCTTGTACTACCCTGATTTCCTATAACGGTGGTCACTACCGGCATATAAGGACGCCCGTTACTATTACTGGATGCATCGGTAAAGAATGTTGTAAGCTGTTCAAAATGTGCATTGAAAACAAATTTACCGTCCGCACCGGTTCTCCCAACCCTCACCTTTTTCAAATCATAGTCAATCCCCAGCTGGGTAAATATATTTGCCAGACCTGTGGTTTGCGTCAGATCGAGATAAATATTCGCATCAGGCTGATAATCTTCAGTATGCACTGTGATTTTTGTTTTGTTCGGATCGTTTATATAAGTTATGTTTTTTGCTCCTGCCAGTGCCAGATCAGGAACTACCGTATTTGTTTCCCCTGCTCCATAACCTTCTATAGTTGCAGGTGGCAATGATATTATTGCGCTATTATCCGCATAACATCCAATAACTCCGCTTCCGGTCGGACACCCGCTTCCGATACCTGCCGCATGACGTTTCGAGCTGGCTGTTACATCACCTCCATATATTAGGATTATCCCGTTATAATATGTGTACCATCCACCACCAATACCAGCAGCATGTCCTCCATTAGCTATTACCGTTCCACTGGAAATAATAATATTCCCTCCGGCTGTATTTTTATACGACCCACCATTACTTCCTGCATTACAGGTAATTGAAGAAGAAGTCCCTTGCCCATACCCGGAATTAAAATTAGGTGCGCCAATAGCAGCTCCACCTCCTCCACTACCGCTTGCACCGACTGTACATCCAGCAGTTAGCTTTCCGGAAGAATTATCATCAGGATTATCAGCACTGATATGTATCTGCGCACCCTGATTTACCTGGATAGCGCAATAGTTATTTTGTGTATACGTAAGGGCGTTGATTCCTTTCAATATAAAATTGACTTTAGTAACAGGATTGAGATTAGATCGGTCATTTTCTCCCAGAACAGTGATACACGATACATCTGTACTGGTTCCCTTGGTTGAAGTTCCCGTCAACCCTGTCTTTGATGATGTAATGGATACATTGTCCAATGTGACAGTACCATGGTAACCGGATTGAATTGTGATAGTATTAGCCGTGGTTGTCCCGGTAATAATATAATTACTGGAAGAATTACCCGGTATAGTCAAACTTCTTAAACCTATATTGTGTGTAACCACAGTCTGCGCCTGCACGGCTGTCGTTATAAATCCTAACCACAGAATTGAAAGTACCTGTACCAAACGTTTTCTTATGCCTTTCTGAAGAAAAGAACCGTTAGAAAATATTTTATGTAAAACAGTAAAATGTTGCATATTTCTTTACATTTATTACTTCACTACTAGGATGAAAATATGTTACTTATTTTTTGTATAAATCAGTAAAATCTTAATTTCCTTTGATGTATTATAGGGATTAGAACTATTGAACTCCATGTATAACTTGTCGTCGAGTACAGCCCATTCAGCGATGAACGATTGTCCGGATGAAAGGTCAAATCCCAGAAAGTTCCCATCCACTTCGTATTTCACTTCCTGATTTTTCGTCTCATCTTCTTTAAGACATATTATATTTTCTTTGATCTCTATTCCGGAGTAAAATTCACCGTAACTACTGGAGCTATCAATATATAGCGTACGTCCTGCATCATCAACACAAACATTCTCCAGTACCCATTTCCCTTGCAGTAAATCCTTATTATTTTCTTTTGTCTGCGCAACTGCGAACAGTGAGATACTGAAGAAAATAATCAGTAAATGTGCCTTTGAACATATATTTTTAGGTTCCATAGACTTGCTCTTTTAATTTATTCAAATATTATCTCCTGATCGATGGGATCAGCCCAATCCTTAACAGTTATATTTATACTTAGATTTGTTTCCGGTTCCCCCCTGAAAGTGACTATGAGTTGTATGATCCGGTTAATTTTAGGTACAAAAGATATCTCGATGGGAGTCTTCCCGAAGTAGCTCTGTCCTTTCAGCGGCATACTGGTACGCAATCGCAATTTGTGAGTTGTGGTATCTATATGCTGTGTTTCGAAAGCATCAGACCCCCTGTGCGCCGGAACTATAAAATTTACAGTGTCGGCTTTTAATTGGGCATTAAAGTTGAAATACTCCCTGACCGGTATATTTCCCGAGTGGTCCGGATTGTCTTTACCGGGATAATATCCGCCAGACCAATCCAGCGTTGTAGGCACATCCAGCAGATCGACAAATGCATAATCATTTCTTCCTGAATGTATCTGGTCAAAGCCGGTATAATCCTTTAATATAACCTGTATTTTTGCCACATTCCGGTTCATCGTAGCTTGCTTTTCCGTCTTCATATTTTCGGTTATAACCGTATTTGGTAACGACGCGTATCTGAGTTCTGCCGGAGTTTGTGCTAAAAACTCATTTGCTGAAGTGGTAAAACCCGTTTTCCACATAGGATAAGTATTTGCTCCCCCATAAGGTGGAAGGGTTACTTTTCCGGCTATATCCGTATTACATGTCAAAAGCACAAGATTCGATATACCCACAGGCATATAAGTAGAAAGCTTATTATCATTTCTGACTATATTCAATTTCTTTTCTACAAACTTATCAGTGCTGGTAAACACATATATTAAAGCGTTATTCAGGAATACAGGATCGGTACCTGACTTTAAAGTCATCGTGATATTTGTCTCAAGAGGTTCTTCTTCTCCCACGATTTTATCTCCGTCGCATCCGGACAAAAGCGCAATTAAGGCGAATATGACAAACAACCCGAATGCTTTCGTAAATGAATCCATGCAATTAAAGGATAAGCTTATAATGATATTTTTATTCATAATCATTTCTTTTTACTTGTAAACATCTCCTGTCCAAGGGAAGAGATTCCGTCCCACTGTTTCTGTTATTTCAACTTCCGAATCTGTTGCCAGCGCATTCTTCAAGGCTGTAGGATTTCCGTACATACTTCCCAATCCTTTTATAGTAGCTGTGATCTGGTATTGATAATTACGCTTAACATAGTCATGATCTGCTGGTTTTCCCGCTTTAGGCTGATTTACTATTACCGGATAGTAGCACTTGAGAGTATTGAGACTGTTATCTTTAGAACTTTTAAAATTGTATCTTACACCTATTACCAGATAAGTGGGATAGCTACCGCTTTCATTCTCAAATGCGTAGAACCATAGAGGCGTCGCATTTGTACTAATATCATAATTAGTCGCTGTTATGGCTTCCATAAGATAATCTGCCGGCTCACTATCCTGATTCAGATTGTAAATCCGGGTTGAATTATTCAAAAAAGAATAACCTGTTTGACATCCATGACCAAACTTCTCGGTAAATCCAATCTGAGAATCAGCTGCAAATTTTGAAGTTGTCTTTGTATTCAGCATGAACACAGAATCTATCTGAAAGGTATAATCATTTGAAGGATAGCTAACCCCTTCAAAAGGCAGACTGGCAGGTAGGTCAAATTCAATTTTTCGTATGGCAATTCTTGCTGCCAAGCGCTCTATGTAGAAAGGGTTAGAGCCATCCAGCAACCAACCCTGACCCGGGTCAACGCCGTCGGGACGACCATTATTTGTTGTATATCCCAGATACTGGTGATCATATAAATTGTTAAGGGATACATTTTTTTTATAATTGCACATGGTAAGATTCATTTTCAGATTGGAAGGATTTATGCCTCCAATCGGTAAATCTTCGTCCGCATTCGGGGTTGTAGTCCCCGGATAAGGATAGCGTCCCTGTGTTGATAAATCTTCGTATTTCTTCAGGAAATCCTGGCTGTTGGTAACTGAGCTGAAATATTTATCAGGAGCATTTGCAATCACATAAATATCCCGTTTCCCCGCTGTAACGGTTATATCTTTTATTTCATTTATCTCTATATATTCTTTATCGTAAATTTGTCCGGTTACATTTTTTGTCTGACGGGCAACATATCCATATCCATCCAGTTTTCCTTCTTCCGACTCACCTTCCGATTTGAATACAAGCACTTCGAGACTGTATATCTTACTTTCAGCGCTTATATCCGGATTACCGGAAGATTTCTCTTTCCCTTGCTGAGGGGCATTAAGTAAAATAGAAAGAGAGGTTCCCTGTTTGAGACCTTCAGGAGCTGGTGATTCATCTCCGGAACATGAATACATAAGTGCCCCTGCCAGTATGCACATTAGCAGATAAGTATGTTTCTTTATATTCATTTTTTCCATTATCAATTTTCTTCTTTGCATTTGAGTCAGCGTCTTAATTATTGAAAAACATAGTGGATGTTGCACCAGGCTATTTTTTTCTTTTCGTTTTTCAGTAAGGATAAGGTGGACAGGCCTGCATAGTTGAATGCACTCCAGCATGTCTCGTTGTAGTTCAATGAACGTTTCTTTTCTACACCGCTAATATCCACTATACCTGTCAATCCCAATCTTATTGTCAACTTATCCCTGTTCCCATAGGCGAACGGTATCCATTTGTCTTTTCCGGAAACCAGAATTTCCACAACTCCGTTTCTCATCCTGTATCTGTAGAAGTAGCCGTAAGGCATGATTTTTAGCCGGGAATCATCTATAAAAATTACTCTCATCTCTTTATATAGATTTTCTTTTTCTTCTATCTCATCTTTCCACAAGTCGGATGGTCTTACCTCCGTAATGTCACAGGTGATAGCCCCTTTACGAGAACCTGTGTACATTACAAACTCTTTTATCTGTGAATGTCTGAACGATAAAATCAAAGGAATATTTATGTGTTTCATGTCTTACTTTTCATTAAATTTTAACTGCTAACGACCCCGGCTTCCCATCATACTTCACTTATTATTCGACAACTGAAAATCCGGCGATAGATTCTTTGGGAGAAATCTGTATTTCAGGAGCATTGTCCGGTTTCTTTACAGAGTCTATGCCTACTGCCAATTTTTTAATTCCTTTATTATCCGGGTTATGCAGAATAATACCGCTCAGGTTAATAGCACTACGGTTGCCATCGCCCCAGATACGTAAATCGTGACGGTTCGTGAATACGAAGTCTTTACCTTCTTCTGCTGTTGTCTGAGTATCTACTGAACAGGAAATAGCAATATCTCCTCCTGTGGCATTTGTAAGCAAAGCTCCATCCGAAGCCCTTAACAGGGCGAATTTGAAGAAACCGGAAACAATACTATTCATTCTGCCATGGTCGCCCAGCGAGTTTATCGCAATATGTGCCGGTTGATCTATAATTGTACCGGTACAGCTTAAGTTTGAGCTTTCGAAATTGATATTCGCATCATTGATCGCATATATCTTTCTGAAGTCTACAACCACAGACTTAGGTAATTCATAACGGGTGTCTTCTAATGTTTTCACATTAAACTTACCGGAACTGGCACCCCTTCCTATAACTATGCGCGGGCTGACTCCCATGTCAAAGTCCAAATTATCTGCGGTGCCTTTTCCATAAATACCTTCCACTATAATATCAGAGCCTGTAGCATTGATCAATGCTTCGCCATTTGTTTTGAAGATCCCCAGTTCATATATAATATCCTGTGCACCTTCAAGTCCGTCACGTGTACCCATCAACTTAACCAATACTTCCTGATCTTCTATATCTCCTACACCGACAGGTTTCACCATATAGCTTTGCTCCACATTTGCCAGGCGCAGTTCGAACATTTTACGCCCCTCCATCAAATTATTGGCCTTCACCGGGACTTCTACATCCTGCTTTATCATATATCGTGCTGTGCCATCGTTGGAAGGGACAAAAGACAGGCTACCCCTGGCAGGAAGATAGTTGTCGCTTTTGTTGGCTGTACCGTCTGTAGTCAGATATTCTACCCTTACAGGTATAGGGGCGCCCTGGTCTGTTGTCGGATAACCGGTAAGTGTGATGGTGAAGATAGCAGTTGTGAAGCCACTTACCGGTTTGTTTATCTTTACATCCGACACATATAGTCCATGCCCTAATTTTATCAGGCGGTTTTTCATATCTTTAAACAGGATATCCCCGTTTGGTGTGAACAGTATTTCTTCAAACATCTTTTTGTCATCCTCTATAGCATAACGATCGAACAGGAGTTCACCTGACGCAGACAACATACATACCCGTCCGCTCGACCTGCTGGTTAAGAATATACCGTTTGTTGTCATATGTACCTGATCGAAATTACCATCAGTAGCCTTTTGGTATATCTGGCGTCCGTCTTTAGACAATCCTATCATTGTGCCGCGACCACGTTCAGTATCATAGCCTACAATAACAGATTCTCCCGAAACAGGATTCATTTCCATACCCGAAATAGTTCCCTGCATTATATACTTCTGCAAATCTGTACCATCATTGCGCAACAGGGAATAGTAACTCTTATCCGCTGAATTTCCACCAACAAGAACATTCCCGTTCTTTGCCAGAGATAAATATTGTAAGGAAGCCTCGCCCGAAGCCGGTACAATCTCTTTGCTGAATATAATATCTCCTTCCGGACGTATTTTCATTATTCGTCCACCGGCTATTTGGCTGTTTCCGATAAGGAATATGTGGTCATCCTCCGCCGTAATCATTTTAAAGAGATGAAATTCCGGTTCCGGTAATTTTGTAACGAATACAGGTTTTCCATTACTGTCGAGCCTGACCACAGCAGATACAGTACCTTCTTCGGCTGTAAAAGCCGCATGTATATATTCCCTGGAACTGCCGAGTACATCGAAACCCATACATGGACCACCTTCATCGGAAATATATTTATAAACTACTTTGCCGGTAGAATCCACCTTGGCAAGCATACCTGCCCGAACGCTTCCGGAGCGCGGCTCATATCCTCCTAATACAAAGCTGCCGTCCCGAAGCTGCTGTCCGCAGAACAGTTCACTACCGATTTCTCCGACATTAATATCTTTAAGTATTTCTCCTGTTTTATCAGTTATAATAAATCTGCCGTAAACGCCTTTGTCTTTTTTCTTCGAAAGCCAATCCCGGGATTGCCCCAGTATCAATAGTTTACTATTACCTATGTGGTAAGCGTTGTTTACAGACTCAAACCCTTTCGTCAAAGTACGGGAAGCAACAGCCGATCCATCCCTGCTGATCCATGTGACCGTAGTAACACCGTCATTACTTCCTATCAGGGCTACCTCCCCGTTTGTGACAGGGCAGGTATACTGGTATGTGATGTCTTCACCATATGTCCTGTCGTAAACGACAGGCATGTATTGGGCATGAATATTGATTAGTGGATATGTCGATGACAAAACCAAAACGACCAAAATGGCATACAATTTCCTTCTTAACTGCATTGTAATAATATTTATTTTGTTATTGCTTTTATATCTACTCGCCGTACATCCCGGTTGAGTCGTATTTTATTCTCTAATGGAAGATATTGGTAAAGGGATTTACCTGATAATTCCTGGCTGAATTGCGATAATAAAGAGGAAAAATCGATATCGGCCGCAATCTGTCCTTTACCTTGCATTAACAGCTTAGCCGTTATACCGTTATCTTTCATCCAGTTTCCGACTTCGACAGCTCTTTGTTCAGAAAGAACCTGATTATATTGTTCTCCTCCGATTTCATCAGCATAACCTTCCATGACGAGCGTATCTATTTTGCTGAAATCAGATTCTTTTTGCCATGCCTCAAGGGCTTTCAACGATTCTGCGCCTAACATATAAGAGTTAAAATCGAAATAGAGGCTCAACACATGTTCTACAAACCGGCTACTGGGCAAAGCCTCCTTTAAAGGACCTGTATGACTCTTATTTTCGTCCCTTATTAGATTTATAGATCCATTGCTTACAGCTTTAGCTTCTGATATGCCAAAAAGCATGTTATTTTTTCGTTTGTCCGATATATTCCGCTCGAAGTAGAATATATCATCTTTATTTGCTGTTTTTCTGTCCGAAACAATGTATCCTCGGTCTTCGTCGATATGAAGCAAGCTAAAATCATTGTGAACCGTATTTATCGGATAGTCAAAATGTACCAGGCTTCCATCTACGGTATGTCCGTTTTCATAAGTTATGCCATATACATCATAACCGCCAAATCCTATATGACCATTAGAGGAAAAGATCAGCATATCATCAAACAAGCTCGGTGAGATTTCATCTCCTTCGGTATTGACCTGAGAGCCAAGGTTTACAGATTCACCCCATGTTCCTTTCCGGTCGTCCCAGTGAGTAACATAAATATCGTACCCGCCAAAACCGCCGGGCATATCCGATGCAAAAAGCAACGAACGGTCGTTATTGAATAAATAAGGATGAGAATAAGAGCTGCCTTCTATTTGATGGAAAATTTCTTTGAAGGAAGACCAGCCTTTTCGTTTCTGGTCATAGTTTGAATAATATAATCTGGTCTGGAAAGTATTCAGCCCCTGAGCTGTCATTCCTATTCCTTCGCTTTTTCCATAATAAACCTGAGTTACTACCATTCTGGTCATATTACGCGAAAACGACATGGGGCCATTTTGCAAACTGGAAGGAATCATATCCAACATCCGTTTTTTTATATCTCCTTCATTCCTAACGGAATATACGGAACTTTCAGCCAGTGAAAAATAATTGCTGCGGTGGTAGAATTTCTTATTCGGATCGTGGAAACGACTCTTGCTGCTGGCATAAAAATACTCACCTGCTTTCACACCTACCCAAAACTCAGAATTAGAAGTATTTACTTTATCCAATGACCGAACTGTAAACTCGGGTATCCCTATTGGTAAAAAGCCATCTTCGTAATTAAGAGCATGTAAGATATTCTGGTAACGCTGATCTGAATGATAAGTATCGCGAAAGGCATACCGTCGGGCCAGGCTAATGGCTTTCATCCGCTGTCCAGAAAAACGCAGGGCATCCAGATAATTACATATATCCGCTGTACTGAATAAGTTGCCGGAGATAGCCATGGCCGACTCATAATGAGGTACAGCCTTTGCATAATCCAACAGAGTGAGGTATAAACGCGCTACTTTCAGATGTAAAGCTGCCCCATATCCTGAACTTAAAGCATGACTAAAGGCTGTTTCGTAAATAGCCATCGCCTCGTCAAAATCCTGACGAATGAATTTTCGGTCGGCGCGAGCCTCAATCCCTTTAGCTCTCCTGTCTCCTTCCGTTTCATTTTTGATATCATCACCTATTGCGGATAATGAAATAAAAAACAAGAATATAAGGAAAACGGATCGTATTATATTGTTAATCATAAGAGTCTTTTATCTGAATATATTATACACGAATGATACTCCGATTTTAGTGGGTCCTACATAATTTTTTGTCTTTTTGATTTCCTCTGCGAAATTTGCGTATTCACCCCCAAGTTGATATTTATCATATTCCAGAAGAGCATATCCTACTCCAATATTAACATCTATGCGAAAACGGCTCGACAGATAGAATTTATATCCGGCTGTGACTCCGGCCGACATTCCCCATCCTTTGCGACGGTAACTGGTTTTCTCTTCATCCTTGTTTTTTAGTCCGATATTGAAATTTCCGGCCATTGCATAAGGTCCTACATAAAAACCGTCCCAAAGGTCGTTTGTATAATAATACTTAGGATTGAGGTAATACCTGAAATCGAGACTGCCGACAAGTACCCGGAACACTTCTTCATTTTTTTTGAATAAATAGGGCATCCACATGACATCTGTGTTTATCGTAAGCTGCCGTCCGACAGTCCATTCAATACCAAAATTGGGGTTTCCGGTCAAAATAAAAGGAATATTTGTTTTCAGTGCCTGAGATTTTACTACCGGGGTATAACAAAAGAACATCAGTAGTATAGCACCGGTAAAAATGTATTTAAAATAATGTTTCATTGATTCATAAATTAATAAATATCTGTTTATACGCCTATTCCGCCACCACCGGGGCCGGAGTTTTCTTCCGTCTCTATCTGAGGATTCCATTTCTCCGGATCCTCTAACCTCAATATCTGGATATTATTACCATCAACTTCTATTATGTGGGTCTCATTCATATGCAAGACGATTGGGATTCCCATTTTGTCTGTAAAAGGAATGGTCAAAACGGATAAGGTATTATCAGATTGCCCGATAAAGCTCAACTTTAAAACGATGGGTTCAAGCTCACGTCCTTCTGCTGATAAGTCGGGTGAAGGAAAATAATAATTCTGAACCCCGAATTCGAAGTCTTTATATTCAACATCGAATGTTTTACCGCTCAATCGCATTATATCTGATGTACTATTTCGCGAAGACCGAGTACTGGTACTGTCTTTTAGCGCCAACAGGTATTGGGTGACACCTACACCTGAGGCCTCAATGTCTATTTTCTTTATATTGGTATATGTTAATGAAGCATCTAATTTGAAAAGATTCTTAAAAGCTATGCAAATACGCCCTACATATTTCCGTTCAAAAAAAGCCGTATCGGAAACTACCGGGCCAGGAAAGTTAATTGATGGAGTTTTATACTCCAGATAAATTGCAGAAGGTTCTTTATAAGTTCCATCCGTAGATTGTTGCAGATCGAATCTGGCTTGGCTATATATGTTTAAGTCCTGAAAAAGTGTTCCCTGGGCATTTGTAAAGCAGTACACATTGTAACTGCCGGGATAAAGCCTGAAATTAAAATTTCCCAGCCTGCTTCGTGCATTTTCCGAAAATGGACTACCGGAATATCTTTCCTTTTTAAGTTCATCATTATAGATAAAGATGCTAAGATCCTCGATACTATATGTCTCTGTCCTTATATTCTTATCAGCTTTGGGTACATAAATTTCATAATTGGTTTCATCCTCGAAATAGTCATATGTACATGATGATAAATACAATAGAGCAGGTAGATAAAAAAACTGTAAGTAATATCTTTTATTCATTTTTTTTAGATAATAAGATAACATCCAGCTACTATCCGCCCTGCCGGAACAATACTTGGATAAAGTATTGTTCCAGTAAAAGAGCAAGATAATAATGTTCAATTAGTTATTCAGATCTTGATTGTTTATGAAAAACCCGGCACAAATATTTAGACTTCGACTTGTTCGCTTTCTATTTTTGAGTTCCAGTTTTCAGGAGCGCCAACTTCTATAATCAGTGTGCCTTCGTTTTGAGGTTCAGGTATTTCGGGGTATCCCTTCGATTTGATGGTCATATTTACTTCCCGTATCACATTTGGAGAGAAAACACCTTTGATTGTACCTGCCCAATATACCGATTGAGGTTTTGATGCTATTGTTCCATCAGCATACTGATATCCGGTTGGAGCCCATCCTGTGAGGATAACAAAATACATTCTTGCAGGCTCCGCGTTAACATTCGTAGCTTTCCCTTCTGCCTTGGTGGCATTTGGTAATACATGGATATCTTTCCATAGCGTAAATTTATTATCAACAATAACTTTTGGGTCATAACCTGTTGTCGGATCAGCATCATTATAAGTACTTGTTCCGCTGGAACCGATCATAATTCTGTTAGCATCGGAAGCAGTCGCATAAATACCACCGGCAAATGATCCCGACTTGAGGCCTATACCAACAGGCATGTTTCCTATAGCAATAAAATTACTGGTATTGGCAAAATCTACCGTGCTCAACTTTGGCGCGTCCTCCTTATCAGTTTTATCTACGCGTATACGCATCAATGAGATTTCTCTTTTCAGCATTAACGGGGTAGAAGAAAGGTCTGTAGTTTTTCCTTCTTCTACTTTTATATTTGAAGAATATGCCGTGAATATTTCTGAAGCAGGCGAGTATGCAGCCGTTTGAGAGAAAGTATGTCCGGCAGGCAGAGTAGATTCTTTCAGATCGATAAACAGTTCAGAATTAAGTTTTTTGTTCAAAACATTGTATGCATCAAATTTTGCCCAAGTTGTACCGCCATCGAGTGAAGTAGCCACATTGTCCACATCGCTCTTGATGTTTGCCACGATTGCCAGATCATAAGTGCCCTGAGGTACATTTGTCCATTTAAAAACCTTGGTTGAAGACGTTGATGGATCTATAACATCTGAAAAAGCAACAGCGCCACTCACTGAGTTATATAAAAATAATTGTATTTTGTTCACGTTGCTCCAACCAGTAACAGGGATAGCTGTTGAAGACGCATCTTTGGTGGTAATACCATCAAATCTGACTTCAGTCACTAAGTCTCCTGTATTTGAAGCCACCGGAACATTTTCATCGCTACCGCAAGAAGAGAGTAGCAGGATGGCAGAAGCCAGGCTAAATAATACTTTTTTCATTTTTCTAATTTTTAATTTAAAATAGATTTTAGATAATATAGTTGATTAAAAAATGGATAATCTCTCCCAATCCAAACTTTATCAATGTCAAACAGTATTTGTTAATATATAACTCGATCAAATAGTCTTAACATTAGATAATTCATTTCGCTTCATGCTATATCATTGATAATATTACTATTATCAAGTTTGTAATAATATTATCTTTTTGTTAATAGTCTGTCACTTTAGAAGTGACAGGCAGAAGATAGACACTGATATATAAATAGCTGACATATAGTATATAAAATACTAACCCAACCTTCAAATAGTTTTACAAACTGTCGAACAAATTATTTATCCGAAAGGGTATATAGTATGTAAATTAATAGCTATTAATTTGAATAATAGATAGTTGTAATTGATACTATGTATAAGTAAAGGCAAAAATGATTTTTTTTTACAAACATTTGTTAAACATATTGAAAACTTGGGTGTTATGGGACTTTTATATTTAGAAGAGCATTTAAGATGTATAAATTACGACCATGATAAAAATCCCGCAATAGAATTCGTTTCTATTGAAGAGGGGGAATCTTGGGACAATCTGTCTTTGGGCAATAAACTGATATTCTTGTTAGATGGGAGATTTGTCTTTTCATTCGGGGAATATTCTGATTGCCAAATTAGATGTAAGCAGATATTATATCTTCCTACAGGCTATAAGTTTAATTGTAAGGCATTGGAGAAAAGTAACTTTTTTGTAATATGCATACAAGGGCATACTTGTTTCTGTGATAATTACCATTTCAAAGATCTTGAGAAAGAAGTCATATATAAGGTTAAACGCCCGGCCTCTACAGTAAATAGCTTATTCACACTGGAAATGAATGAATACTTAGAGAAGTATCTTGATAATCTGCTTGATTATATACATGTTGGTGTCAAATGCAGGTCTTTTTATCAGCTGAAAATAAAAGAGTTATTCTATATTTTCCGATGGTTTTATCCGAAAAATGTTTTGTGGGAGTTCTTTCAATATGATTTGAAGAGTGGAAACGAGTTTGCAGCATCTATCATGGATACCTGGTATAAATACAAATCGGTGGGAGAACTCGCTAATGCCATGAATTACACAACATCCGGCTTCGAAAAACGATTTAAGCGTATATTTGGATTATCTCCATATAAATGGATGAAGGATCAGAAAGCTAAAAGGATCTTTCATCAGATAAGAAATACGAATCAAACTTTTAAACAGATTAGTTCTGACTTCGGATTTGCATCCTTACCTAGTTTTAATGATTTTTGTAAAGCTAATTTCGGAAAGCCACCGGGGAATATAAGAGAAAAATAATAGGTTTGGCGGAAAATCAGAATAAGTGGGTAGCTATTAATAAGGTTTAATATTAAAATTTAAATAAATTTGTGTATCCGTTTTTTGGCTTCTGCCTGTCACTTCTAAAGTGACGGAGTTGATGGTAAACAATCTACAGATCGTAAAGATATGTATTTAACATTTATAAATTGACATATTTATGAACATTTTAACAGTTTTTTTATTAATAATACATATATACTATTTACATAAAGATGGCGTTTTCTTAGAATTATACAAATCTCAGCTTACCTTATATAAGGCAAGAAAAACAGGAGATAATATCATATGAGTTCTGCAAGGTTATGATAATGATAAATATTCAATCTGTTGCAAACAACTGCTTTCGCGGATTTATATCTATAGAAGCTGAAACAATATCATTTGCGTTATCCAAAACCGAGCGATCCAAAGATGCCAAATAGGTATAGGTTGTTTTTTCATTATTGTGTCCTAAGCTTTCGCTTATTACCCATATAGGCAGGTTCTCTTTTTTTGCCATTGTTGCCCAACTATGACGGGATACATGTGTAGATAGGGACTTGTCGATATTGGCTTGGGATGCCAGGATTTTGAGATATCTGTTTTGTTGGCGTAATCCGCTTTCATAGTACAATCGTTTCGACTTATTATCATCGTGGATAATAGGGAATAAATAAGGTGAATTCTTCACGTCGTTAGCAAAGCTATCTATCAGTGACTGTAATCTGGGTGTTATCTTAATTTCTATCATCTGTCCTGTTTTTTTCCGGTAGTAACGGATAAGCTCGCCCTGAATATTATCTTTACGTAAATAAGCCATATCTACGAAGCTCATACCACGGGTATGGAAACAAAAGAAGAATAAACGCCACGCCTTGTACAGACTCACATCGCTCAAAGAATCAGGAACCTTCTCACTATCGGAGAACTGAGAGAATTTCAAATTATGAAGCCGCAGAATTTCCTCTTGATTAAGTGCTCGTTTTCGTGTTTTATCCACTCCGGTATAGACTTCCAAAAATGGGTTTTCATTTTTGTTCTCTATAAATCCTTTGCGTACAGCTTTATTATAGATAGCCCGTAGATTCCGCATATAAAAAGAAATAGTGTTCAGGCTTCGTCCTTTTTCTTTCATGGAGCGCTCATAACTCCTGATAAGAAAATTATCAATATGGATTAGAGGAATATCTTTCCCTTTATTAAATTCTATAAGTCCATAGGCTGCTGTCCGGTAAGCCCGGGCTGTACGCTCCTGTCCGAAACGTACCAGTTCACAGGATAATTGCCGGACTAATTGCTGGAGGCTCATATCCGACGAGTCATATCTGAAGTGGAGAGCAATATCCTCCACATCATAATGCCCGTCTTTCTCCAATAAACACACAGCCTGTTCGAATAGACTTTTGCTTTGCGCCAGATACTTTTCAGCCTGAAGTATATAAGATTCTCTTTCCGGATATTTATGTACTATCCGTTGCTGGTCTGCGTTCCATTCTTCAGGGTACAATTTGAACGGAATACTCAACTGTTTAATTTTACGATGGTGAATGAATCTCATATTCAAACTTCCAACATAATCCGTACCTCTGGATGAAGGACGGTAGATAAAAGACATAGTCGCCATTATTAAGCTCTTTTATATAAATATTAAAAAATTAATTACTCAAATATTCTGATAAACTCACTTGATATTAACTGTCAAAACCTGAAGGCGTGTTCTTCGATAGATTATAAATACATTTGGTAATTATTTCCCTCATATAACACCTGGCTTCCTCTACAGGACTTAAGCAAGCCGATAATAAATCTCCGGATCTGGATATACATCAATGCCTGATATTGTCAATATAGAGGATACCCTGGTATATTCGAAAGTCTCCCTTAAACGTTCTTTGACGGATAAGAAGTTGCTCTTTTAATCAAAGTTTACAACAAGTCCTCTCTTTGCAGGCTTTCCCCTCCTAAAACCTGCAACCTTTTCTTAGAAATCTGTTTGTAGGCAATCAGAAATTACTGCCCTATGGAGAAACCATATAGCGATGCCAAACAAACTGAATTCATCGTAAAAAAGATGATGCCCCTGTCGGAGTCATACTTCTAAAAAAATTCTTATATCTTCTTTTGTCTGTCGTCCTTTTGCTTCATCTCTATTGGATAGAAACCTTTTTCTGTCGGAAAGAAAATCCAATGAATAAAACATATTATAAATACAGGCCTGTTTATACTCACCCCTGTATTGTATTGGCATAAAATTACCTTTTAGGCCCCTGCACGTACTATATAGATAAAATCTGCACCTCTCTGGGTCCCGCTTTACAGATTCTTTACGAAACTCCTTCTGTATTCAATTTAACTGTGCCGGATTTACCTTTGCTGAATTGAAAAGCAATATAAAACTTTATCTTCAATTTATATTTATCATCATAACTAAGCCCTAAGCTACAGCTCTTTTACTTTATGGTCAATAATTTTTATGATTTAGCCATAAAGATAATAAGAATATATGTATGTCCTATTTAATCCGGAAGCTTTTATCTTATATTAAAAGTCTTTATAAATAAAGAGAAAAGCAGAAGAAAAAGAAGCCCTCTGTTCCCCCATGAAGAATTTACAATGCCCTGCATGGGGGAGAATAGGAGAGGGCCTGTTCTCTAATCTACTTATAATAATTTTAATATCAATACTTTGAAACGATAAAACTATAAGCTCCGGATGGAACAGTTATTTGATTCGGACTCTTCTTATCTACCGTAATCCCACTTACTTTCTCAAGAGGGATTCCCGATTCGGAAACAATATTTTTTCCCCATTCCGGAAAGCTTATCGTTGCTGTCGTATTCGCAGGAATAAGTACCTTAAGACAGAAGTTCTCTTCTTTATCGATACTCCAGTCCGAAACGATCTTTCCGTACAAACTATTGTAGGATGCTTTACAATACCGTAAATCCTGAACCGGTTTCGGCTCTATGTAAAAATGCTTCATCCCCGGATTTAACTTATCGGCTTTTATTCCGGCAAGCGAATTGTAAAACCATGCTACTACACTGCCAAACATCGGATGACAATGTCCGCTTCCATTGGGATCATCACCGCCGCCATCCCATGTTTCCCATAGGGTACTGTTCTTGTCATCCATCAGATAGCCATATCCTGTAAAGTCTTTTTGATCCATCAGCTTATATGCGATATCCACCCTTCCGTTTTCGGTTAACGCACTTAAAGTAAGAGGTGTGCCGAATATCCCCGTATCGAAATGATAATTGATACTTTCCAGGTGTTCCAGCATGGCTGCCAGAACATTATCCCGCTTATCTCCGGGTACCAGTCCGAATGCGAGAGCATAAGCGTCGGCTCCTTGCTTTCCTTTCCGGTAATGACTGGTTGAGGGATCAAAAAAAGCCTTGTTAAAATTGCTTTTTATCGTTTCCGCCAAAGAGGCAAATGCTGCTTCATCATCACCTCTGCCCAATACTTTTGCTACATCGGCCATTATACTGGCTGTACGATAGAAGAAAGCCGTATTAACAAATTCTGTGGGGATCTCTATACTATTGTAAGGCGTACACCAATCGCCCAGACACCATCCCCCGGGCTCTTCCCTGACCACAAGTCCCCTTTCGTCCGTTCTTGTTTGCAGATATCCTATCCATTGTTTCATTCCATTATAATGTTTTTGCAATATAGAGATATCTCCGTAATGGCAAAAATAAGCCCATGGTATTATCACATAGGCCGATCCCCACGCGGGACCGCCACCGCCGCCGCTAAATGGTGCGGTATGCGGTACATAGCCGGAATTTTTATTTCGGGCATCATCCATATCATCAATGAATTTGCTGAGAAAACGCGTCATATCGAACGAATATAACAAACTCTCCGATATTACCTGTCCGTCGCCTGTATACGCCAGCCTTTCTCTGTGTGGATCGCTGCTTATGATCCCCTTAAAATTTGCATGCATAGTGCGGACCCAGGCTCTGTGTATACGATTGAAGAGTTCATTAGAGCACTCGAAGCTGCCTGTATTGTCTACATCCGTATAAATAGATTTGACTGTTACGCTGCGTTCCGATACAGAGGTACCTTTCGCTGCTATCTCTATCTTTCTGAAAGTATGCCATGTGAATTTCGGCTCCCAGGTCTCACTATTTCCTCCTCTCAGTATATAGGTATCTGTTTGCCCGTAATCGTAACCCTCCTCGGTAATGAACCGAAGCTTCAAAATATCCCCTTTATTTCCTTTAACATCGATGCTACACCATCCCGAAACAGTTTCCGGGAGAGTAAATGTATAAATACTATCGCCGGAATTTTTAAACGTAGTGTCTACCGTGCGCATTACCTTTGTGAAAGGTACGGTCTGCGCCATTAACCTGCCGCTCGGAGGGCGGACTTCGAGGGCCGCCTGCCATGCCTTATCTTCATATGATTCACGGTTCCACGCCCCCAGGTCCAGACGGGCATCATAAACTTCCCCCGTAAATATGGCATCATGCACCAATGGGCCGGTCGTTGCCTTCCATGATTTGTCCGAAACGATCGTTTCCCGGGTTCCATCCTTATATTCTATCTCCAGTTGCAGTATCATTTTGGGCACATCATACCACATATATCCTTCGACAATGCGGTCGCGTTGGTTGTACCAGCCATTACCCAGTATTACTCCTATGGCGTTGTTCTTTGCTTTTAAGTTTTTAGTAACATCGAATGTATTATAAAACACACGTTGGGTGGATTGGTCGTCGTAATGATACAAAAGGTTTTTAAGCGAACGCCTGTCATAATTGGTAACGGCCGGGGACAATACCTGGTCTCCTATTTTCTCTCCATTGATATACATTTCGTAAAAACCCAGGCCACTGATATAAGCCATTGCTTTTTTTACGGTTTTGCCAACAGCAAACTCTTTCCGGAGATAAGGTGCCGGAAAAATCTGTGTGGAGTCAGGAAACTGATCCACTCTTTGTCCTATCCATTTGGCCTTCCAATCGGAGGGCTGAAGCAGCCCCATAGTCCAGGTGGCTATATCGCTCCAACCGGAAGGTGTACCGGTTTCGTCCCATACCATTACCTTCCAATACGCTTGCGCCTTCGAATTCAGAGGTATTCCTTTATATCTGATGATCGACCCGGACGATTGTACCTTCCCCGAATCCCAATAGTCACTCTGATCTTTTTCCAGTAAAGAAATATCGCTTGAAACCAGAATGCGGTATGCTGACTGACTTTTAGCCCTTTTATCTGACGAGAGTTGCCACTTGAGGAGAGGGGTAACACTCTCTATGGATAAAGGTTCTTCCATATAGTCGCATAATAGATTTTCTACAAGAATATCTTTCTTTTCGCAGGCAGTAAAAATGACTACAAAAAGTATGATAAGAATATTTTTCCTATTTTTTTTCATGGATAAAAATATATTTAAAGTCTCTTTTTATTTTTAATTGTCAACATTCAACTCAAAAAAGGTAACAAAAGTAACAGAGTACAATGAAGAATTAAGAACCAACGCTCAACGGAGCTAATCCTTTTGTCATGTTGAGCGAAGCATCTCCTTCATAAAAAATTTCTTTCTTAAAGGTCATGAGGCGTAAAATCCATTTTTCATTCTTTTATTCTCAAATTTTTACTTTTATTAACCATATATGGTTAAAAAGTAACAAAGGTAACACGAAATACAATTAAGAATGAAGAATGAAAAATTGAGAACCAACGGTCAGCGGAGCTAATTCTTTTCCTTGTAACCCGTAACTGCCCGAAGGGCGAAGTAACTCGTAACTATTTCAAAAAAGTTACAAAAGTTACACTTTTTCCACTATTTTTTATCTGTTCCTTTTTTCCTCTCTGTAAGTCCCCCTTGGGGCAAGGCCGTTAAGTTCTCCGCTTTGTTCTGTTATTTTCTACTGTCATTGGCTCCGCTTCGCTCTACCGAACGTTGTTTCTGAGTGGAAAGAAGGATCTCATTCTATTTAGGAGATGTTTCACTTCGCTCAACATGACAAAGAGGATATAAGTATTCAGAACTTAACAGCCCTGCCCCTTGGGGGATTTAGGGGGCTCGTTCATTCTTTCAAAGAACTATCAGCTAACTAATAGCTTACTATATAGATAAAGTATTTTCCAAAAATCAAACAATTATTTTCATGACAGTTCCACTGAATATAATGTCTTTAATTTGTTAGATAAAGATTAAGGATGCCGTGTAATCAACATCCTTAATCTTTCCTGCAAGCTACTTTGCCCTTCGGGCTGTCACAAGTTTTCAGTCACTTTGCAAAATTTATGTTCCCGCCAGCCTGTAACCCGTTATTAGCTTGCCAATAGTATTTCAAAAGTATAAGATCCGTTATCGATTGCAACACTGTTATTTCTCGTCTTAACTGTCTTTCCGTTCAGCTTACAATTTGTCGCACTCTGCGGTAATATAACAGTCCCTGTGCTGCCTACAGGCAATACGGCGGTGATTGTCAGTTTACCGGCATTCAGGTTCCAGTCTACCGAAATAGTACCGTAAGGCGACTCTTTCGTAGTCTTTGCCCATGATACGCCTCTAGGGATTTGCGGTTCTATTATCACATGCTGATAGCCGGGTTTATCTTCATCGGTACGAATACCTCCCACAGCCTGATAGAACCACATTCCTATACCATTGTAGCAGTTATGCACCCTGCTGCGTTCACCGCTCCAGTATTCCCAGGTAGTAGTTGCCCCGTTGTCTATCATATGCAAATAACCCGGATAATCATGCTTTTTCAGCATCGTGTACATAAAATCGACGGCTTTATTCTCGATTGCCCATTTGGTAAGGATAGGTACCCCGACCAGTCCCACGGCTATATGATTGTTGTGCCGTTCTGCAGTCAGGGAGAGCAGCCGCTCTTTGATATCGTCGTACAGGGTAGGAGGGGTGACCCCAACCAGCATAGGATAAGACATATCCAGTTGTGAACCTGTCGAATACATCTTTTCATCTTTATTGTAATACGTCTTTTGCAGCAGTTGGTTAAGTTTATCCCTGCGTGAGGCAAATTCTTTTGCTTCACCGGGCTTACCCAGTATTCCCGCTATCTTTTCCATTTTGGAAAAACAATCGCTTACGAAACAGTTATTAACCAGATTTACAGACAGCTCATTACCTGAGTCTACACCGATCGGTGCCAGCCAGTCTCCCAAAAACCAGTCACGATACGGAGTATCCGGCCATCGTTTCAGCAATCCGTCCACTGTGTATTTTTCCACATAGCCGAGCCACTCTTTCATGGCCGGGTAATGCTTCTCTATCAATCTCGGATCATTATAATTCAGATATGTCTGCCATGGAGCCATAATAATGAAGCCACACCAGTACGGACCACCGCCGCCGGCTCCCGGGTTGGGGGCGACATGGGGCAGGCTGCCGCCTTCGCGCATCGAGTCGTCCCATGCCTGCAGCCAGTTGGTAAACAGGGGCGCAACATTATACATGGTCTGGAGGCTTTCTGTCGAAGAGTTCCCGTCGCCTCCGTATCCGGCACGTTCGAGATGAGGACAGTCTACCATATATCCGCTGTATGCCAGGCATTTCATGGTATATTGAATCATGTTGTGTATGGCATTTAATTCAGGATCAGAACATTCGAATGTCGATGCCTGACGGTAACCGGTATGGATGAGATATGCTTTTATATCTTCCTTATCCGGTCTGACCGTAAGATTGGATATCCGGATATAACGGAAAGCATGACTATGAAATTTATTACAAAATATATCCGTACCGTTGCCTACCCCGACATAAATATCACTTTGTCCCTGATCATCGAATTTACCTTCCTTATCCATAAAATCAGTGTACTCCATCAAAACCTCCTGGCCTTCGCTAAGCCGGGGCAGACGGATTTTAAACCAGCCATTCAGCACTTTACCCATATCTACCAGCCAGGCATTATCACTCAACTGTTTAATATTTTGAGGTATTAAGGTTTCCTGTATTTTGTCAGGCTCCGTCATTACGGGCGTGGCTTTATGTTCCGGAACGGCGATTTCCACGACAGGGTACCAGCTCATCTGGTCGAGGGTTGTGGAGTTCAAATCTTTAGGAAGTACTCTTCCGTCCAGCTTTTCACCTGCAAACCGGAGTGCCTGCCATATACCAGTCTCTACATATCCTCCGTGCCTGCCTCTCCAGGAGCTGTCAGTCGCAATCAAGGTATTCCATCCGCCATTCTCTTTGATATCCAGCTGAGCCTTCACCAAAGGCCCGTCATATACGGCATCGAATGTGTTTTTCCGGTACCATCCTTTGGCAAGCCACAAGACCAGTTCGTTTTTACCTTCTTTCAGGTAAGGGGTCACATCGTATGTAACGATCAAAGACCTTTTATTCAACTGCGATACTGCAGGAGAAAGTACATCGTCGCCCACCTTCCGGCCGTTGATATATACCTCATAGTATCCCAATGCGTTGACATGCAAAAACGATGTATTGATACTATTGACATTGAAACTCTTTCTTAGAATCGGACTTTGTACATTCCCCGCCGCCGGCGATAGACCTATATAACTACCCCGTGCATCTTCCTTATCTATTATACCTACTCCGAATCTGTTGATTCCACTCCATCCGGAAACTTCATTCTTACTGTTCCATACACGAACCCGCCAGTAGCATAGTGAACGCGACGCCAATCCCTTACCTTTGTATGGGACCATTACGGAAGAGGCCGATTTTTGCTTGCCGGAATTCCATAAGTCAGCCTTGTTTCCGAGCAAAGACATACTGTCGGAGGCAACCTGTATTTCATAATACTGTTGTTGCATGGCTCCTTTGGTATATTTTATCTTCCAACTGAAATGCGGCGATGTATTATCTATCGCATCAGGATTTGTAAGATTTTCACACTTCAGGTCATATACTGTTATAGAGGCATTCAGACTGCAACTGATTGCAACAAACAGGAAAGATATGATTGTGAAAATTAAACATTTTTTCTTTTGCATAATTTTTCTTGTTTTTAAGGATTATATATAAGATATACAATGATTTGATGACAAGTCCGGTTTATTTTTTTGAAAGAGAGAATGGAACCGCGTCTTTACCCGTACCTCTGCTCTTGTTCGGCTGACTTCCCATCTCATATTTGATTGTTCCTCCGTTTACGATGTCTTTGTAAGTGATATAGTTCTTGCTCAACGGGCTGCCATTCAATGTAACAGACTGTACATATACATTATCTTTACTGTTGCTGCTTGCCTCGATTACAAATTTTTTACCGTCTTCCATCGTAATAGTCGCCTTTTTGAATAACGGACTACCCAATACATATTCATCCGTTCCGGGACAAACGGCATAAATCCCCAAAGCGCTAAGAACATACCATGACGCCATGCCTCCCTGATCTTCGTCGCCCGGATAACCTCTCTCCGTATGATTATACAGATCATTCATTATACGGCGTGCCCAGTATTGGGTTTTCCATGGCTGCCCCGCATACGAATACATATAAATCATATGCTGGATAGGCTGGTTACCTTGTGCATATTGTCCCATGCCGGCTAGTTCCATTTCTCTCATTTCGTGGATTACACCGCCATAAGTGCCGGGTTTGATAATATTAGGAACGGTGAATACCGAATCCATCTTCGCCGTCATTTTATCGGGACCTCCAAACATATCGATCAGGCCTTGTACATCATGGAAAACAGACCATGTATAATGCCACGCGTTGCCTTCACAATAAGGACCTCCCCAGACAAACGGATCGAATGGTTCCTGCCATTTTCCGTCTTTATCTTTTCCTCTCATAAATCCCACGGTCGGGTCAAATACATTGCGGTAATTATACATCTGCCTTTCAAAAACATCCATATAGAAACGGTTTCCTGTCATTCTTGCCAGTTCATAACCGCACCAGTCATCGTAAGCATACTCAAGCGTCTGTGCAGTAGAACCGGACGATTCCGGGTATGGGACATAACCCAGCTGGAAATATTCTTTCCAGAAAATACGTCCGTTAGCACCGCCCCACGGGCCTTTGTTCATCGCTTCGTGCGCATAGGCTTTCAAAGCCCGTCCGGGATCGAATGTGCGGATACCTTTTGCCCATGCATCGGCAAGAAGCGAGATTGCATGGTTACCGATCATACCGCCTGTTTCGCCGGGTTGTGACCATGAAGGCAACCAGCCGCACTGGTCATGCGCATCGAGTAAGGCATTCATATATTGTCCCTGCATAGTAGGGTGAAGAATGTTAGTCAGAGGGAATTGTGTACGGAATGTATCCCAGAATCCGTTATCGGTATACATATAACCGCTATAAATCTTCCCGTCGTAAGGACTATAATAATAAGGTTCGTTATTTTCGTTACGTTCGTAAAACTTGCGCGAAAAAAGATTCGCACGGAAAAGGCACGAATAAAAAGTTCTTATTTGCTCATCCGTTTCTCCTTCTACAATTACCTTGCTCAGTAATTTGTTCCAGGTTTCTGCCCCCCGGGCCTTTGTTACTTCCAGATTCTCATCGTTGCCTAATTCCCTGTTTAATGTGAGCAATGCCTGTTCGGGGCTTATATATGATGAAGCAGCTTTTAGTTGTACTGTTGTTCCTTTTTTGAATTTAATGTATGCACCCGCACCTTTGTCGTCGCGATGCAATTCGTCAGGGAAAATTTTGTCTTTCTCATTCTCCCATGTACCATATGCCTCAAAAGGCTTATCGAATTGTATTATAAAATAATTACGGAAGTTTTCCGGATGATTTACAAAACGCTGGTTATTTACCCAGCCTTTAATCTGTCTTTTCTGCGGATCTATTTTTACTTCGCTCATATTGGTATATCCGTCGAGTACCAAATAAGCGTCCCCGTTTTCAGGGAATGAGAAGCGGATATGTACCCCGCGCGTTGTAGGCGCCATTTCGGTAGTAATACCATTGTCAAATGTAACTTTATAATAATGCGGGTTGCCGATTTCGTTATCGTGGCTGAACTTCGCGGCTCTCTTATCTTGATTAACAATCAATTCGCCAACCATCGGCATCAAGGAATAAACAGCATAGTCACTCACCCACGGACTACATTGATGGGCCTGCTGGAATCCTCGGATTTTATTATCGGCATACATATATTTGAACCCTTCTCCGTTCCTGTTTGTCTGAGCTGCCCATGTATGCATCCCGAAAGGCATAGCCGTTGTAGGATATGTATTACCGTAACTAAGCCCGAAATTGGAATCGGTTCCCTGAAGCGTATTTACATATTGCACAAGGTCTTTTAACTGCGCATTGGCGGTTGTAGCGGATAATAAAAGAACCCAGAATATAAAGTTAATTTTTTTCATATATATGATTATTGAATCCGCAAGGTCCGAATATTAAACATTCTTATATCCGGACTTTGCGGATAATTATAATTTATAACCCTAAAGCCAATCTGACTTTTAGCCCGATACTGACAGGTATCACCCTGTCACTCAACGTTTGGGTAAGTGTATTGCTACCATAGCCGATCGATGAATTAAGGACGCTGCTATTCAATGTAACCAATCCTTCGGATGTATCCCTAAACTTGATAAAGTTCTGATTGCGGCTGTCTTTCACGATATCATTCAATCCGTAATCGAGATATGCGCCCGTATATAAAAACAGCTTATCCGACAAAGCCCACTTCATACCCAGATCGGCACTGAAAAAGCAAACGACCCTTAGCCTGATATCTTCATTATTCGAATAATTTGTAAACGTTCCGAAGCCCATAAATTCCTGAGTTTCACCCCAGTTTTCAGTATCATGAAAGAATCCTTTATTTACCATTTCGGAAGCCGAAGATTTGTATTTCCCTTTCACGGGAATGCCCAATTTAACTCCTGCCTGCGCATACAGCTTGTTCTTTTCCCCTGATTGGAACTGCGCCATTAGCGGGATATTCAGATATGTCACATTTTGTTTTTCCTTATAACCCTTCACCGAAGAATAAAAATCATACAATTCTCCATCCGATGCGTCAACCAGAGACCGGGACACATTATTAAACTTATCTTTAGTCAACTCAGCCTGATATAGGGAGAACTCAGCCCCTGTATTCAATCCGAAATTTTCGGAAATGAAATAGGTATAGCCTATCCCAAGGTTACCTCCGGCACCATTCTTATGGTTGCCAAAAGCCGCTTCATAATCCAGCGTCGACAACCCTCCCGCTACAAATACCGAAACCTCAGACTTGTTTCCCTGAGCCGAAAGAACAGTAGCCGAAGTAAATAAAATGAAAACGGCTGTAAGGCCTTTTATTATTGTTTTTCTCATAATCATTTAATTAATATACGTTTAACTAAGACATTCCTATTTAACAACAACCTTCAGCGTTTTTTCAAAATCATTTTTTGCCTTGAACCGAACCATATATATACCGGATGTAAACGGCATACTTACCTTGGTTGAACGTCCCTGAGCTTTAACAGCACTGAGTTTGTTACCATAAATGTTGTAGACTTCAATCGTTGCATTCCGGAGTAAATCTTCATCAACATCCGCATCTACAGTCACTTCTTCGCCTGATTTTACAGGATTCGGATGAGTGATTATACCCGTACTCTTCAGCGTTATCCGTTCTGCTTCGGAACGTAAATCTCCGTCAGGGGTTTTCAATACAATGTGATAAGCTGATGTCTGGCTCAACAGGTCGTTCTTCTTTGAACCAGCTACATAGCTGGTTCCCGTGGCGCCTGCAACCGGGCTTCCGTCGAGGTACCACTGGTAACCCGTTATATCGTAATCTTTCAATTTGTTAAGATACAACATAAGGGTATTGTTCCATTTCACTTTAATAAGGTCGTCAAAGGCAAAACGCTTGTTGAAAATTAACGTATAGTCCTTTTGGGCTTTTCCGTCTTCCGATATGACTTTTATGTTATATTTTTTGATATCAGGCCTGTCCAGTTCGGCAGAAAATGTATATTTACTTGCCTTACCATCTATTGTTCCTTTGTCGACGGTTGCTAAATTAACTGTAAAACCGCTTCCGCTTGAAGCCGGCAGATCTATAGCCATAACATCTTGTACAGCCACAGGGTTACCATCTACGGTCACGCTTTCCAATTCGGCGACAGTACCATACTCATATTCGAATTTACCTAAAAGCTGCCATTCGGCTATTTGTAATCCTGTTCCTCCCTTCGATGCCAGAACATCGAGGCGGAAATGAGTATAATTGCCATCGACAGGCACATTATAATTCACGGTTTGGGAGCGGTGCTCAAACTCGGCATAATAACGCTCGTCGAGTACAGTCCATGATGTTCCGTCATTCGAACCCAATAGCTTCCAATGCAGAGGGTCTTTGTCGTCTTTGTCGGGAGAATCCGGCGCAGAAGTGATTGTATAGCGCCTTAAATTAACCGGAGACGGAGATTCGTATTCAATCCAGGCTTTTCCTGCATTGACCGAATAGATAGTCGCAGCATCATTATCTGTCGCATTTTCCATATCGCTTTCGTATTGGGCGGTAAGAATGCCCTTATTGTCGGTAGCATCCTGATTCGCAATGCTTAATTTGTCACGCCAGTCTTTCACCCGGAAGAAGTATGGCAGGTATGTGTCGGCATTTCCGGTTGCATACCACGGCTTGTCGTCCTGAAAGTTTTTGGAAACGGAAAAGAATATTTCCCCGTTTTTGGAATGCTGCGGATGAACGGCCAATAATGAACAGAAAAATGAGTTCTCCGTGCTTATTTCGGCCGGTAATTTCGCTATTATTTTCCTGTTTGTGAATGGCCCATAAGGAGTCTCGGCCTCATAAAGTACGATTTCATCGCTAAAACACTTTCCCGGCTGGGCAATCCCATAATATTTCCCGGCATCTTTAAATACAAACACAGGGTCTTGCACTATAGTAGCACCTTCCCAATTGGCAAGGTCATTTTGCCATGACGTATCGGTAGACCATTCTTTTGTCCTGGCATTATAAAATTCCCAGTCCCCCGTAAGGTCTCCATTCGTAACACGGGCTACAAGGCCATACCGTGTACAGATACCTTCAATATCGGCATAACCGTATATATACACAGTTTCGTCATCGTCTTTGAATACATATCCTCCGAAATCCAGCCCGAATTTGCTATCGCCTTTTGCAAGGCTCCGGGTCATATGCTTATATTTTTTTATCTCCTTCAACTTAAGATCGGGCAGGGAGAATACGGCAACGTCAGCCGACACACCCACCATACCCCACATTCCTCCCGAGCCATCGTTTTGCACACGGCTGAGAATCATCTGAAGTTCAGGAACGCCATTGCGATAGTAAACAGAACTTCCCGCAGGCCAGTACCATACACTGTTCTTGTTCAAAGGGTTTCCATTGTCATCGGTAGGTATCAGTACTTCCTTTACCGGAGGGTTGCCACCCGGCGAGCCGTCATTCAATAGCCTGAAAGCGCTAAAATCCTCACCGTCCTGAACCATGACGAAGTTGCGTTCGAATTGGTTATCTCCTTTATTTCCTACTCTGGTGCGGCCGGAAAGTACAGTACCTGTATGGGAGTCGCCCCATACCCAAATACTCCGCCCGTCGCCCAGCGGCTCAGACCGGCCAATGTCGCCGCCTGTCCATCCGTGCCAGCGAGTGAAGAATCCGTCGTAATCCTTATCGGAATAAACCTGTACATTGGCATCTTCACCTCTGTTTGGCAAAAGTACCCAGTTCGGAGTCTTCTGCATCGGATATTCGCTACCTTGTGTAATAGAGATTGTCCGCGTTTCATCGATATACTTCCCGTTTCCGGCCGGATTTTCATCGTTGCCATCGGTGCCCACCACGTATCTAAGGCTAAAATTCCCGGTCTGATTATCTGTAAATATGCGGAATGTAAAAGTAAAATCATCGCTTTTATTATTGTCGCTATGCAAAAGTTCAAGTATATCGATTGAACGGCCGCCCCACCAATAATAACCCGCAGGAGCCGGAAAAGCGGTATTTAAAGCATCCGTATAATATTGGTCGAAAGCGAGGCGCCCGTATATATTTTCATCGGGATTAGGAAAATGTACGGTATATTCGGTATAATCCTGCGCTCTCCATCCTTCAGGCAAAAGCGCGCCGAAATAACCTCTTCCTTCTGTTTTGGTCGGATTGGTATGTTCGCAGACAAAGGTCACGTCAAAATAACTGTTGGTCTCCGCCGTTGTGGGATGGTTCAGCGATCTCAATCTGAAACAGCCATATAGTATAAAGCTGATAACGAATAATGACAGGACGAATATGTATAACCTCTGCGAAGTTTTGAAAAATTCATAAAATCTTTTCATATGCATTATAAATAAAGGTCATGAATGTGTATCGTAATAGTATACAGGGTTATCATTCATATATACGGTAGATAACCCTGCTACAATGATTTTTTTAGAACGACATCTGCACGCCGAAGTTTACCACCCGCTGATTCATATATGCGTCACCTGCCGAGTTCGTCTTTATTTCAGGGTCCTGCTGATATTTATCATAGTTCGTTTTAGTGAACAGGTTATAAGCATTCATATAGAAGCGTGTGCTATATATCCCTTTAGGCAATACACTCTTAGGTAGTTCATAGCCCAGGTCAATCGTTTTTAGACGGATATACCATGCGTTTACCAGCCAGAAGTCCGACATGTATGCTTCACTACTGCTTACGGTCGAAGGGTTCGTTGTCAGGCGCGGAAAATCGATTACCTCACCGTTATCATATCTCTCCTGTGTCCAGCGTTTCAAGTGGATGGGCTGAAACTGGCTTTTGAAAGATTCTATGCCCGTTCCTACGACACTGAAACTATAATCAAATGATCCCTGGAACAACAGGTTCAGTGAAAAACCCTTATATGATCCGCCTATCGTAAATCCAAGTGTGGTTGTCGGCAGGTTAGGTTTACCGATAGCGCTTTTGTCGAAGTCATCGATAGCGCCATCGTCATTCATATCCAGATATTTAAGGTCGCCTGCCGATACAGGAACTGAAGGCACGGGAATCTTATTCGGATTACCCGCGTTGATTTCATCTATATCCTGTTGTGTGTAATATCCAAGCCATGTATAACCGAATGGTTGACCGATAGGTTTGCCTGTTTCGGCCAGCCAGGGATATCTTTGCTGAGCCTCGGCTTTGTACTTCACTTTATTCTTTGCATAGGAAAACACCAGGTTAGTATTAAAACTAAAATCTCCGAATTTGTCAGTATAACCGATTTGCCCGTCGAAACCCTGATTAGTGGTTTCTCCTATATTTTTGCGGGCCGAACCCAAACCAAAGACCAGAGACACATCACTTCTCTCTACCAACTGGTCATAGCGGAAATCATAAAAATAGTCTATCGTGAAGGATACCTTATTATTGAACAGGCTGGCATCTATGCCGACGTCGAATTTACGGGCTTTTTCCCATGTAACCGATTCATCTGCCAATGAGCCTTCCTTATATGAAGATATTCTATTATTATAATTTTCGCCAAAACTATATCCGCCTCCTTGCTCATAATACTGCTTATAAAGGTAACGGCCACCCGATGCTACGTCTGATCCTACCAAACCATACGAGGCCCTGATTTTCAGCATATCGACCTTGCTGCCGAATTTCTCCTGAAAAAATGGTTCTTCGCCGATATTCCATCCTGCCGCGACAGAGGGGAACCAGCCGAAACGCTTGTTCCTACTAAATCGGTCGGTCCCGTTATAGGCCGTGTTCAGGTCGAACAGATACCGGTTCTTGTAGTTATATTTGATCTGGCCCGTATATCCGACAAATTTTGCAGGAACGTCAGGCTGGCTGAAAAAAGGCACGTTTTCCCAGTCCCTTGTACGGCTTTGCCTGTTGTACAACAACATTCCGTTGATATTATGGTCTTCGTTAAAGGTCCGTTCGTAATTGATGAATGTCTGTATATTCAAATCCCTTATAGCCTTATTGATACCGGCGCCTGATACATACTTCTCGTAAGCATAGGAGTTCACCGTAGGGTTGATTGTATATGTACCTCCGTTCCCCGAAGGAGTATAATGATAGGTAGGATACATATCCTTAGCCCGCCACATCCTTCTGGAATTTTCATCTATACTGGAATATGCTACGCGTAACATGCCGGAAAGCCCTTTGGTAACAAAGTCCATATTCTGGGATACGTCGAATAGTATATTGGAATCGAATCTCCTTGTGCGGCTGTAACCTTCATTTGCCAGACGTGCATTCAAAGTAGGGTCTTTACTGTCGGGAAAGAAGTAATTATGATAAGCGTAGGTTCCGTTGGGGTTTTTCAATGGAGCCGAAAACGGGGTCATATTCTTGAAGTTATAGATTTCCCCTACGGCATTTAAGCCGTTTGGCTCATTGATATTCATAAAACGGGACGACATATCGAGACGGACTTTGGTAGTAGAAGTGACATCGAAATCCAGATTGGAGCGGAAATTAAACCTGCGGTAGAAGTAATCAGTGTTCACTTCGCCGTACGGGTCTTCGAAATTGCGTGTCAAACCATTTTGGGAGAAGAATCCACCCGTAACAAAATATCTCAGCCTTTTAGTACCACCCGAAATATCCACGTTTGCATTCTGCTGACTGGCTATGTCTTTAAAAATCTCTTTATACCAGTTCACATCAGGATGGCCATAAGGATCGTCTCCCAGCCTGAAATGCTCCAAATCGGCAGCGGTAAACGGCTTGCTGCTTTCCAATCCATCATTTCCAAAAGCCTCGTTTGTAAGCGATGCCGCTTCATAAGCGTTCAGAAATTTGGGTGTACGTATGGGCATAGTCAAACCACCTTCGAGCCGTACATTTATACGGGGGCGTCCTTCTTCGCCACGGCGGGTTTTTACCACCAAAACGCCGTTAGCACCCTTAATACCATAGATAGCCGTAGTAGAAGCATCTTTCAGAATCGAAATGCTTTCTATTTCGTTCACATTGATCTGTTGCAGCTGGTCGTATGTATATTGAACATCGTCTACAATGATCAGCGGTTGATTACCCTCCTCGTTCAGGGAACTGACTCCCCTGATAAAGAAATCGGAGGCGTCTTTACCGGGCTGTCCCGAACGCTGTTGAGAAAAGAATCCGGGTAGTTTTCCCGCCAACGCATTTTGCACACTGGATGTGGGGACCGTTCGTATTTCTTCGGCCGACATAGCGCTTACAGCTCCGGTCAATGTGATTTTTTTCACTTTACCATAACCGACAACCACAACTTCGTCTAATGCTGTCTGATCGGAATGGAGTACAATATCCAGAATCTTCTGATTAGTTATTTTGACAGATTGCTTTGCGAAACTGATAAAAGAGAATGTTACCTGATCTCCGGGTTTTACTGTTAATGTATAATTACCATCAGAATCTGTCATCGTGCCGTTTGTCGTTCCATCAACAGTGACGCTCACTCCGGTCAGGAGTTCCCCGTCAGTTGATGACACCTTGCCTTTCAGTTGGAACTGTTGTTGCCCGAAAGCAAAGGCAAAGATTTGTATGCTTATAAATAATAAAGTTAGTCTTTTCATATCAATCGATTGTTAAAGAATTGATAAACATAGCTTTGTTACCATCCAGGGTTTTGAACCATGTTACTGTTTTTGTTTACTTCGCTGTATGGTATAGGATATAGGTATCTTTTCGGATCGAATTTTGCATTCAGAACATCAATATGTTCAATCTGTATATTCCCTGTCCTCATCACCAGTGCTAATCCTCTTAGTGGCCGGTTGAAAATATCTTCGGCTATTTTCCAACGTCGTATATCCCAGAAGCGTTGCTCCTCAAATGCCATTTCAATTCTTCTTTCGTTACGGATAAGTTCCCTCATCGCTACGCAGGTTGTGTTACCGGCTATGCCATAAGTATCATCGTCACCGTCAATTCCGGCTCTTTTTCTTATTTCCCTGATATATTCGATCACTTTGGCGTCGGCTGTTGTTTTCGAAGAAGCAAGGTCATATTCGTTTTTGGCTTCCGCATAATTTAGTAATATTTCTGCGTAGCGGAATAGAACCCAGTTGCGGAGAGTCTCTTCATATTTCTCCTTATCTTCGTATTTACCCATAAATTTACGAAGGTAATAGCTGGTTTTTGTCGTGGCTTCGGTAGTTCCGCCCGGATTATTTCGTCCGCCTATGTATGTGGCCAGCACCGAACTAAGCCAGCGTGAACCGTTATGTAATACTGTGTAATCGAGGCGGGGATCGCGGTTGTCGTACATCGATTGTTCCGAATATGTATATTTTGAACTCACGTCGCTTATTGGTTTTCCGTCCTTCATAGGGAAAGCATCCACCAGATTTTGTGTAGGACTGGTGCGTCCGTTGCCTTTGGCTTCACTGGAAAATCCTATCGGCCCGTTATTTACTTCCACATCTCTTTTTTTCTGACCATCCTGTACCTGTACATGGAATATGACTTCATTTGTAGACGGGCCGTAATAATAAAGGAATACATCCCTGAAATCATTCATTAAAGCATATCCCCCATAATTTCCTCCAGGACCCCAGTCCTTGATGAAATTCTCCGCTGCATCCGCTGCTCTTTTCCAGCGGGCAGGATCATATTTATCATAACCTACATACGGATTTCCGGCTTCGATCGGAGATTCGTTAAACAATGGACTTGCGGCATATAACAATACCCTTGTTTTGAGAGCCATAGCCGCTCCCGATGTCACCACATGGCCGTCTGCCCCGACATTGGCGATAGGAACCGAACGCAGGCTGTCTTTGATATTGTCGAGCTCATTTACGATATACTCTATACATTCGTCGAATGTATTTCGCGGAAACTCCATCGGTTCTCCTAATTCGTAAGGTATGTCACCAACCAAAGGCACACCACCATAGCGTTTTACAAGTTCGAAATAATAAAATGCTTTGAAGAAACGAGCCTCGGCCTTCAGTGCTCTGTTAAGAGGTATTTTAGTACCGGCGTGATTGTTATATGTTTGCATGAATGGAACCACGTCTATATTTTTAATGAATGTATTCGACCAGCGAATGCCCCTGTAATAATTAGCCCATCCCATGTCAGTAAGGCGTACAAAAGGTGAATAACGGCCGACCTGCAATTGATAGATTTGATTTTCCGAATTGACCGATGTGACAGCATCGTCCGAAGCTGCATCCAGATAGTCTCCGTCAATGCCATTGTGTCCGTATCGCAAAACACTGTAAATGTTGTTTAAATACCTTTTTGCATCTACACCCAGTGAATCTGTAGTTGAGAACACATACTCAAGCGTATGCTTTTCCACAGGAACATCTTCATAGTCGTTGCATGACCACAACGTGCAGAACAGGCCTATCAGTATGATATATAATTTATTTTTCATGTCTTTCATTTTTTAGAGAATGCTAAAATTTGATGTTGATCCCTGTGTTGAAGCCACGTAGCGCCGGATAGTTCCTGAAATCTACAACTTCAGGGTCAACCAGATCGAAAGCAGCTTGTGTCCATAAATTCTGACCACCGACGAATACCTTTACTTTCACTCCGCCAAGATAATTCCGCGAAAATGAATCGGGGAGGGTATAGGCTATATTCAGGTTTTTCAACCGTATGTAATTTCCTGATTTCAACCAGAATGAATTATTCATGCCATTAGGAGCAACATTGTAATTCGGGCTTGTGGAAAGCCTTGGGAACAGAGCCGTTTCGGCCGTTTCGGGAGTCCAGCGGTTCAGTACATGTTCATATGCCTGACTGTAGGTATTACCCCATGCTATGAATCCTGTTGCATATTCCCAGCCTGCATCCGGAAAATAAATTTCACGGTTGTAAGCGCCTTGAAATAAAGCTGACAACTCAAGTCCCTTGTATTCGAATCCAAAGTTCAGACCGAAAAAGCAGAGCGGTTTATTGCCGCCTATTGCAGTCTGGTCATATTCGTTGATTACTCCGTCTCCATTCATATCCTTATATTTAAGATCGCCCGGGACGATATTATAACCGGAAATAACCGGGCTGTTTGCCACCTCGTCCCTTGTCTGGAAAAATCCTTCGGCAATAAGCCCATAGCGGGTTCCGGCCGGATTGCCTGTCCTGCGCATGTATTCTTCGGGAACATTTTGTTCATCCATAAATAAAATCTTCGATTGATTTATGCTCCAGTTTCCGGTCACATAATAATTGAAATTCCCGATGTGATCCTGATAAGTTACTGATAGATCGGCACCCTGATACCGGACTTTCCCTATATTTTCAGTAGGATAGTTCAAACCGATGAGCTCTATACTTTTCCCTCTGGTCATCAAAAGATCGAAATGTTTGTCGCTGTATAAATCAGCTGTAATCCATAGTTTGTTGTCGAACAGGTTGGCATCGAGCCCCAGATTCAGTTTATTGGCTCTCTCCCATGTCAGGTTCGGATTCGACAAGCTGAGATTTGTTTCGATAAGCCCGACTGCAACATTTTCATACAAGCCCGTATAGTTCGATCCCTGCGGATAATAAGCTCCTGTACCCGCAACAGTAACGGCATTACTTTCATACTGTTGTCTCCATGTATAATAATTGTCGCGTCCGATACTGTTTCCCGTTTGTCCGAACACCGCACGTAGCTTTAGTTTATTTACCCAGTCGATGGATTGCATAAATGCTTCCTTACTGATATCCCATCCTAAGCCGAAAGCGTAAAACGTCCCCCATCTTTTACCCGGCGCATACCTGTTCAGGTAGCTTCTGGAAACGGCCGCTTGGGCGAAATATTTCTGCTGATAGTCGTATTTGGCTTCTGCATTAAGATTTGCAGGTTTTTCAGGCAACTGATAATTGTCCAAAACCTCTTTTACATCAGCAAATACATTTCCTTCTATCGTATGCGATTTATTTATCACTTTTTTATAGTCCAGTGCAACCTGCCCATACATATACTGAAAGTTTGATACACCAATGAAACTATTCTTTTGCGGGACTATACTCCCAAAGCGTTCATAGCCTCTCAGCGATCCATCGGGATTCAGAGAACGAAGATAGACAGGTTCCTGCTTGCTGCGGTCCAAGGCATTGCGGCTTTGCGAAACAACACTTCCTACCATACGCGCCGATAAGCCTTCGGCAAGCCATGCCATGTCGTGATCGATAACAATATTGCCATATCCGTCGCGCATATGATCTTTTATATAACCCGAACCGATAGTTTTCGCCATCAGATTATTCTGGTAGCTGTTGTTCCCGCCATAGGAGCCGTCGGGATTGTAAACCGGATATACGCTTCCCGGAAGTGTGTATATATCGCTCATAATGCTACTTGTACCTGCTCCCGGCTGGTTGCCCTCCTCGATACGCCCTATAACGGTGGCTCCCATTTTGAGTCCCGGTAAAACATTTACGTTAATCTTGGAAGTTACCATGTACCGGTCGTATGATAGGTTGGTATTGTAGGCGTTCTGCGCGTTTTCGCGAAACAGCCCGTTTTCTGTGAAGTATCCCAAACTGACGAAGTACTGGGCTGTTTTATTTCCTCCGGTTGCATTCAGGTTGTAGGATTGGATATCGGAGTTGTTCTTCAGTACCTGATCGTACCAGTTTACGTCAGGGTATGCTATCGGGTCTTTCCCGTAGCGGAACGACTCTATGTTACTGGCTGTATATACTCCGTTTTTACCATCGTTGACCAGAGCCTCATTCAGCAGGTACGCCCATTGATAGGCCGGAAGCGGCTTGGGCGTCTTTATGGGTTCCTGTATGCCATACCTGCCGGTGAATGATATCTTAAACCCTTCTTCTACCGGTTTTTTAGTAGTAATATACATTACCCCGCGCGAACTTCTTCCTCCCAGAAACATGGAAGACAAGGCGTCTTTCTGTACCGAAACCGATTCGATGCTTTCCACATCGATGTTGAACAGTTCGCTTTGAAATCCGTCGACAACCACTACCGGCGAAAAAGCTCCACGTAATGAGAAACCGTACTGCGTATTGTCGTTATATCCTACTCTGGAATCATCGGCCTGACCGCCCAGAAAAGCATTGTTAACTGTACTCTGGTTGGTAAAAGTATTTCTGTATCCTCTACCCTGGGAAATATACAGGCCGGGCAACCTGCCTGATAATGCGCCCAGTATATTAGCAGACAATGCAGGGGCTATTTCATCTGTATAAATGGTCGATGCCGCACCCAGATAAGTTTCCTTGTCTACCGTTTTTCCGTAAGGGATATCCAGCTTAGCAGGATTTTTTAGCTTCTTATCTTTTATATCTACTTTAAATACTGTTCCCTTTTTGATGTCCTTGGGAATTCTGATTTCTTTTACTAAATAATCGGGATGTGTGAGAACAAGCGTATTTCCAATAACAGCATCAATGCCAAACGTTCCTGCTTCATCGCTTATTGCCTTGTAACTGCCTGCTTTAATTGCTATTTCCACGCCTTGTACCGGTCTCCCGTACTGGTCGACAACCACACCCGAAAAGCCGGATGCGCCGTTAGCCGCCTTCTCCTGGGCATAAGCGGTCCCGTATCCTGACAACAACCACCATACGATCATAAGCAAGAAGTAACAGCTCTTACTCATCTTTTTATATATTGAATTATACATAAATTCCGGTTTTAATTATAAAAATTTATACATTGATCTCATTTACAAACGAAATTGTAAACAAACGGCTTTTTCTCCCTTGTCGAATGATCGTCGTCTCCGGCCGGATCATCTTTTCCTGCTTGTTCGTCGTCATATTTGTCGACAAATAGAGAACCGTCCGCATTTGTAAAATAATATTCGATATGAGTGATAGTCTCGTTGGCTGGCACGCCGAAAAAGCCTTCAGGCCACAGTGTCGCACTCCACATTACTCCCCATCTGGAATCTTTCAGTAGTTTTGTTTTGTCGGATATTTCGTCTACTGTATATGTATTACCATTTGCAGTGTGAGCCTTGGCATTCAGGTAGATATTACTTTCATTTATCAACTGGTTGTTGTAATAATCGCCGATATACCTGAACGTAAGAATATCATTATGTGCAGCATTGCCCGGAGTTACCTGATAGAAATGATACTGGCAGAAGTCTATCGGTTCGACGCCTTCACCGTCCGTCACTTCAAAACAGTCGCCCCACATCACTTTCCAATGATCCGGCCCTACCTGATTGTTTCCTGAACTATACTCGCTCAGTCCGTCAGATTCATAATTAGCGAAGAATCCTATTTTCGCCCTCAGGTTATCGGGACCGGTTTTCATTTTTATCTTTATTTTTACATACAGGTCATACGCATTGCCTCCGTTATCTATAGTCCCCGCAGCATCAGACACAAATGCCACCCATTGGGTATCGTCCAGTACATTCGGATTTTCTCCACCGAATTTGTTAAGGAGTGCTTGATCCCAAGTCAGACCCGGCTTACTCACAGGGGAAGTTCCATCAGGGATCGGCGACATCTTATGTTCTCCCTCCAGATTTTTACCATTGCCGGTACCTTCCCATGTTACTATAGCATTTTTGGCATCTGTCCACACTTTAGGAACATTAACGGCGATTATCAGTTTTTCTGTCCGGCCACCGTCTATGTTCGACCCGCATTTTATATACATGACAAATTCGGCATATTCACCTGCCTTTACGGAATTTGTCTTATAAATGATTGGAGAGTTGTTATCCTTATATTCGTCATCAAATTTACTCCCATGGTCTGTGAACCATTCTATGCCACAGGAAATAAATGCGACAAGACAGATCATACACCCTAATATTTTATATATCAATATTTTATTTTTCGGTTTTGTTTTCATGGTGTTCTGTTTTATTTATTAGACGCCCGCTCCAATACATAGGAATATACATTGCTCTGACATCCCGGCGAGAATGAAAGGGTTATCTGCCGTTCTCCTTTCACTGTCTGATAGTCGAAAAGAGAAATATTGGATCCGGTAGAAGTTCCTTCCTTAAACAACAGTTGTGTGGGATACTGAGGGTCGTTTACATTCCATGTCCCGTCCTGGCGAACCAAAAATGGAAGGTAATTATCAATGGTATACGTATTATCGTCATTGAAGGTAATCCTGAAAGCACTGAAATCCATAGCTTTGGTTATATCTATTCCATTCCTTACGGCCTTGGTAATATACCATGAACCGGCAAGGTTTTTAACAGGTTCCTCGATGTCGTAACCGTTCGAATCTTTAAATTTATCGCAGGAAAGGAAAGAGTATACCATAATACAAAGCATAAACATCATTTTTGTATTTAATCTTCTCATAATGAATCTTTGTTTACAGAGTTAGAAAAAAGGTTAATCTTAATAATTAGGGTTTTGGATCAGGTTCGGAGACTTGGATGTTTCCGCATACGGGATAGGCCAGAAATACATCGCCTTTCTGAAAATACGCTGCCGTACATTGAAACGCGTATATGACTTGCCACCCTCAGGTGTCAGCCTGACTTCCATACCCGTCATCATCTGGCTGTCTGTTTGTTCAGCTATTTTCCAGCGCCTTACATCAAAGAAACGGTGGCCTTCTATAGCAAATTCGATACGTCTTTCATCGCGTATGGCCTGACGCATTTCCAGGCGTGTCATATCCGGTTTTAATCCGTACATACCGTCTGTACCGGCCTCTATTCCTCCGCGTGCCCTAATCGCTTTTAATATTTCGTATGTTTTGTCTGCTGGCGATACTAGTTGAGATCCGTTGCCATCACCTATCTCATATTCGTTCATTGCTTCGGCATAGGCCATGTAAATTTCGGCGAAGCGTAAGATCGGAGTTGCCTCATTTTCGCCATGTACAGCGTTGGCCGCCAAATGACGACTGACCATTTTGTTGATATAATAGCCGGTAGGCGTGCCCTGATGTACAGCATCTTTACCACTGGAAGAACCGTCGGCTTTGCGGTACACGTTTATTGGATCAGGGTTATTATTCGGTGCTAACGCAATCATTGTCTGGTCGTGGGCCACAGTGTTATTGAACCTCGGGTCGCGGTTTGCATATGGATTATTAGGATCATATCCTGACGCAGGATCGCTGATCGGCTTTCCGTTTTTCATCGGGAATGCATCTACCAGATTTTGATAGATAAATCCGCTTTTTGCAGCACCACGGGATGGAGGCTGAAACCAGCTTTCTCTCGCTACTCGCCCAAGACTACGATCATCGAGTATAGATTCAGCGAGAGATGAGGGCTTATATTCATCTTTTAATGATTGGAACAAAGCATAGAAACCATGTCCGGAATCGGGATTATTGTTATTGAAAGGATCTGTGTGTAATACATACAAACTGTACTGCCCCAGGGAGATTACATCGTTCGCGGCATTCATCGCTTCTTCCCATCGTTTCTTGCTGTACCCGGGATATCCGACCAACTCGGCAGGGACGTTTGTTCCCGCAACTATATCGCTGTTCCCGTTATAAAGAGGACTGGCTGCCAATAGTTTTATACGGGCAATCAAAGCCCTGCAAGCGCCTCTTCCCGCATGCCCATAATATGATCCCGTAGGTTTTACAGGCAGATTGGGTTCGGTAGCTGCAGTCTCACATTCTTTAACGATATAGTTCACACAGTCTTCAAATGTATCACGGGTATCTTTCGGTTTGTCACCGTCAGCATAAATGGTATCACCGATTAAAGGTACACCTCCGTAATGCCTTACCATGATATGATAATACCAGGCCCTCAGAAAACGGGCTTCGGCTTTAAGACGAGCCTTACGGAAGCTTTGCAGGGGTGCCTGTTCTATCCCTTTAAAAAAGATATTTACCCTCCGGATGTTTTGGTAAGGTATCTTCCATGCATCATCGGTAATAATTATCGGATTAACGGTCCCCGACGCAAACTGCACATCGGCGATACCTTCCGAAGAGAGTCTGAATTCGGCTTCGTCGCATGCGGTCTGAAGGCCACCCAATTGTTCCGATATAGTACTGAAACGATTGCCTTTCACGTCAAAACCCACATCCCGATAGATTTCGGCCAGAAAGCCCTCGGTAAGCGCACTGTCGGAAAAAACCCTATTATAATTGAGGTCTGTCGTTACGGTTTCGTCGAGAAACCCTTTGTCGTTACAAGAGGAAAAGCATCCCCACACGACTGTTAACGTTAATAATAAATATAAAATGTTTTTCATACATAATGTATTAGGTTAATAAAAACTTTTCATTTAAATACCCGAAACTCTACCTATCGATCAATCAACATTGTTTTAATATATCAAATTATGGTCCCTTTGTATCCGCTTTTTCATTCCATAAGAAAGTGTATTTGTGATTTATTCCGCATCATATTTCTAAAGCTCTCCAAGTTTCATATACCCCAGTCTTTGTTTGGTTTCCTGCCCATGAACAATTCCAAGGTGGCTCCGTCTGCTATAGTTGAAAAATCTATATAACAGTCTTTATATTCTTTTCCGTTAAGCAATGCTTTTTGTATGTATATATTTTGATGTGAGTTATTATGGGCTATTATGGTGAACTTTCCTCCTTTAAAGTATCTCGTATCCAGCTTGTATTCTATCTTGTCGAATACCGGACTTGTTATTTCAAGACGTGTATCTCCCGGACACACAGGGTGTATCCCGGAGGCGGCAAGCACATACCAGGCCGACATTTGGCCTACATCTTCATTGCCCACTATGCCTTCTACTTTGTTGGCATAGGCTTTATCGCATATATGGCGGGTCCATTTTTGCGTCAGCCAGGGCCGTCTCAGGCGGTTGAACAGGAAAGGAACATGATGTACCGGCTCGTTGGCATGGTTATAATAGTCGTTCCACAAAAAATTGTCGGGAGTCTTTTCAAAGAGATTTGTAAGATTGGTAACAACCTTGTCTTCTCCTCCCATCAACTCCACCATACCCGGAACATCGTGAGGTACAAACCACCCCTGCTGGTAAGAATTAGATTCTATGCAGCCATACCATTCTTTAAATAGCGCATTTTCAGGCCATTCTTCCCAAGAACCATCAGCCTTCCGCGGACGGAACCAGCCCTTTTCCTTATCAAAAATATTCCTGTAGGCCTGACCTTTTTTCAGGAACAGTTTTTCATCGTCGCTATTGCCCATTTTGTTGGCAATACGGGATATACACCAGTCAGCATAAGCATACTCGAGCGTATGGGATATGCTGAGTGACGAAGCTGTATAGCCGAGGGCGTCATTGCCATATTTTTTCGATGTATTCACTGCATATTTGTAGGCCTTATCTATATCATAATTGCGGATACCCTTCACATACGCGTCTGCCAGAACCGATAAGGCAGGATTCCCTATCATACAGCCCGAGTATGCATTCACAATTTCCCAGCGCTCGAAATATCCGCGTCCGCTCTGTTCGGCGAGGGTAATCAGAGAGTTGAGTTGATCGTTTACCAATTCGGGGTTAATAATGGTTTGCAGAGGGAACTGGCTCCGGAATACGTCCCATCCGCTGAATATAGTACGTTTCGTGAATGTGGAATCACTGTATATCTGCTTATCACCACCTGTGTAACGCCCGTCTACATCGGTATATATGCGCGGATCTATCATTGTGTGATAAAGGGATGTATAGAAAATTGTTTTCTGATCGTCTGTTCCTCCCGTAATATTTATTTTGCCCAATTCCCTATCCCAACTTGCTTTTGCCTTGTTGCGGACAAGGTCGAAATTCTTATCTGCGATTTCCGCTTTGAAGTTCTTGCCGGCACCATCCATATCGACAAAAGATATTCCCACTTTCAGTGTTACCTCCTCATCTTTTTTCGTATCGAACTCTGTATAGAATCCCAGATGTTTGCCTTCCAATTCCTTGACATCTTTGATAATTTTAGCTTCCGATACCCTTTTCAGATAAGGGATGCTTGTAACATCTTTGAGTTTACGTTTCCAATTATCAGGTATATCGGCGCTCCAGAAGCCGTAATTGTTCAACGGACGACTGAATTGCGCATAGAAAAACACAGTATAATCGGTATTGCCTTCTCCATCACCCCATCCGCCGCCATCCGGCGTACACTTCATCCACCCTTGTATAGTGCTGTCATTAACTACTTTTACATATTGGTATGTCGATGTCCCGCCAACTCTTCGAGCCAAGTCTATCTGTATGCGTGATTGTTTATGCTCGGGGAATGTAAATCGTAAGATTCCGCTATGCGGTGCTGCCGTGGCTTCTACCCGGATATTATAGTCGGTCAGGTTTACTGAATAATACCCTGCTTTGGCAATTTCCGTCTTTTTATCGTACAGCGAACGGTATCCGCTTATGCTCCCGTCTTCTTTACCCGCAATTGTCTTCAGGTCTCCTGTAGCAGGCATTACAAGGAAATTACCAAGATCGCCGAACCAGCCCACACCACTCATTTGTGTAAATGCAAAACCTTCGATAGTTTTATGTTCGTAACTGTAGCCCGGCGAATTGTCACCTCCTGTTATTGTATTGGGGTTAACCTGAACCATCCCGTATGGTGTGGCCGCTCCGGGGAAAGTTTTTCCCAGTCCATGGTAGACTCCGGCAGCACCTACGCTGGTACTGGCTCCGATAAACGGATTGACATAATCGGAAGGTGCAGAACTTTTTGTTTCTACTTCCGTGGTGCATCCCGTTATAGTCAGGCAAAGAACCGTTATAAGAGCTGTTGTCATCTTTAGCATAGTATCAATCATTTCAATTATTTTCCTATCTTATCTTTTTATTAATAATGTTTTAATCCCGAAACGGGGTATCGACAGCGATATACTGTTTTTGTGAATTGTATTTTTTGTGATTATATTCCCTCTTAAATCAACTTCTTCCACTGATGATACGGGAAACCCGAACTTCAGTTTCTGTACGGAAGTATTTCCTTCGGCATTGAACAGCCTGATGAGCAGATCGTCGCCATGAGTCTTAAATGCAGTTACCTCATAGCCTGAGTTGCCGGTATCGAAATAGGATTTGTCTTCTGTTGAAGTTTTAGCGAGAAGCGAAGCCACTAAAGGTTCATTCCACTTGTTACTTTCAGTCGACACACGGGATTCTTTCCATTTTCCGGTATGTGGAATGACAGCATATTTCATTTTCAACGGCCCTGTTATTTTATAATCCATACCCCATAATCCGATGCCCGAATACTGGGCGGTCAGGCTTAACGGATAATTTTCTCCGAAAGAATAAGAGGTGGTATGATCTGATAAGAGGGTAAAGCCATATACCTCGTTTTTATCGACAAGGTCTACCCAGTTAAGGATTATATTGTGTTTTATGCTGTCCCATGTATTGAAGAATGTGTTTTTGAGGTTGCTTTCACATACATCGAAAGGAGCATTTTTATACAATTTGGGTGAAGATAAGCCTACAGGGAACATTATATTCAATTTGAACTTGTCGTCTACATATGCCCTCCTGTTATCACGCCAATTATTACCTTGTTTGTATTCACCTATGCCGACATTGCTCTTCCAATCTACCGTCAGGTCGAAATCGATACGTTTCTGTCCACTGTTCAAAGTGATAATCTGCGTGAAAGGGTGAATAGAGATATTCCCTTCTATTTTCACTATGGTTCTGAGGCCGTTGTCTTCCAATACAGTGATTTTTGCCGGAGAGTCAACGGTAGAATAATATTTCCCTTCCTCATAAAAATAGCCTCTCAGTTCGCCGAAGCCGTGTTGGTTGGCAGTGTCGATATATTCTTTGTTTTTCTCTTTTTTGGCAATCAGACTTTTTATTGTTCCTCCCTTTGCAGCATCGATAACGATCTTATACATATCGTTTTCCAGTATATAATCGCCTTCTGAGTTATTTTTACCAGCAGAATATGTTTCTTTATTTGGTTTCTCATCTTGTAAACTGTATGTTGCATAACCGAAAGAAGGCACCTCCGCTCTGAAGGTGAGACAGATAGAATCTCCCTCGTGTCGAAGACTCGAAGGAATTCTTTTTTTCTTCGAATCATATACCGCCAATCCCTGCCTGATGCGGGTAGCGGGCAGGCTTATGGTTACTAACTCCGACCTTTCTGTTGCCAGCGTATTGTATACTTTTACAAAAGACAAGTCACGGGAAGGTGATCCATTTTTGGAACCATATGTTTTGACAGCCTCTTCGATGATATTGTCCGAAATTTTATTTGTATTGTTTGTCCACAGAGTGATCTCCTGCGCCCATGTGCGATTTTTATGCAGACGGTTGTAAGGAACTATCCATGAGTCGTGATGTTGCGCCAGCATCAGGGTACGCCACGCTTCGTCCAGTGATGTTTGCAGCGGGGCATAATTATTCCCGATAGTTGCCATAGCTGCTATCTTCTCAGCCATCACAATCTTATTTTCGGATATACGTACTTCCTGTGCAATCTTCTGAAGCACCTGACTTCCCCACATCAGGTTGACCAGCATATTTTCCTGCGAAAAGTGCAGATTATCGAAGGAACTGCCTACCGACTTGTTTTCTATATATTCTTTCCATGTCACATATACAGAGTTGTTCCTTACCTTGTTGCCGTGACCAAGCCACGGGCCGTTTTTCCATCCTGCATCCTGATAACACATTCCGACAGGATTTTTTATCCCGTAGTCGAAGCATGCCTTGAGATAGGCTTTGGAATTTCCCCATGCTGTGGTTTGCCATGTGGAATTTTCTTCCAACTCTTCGCATGCATAGCGCGGCACTGTAAGGATAGCAGTTCCGTCAGGTCCTATCCAGTTAATCAGCTCACCACCATAGGCTGCCGTATATCCGCCCCAGCAGGTATTCGGACATTTAAGTACGGCATATTTGAAACCGAACGACTTTAGAATCTGTGGCAGACTGCTTGTAAAACAGGGTTCCTCTACCGAATATGTCGTAAAAGTCACATCCGGGAAATGCTGATGTATCTTATTAATACCATATTCGAACTGCCGTATAATACTTTCTCCCGATATGTTGTATAAATAGGGTTGGGCGTAGGTAGGATTCGTAAACTCGATTCTTTTATCCGTTACGATACTTCTGAAATTGTGATACGCAAGCGGTTCTTTTACTTTTACCGTATCCCATGTTTCGGGTTCTATTTCGAGTCCTATGCGCCACTCCGGGTGTTGTGACAGTTTATCTGTCATAAACTGGGTCACCCACATCGGGTAATGCCCATAGACGCCACCATGATAGCCGTCAACAAAGTATGCCTGCTGTTGGGAAGATACTTTTCCGAGTATAGACACAGATATCAGTACAAAAGCAAAAATCCGCTTCATATATCAATTTTGGGTTTATTTTTCGAATACGTTGGTTTAAGAGATTGTCGAAGTCCTTTTACTCCGGGTGGTCTTCATCCTCCGCCTGAATTGAGGTTATACAACTCATTCAAGCCTAAGTGTATTGATTTTATATTACTTACAATTAACTTTCAAATAGATTCCATTCAAAAACAATCTATGAATTTTCAATTCATAGCCTTATTTTACGCGAACAAGAGTTATCTTTCTTTTCACAGGAGTATTTACTTCATAAATAGCCGAAAGAAGCAAATCCATCTCATCCTGCCATGCCTGTCTTACTTCAGGAAACATCGCTTTCGAGTAAAGGTCACGCCTGCCATTAAGCCAGCCATCACTGCCTTTATATTTATCCAATACCTTAATAGCTTCTCTGGTATTCGGATCGGTTATACCTTTGTTGAGAAAAAAGTTGAACTGTACCCATGCATATTCACGAAAACGGCATTCTATTTCCCAGCGTTCTTCATTCAGGAACATAACTCTGAGGGCCTGCTGGTACTGAGGTGTATTGGTAAGCGTGGCAAGGTTGATGCCCTCTGCCAGATCTTTTGCAGGCCATGTTCCTATATTTTCCTCATCTATCATTAGTTTATAATCCCCTTTCAATCCTTTTACTGATAGTATTTCCCTGTTCATTTCATCTATAAACGGAACTGATTTAACCACTTCGGCCTGGCTTTTCTTATATCCCCATCCACGGGCTATTGTATCCATCGGGTAGGGTAATGATTTTGCGAGATAGTCAAACGTGATTCCAGCAGAGTTTTTTTTCAGGTTGGAAATTTCACAGTTCGAAGAAGATATGATATTCATCTTTGAGCCGTCTATATTTATGTCTGCAACTTCCTTACCTGCAAATCCCTGTGCTTTGAGGAACAGATATGCCATTACCATATGCCCGTCATTGTCGGGATGAATGCGGTCGGTCCCGCAAAGGGTAAACTTAGGATTGTGCTGTTGAAATTGTTGATTAATGGCTGTCATAGGCTCGTTAAAGTCGAAAAACTCCCATCCGTTATTTTTTGCAGATTCGCGTTGGAAATCGACTATCCTGAGCATTGCCTTATTCTTGTTCCTGAAAGGATTGTTTCCTTCTATAACAGCAGTTTCGTCGTAAGGAGAGCTGCCCATGAGCACCACCTTTACATTCTCCAAATTCCGGAATCTGGCCTCCATTTGCCTGTAAGCGTCATAAGATTCTTTGACCTTTTCGTCTGCAAATTTTTCGGGTTGATCTCCGTTGTATTCAAAGTAGCCCGAGTCATTCATTCCAAAAGTGGCTATTATTACTGTGGGATTCTTACTGAATACATCACCATCCAGCCGTTTTACCATATCAATGGCCCTGTCGCCTCCGATTCCGGCATTCAATATCTTAATCCTCATTTCTGGGAAATGAGTCATATAATAAAGCCATATATATGAATGATAGTGTCCACCATGAGTAATACTGTTTCCCAGGAATACAGCCCTTTCCCCGTCCTTAAATGGACTGATTTTCTGAGCGTTCGATGTCATGAAAGAACATAGCAGCACGAACAGAATAATGATTGCAACAGATTTGTTTTTCATTTGGTATTGGATTTTACGACTTTTAGTCAGGTTATCTCAAAATACTTACGTTAGTGTACGGCTCCAAAAAGCCATGTACAAATATATTTACAAAAAAAACTCACTCCTGTTCGAAGTAAGCATTTGAGTAAATGATTTTCAATCCAATTATCCAGTAAACCTCTATATGTAAGCTATTTACCTGTTTTATTTATTGGGGTTTTGGTAAATTATATAGAGTTATCTTTAATAGAAAATACCTCAATTTTTTTCACCTCTTCTTCAAAATATTCACTGTCTATTATAGCCTTTCCTTTTACCTTACTTTTATAGTTGTAAATAGTCTGGATGGAATAACGTAAAAATACGGCTATCTGATTGACATCTGTTATACCTAATCTGATGAGAGCAAAAATCCGGAGTTCAGTATTCAATTGTTCTTTTTCCAGTTTGTAACGTTCTTCTTTTTTAAGTAAAGTATTGAACTCCTCCACAAAATTGGGATATATCTTGAAGAATGCCTTATCAAAGGTAATGTAAAGTTCTTCCACGTCTTTTTCCAAACTACGGTTGGAAGCAGTCATATTATACAATTCATCTATTTGACCCGCTTTTATCTTGCGGTTTACATTTTTTCTGTAATCATCCAGCTTGTCAATATATACGCCGCATTGATTCATAAAGTAACCGATGTATTTTTCTTTTATAAGATTAGCTTCATCCAGCTTATGATTGATACTGGCTAACTTCTCATTCATTGCTTTCAGGTTTTTCCTGGCTCTGGAAACTATTTTTACTTGTTTATAAATAAAGAATAAAGCAATGGCCAGCACAATAACAAACAAACTGATGATTACAGCATATGCCTTTAAATTTCTCTTCTGTTGCTCTATTTTGTTCAGGTATGTGTCTTCTATAATAGGCTGTACACGCGCGATCATCGTATTTCTGAAACGGGAATTATAGAAATTTGCATCGTCAAGTGCTGCTCTTATGTAATTATAAGCCCTATTAACATCACCTTTATTATATAGGTTTATTGCTAATGCCAAAAGCGCCTCATTTTCTTTCACAGCAAGTTGAGTATCTGTTATTGCTGCTAAAATAAGGTACATTTCTTCCAGTTCACTATTTTTCAGGTATTTATAAACCAATGCCAGACTCATTGCAGACATAGCGTAGTTGTGTGTCCGAAGTTCCTGTTTGGAAAATATATCGGATAATATCTGCCTGGCTTCATCATATCTGCCTTCGTCCTGAAACTTGAAAGCTTCCTCCTTCACATACATATCTGTACCTTTTCCAAGAAATGACATGACCGTATCCCTGTAATGCATTTTTTCAATCTGATATTTTTTCTCATATTGAGGATCGTCTGTATATTTTATAAGATTTTCATAATATCGTATATATGTCCAGCAATACATGGATTTTAAATGTGTGGGAAGTTCTTTATACTCGATACTATTCAACTCCTCCAAAGCCTGTGTGAATGAGCCGGACAAAGATAGGACGAAGGAGAGCTTCAATTTGCTTTGCGACAAAAATTCTTTATTGTCTAACTTTTCAGCTATTTTTATATTCTTATCTATATATGCAATAGCTGAATCGCAGGCAAAAGATTCATACTCGGCAATAATATCTTCATTTATTCTGAATATTTTATCCAGTGAAAGGCTATTATTTAGTTTTAATTTGAAACTGTCTATTCGTTGTATCTTTTCCTTCATATATGTGGGACGTTCTGAGATAGTCTTATCCAGAACTTTAAGAAGAGAATCAATCTTATTTTTGGAATATATATATCCTGTTGTATTGTATATAATACAAAACAGAATGAGGAGTGTCTTTTTCATTTAGTTATAAGATTCGTATGTTATGGATAAAAGTACATATAAATCTGATATAATAGTCATATGGAAGCATAATATTGCTGTATAACCAAAAGAAATTCCTTCCGGATACAGCTTTTATGCCTAGGAAAGAATTGTTTTAAAACAGTACTTTGTTCAATATAGCAGAGAGGTATGTGAAATTCAAGATTATGTTGTTTTATAAGTATAATAAGATCAAATAGTGGGAATAACGGTGATTAAAAACATCAGGAAGGATTTCATTGAAATATTACAATAAAAATAAATTATCAATAACTTTAAATTCTTATTTTTGCAGGGCAACAATTTCAGATTTAGAGTATCATGGAATAAACGACAGTCAAGAAAAACAGTCATGGCACGAATGTCTGTCGATGGAGAGATTGGCGTAATATAAATCAGGATATCCTTGCCGAACAAATAGGTGTATCACAAGCCATTTTGACCGGTTATGAAAAAGGATATAAACTTGGAACAAAATATCCGGATAAGATTGCGGAACTATACAAACGCCTTCCTATAATCTGAAAAAAGTGGCTATGTTAAAAGAGGTTTTAAAGGGTAGATATAAAAAGGTTATATTAAAAGCTTGGATTTCCTGCTTATATCTGGCGCATATAGTAATCAGTAATAGACCTCCAAAGTTATGTTCTAAAAAGTTTCTCTGCGAATCTTCCTGACCTTTGTCAGTATATTTGCAGTAAAAATCTTGTCTTGTTTAGCTGAGAATACACGGTATCTTATACATATTTGATTCCCATTCGCAGGATACAACAAGATTGGTATAAGATGCAACGGACATATAAAAGGCTAATCGGCTTGACTTACATATACCGTGCAATGCATTGTTATTTAATTATTATCATTTTTAATGAGAGACTCTTTTGATAATTTTGTAGACGATTCTTCATTATGGAAAAGCTTTCAGGCCGGAAATGATGCAGCATTTACGCATATTTATAAAAAATATGTCCAAAGTCTGTTTCATTATGGTATGCAACTTTCATCAGATAGAGAACTTGTAAAAGACTGTATTCAGGATATTTTCATTAATTTATATGATAATAAAGAAAAGATTGGTTTTACCGATAATATAAAATTTTATCTCTTTAGGGTTTTGAAAAATCATTTGATCAACGTACTAAAACGTCATCAAACCCATATAGCATTTCTTGATACTCAGGAAAAACAGGCAGAAACTTATACGGAAGATACGGCCGAGACATTACTGATAGATATTGAAGTAGATCTGTCTGTTAAAGCAACTGTGGATAAAGTGATGTCCCTACTCACAATGAGGCAGCGGGAGATCATATACTACCGTTTTGTGGAGAACATGAGTATTGATGAAATCAGCATTCTTACAGAGATGAATTATCAGTCTGTAGCAAACGTTATACAACGGTCATTAAAAAAAATCAGAAGCTTTTATAAAAAATCAGAATAAAATTGAGTATAAAAATAAGGAGAGTTTGTTTACTTGATAAATGAACAAAAAACGTATGCCTGAAAATACTCATAAATCAGATTATTTAAATTATTCATTTGAAGATTTCCTTCAAGACGATTTCTTTATTTCTTCTATTAAAGAACCATCAGGAGAATCTGAGATTTTTTGGGCAAATTTTCAGAATGAAAAGCCCGATAATATTCAAGAGTATATACTTGCAAAACAATATCTCCAATCTATAGCTGCTCCGGCCGATCCTCTGTCTGATGATGAAATATCGCATATGTGGAATAATATTTCTTCACATAGGAACGGGGATAAGAAACGTAAAAGAGGAAAGCCACTGTTTATTACTATAGGAGTGGCGGCAAGTATAGCCATACTGGCCATCTCATTTCCCTTCCTTACGGATATATTTTCCGGTAAAAATACATCGGATATAATTGCCTACGCGGATAAGAACAAAGTAGAACTGCCCGATAATTCCGAAATACAGCTGATTATTTCTGATAATAAGACTATACTTTTTGATGAAAAAGAAGCGACAATTACTTACGACCAGAATGAGATAAAAACAGAAAAAGGTGTACTTGAGAAAGAAAAGTCTGTAACAATACATCAATTGATTATACCAAAGGGCAAACGCTCCGTACTTACCTTGTCCGATGGCTCCAAACTGTGGGCTAATGCAGGTTCGAGGGTAATATATCCGAGCGAATTCGGTAAAGATAAAAGAGAGATATACGTCGATGGTGAAATATTTGTTGAAGTTGCCAAGGATGCAAGCAAGCCTTTTTTTGTAAGGACTAAAGATATGAGCGTACAAGCCCTGGGTACGAGCTTTAATGTTATGGCTTATGAATCCGATGCATTGAAGAGGGTTGTTTTAGTTTCGGGTATAGTAAAAGTAGAAACTGAAGAATCCAAAGGTACAATATTGAATCCCAACACAATGTTTCAAACTCAGGGAGGCGATGAAAAGATAATTCCGGTAGAAGCTGATAAATATATCTCATGGATAAAAGGACTTTACCTGTTCCGGAATGAAAGACTGGGAGTCGTATTCGAACGGTTGTCACGATATTATGGAATACATATAGAATGTAGTCCGGAAGCTTCAATGATAAGATGTTCAGGGAAACTGGATTTGAAAGATAACATCGAGGAAATAATGAAAGGATTATCTTTCGACGGGAAAATCATTTATTCGCAGGAAGGAAATATATATAAAATAAATAAGAACTAGTGAAAAAGTACCATTTAAAATAAGTATTAACCTTAAATCAGTAAAATGCCTATGTAAAGAAGCTTACAGAAAAAATTGGATGGTAGTACCAGTACCATCCAATAGAGTTTAAATTGTTAAAACTGTACAAAGTCTAACCTTTAAATCATAACAAATGTATGATAAAAAAACGTTCTTTTAGCATAAAAGATGCTAATATTAGAAAAATATTGCGGATTATGAGACTGATTATATGTTTCCTGCTACTGGGAATAAATCTGTCATATGCCGTGGAAAGTTATTCTCAGACAACAAGAATCTCCGTTAATTTAAAGAATACACCCTTAAAAGAAATTTTCTCAGAAATAGAAAAAAACAGTGAATATGTTTTTTTCTATTATGATGAATCTGTGGATTTGAACAAAAGTATGACCATAGATATGAAAGGTCAGACTATCGACAAAGTGCTTAAAGAGCTTTTTAAATCCACTGATTATATTTATACTGTATCCGACAGGCAGGTATTTGTGTCCAGAAAGCCGGCGCCTGCTACTCCCCGGCAAAATCAGAATAAAACTACTGTCAGGGGAAATGTAACGGATATGAAAGGGGAACCTTTGATTGGGGTTTCTATCATTGTTAAGAATAATCCAAGTACAGGCACTGTTACAGATACCGACGGGAATTATTCGATAAACGTACCTGATAAATATACTGTGTTACAGTACAAATACATCGGCTTTCTACCTAAAGAAGAAACCGTAGGTGAGCGTAAAATAATAAATGTAATAATGCAGGAAGATGTCGGGCAGCTTGACGAAGTCGTAGTTGTCGGCTACAGTACACAGAAAAAAGAATCTGTCGTAGGTTCCATCTCTACTATCGAACCCGGAAAGCTTGCAGCCGGAACTACACGCTCGATGAGTAATAACCTTGCAGGACAATTGGCCGGTGTTATTGGCGTGCAACGATCGGGAGAGCCCGGTTATGACAATTCCAACTTCTGGATACGTGGTATCAGTACATTCCAGGGCAATCGCACTCCATTAGTGCTTATTGATGGTATTGAACGTTCATTGAATAATATCGACCCCGAAGAGATCGAATCTTTTTCTGTATTGAAAGATGCGTCTGCCAGTGCTGTATATGGGGTGAGAGGCGCAAATGGAGTGATACTTATCAATACAAAACGGGGGCGTGTGGGTAAACCGACCCTTTCCTTTAAAGTGGAGCAGGCAATCACACAACCGACTAAGATACCTGAATTTGTCGGTGCAGCCGATTACCTCGAAGTAATGAACAGTATACGCCACGAGAGTGGTAAAGAACCGATGTATAGCCAACAGCATATCGATAATATAAGGAATGGGGTAGACCCCGATTTATATCCGAGTGTGGACTGGATGGATGCAATACTTAAAGATTTCGGTACCAATACCAGGGCTTCTATTGATATTAACGGAGGATCGGAGGTATTACGCTATTCTTTTGTAGGAGCCTTTTACCACGAAGGCGGAATTCTTGAAAGAGATAAAAATCAGGGATGGAATTCTTCTCTCAGGCTGAACAGGTACAATATGCGCTCTAATGTAGATATAAATCTGACCCCTACCACTTTGGTAAGGTTCAATGTCGGAGGCTATATGCAGGAACGCACATCTCCGCCGCAGAGTATTGATAATCTTTTTGCAATGGCATACCAGACACCCCCATATCAGCATCCCACACGTTATTCTACAGGCGAGATTCCGCAAGTTCCGCAACGTGTAAATCCGTGGGCATTACTCACTCAAACCGGTTATGAACGTGTGGTACAGAGTAAACTTGAATCTTTATTTGTAGTGGAACAGGATTTGAAAATGTTTCTTCCCGGATTGAAGGTAAAAGGAACATTCTCTTTCGACAATTATTCCGATAATAATGTAAGAAGAGGGAAAAGTCCCGATTATTATAATCCGGCTACAGGGAGGGACCCAGAAACAGGCCGATTACAACTTATAGTTTCTTCATACGGGCAGGAATTCCTGGATCATTCTGTAGGAGCTAATTTTGGAAATAAAAACACTTATCTGGAAGGTACACTTACGTATGACAATACATTCGGAGATCATACTGTAAATGCCCTTTTCATGTATAATCAACGAAATTACGATGACGGGGGCAAGCTTCCGTTCCGTTTTCAGGGAATAGCGGGTCGCATGTCATATACGATGAAGGGACGATATATAGGCGAGTTTAATTTCGGTTATAATGGTTCCGAGAACTTTGCAAAAGGCAAGCGCTATGGATTTTTTCCTTCGGTAGCAGCCGGATGGATCTTATCGGAAGAGCCTTTTATGCAAGGAATAAGAAATACCTTGTCTAAGGTAAAATTCAGAGGATCGTGGGGGCTTGTAGGAAATGACCGTTTCAAGATAGGTGATACAGAATACCGCTTTCCGTATATTTCTACCATAAACAATACAGATGGCTATGTATGGGGATATAACAGGGATGAATTCGGAAGAGCAGGACGCTGGGAAGGAAATATCGCGAATACAGGTTTGAAATGGGAAACTGTGGCAAAGACAAACTTAGGAGTAGAACTGGGCCTGTTCAACGCAATCGAACTGCAAGTGGATTACTTTATGGAAAAACGAAGGGATATTTTTATGCGCCGTACCACGATGCCTGCTTCTGCAGGATTTGTTGACATGCCTTTTGCCAATTTCGGAAAAGTAGACAATAAAGGTGTAGATATGGTGCTGGATGTCAACAAACAAATTAATAAGGATTGGTTTGTGTCGGCAAGGGGTACATTTACATATGCAAAGAATAAGATTATAGAACAGGATGAATCATTAGGTATAATAGGTACAAACCGTTCGTCTACAGGGCTCCCGGTAGGTCAGATATTCGGGCTGGTGGCCGAGAGACTGTTCACTGACGAGGATTTTGCCGATGTGGAAAATGGCATTCTTAAAGATGATATACCGACGCCAACCTTTACTTCGTCCGTTCGTCCGGGAGATATCAAATATGTTGATGTTAACGGTGATAACAGAATTGATGCTCTGGACAGGACAAATCTCGGAGGAACGGTCGATCCTCAGATTGTCTACGGATTTGGAGCCAACCTCAGATATAAGAATATCGATTTCGGCTTTTTCTTCCAGGGAAACGGTCATACTTACCGTATGATAGGACGTGAAGCATATTTTATTCCCGGATCTGGTCTCGGTGGAGTAGGTAACTTCTTTACAAATGCCGGAGACAGGTGGACTATCGAAAATCCAAGACAGGATGTTTTCTATCCGAGATTGTATGAGGGGCTGAACGAAAACAACTATCAGGAGTCTACATGGTGGATGAAGAATATGAAAATGCTGCGCCTGAAAAATATCGAACTCGGCTATAATTTCCCTGTAACAATGGTTCGGAAATTCGGGTCTTCGGGTGCAAGGATATTCTGCCGGGGAACTAATATACTGACTATATCCGACTTCAAGTTATGGGACCCTGAAATCGACTCTGACAGGGGAAGTAAATACCCGCTGGTAAAATCATATTCTATCGGTCTAAATATCAGTTTCTGAAACATCAAAATCGAAAATTATGAAAAAAACAATATATAGATTTTTTTATCTTTCGCTTATCCTCCTCTTAACAGGAGGTATGAGCTCCTGCTCAGACTTTTTGGATAAAGAGCCTGACGACCAGTTGACACTGGAAATGATATTCAAAGACAAGACCAGAACCGAAGACTGGCTGGCCGGTGTATATTCCAATATCCCGGATACATACTGGACATACGCCAGAGGAATGGACCCTCTGGGAGACGATCTGGCTCCATCTACAGGCTGGCTCCAGTTTGGATGGAATATTATCGGGAAGCAACAGGGAAACTGGAATCCTACTTCGGATTGGGTACCGAATTACTTCAATCAGCTTCCGAAAAGGATACGTGCCGCTTATATTTTTATTGATAATGTAAGGGCCAACGAAGCTCAGCTGGTTACTGAACAGGAAGTACAATATATGAAGGCTGAAGCGCGCTTTCTTATAGCATATTATTATTATCTGTTGTTGAACTATTATGGAGCTATACCTTTGCAACTAGGCCTGGTGGATGTAAATGCACCTGCTTCGGAACTGATGATACCTCAGAAACCATTTGATGAAGTCGTTGACTGGATAGATCAGGAACTGGTTGCCGTGTCGAAGATTCTGCCTCCATACTATAATGAATCCAAAAAGTACGGAAGAGCCACTTCTGTTGCGTGCCTGGCAGTAAGAGCGCGGATGCTGTTATTTGCGGCAAGTCCTTTAGTTAACGGAAATCCCGACTATGCCAATTATACAAACAGTGAAGGCACTCCTGTATTTAACTCTACCCCTGATGCGTCTAAATGGGCGAAAGCGGTAAAAGCAAACATGGATCTGATAGAACTGGCTGAGAAAAACGGACATGCTCTGTATTACGAATATCTGAATAATGGTGATATCGATCCATTCCTATCATATCAGAATATGCTGTTCCGTAGATTTAACGAAGGTAACAAAGAGATCTTATTTGCCAGAAATCCGGCGGAAACATGGGAATATGACAGGCATGCACAGCCCCGTGGAACCGGTGGTAATGGTGGTATGGGTGTAACTCAGTCTTTGGTCGATGCTTTCTTTATGAAAAATGGTTTACCGGCTATAACAGGATATAATGCGAACGGCTCTCCGATCATAAACACAGCATCGGGTTATACGGAAACAGGCTTTTCAACGGCAGAAGAAAAGCGGGATACAAAATGGATAGAAGTAAAAGGAAATCGTGATTCGGATTCCAATCCTGTTACATTAGCCGATACATATAATATGTATTGTAACCGTGAGCCACGGTTCTATATATCGGTGCTTTATAATGAATGCTGGTTCAGACGTGAGAACAGGACTACCCGTTTTTATAGTGGAGCATGGGATGGCGGACCTACGCATGATGCACCTCAGAACGGATACCTTGTAAGAAAGAAAGTACATCCTGACCACGACCCGCGAAATAATGTAAACCCGTACCGTCCGGGTATTTTATTCAGACTGGGAGAATTTTATCTTAATTATGCGGAAGCACTGAATGAATCGGAACCGGCTAAAACAACGGAAATCTTATTTTACCTGAATAAGATAAGAGAAAGGGCAGGTATACCAATCTACGGCTCAGGTGAAGGACAAATTGCAGTGCCAAGCGGACAGGATGCAATGCGGGAAGCTATTCGCCGCGAGCGCCGGGTGGAACTCAATTGCGAAAATGGAACCAGATGGGACGATATCAGGAGATGGAAACTAGGGGAGAAGTTACTAAATGGTGATTTCTGGGGAATGAATTTTTCCGGTACGGACAAAAGCGACGATAAGAACAACGATAAAGCTTTCTTTGTGAGAAAAGTCTATCAGAAGCGTGTGTTTACCAAGAAAAATTATTGGGTTCCGATACCACAAGACCAGATAGACAAGAATCCGAATCTGCGTCAATTACCGTTTTGGGATACATCAGAATAATTCTAACCCGTGAAAATGATATAACTATGCAAAAGCAATTATTATATATATCGATATTATTTTTAGCTGCATTTTATTTTGCAGCTTGTAGTGATGATGATAAGGAGAATAATGGGGATGCTTTATCTCTGAAAGCATCGAGTGAGTCTATTGTCTTGGACGAAGCCAAGGGCAATGATGTGGTAGTTTTCTTTACATGGAATAAGGGAAAAGATCCGGGGCAGGAGAATACATTAGTGTATTTTTTCAGGCTTGATATTTGGGGCGCAGATTTCAAAACATCTACCGACCCGATAGAATTTGCTCCTGATGCAGAGTTCAAGGTTGAATATACCAATAAGGAACTGAACGATCTGATTCTGAATAAATGGGGGCAAATACCGGGTTCTGACGTGAAAATACAGGCTAGGGTAGTTGCAAAGGTAATCGGACCTAAGTTTATATATCCCGAAATTTCCATAATGACTCTCGAAGTAAAAAGTTATGTACCGACACCTGAAACCTTGTATCTTACAGGAGATGCCACTCCCGCGGGAACAGATCTCTCGAAGGCTATTAAAATGACAGAGGCGGAAGCCGGTAATGTTTATCAATGGCAGGGTGTCCTGAAGCCGGGGTATTTTAAATTCATATCCATATTGGGAGAGTCTTTGCCTTCACTGAATAAAGGTGCAGGCGATAACACACTGATCAATAGAGCTCTAGAAAGCGAACCCGACAATATGTTTGGAATCAGTACCGAGAGCATCTATAATATAGAGGTGAGAAAGGATAATATGACGCTGAAATGCGAAATGAATGTACCCTATCCGAACCTGTATCTTGTAGGTAATGCGGGTACCGGATGGGGAATCCCGCAAGACCTCCATAAGTTTACAATGAAAGCAGATAACCATAATTTGTTTGAATTGGATATCAATCTTAATCCTGGTGAATTTAAGATACTTAGTGCCGAAAATTATGATAATTACACACTAAGGCCGATGATAGCAGGCGCCCCTGTTACCGATGACAGGATGCAGGCTAATAAAGGAGGAGAGGACCTGAAATGGGTAATAAAGGATGGTGAAGGCGGACATTATAGAATAACACTGGATATATATAAGATGAAGATAAAGTTCGAACAACAATAACTAATCCATCTTTCTGACCATAGCTTGCAGATATGCAGACGGGCCGTATTATAATAATACGGCCTGTTCTTTTATATCCGGGTCGAGAGGTGGATCAGAAGATTCACGGAATCATTAAGAATGAGGTATTAGAATTTTATACAAAAAATAATAAAGTATGCAAATGGGTCAAATTACATAACAAATTTCCTATAAAATCAAATGTAAAATCTAAATGAAGCAATATTACAATTTATTGAAGAACTGGCATATATTAATAGTAGATTTAAAGCCTACCTTTTTTGCTTAATGTGAATAGACCCGGATGCTCTTGAACGTGTGGGGATACCAGTACGTTGATCCAATTGTTTGAGTAAAATATTTATTATTAATTCTTTTTTGGGGGATATAATAACCGATAGCATTAATATACAGTGTTTCAGCAGTTCTTAAAACTTTTATTCAAACATTATAAAGAGGAGCGGTCAATAAAATATTATGCATCGAAGTTATATTTTACCCCCAAACATTTGGCACGTATTGTAAAAGAAGCCAGCGACCGGGCGGCATCCGAATGGATTGATGAAATGGTTATTATGACAACAAAAGCATTACTTAAAAGTTCGAACCGGACAGTAGCCCAGATCCCAGATGAGCTAAATTTTGCAAATTCCTCTTTTTTTCGGTACTTATTTCAAAAAAAACAGGTATGACACCTCTGCAATATCGGGATAATTAAAGGAATATCTAAATCTTCTATGTGTATGTATTATCTTTTTAAGGCAAGATACTCAAAACACTATTTTCTTATAAAAGTTAATAAAATATAATTTAAATAGTGATAATACAATACCGTAACATATGTGACATTTTCTTTATTTTATTTTTACATTAGACTGTTTTATAACTATATAAAGTAATCATAAATCATTAGTTTCTTATTAAAAAACCCTAATTTTTAGGTATTGTTACTCACTCATGCATCGAATACCTTTGCAAAACATTAAATTATATTAATCAATAAACATATGAAAAATATTAAAGTTGTACTGCTTGCTCTATGCAGTATATTATTTTTGAATTCTTGCAGTAGTGATGATGATAATGATAATAATCCGGTAATACCGACCGAAAGTATAAAGTTGGAAGGAAAATGGATTATTAAAGAAATAAACTTCAAGTCGAATGTTAAAGCATGGAAAAACGAAACATTCACTGATGTAATGGATGTTTTCGGCTGGGCTCCTTATATGTTCGAAAGTGCTTCGGGTGTTGAGTTTACGAACGAGGATTACACAGACTCTCAGACACAGAAATCGGGAAAAGTATTTAAGTTAATAACCGGCAGCTCATATGGAGGCTCAGGAAAGGTATATTGGATATGGAATCAGAGTGAAGACGGAAAAGCGTTTGAAGTCGTTCAGTTTAACAGCCAGATGCCTCCCTATGACTTTTCAATGTCCAAAACTTCTTCTTTAGAAGAAACTACTCTCGATGGTAAACGTGTGCTTATTTTCACAACAACATTGATAAGTATCGATCAGGATAGAATGGACGAATCTTCAAACCCGATGACTCGTCCTAAAGTGGCAGCAACAGCAACATTCACGCTAGTGGAGACCAGCGGGGAAATAGATACGGAAGTATCTCCCAATCTGAAATTGAACGGTGCAGCGTTTAAACTGCCGGAACAAATTTATCCTACTGTGGTAACAAAAGCAAATCTGGCAGGCACTGCATGGATGCTGAAAATAGGATCGAAAATATATGATCCGGGATTTGCTACCCAGAATCCGGTATTGGAATTTGCTAAACTTATCACTCTCTATTTCGAAGATGAGAGTGTACTTAAATTCAGATATTCATTTCCAATGGGTATTGTGAGTACAAAGGAAACGACCTGGCAATATGATAATGCAACATACATTGTAAGTTATGCCAAAGGAGAAGGAGCAATGGAAAGCTCTGTGATGAAATTTGTATGGAAAGCTTCATATCAGATAACTGACGATGTGAAATCACTCATACTGGAATTACAAGAAGTGATAAATAATGCCGGGCAGGAAGCTGAAACCAAACTAGATCTAAGTACAGTAAGCGCTGATATTCTGAAAAGAGAATTTACTTCTGTATCTGCTGACGATGTAAGCGATAATAGTACTACTGTAAAAAAGGACAATTATACGATTTTCACTAAATAATGTAGATAGTATCTAAATCAGAGTAGGGAAGGAGTAAACGGAGAAACTCCTTCTTTTACTTTATTTATTTAAACGAGATGAAATATATACTAATCTGTATATTAATAATATCGCTTTGCCCATACCAATCTTATTCTCAAAATAAAAAGTATAGTATTTCCGGGTGTGTATACGTTGACAATACAGTTCGGGAAAATATAGAGATAATAATTGAAGAATTGGATACTCGGGCTTTTACTGATGTTAAGGGTAGATATACAATCAACAATTTACCGTCAGGTACCTATGTTCTGTACGCGCTACATCAGGATGGATATGTTGAAATAAAGTCTGTCGACCTCAAAGCATCTACTGATACATTGGATTTCCATATAAAAACTTCAGCCATAGAGCTCAAAGAAGTAACTATAAGTGCCAGCAGAAAGATTGATGAACTCAGATTGAATCCCATCAAGGCAGAAGTGATCGATGTAACTCACTTTCACGAAAAGGCTACAAATATTCAAAATTTGCTGAATGTAAGCCCGGGCGTGCGTTTGCGTAATACGGGGGCATTAGGAGCAAGTAATGAGGTTATAATAAACGGATTTAGCGGCAGATCTATCAAACTGATGCGGGACGGTATTCCCTTGGATTATCTCGGTTCAAGTTTCGGTATAACCAAAATTCCGGTCAATTCTGTCGAACGTATGGAGGTTTATAAAGGTGTATTACCGACAGAAATAGGGATAGATGCTTTAGGGGGAGCTATAAATCTGGTAAGCCGTAAGTTATACGATTCAGAGATTCAAGTATCATTCGAAAGAGGGTCTTTCAATACGAACATAGCGACTATTAACGGATTCCGGCGGTTGAATAGAAATATATCAGTAGGTTTGTATGCCTTCGGAAATTATTCCGATAACGATTACAAGGTAAAAAATCTGCCTTATTATGAAGAAGAAACAGGACGTAATACATACATAGAAGCCCGTTTATTCCACAATAAATTTAAGCAATATTTTGTAGAAGGGTATGTAAACTTCGACAATCTGTCGTGGGCAGACCTTTTGCAGTTCAGAGTAACCAGCTTTGCCCTGCATCAGGATATGCAAAACGATTTTACCACCCGTGACAGGGCTTTTGGTGCGGTCTATCGTACCGAAAAAGCTATTGCCATACCTTCTGTTACTTACCGGAAATCTTTTATGGACAACAAGTTGAATACTACTCAGTTTCTTGTTTATAGTAAGATCGACAACCTGTTTGTAGATACACTTAAGAATACATATTACGACTGGAAAGGAGAGGCGCATTCTTCCACTTCGGCTTCGGAAATAGGGAGTGTTTATACATCTGCTCCGGGGAAAAACGGGCTTGAGTCCGATTATCAGAATATGATATATCGTGGATTATTGTCTTACCATATCACCCCGTCCCATATACTTACCGCTAATGTAGTTGATAACTATTTCATCAACAAGAAAGATGATGAGGTCAATCCTTTAGAAAAAAAACGCATTACGTATAATCGTCTGATTGTAGGGGTAGGGTATAATGCCGGATTGTTTGACAACAAGTTGAATACGATTGTACAAATGAAGTCCCTGTTCTATCAGACTAAAGGCAAAGAATCGGTATACAGTTCGTCCGAATTGGTAAATGAAGACAGATCCATCTCTAAACAAGGGCTTAGTTTCTCTCTGGCAGTAAAGTATAATATACTGAATAACCTCCTGATACGCGCGTCATATGAAAACACCTACCGGTTACCCGACCAGATGGAAATCTTCGGGGATAATACTTTTATCATTTCCAATCTCGATTTATCACCTGAGAAAAGTAATAATTTCAATTTAGGACTAAAGCTGCATAAGCCGGCAAAATACAATTTTGAAATAAATACTTATTTCAGGAATACAACAGACCTGATAAAACTCAAGGAAATCAACCAATATCAGGGTTTGTTCCTCAATCTGGAGAAAGTAAAAGGGTATGGGATTGAACTCGACGGATATTATACCTTTTTCGATAAGTTCAGACTGACGGGGAATCTTACTTATAACGAGTTCAGATACAATGGCTCGCTCGACGAAAATGCAAATAATGTGCATTTTAAAGATGCCCGTATCAGCAATATGCCTTTCTATTATGGGAATCTGGGTGTAGAATATACTTTCAATAATGTATTGGGTAAGAATAATATACTTCGTACCTACTGGAATTATTCATATGTACATCAATATTATCTGGATTATATAGAGAAACAGTACGAACCTGATGGTTTCTTAGGCCTTTTTGGGAAATCGAAAATTTCCACAGACCGTGTTATCCCTCAACAACAGCTTCACACAGCAGGAACTTCTTTCGATATGAAGACATATAAGGAAAGCAGGTTGACATTGGGATTGGAAGTACGTAATATTTTTGATAAAGACATCTATAATAATTTCAAAATGCAGAATCCCGGACGTAGTTTCTGGGCTAAAGCGGTTTATCTCTTCAAATAGATTCGATTATGAAGACTTTAAAATATTTCTGTTTTATAATTCTCAGCTCTCTTTTTATACAATCGTGCGAAGTTGAGAATCTTGAAAATGACAATACACCCCGTCTGGACTTCACCTCTAATAATTATGTGCTGGCTGTAGAGGAGGCGTCCAACTCGGATATAACACGATTTTTCACATTTGAAATGAATCAGGTGAAGAATAATACTGAGCCATACGAATTATTGTCGGAAGAATCTTTGTTTACAAATTCAGATCCGTCTACCTCAGCCGGACATCAATCTATCGGAAAATATTTCTTTGCTATGGCAAAGGATAAAAAGGGAATGTCGTCCACCCCCGGTATATATCGCTTAAGCCTCAATATGAGTAATCGGGTATTTATAAACGAGAGTCTCAATCTGAGAAAAAATAACTTGTTCCCGTCCCGTAAACTATGTATTGTTGACCGTAACCTCGGGTTTTATTATAACGAAGGCTTGTCCCCGCAGAGCATATACATGTTCAATCCGTACACAATGAATACTACCGGGTCAATCGATCTGAAGGACGCGATAATGAACTTCCGTCCCGATGCTAAATGGCTCGACGAAAGCGGTAATAATATGGTGCGTACGGGTTCATTGGTATTAGACGAAAAAGAAGGAAAGTTATATGTAAGCGTAGTATTTCTGGAAACAGTGGGTTTTAATATTATAGCCGACAATGAAACGAATTTCTATCTGGCCATAATAGATATAGAGACAAAACAGGTGGAGAAAATCATCAATTATCCCAATACCCGTACAGTCGGTTTCTTTGTTTCGGAAAACAATCCTACAACTAAGACCGAGTCGGGTGATATGTATCTCTGTTCGTGGGGATGGAACCAATTTGGTACGCCTACCGAATCTAAAATATTCAGAATAGAAAGAGGAGAAACGGATTTTGACAAGACGTGGGAATTTAACGTAGATAAATATTTTGGAAAGGGACGTATTGCTCAGTCTATTATCAGCTATAACAATAGAATATACCTGCATATATCCACTATCAAATATACATTTTCGGATAGTGATTCGGAAGGGAGTAAGATAGAGATGGAATATTATGAACTAAATCCCCAGGATATGTCTATCCGCAAGTTAGACATTCCGGCATCTAACCCGTCTGCACGGATGAACGTATTCAGTATTGCAGATGATAAACTCTATATATGTGTACCCAACAGCAGTACGGACAAGATCAACGGGATATATTCAATAAACAGAGATGGCACAATAGCTAAAGAAATACTTCTGCAAAACAAGTATAGACCAGTCAGGCTATATAAACTGACTAACTAAAAGCCGTCTTATTGACGGAAGATGCTATAAGAAAAATCACTAAAACCAGTAATAACGAATTATTTCAATGAAATCGAAAAAGAAATACATAATAATTGCCTTATCTGCCCTGTTAGTTATTATATCGGGTTGGATTATCTGGCAGAGAACGGCCTCTCCGACGAGAATAGCTCTTCTCAATTTCCAGCCTTTTCAGGTATCGAATATTTCCTTATCCAATGAGGACAAATTTATAAAGTATAAAATTGTCTCCGTAGACGATCTGGGCAAACTGACTAATTATGATTTTGTCTTAGGTTTTGGAATGGGACTGAAAGTCTCTGAAGAACAAAGAAATCAAATACAATTGGCAGCGGACAAAGGAACACCGGTCTATATGTTTGCTGTTACTAATCCGGAAAATAATATCTGCAATCTGGATAGTACAGACCTCAAACAGATATCCGGATATCTCGAGAATGCAAATAAGCCTAATTACCAGAATATGGCACGCTACATCCGTCAGAATATAGACAAAAAGACCTTTTTTGTCACAGGGGCGCAGCCTGTAATAGAAAGTGTATCCGATGCGTTCTTCCATCTCGATGAAAATATTGCTTTCACAGACGTAAAGGAATATGAATCTTATTTAAAGAAACAAGGTTTTTATAGGGAAGGCTCAGGTAAAGTTGCTATTGTTGCAGGGATACACGATCCTTTCAGTGGAAATAAAGAACATCTGGACAGCCTGATTGTATCCTTGCAAAACTCAGGGCTGAATGTGTATCCTATATCTTCGATGACAAAACGCATCGAATTTCTGGAGCAGATAAACCCGTCAGCTGTTGTTTATTTCCCGCACGGGCGCCTTTTGATGGGACAGGCAGACGCAGCAATTGATTGGTTGAAAGCACATAATATCCCTATATTTACACCGCTCACCATTCTCCAGTTGAAAGAAAACTGGATGAAAGACCCGATGGGGATGTTCGGCGGATTTATGGGGCAAAGTCTGGTTATGCCGGAACTGGACGGCTCAATTTATCCATACTCATTAGTCGCTCAGGAAAAGAACAATGATGGTTTATATGTGTTCAGGACAATACCTGACAGGCTTAAAAGTTTTACGACCATAGTGAATAACCTGATTACACTCAAACACAAAAAGAATGCAGATAAGAAGGTTGCCATATATTATTTTAAAGGAGCAGGACAGGAAACATTAGCTGCCCAGGGGCTGGAAACAGTTCTGTCTCTCTATAATCTATTGAAACGGTTGAAGTCCGAGGGATATAAAGTCGACAATCTTCCTGCAACCGAAAAAGAATTTGAAAAACTCTTGATGACACAAGGCTCTGTTTTGAGCACTTATGCAGAAGGTGCTTTCGATGATTATCTTAAAAACGGCAATCCGGAGCTGATAAAAAAACAAGACTATGAAGCATGGATACATCGATCTTTATCGCCGGAACTGTATAAAGAGGTAACGGATACCTACGGAGAAGCTCCCGGTGCATATATGAGCATGATAAAAAACGATGGAGCGTATCTTGCTGTAGCCCGCATTCAGTTAGGAAATATTGTTTTACTTCCTCAACCAATGGCCGCTTTAGGCGATGATAGCTTTGCCATCGTACATGGGACAAAATCACCTCCGCCACATACCTATATTGGTTCGTATCTATGGACACAATATGGATTTAAAGCAGATGCCTTAATTCACTTTGGAACGCATGGCAGCCTTGAGTTCACACCTCAGAAGCAAGTGGCCTTGAGTAGTAACGACTGGCCCGACCGTTTGATAGGCACTCTCCCTCATTTCTATTACTATACCATAGGGAATATAGGTGAAAGCATGATGGCTAAACGCCGATCTTATGCAACAACGGTCTCTTACCTTACTCCGGCTTTCATGGAAAGCGATACACGCTCGCAATTCAAAGTATTGGAAAACAAAATACGCGAATATTATAAAACAGAGGAGCCTAAACAACCTCAGGCATCCCTTCAGGTAAAAAAGATTGCTGTAGACATGGGAATTCACCGGGACTTGCGTTTAGATAGTATTCTCACAAAACCCTATACTACTGAGGACATAGAGCGTATAGAGAATTATGCGGAAGAAATAGCCAATGAAAAAATGAACGGGCAACTCTATACTTCGGGTATACCGTACACTGCCGAAAAAATAAAATCTACGGTATTGGCGATGAGCGCCGACCCGATAGCTTACAGCCTGGCTGCTTTGGACCGGCAACGGGGAAAGGTATCCGAAAAACAATTGAAAAACAAATCATTTTTCACGCGGTCTTACCTCGATCCTGCAAAAAGTTTGGTGAATCAGGTATTGAATGGAAAAGTTGTGAGTAATGAACTGATCTGTGGTATAGCAAATATAAATCAATCTGATCTGGAGAAATCAAAAGAGATTCTGTCTCCACCCAAACGGGGCATGGCAGCTGCAATGGCTGCGATGAACAGTGATAGTCCGGGATCTCAGTCAAAAGCACCATCTTCGGGAGGCCATCCTTCGTGGATACCAAAAGTTGGGAAACGCCCGGATAGCTCCAAAAGGGAAGAAGGGACTAAGCCTACTAAGGTTGATCCGGCGGCGATGGGAAAACCATCCGCAAAAGGTGGAAAATCTGAAATGTCGAAAGCCCCTGAATATACAAAGGCTCAAAAAGAAGAGGCACGGGCAATCGTTGAAATAGAACGTACTATAAATAATATAGTATATTATAAACAGGCATTGGAAGATAGTCCGGAACAAGAGTTCAAATCTATATTAAATGCTTTAGCTGGTGGTTATATCGCTCCATCTTCGGGAGGAGACGCTGTTGCAAACCCTATGGCGGTACCGACAGGTCACAATCTGTATTCGATAAATGCTGAATCCACACCGTCCGAATTAGCTTGGGACAGGGGTGTGTCTTTAGTAAATACGACACTGGAGCAATATAAAAAACAGCATGGAGAATACCCCCGTAAGGTTAGTTATACATTCTGGAGCAGTGAATTTATAGAAAGTGAAGGAACAACAATAGCTCAGGTATTATATATGCTGGGTGTTGAGCCGGTACGTGATACATACGGCAGGGTTTCCGACCTGCGCCTTATTCCGGTTGAGACACTGGGGCGTCCACGTATAGATGTTGTGGTTCAGACATCCGGACAATTCCGGGATTTGGCGGCATCACGTTTGATACTGATATCGAAAGCTGTGGAAATGGCAGCAACGGCAAAAGATGAAAAATATGAAAACCTTGTACATCAAAGTACGGTTGAGATAGAACGTCAGTTGGTTGAGCAAGGAATATCACCTAAAGATGCCCGTGCAATGTCTACTCAACGGATATTCGGAGGAATAAACGGAATGTACGGAACAGGTATTCAGGAAATGATAACCGGCAGCGACAAATGGGAATCGGAAAAAGAAATAGCCGATACATATATCAATAATATGGGAGCAGCATATGGAAGCGATAAGAATTGGGGAGAGTTTCAGACAGGGCTTCTACGTACAGTACTTCATAACACGGATGTGGTTGTGCAGCCACGGCAGAATAATACATGGGGAGCTTTAAGCCTGGATCATGTATATGAATTTATGGGCGGTATGAATCTGGCTATACGGAATGTTACGGGTAAAGATCCCGATGCATATTTTGCTGATTACCGAAACCGTAATAATGCTAAGATGCAGGATCTGAAAGAGGCCATCGGAGTGGAATCCCGCACTACAGTTTTAAATCCGGCGTATGTGAAAGAAGTAATGAAAGGTGGTGCGGCAAGTGCGTCTCAGATTACAGAAGTAGTAACAAATACTTTTGGCTGGAATGTTGCTAAACCCGATGTTATTGATAACGAACTGTGGGATCAGTTATATGATATGTACGTAAAAGATTCTCAAAATCTGGGAACTAAAGATTTCTTCAAACAGACAAATCCCGAGGCTTTGCAAGAGATCACAGCCATTATGATGGAGACTGCCCGCAAAGGAATGTGGAAGGCTACAGATGCTCAATTGGCGGATATTGCGAGCTTGCATACCGGCCTGGTTAAAGAATTTGGTTCTTCGGGCGCAGGTTTTGCCGGAGGGAATGCCAAGTTGCAGGATTTCATTTCGAAAAAAGTATCGACAGAAGAAGCAAAAGTGTATAATCGGCAGATACAACAAATGAAGACTGCTGCACCTTCATCCGACATCGCACAAAATGGCATGGTATTGAAAAAAGACCAAGTAGGAACGACTATACCGGAAGAGTCAAAAACCTCCCTGAACGGGCTTATTATTGCAGGAGTAGTACTTGTCGTATTTTTTATCCTGTTATTTATACTAAAGAAGAAACGGAAAAGTAATGATTAATCTTAATCGGGTAGGGAGATATATTTCCCTGCCTGATTTGACAATAATTATATGGAGCTTATTATTCAGATATTAATGCTGTTTATTATTATCAACTGCATACTGAAACTCAGTTTCTGGAAGTGGTGGCAGGCTGCTATATTCAGCATTGTTTGTGCAGTTTTCCTCCTTTGGGCGGAACAATATGCTATCTTACAGTCAAAGACTCAGATAAATGATTATTTGATGAACCGCGAGGCCTTACAGGATGCTGCTGTACTGGTTACTATCGAATCTGTAATCTGCTTTGCTTTTTGCTTCGCGGCACTCCGGAATTTATTCGGGAGAAGGATAAAACGATGGTTATTGCCTCTGTACTGGTATCCCAGCCTACTTCTGTTCCCGGTGCTTTTTTATATACTCACTCAGAGTATTTTTAGCCTTTCAGGAACAGATTTTGATACAGTCTCTTATATAATGGCAGGAACGGTATTAGTTATTCTTCCTATGGCTGCTTACGGAATAAGATATATGTTCCCGGAAAAAGAATTAAGACTGGAGGTGCATTTTCTGGTAAGCCTTTTTGTGGCAATTCTGGGACTATTGACGACAGTCAACGGGAATGTCACCTATGCGGTAGCTGAAGAGCCTGTTAACTTCAAAGCATTGGGGTTATCACTGGCCCTTTTTGCCATTGCTTTCCTTATCGGATATGTATGGAACAAAATCCGGTGGCGAATTATGCAAAGAAAACAAATGAAAAAATAATTTATATAAACAGAATCAACCAATGGAAATTATTTCTAAAGTACTCTTCTGGGTCGCAAATAGTTTATTAATACCGGATATCATTATTTTACTCTGTCTATTTGCCAGAGGATTATTACTGGTCGGGAGCTTTTACAATCAATATATGACCAAACGAAAAAACGATAAGGTGCTCAATGATCAGATAAAAAGATTAAACCTTTCATCTGTAGATGAACTTAAATCTTTATTGCCTCAAAATGATAATTCTTTATTCATTAAATATCTGAGAGATCTGCTAACGACTCCTGCCAGTGATGCATATTCCGACTATTTAATCTCTAATTTTGAAAATGAGGCGGAAAAAGATGCATCACTATCAAAACTTTTAGCAAAAATGGGACCTGTGCTTGGACTTATCGGAACCCTTATTGCTATGAGTCCGGCTTTGGTAGGGCTATCTACAGGAGATATCGCAGGAATGGCTTATAATATGCAGGTTGTATTTGCTACAACAGTAGTCGGGCTGGTAGTATCTGCCATCGGATTGGTAACATTGCAGTTCAAACAACGCTGGTACGCCAAAGATGTGAATAACCTGGATTATGTATCACGTGTATTAACTCAAAAAGAAGGATAATATGAGAAGACAACGCCGGGTCAGCAGATTTGCCAAAGAAGAGGATACCGATCCGCTAAGTGTTATCGTAAACCTTTTCGATGTAGCAATGGTATTTGCTGTTGCTCTCATGGTGGCAATGGTCATGCACATGAATATGACGGAAGTATTTACTCAGGAAGATTATACAATAGTAAAAAATCCGGGCAAAGAAAACATGGAAATTATAACCAAAGAAGGAAATAAAATAAATAAATATACTCCTTCGAAGGAACAGTCGTCCGGCTCTAAGGGACGTAAGGTAGGAATAGCCTACGAGCTGGAAAATGGAGAAATAATTTATGTTCCGGAATAATTACCTTGTTCTCTTTCGAAAAGGGACAGGGGCTAAAGGGCCACCTAGAAAGGTTATTAACGCACTTAGTTATTGCTTGAGTAACGGAAGTACAACTATAGAGGATAAAATCAATATAGATGGCTATTAAAGAGAGATGATTTTATTGAAAAAATCTAGATATGTTCTTTTTACTATCCTTTTCGCACTTTTTTCGGTCATCCTAATAATTTCATCATGAGAATTGACAAATAGCCAATCATGTAAATCAAGTGTTTTAGTGCTTTAAAATACCCTAAAAAGTAATATGCTTCATTCGTTCCCTTTTTTATTATATAACTCTGCCAAATGTGGAGGCAAAAGTCAATATCACGTATTGTCGGGAGAAAGGCATACCTATTACAGGATAACCTATAATGTCCCGTCCTAAAATAGGTTGACACAAAAAACTTATTTATGGATAAAGAATTGAATTCAAGTTATGTAAAGCGTAGTCTAAAAGATTATAGTATGTCTTTCAAACTAGAGGTGGTCAGGGAAGTAGAAACAGGAGAGCTTTCTGCTACAGCGGCCACAAATTACCTGCAGCTGTTGTGGGGCAATTAAGGTAACGTGCACGGCAATCGTAGTTGCAAACACGAAAGTATTCAAGGATATTGAACCGGAAGGATTTTATCCGTTTACTTTAAGTTATGATATTCTGAGTACATATCCTCTTTTATTTAATGAAATAATGGATATGGAACTATCTGCTTCCAGTATTTTTCTCAAATAAGTAATCTGGACATTTAGTGATAATGAATTGGAATTATTACTACATCCCCAAATATTTTCAAGAATATAATCCCTGTCTACAACAGAGTTAAGATGCCGGACCAATATTTTAAGTATATCTGATTGTCTCGCAGATATATTTTGAGAAACACCTGAAAAATTAATATTACAAAGAGAATAATTAAAGGCCGTATTTCCGACTTGATATATTTCTTCCTCACAGTTTGATAATCCATCAAACCGTTCTCTTATCTTAGCTATCAATTCTTCCGGATAAAACGGTTTGGGTATATAGTCATTCCCTTTCAGTCCGAAACCTTTCAGGCGGTCTGACTTTTCCGTCCGGTCCGTCAGAAAGAAGATAATAACTTTTTTGTCGCATTTCCGTATTTTATGAGCAAGTTCAAAACCATCCATTTCAGGCATATTAATATCTAATAATACCAAATCAGGTTTAAGTGATGCAAATAATCCCCAAGCCACCTTCCCATTATTGGCATAAGTTATTTCATATGATTCTTCCTCCAAGAACCGCTTTAGAAACATGGAATTCTTTAAATCATCATCCACCAATAATATTTTTCGTACTCTCATTTTATTATTTTTTGGGTATCTCAATGATAAATTTACTACCGCTTGCCAATGTGCTTTCTAAAGATATTTTTCCTTTGTGGGCAATAACCAATAGTTTAACGTAACTTAGTCCCAATCCTATTCCGGGAATGTTTTTGTTTATAATGTTTGAACTCCGGAAAAACTTATCAAAAACGAAAGGACATTCAGCCAGTGAAATTCCAAAACCATTATCTGAAACTTCTATTATATACTTATTATCTATTGAATGGCCGTCAATCAGAATAGATGTTTCTCCTTCCGAATACTTAACAGCGTTTTCCAATAAATTGCATATAATATTAATTACATGCATTCTATCCGCTGTGATTTCAACATTATCATTGTCAAAACAGGCTGTGATGGTAATTTGTCTATCAACAGGAAGATTTTGTTTTTCAATACATTCTTCTATTAGTCTTTTTATGTTGAAGGTTGATAAATTCAGAGGTATTTCTTCCATATCTCCATACGTTAAATCCCTTAATTTAGAGAAGTAAGAAGACAGATTATCCAACTCGTTTTGCGAACTGTGAATAATATCGTCTTTCATCGTTTTATCCTGCATCATTTTATCATTTTTCATGAAAGAGATACACATTTTCAATGTAGCAACCGGTCTTTTTAACTCGTGAATCATTGTCTTGATAAAATCTTTTCTCAATTCATCAATCCGTTGCTGCTTAATAATTGTCCGTATCTGATATATCAGGCAAAATGCGAGTAATAAAGAAATGAGTATTGAACATAAGAGAGATTTGAGCATCTTTCCAAGTATCGGCGATCCCCCCAATTTATAGGTTATTCGAACCTGCTCTTTCTGCAAAATATTAAAGGGATAAGTAACTTCCATTGTTGGATTCCATATTGAGGTATGGCTTATCTTATGTGGATTCCAGACCATTGAATCTGTAACTTCAGTCTTTATAGATAGAGCTTTGATTCCTTGCGTCAAGAGCAAGGAATCAAAACGCTCTGTATTAAAAGGACATAGTTTGTTTATATGAAATCGTTCCAACGCATCATAGACATCATATTCACGATTAGGGATTTTAATATCAAATCTGTATTTCTCAATGTCTTTACTTACCTCAGATAGAGAATCTATTTGCTGTAATGACATAGAATTATAATGTTCAATCTCTCTTGTATCAATAATATATGTATCAAAAACCCACTCCAATTCGGGATTAAATGTTGAGACATTATTTTGTGTAGCCTCCATTTTCCACCAGGTCATTATCTTAAATCCCTCATCATGTAGTTCTTTTCTTAAATTCCTATCCATCTGACCTACATGAATGGTTTTTTCAAATAACTCTCCTTCATATTGCACCAAAGTATAGGTATACTGATTAAACAACCAATAACCTTGTATCACCACCAATGCCGCCAATGCGATGATTGTCAGCCAGTAGATTATTTTAATTCGTGTTTCCATTCTCTCCGTTATTTAGGTCAAAATTATGAAAATTACTTGTATTGGATAGTGATTATCAGGCAAAACCCTGACAGCGTAATAAATTAATAATAATTCGGTAATGCTTCAATAATAATTATATGAAAATAGGAGAATACCGGTATGTATTTTTGCGAATAAGAAATTTAAAACAAAGAAATATGAAGAATTTGAATGTACTGCTTACTGTATTATTTCTGCAATTATTGGCTTATAACGCTTATGGGCAGCAATCCTCTTGCGGAGAAACAATGGAAGAAAGCTTACAACAAACAGCCGAAATACTGAATAGGCCGGAGTCGAAAGAATTATGGGGTATTTCGCTGAATGCACCCGTTATAATCATCGACCACTTCAACAATAAGATGTTTTTTACGGCCATTGAAAATGGCGTGATGCAAACCGTCAAAGAAGAGCAATGGGATAACAAAGTCCCCTTAGCCAATAGTTTCTTTGAATATGATGGTAAAAAATATATTACCATTATTCATGCAACCCTAATGAATACTCCATGCGAACAGCGGGTAAATTTATTAACTCACGAAATATTCCATTTACATCAAAACAGCTTGGGTATAGAGAATCAATTATCTGCAAACTATCATATGGATGAAGCAGAGGGTAGGGCATTACTTCAAATTGAGATGGGAAATCTTCAAAGGGCATTGGATGGTGACGCTCAAAGCCTATATGATGCGTTATATATTCGGGCCTATCGTCAAAGCCTATATCCAAATAACAATGAGGATTTATATGAATTAAATGAAGGATTGGCAGAATATACCGGAGTGAAGCTATCTACTACCAATATGCGGGAATATGTCAAAAGCCGCTTAAACTATGATATTTCAAAAGGGTATGCGAATGCGTTCGGTTACTTTACAGGCTCCGCTTATGCTGATATATTGGATGAGTTATACCCTGAATGGAAACGTGATAAGGATTTAGGCTATGGTATGATTTATTTGATAAAAAAGACAAGTCCGCAACATGCTTTTGTAATTGATGATGTTTATCTGGAAAAACTACTTGACAAATATAATTATGACAAGATTTTATCTGAAGAAAAAGAGGAACTAAAATCCTTTGGAGATATTGCTCAATTTGAAGAATTACTTAAACCTGGCACAAGAAAATTATTGATTACAAATAGCAAAATTAATTTCACCTATAATCCTCATGACCGGGTAATTACAATAGGTGATGCTGTATTATTACGAAATATGACACTTACAGGGGAATGGGGGCAAATCAACGTTAAAAAAGGCATTGTTCGCCTAAATAATTGGTCTGCATTCTATCTTCTTCCCCCGAAAAGGATAGCAGAAAACATTGTTGAAGGAGACGATTATAAGATTCAAATAAATCAAGGATGGAAAGCTATTGAAAAAGGTGGAATTTACACAATGGTAAAAGAATAAACCAAAGGCTTGTTGCCACCTGCCGATATGGGCAAAGTAAGAGCAGAGTGTAATAAACATCCTGCCTTCGTCACTTATTCAATCATTTGCGTAAATTTGAATAACGTTGGATAATTTTAAGTTTTACCTAAAAACAACCTCAACCCCGATGACAAAACACCCATTATGGGGATAATCAAAGCTAAAGCCGAATGGTACAGCATAGGAACTTTTACTTATCCATACCTTTGAAAAGATAACAGAGCTGGCAACAGAGTATAAGGAATCGTGAGACAATCCGATACTGCCGACTTATAGAATGTGTGATACGACGAATAGGATTCATCTCCCTTTCGAAAAAAACGGAAAATGAATTAATAGATTTGAATTTCTTATCTTTGTATTATGAAGAAAGAACGTTCAATATCCGAATTTAATACTGAACTCAAGCTAAAAGGGTTCAAGGCATTTCAAATTGAAGACGACAGTAATGCCACGCGCACTTACAGTCGTAAAGAATTCTATAAGATTTGTCTTACTACCGGTAAAAGCATCATTCACTATGCCGACAGGAGCTTTGAGCAGGAAGGTACAATTCTGTTTTTTGGCAATCCACATATTCCTTATTCATGGGAAACAATATCAAGAACATATATTGGTTATACTTGTCTTTTCTCTGAAGACTTTTTAAAACAATCCGATCGTTCGGAGAGCTTGCTTCAATCACCATTCTTTAAAATTGACGGAACACCTGTTTTAGAAATATCCGAAGAACAAAGATTGTTCCTCAATACTCTTTTTCAAAAAATGATTGAAGAGCAGGAAAACGATTATACCTTTAAAGATGAACTTATCCGAAACTATATCAGCCTGATTATTCATGAAGCATTGAAATTGCAACCCTCAGAACATTATCATCAGGCAAAAAAAGCAACCGCAAGAATTACCTCCGTATTTCTTGAACTGTTAGAAAGACAATTCCCCATCGAAACCTCCGACCATCCTTTGCAACTGAAAACGGCACAGAATTACGCACGCTATCTCAATGTTCACACCAATTACCTGAATCGGGCAGTGAAGGAAATTACAGGAAAATCAACAACTTCACATATCACCGAACGCATTATTGCCGAAGCAAAAGCCCTCTTGCTGCATACGGATTGGAATATTGCGGAAATCGCTTATGCTCTCGGTTTTGAATATCCTACCTACTTCAACAACTTCTTTAAAAAGCAAACAGGCACTAATCCGAAGTCACTCCGCGAATCAATGGTTTGAATTTCTTAATTATTGGTTTGAATATCGTTAACAGGTAAAGCCGATAAATCCTGAACTTTGTATCAAAAAATACAGAGATGGATAAAGTAGATATTTTTGAACGGCTTAGAGACGGAGAAACTATCTTGTCCGACGATCCTCAGCGATATAAAATGCGAGAAGCTTCATACCGTACTAAAATGTTGCTGACGCAAATGAACAATTCTGCTGATCCGGCAGAAATAAGGAATCTGTTAAGCCTAATTACAGACAGCGGAATTCACGAAAGCGTTGCCGTATTTACCCCTTTGTATATCAATTACGGAAAGCATACCACAATAGGTAAAAATGTATTTATCAATTTCAACTGCACTTTGCTGGACTTGGGCGGCATCACCATCGAAGACAACGTACTGATAGGTCCCAACGTCAGCATATTATCCGAAGGGCATCCCGTTGGGCCGGAAGAACGGCATTCACTCAAACCCAAATCCATTCATATCAAGAATAACGCTTGGATTGGCGCAGGAGCAACCATTCTGCAAGGGGTAATAATCGGAGAAAACGCTATTGTAGCCGCAGGAGCAGTTGTATCTAAAGATGTTCCCGATAATGTGATTGTCGGCGGTATTCCTGCTAAAATCATCAATACAATTTAAACAGAACAATTATGAAAAAGCTTATAATAATAATTTCCTCTTTGATGGTAATAACAGGACTTTCAGCCTGTGATACCGATGAGATAAGAAGTCCCGAACCACTTCAGCAACCGGAGAACACGGGCAACGATAATGAAAACGAAAATCCGCAAGAGAATATGAAAATGAAAATAACGATAGGCTCAACCGCATTTACCGCTACCCTTGAAAGTAATGCAACGGCGACCGCTTTCAAGAAACTGTTACCCATAACAATCACAATGTCCGAGTTAAACAATAATGAAAAGTATTATAGCCTGCCAAACAGCTTACCCACCAATCCTATTAATCCGAAAACGATACAAAACGGCGATTTAATGCTGTACGGCTCGCAAACATTGGTATTGTTCTACAAAAGTTTTTCTACATCGTACAGCTATACCCGATTGGGAAAAGTAGATGATACAACAGGCTTAGCCTCCGCATCAGGTTCGGAAAATATCACCGTAATTTTTGAAATGGAATAAAAAAAGAATCATATATAACAGATAAATAGTTACAGAAAATGAAGAAAATAATACTCATGGCTTTGCTCGTAATAGGAACAATCACAGCAGAAGCAACAAACGGAACAACCGTATTAACCGAAAATAATCAAGCAAACGATAAAAATATGAAAAAGTCAAAATTAATACCTGAATGGGACAAAGTATTTCCCAAAAGCGATAAAGTCGATCATCGCAAAGTAACCTTCCGCAACCGCTACGGTATCACCCTTGCTGCCGATATGTATATACCTAAAAATCCAACCGGAAAATTGGCAGCTATTGCCGTGAGTGGACCTTTCGGCGCAGTAAAAGAACAATCATCGGGACTCTATGCACAGACAATGGCCGAACGTGGTTTCCTGACTATTGCTTTTGACCCCTCATATACAGGTGATAGTGGCGGTGAACCCCGCTATGTAGCTTCACCCGACATTAATACGGAGGATTTCAGTGCTGCCGTCGATTTCCTTTCCACACGTGATGATGTAGACCCTGAACGGATCGGAATCATCGGTATTTGTGGCTGGAGTGGTCTGGCTATCAACGCAGCCGCTATGGACACCCGGATTAAAGCAACTGCCACATCTACCATGTATGATATGAGCCGTGTAAATGCCAATGGTTATTTTGATTCTATGGATGCGGACGCACGTTATAAACTCCGTGAGCAACTGAATACCCAGCGCACAATCGACTCAAAAAACGGCACATATACACTTGCCGGAGGCGTTATTGATCCGTTACCGGACGATGCTCCTTGGTTCGTGAAAGATTACCACAGTTACTACAAAACTGAACGAGGCTATCACGAGCGTTCACTCAATTCGAATGGTGGTTGGAATATAACATCGTCTCTTTCGTTTATCAATATGCCGCAACTTGCCTATGCCGACGAAATCCGCAATGCAGTACTCATTATTCACGGTGAAAAAGCACATTCCCGCTATTTCAGTGAAGATGCTTTCAAAAAGTTAAAAGGCGATAATAAGGAACTGATGATTATTCCCAATGCTACTCATGTGGATTTATATGACCGTATGGATATTATACCATTTGACAAACTGGAATCTTTCTTTAAGGAATATTTGAAATAGAGTGGATATAAACATACGATATATAACGAGAGAATTTTTACGGATTCTCTCGTTTTTATTAATTCATCAACCGATAATCACTTGGCGAACTACCCACAATCTTCTTAAACATCCGGCTGAAATGATGCGGATATTTAAACCCTAATTCATAAGCAATTTCATTTACCGACTTATCCGGGTGGTACAGTTTATCCTTTGCCTTTTCAATAACCTTTATCTGGATATACTCCTGAGCCGATTTACCTGTTTCTTTTTTGATTAAATCCCCGAAATAATTGGCTGACAAATGAAGTTCATCTGCAAAATACTGCACCGAAGGTAAACCGATTGTTTGCGGTTTATCCGATTCAAAGTAACCGTTAAGCAGTTCCTCGAACCGGGACAATACATCTTTATTTATATTTTCACGGGTAATGAATTGGCGGTCATAAAAGCGCAGGCAATGATTAAGAAAAACCTCAATATTCGCCGTAATGATGGCTTTACTGTGTTTATCAACAGAATGACTCAATTCGTCTTTTATTTCCTGAAAACAATTTATGATAATCTGCCGTTCACGTTCCGACATATGCAACGATTCATTCGATTCGTAAGAGAAAAACGAATAATCATTCATTTTCTGTCCGAGCAGTGTACCCCGAAGCAAATCGGGATGAAAACACAACCCCCAGCCCTGCATTTTGAAAGTTTCGCCCGTATCATCTTTTCCGGCCACTTGTCCCGGAGCAATAAACACAAGCGTTCCTTCCTGATAGTCGTATGTATGGCGGCCATAAATCAAATCGCCGCATTTTACATCTTTCAGGAAAATAAAATAGAAACCATATCTTTTACGGATATGATGAAATTCTTTTGTGACTGTGGAAAAGTCGATAGAACTTACCAAAGGGTGCAGCGTTTCTATTCCCAGAAAGGTGTTATAATCGTGTATCGTATCAAAATTCAATATTTCGCTCATAATTTCTGATTTTATGTATAACAAATATATAAAAAGCCGAAAGCGATCAAATTTATTTGAATTGCTGAGGCGCATCCTATATTCTGTAAAAATAAGGCTTCTTGTTTGAAATCTACCATTCCACGCTGTAAATCAGTAATTCACGACAGTACAGGGTTCTAAACATCAAATAATCAAAAAAATGAAAAATTAACCGGATGGTTCAAGTTCTGTTTCACTGTTATTGTCGCCATCAGTAAAATGGTCGCGTATGAATTTTTCTACGTTTTTTTCCGTATAAAATATTTTATGGTGGATGGTTATATAGGTCAGTTCTCCCGCAGAGCGGTAGCGTTGCAGTGTCCGTTTACTTACATTCAGCAGTTGGCACAAGTCCTGATTATCCAAAAGCCGTTCGCCGTTCAATACATTATGCCGTCCGCTCATTATATCCATGAATTTATCCAATCGGTCGAAACGTCCCATGAATTGCTCTAACCATTCTTGCATGAAATCTCTTATATTATCATCTTCCATTATGCTTCGTATCTTATTGATTCACTGCAAAGTTCGGGGGATTTCTGATAGTCGCTAACGAGGTTGGTATGACTTTTTTTGAAAGTTTTTCCCAAATTATTTATTTACAGTGCATTACAAACGCATTTTTCTCTGAAAAGCGACAAGAAAAAAATCGGAAAAGGTCGGTATAATGTGGTTTATAAGCCAAAACACCCGATTTTGACCTAAATTAGCATCAAAATCGGGTGTTTTACAGAAAATACCGACATCGGTATTAGCTACTTTCTTCCCATACGCCGCAATAGAGCGTTTTTTAGTTTATCAAGAAATGGTGTCGGGCTATTTCGTATTTTCAGGTCATCGAAACTTCGCGACAGGTTGCGGTCTAACTGAATGTTGAATACATTTTGAATATAGTCGAATAGTTGTGTGAGTGGTACTTTCCCGAATGTTCCTGCACTATCCCATGAGAAAATTTGTTCCTGCAATTCCGCTTTACTTCCCAGCCATGTTATTTTGCTGGCAGGAAAACCGTTGGTGAAAATTTTAATCCCATTGTCTGTTAGTAGCTCTATTTCATCCATTAAATAAGCGGAAAGCATATCATTCGCTAAAATTTTTGCGACCTTAAAATCGCAGTTGGTGGAAAAATTCTGGTCAAATTCGTGGCGAAATGTTTCCAAATATTGTTCTGCATTTGTTTGACCGCGCAGAAAATAGAGTGAATCCAAATGAGATGAACTTGAACGGTAGTAACGTATAAAATCGAGCCGCTTGCAGTTATACCTGTTTATATCATTTAGTATTTCACTTAGGTATTCCCTTTGTTTGTCACTACCGGTAGGGCGGTTCATTTCAATGTTGTAAACCTTTCGATAGTATATCAAACGGGAACAAAATCTGGGCTTTGCATCTTTAAAAAAGAATATTTCTTCTTCCTCGTCTTTGAATTTGTATGACAGAATAAATGCTTTCAGTTGATTGAATGCTTCGGTAAGGATATAGGAAGCCTCCAAAGACTTTGTAATCATGCTGATTTCCGAGCGTTCTATTTGCTCAATCTTTGCATCTATTTCTTTTTTAGACGGGAAGTAAATTGAAGCATACACTTGTTTTACCTTTTAACTCAAATATTTTTATCTCTATAATTCTGACGGGTTTTTATGTGTCAAATCTTTGGCTTCTTTCACAAAATGAGAAAAATCGGTATAGCCTAATTCCTCATACAAATCATAACCACTTTTAGAACGATAACTTCTTAATGCAACCTTAAAACGTAAGGCTCTAAAGCACTGCTTGGGAGATATCCCTAAAACTTCTCTAAAATATCTGTTAAGTGTGGCAGTTGAAACGCCAACCTGTTTACTTACTACATTCGCTTTATATTCACAATTATTATTAATATAATAAATTGCTTTTGATACGATTTTAAGTTTATGGTCTGCATCAAAGTTTTTCAAGCAATCTAAAATAAATTCTTCCGCAAAACGGACACGTTCATCAAAGGATTTTTTTAGTTTTAATTGATCTATAACCTCCTGCTTAATGTATTTTTGCAGGGGTAAATGGCTATCGACAAGTAACTGAATCTCGCCAGCGAAATAAGAGTAAAACTCCAGGCTTAAATTTTATAGCAAACTCATGCGTTCCGGGAGCATATATTATAGCGATTGCTTCCGTTAAACTGCCAGAAATTCTGTTGCCTGTTGTTTCAATTATACCATATTCACGGTGTACTTTAAATGTTTGGCTACTATCAGATAGAAAAATTGAAACTGATATATTAGCATTAGGCAAAGCCACAAGTGAAAGCGGAGTTATAGAGTTGTTAGGAGTACATATTTCAAAATAATACTCTACAACATCCTTTAATTCAAAGCAGGGATATTTAATCGCTACTTTTTCCTCATCTTCAAATATGACTTTACCCTTTACCATGTTTATTTAGTCAAATGATATAATACCTGAATGCCAAGACCAAATGTCATCATTCGCTCCTTTTTGTTAGTTAGAAGCTGTTGCGTCCAGTCAAGTAGCCCACCGTCAGCAATTTCAATAGTATTGCCGCCAATCACTATTTGCTGTTTTATCCTGAAACCTTGATAATAGTTATTATCATGTTGTGGCTTAACAGCCGCAACTTCAAGACTACTTTTTTCCCGGACATACGATATTGTTTCCGTTATAAGCGGGCTTTGACAGTCATAGCCTTTGCACGGAATAATCTCATAATATATTTTATCCACTCCGAAACTTTTACATATTTCATACGATGTAGTCAGATGTTTTAATAGTTCTTCTTTTTCAAAAGTGAAACTACCAGTATCTCTACCGCATGAAATCAAAGCAAGAACAATAAAATGAGGCGTGAAATTAGGATTATCAAAAACTTGTGTCCTTATTACCCGTGAAATGTTACTGTAATTGTAGGTTTTGTTATCTAATTCTCCTTTTTTCTTTAATGCCGCATAATGTAATGCTATTGCGTTAGTTGGGTCGGCCTGTACTTCCGTATTTCTCAAAGCGGTAAGGACTTTCTTTTGATCTACCGTTGCTATAACACTACTTGTCCCAAGCTGTGCAACAGGGGAAAGTTCTACGGGTTTAAATCCTTTGCTTGCTATTAATTTATAAGTCCGCAATTCATTTTCTTTGTAGTCCAAAACATCTTCTAACGGGGCGGGTTTAACAAGTTTGTTGCTCTCGTATTTCTGTAATAAAGACGAGGGTGTTTCCTGCTGAACACGCCTGTTAAAAACATCCAGTAAAACCGTGTTTAACTCTGACCCACTTAATTCGTCGGCAAGTATTTTGTCTATATCCTGCAAATCCAATTTGCTGATAATATGAGCGCCTATGTCTTTTTTCATTGCTTCCTAATACTATATAAATGTTCGTCAAATATTTTGCCTTCTTTCATTATCGAGGACTTAATAATGGCCTCTTTTTCAAAGCCTACTTTTTCCAAAACTTTCATTGAGCCTATATTGTACTCGCAAATATTCGCATAAACCCGCAACAAATTAAGTTCCTCAAAGGCAAATTTTAAGCATTGCCTTACTACATCGGTCGCATATCCTCTGCCCCAATAAGGCTCTCCAATCCAATATCCTATTTCTGCATTAATACGATATACATCATTTTGCGGAATCAGGCTGCAACAGCCGACGAACGTATCATTGTCATATATACCAAAAACGTGTCCTAATACGCCATTTGCGGCTAATTCAAGATAAGTAACAGCATCTTCAACCGTATAAGGATATGGAAAAGCATCCCGTAGATTTACAGCGATTGCATGATTATTTGCTAATTTTTGTATTTCTTCGGGTGTAGCTGTGTTTACATTCCTTAACTGTATCATTTTAATATATTTATATTTTCTGCAAAGTTACCTCAACCTGATAAATGAATCGGTGTAAAAATGAATCAAATTAACATCAACAAGTCTTATTTATTATATAATCCACCTTTAGAACACCTGAATTGTAGGCCGTGCTTCCTATATATTTCCATGTAGACTCTATGTGATTACTTGGAAATAAAGGGATACCTTTCCCTAAAATTATAGGAAAATAACATATCTGTATTTCATCAATTAATTTAGCAGTAAGTAGTGCCGAAGTCAATTCACCACCTCCGACTAACCAAATGTCTTTCCCTTCCTGATTACGTAGTTCGGAAATCGTCTCAATAATATTTTCTGTGATGAAATGCATATTTTCCTTTGCTTCCCATTTGTGGTGGGAAATAACATAAGCTATTTGTTCTGAATACGGCCAAATTACATCCATATTCAATATTTCTCGATAAGTACGTCCGCCCATAATAACGGTATCGATCGATGCTAATAGCTCTTTGTAGCCATAATCTGTCTTTTCGGAATTTGGAAATCCAGTAAGCCATTCTAATCCGCCATCCGGCTCTGCAATACGTTGATCGAGCGATGCAGCAATGTAAAGGATAATCTTTTTCATGTTTCAAAAATTTAATTGTTCATACCATTGCTCGCTGTACCTCAAAAAAGAAGCGTGGACACGCATTGTTCCATTGCGAGGCACTGGTATGCCCTTAGAAGAAACAAGCAGCCCACGCTATACGTTTGTATAGCATGAACATGCGCTTTGTCTCTTCTAATTGAAAGTTACCAGTTTTCGCAATGAGACGTTCAGCGAACGTTATGTTATATCTAAACGGAAATTCATCCGTTAAAATTCTAAATTCTGATGCAAAGATAGTGATTCCAGTCAAATTATTGCTGGAATTGATCCTGAACTATTTGTGGTTACAGATTTTTAATAGGAAAGTTTTGACAAATAAGATACAATATATCCGGTAGTTTTCGTACCTTTGTATCCATTAAGTCGCTCTTAATGTATTGTTGAAAACGAAGCTAATCAGCGAATAATGATAGCTGGTTTCTAAATCGTTACCTATCGGCAACGTCAACTTTGTAACACACTGAAATACACTTGATTAAGGGACTCTCTGTATCTTGCTATATGGAAGCTCAATTCTTTATCAATTCCGCATAAAGAACCGATTTCCTTCAAATACGCATTTACCTTTTGATTACTTGGAACCGGAAGTACACGATCATCCGATAATGCTCCCTCATATTTATCCAGTATCCTTTGAGGAATATCAAGTAAAGGAATAGTAAAAGACACTCCTGTTTTCTCTCTTTTTCCTATTAGCCAGAGTTTGTCATCAAATGATATACGAATATTTTCTTTTCGCAAATTTTTCACATCGATGTAAGCCAATCCGCAAAAACAGGAGAAAATAAAAATGTCCCGAATCTGATCCAGGCGCTTTATCGTTATCTTCTTGTTGATGATAGATTCTATTTCGTTTTGTGTTAAATAACCTCGGTCGACTTTCTTAATCCGGATCTTATAATTTATAAATGGGTCACTCTTTAACCAGCCATTATTCTTGGCTATAATAACAATCCGTTTGAAAAACTGCATAAATTTGGCTGTTGTATTCGGATTACAACCAGCTGTGGTCAAGAGGTAAACTTCAAAATCAGTTATAAAAATAAAGTCGATTTCTTTTAAGGCAACATCCGATCGATTGTATTTTTCTTTGATGAAAGAAGTTAGATGTTTTCTGGTAACTTCGTACTTTTGGTAAGTAGCCTTACTTTTATTTATGCCGATCAGTTTCTCAACATCTTCATTATGCTTCCTAAAAAGATCAAGCAGCATCTGTTGTTGGATCTCAACACCAAAGAAGATGTTTTTAATACGTTCAGGACTGACAGAAACTTCTCTTTCAAGTAGTTCTCTGTAAATCTTAGTCATCGTTGCTTTGATACTATCAAGCACTGAGTTTGAGTTAATGACTTCCTGTGTTTTCCCGACAAGCTTACTTGCCGTTACATTCCATAATTTAGGATCAACATCAACCTTTGTTCCAAACTGGATCGATTTTCCATTCACGGTAATTCGTCCCATAACCGGCATCTTACCGTTTGCCTTTAATCCATTCTTTTTTCCATAAAAAAGGATACTGAATGTGGTCTTTTTCATAACTCAAAATTTAATTTAAAAAATACATTCAACAATCAAATAATGAGATAAATACAGACTTCCAAAAATGGACTTCAAACTGCCCAAATCAGACAAATCGTAACCTGTTTTGATTTTCTGACAATAGGTTACGAATAGGTTACGCAGCTATGTCAAAAAATGGCTTTTTTATGGCTTCTATATGAAATGGGGATAAACGAAAAAGTCCCACAAATCACTGATTTGTAGGACTTTCCTTGCTTTTGACTTCTTTTGTCTTAGCCTTTCCGCGGAGAGAGAGGGATTCGAACCCCCGGAACCTCGCAGTTCAACGGTTTTCAAGACCGCCGCAATCGACCACTCTGCCATCTCTCCAGTGTTTATCCTAACACTGTGCTTTTCCTAAAAAGCGATGCAAAGATATGTACTTTTTTCTAATTCCAAAATAAATATCAGCCTTTTTTGCGATAAATCTGCATCATTAAAAGAAATGCTTGTTGAGGAAATCCATGAATTTTACCTTATATGATTCGGACACAGGAATATATTCCTTTCCGAACACAACACAGTTTCTTTCTATCGTTTTTATCTTATCCAGATTAACAATGAAAGAGCGATGCACCCGCATAAACTGCTTTTCGGGAAGCTTCTCCTCCAGTGATTGCATACTCATCAACGAACTAACCGGCTCCTTCTGATTTTCCAGATGGAACTTTACATAATCCTTCTGATTTTCTATATAGAGAATATCATCAAATTCTATTTTTTCCATCCTGTAGCCCGATTTCACGAATATACTCGTCGCAGTGGATGTAGAACTATCATTTGACGAAGCGGCTGTCAACTTAAACCATTCCAATGCTTTATTCGCTGCCTGAAGAAACTCTGTATAATTAATTGGTTTCAATAGATAGTCCAGTGCATTTAGCCGGAAACCGTCCACAGCATACTGGTCATACGCAGTTGTAAATATAATCTTTGTAGTAGGAGGGAGGGTCTTGGAAAATTCCAGTCCTGTTATCTGAGGCATGTTTATATCCAAAAACAATACATCCACATTCCCATTGCTTATGGTATCCATAGCAGACAAAGCATTGTTGAAAGTCCCGGTCAATTCTAAAAAAGGAGTTTTAACAACGTATGTCTTCAACAAATCTATTGCTAGAGGCTCATCGTCTATTATTACACATCTCAGTTTCATAACACATTATTTTCTTTTCCAAAATCGATCCTTAATAAAGTAAAGAAACTATTTGTCCGTCTCTCTGCGATAAATTCATGCCTGTTAGGATATAAAAGATCGAGCCTTTTGGACAGGTTAGTTAAACCAATACCGGAATTATGCTCTTCCATATTCATTTTTTCTTCTCTTTCCACAAGGCTGTTCTCCACCGTGCAAAGCACTCCTTTTCCCGGATCTACCAAAATACTAACATCGATAAAACTTTCTTCACCATTATTTATCCCATGTTTAAAAGCATTCTCTATCAGGGTGATAAACATTAATGACGCAATCATATCATGGCTGCTTTTGCCGTCTATCAGCACATTCAGTTTCACGTTAGCACTAAGACGGAGCTTCATTAAATCAATATAATTCTGAGTAAACGTCAATTCCTTATCCAAAGGAACAAATTTCTCATCATTATCGTACATCACATATCGTAAAAGATTACTGAGCCTATGGACGGCATCCTGTGCCCTGTTCTGATCGATGGCGATCAGTGAATATATATTATTCAGTGTATTAAAAAGAAAGTGAGGATTAAGCTGGCTTCTCAAGTTACGCAAATCGGCCTCTAACTGAACACTTTTCGACTTCTCAAAATTAATAGAATCCCGATACCAGCGAATAGTTGTTTTTATTGCCACAGCGAGCCCTATCACAAAAATAATGGATACATAATCGAATACGAAACGCATCAGAATTGGTGGTCCACCATGTTTGCCTTCCGGGAATCGGCCCATATGGAGAGGTCTCTTCTGCATGCCTTGTTCCATACTCTCTATTACCTGCGGATCAGGTCGCATGGATTCTGATATAAAAGTCTGAAGAATTACCAGAACGATTATAAGTGCTATATTTGTAATAACGTAAAGAGCGAACTTCCTAGTGAACAAGTACTTTTCTATCAAATAAGAATAGTTTGCATAAAACAATATGGCAAATATCCCCATGCGGATAACATAATTATAATAAGGTTTATAATCGAATGTCCCTTCACGCGAAATCAAATACATCGGAACCAGCAATGCAATCGTCCATATAATGATGTGTGGAAATATTTTTATAAAGTTTTTCATGTTTATATCATTTTAAAATACAATAAGTTAACTTTAGACACCTTAAGATCGAATTCACATTTGTTAACCGTTTTTCGTTAAAAAGTAACAAACGTAACGTTTTTTTCAGTTATCAGTGAACAGTCATCAGTTAACAACTTTATATCTCGTATCTCATATAACTTTCAACTTACTGCTTGTTAAAAAGTAACAAAGGTAACACATTATTCATATTTTGTTACTGTTACTTTTTCCGAAAACCAATAACGAAATCAAATATCTCTGTACTTATAGCACAAACGTATAGATAAACAATTCTAGAGATAATTCACCCTTATTCATATCTCAGAGCTTCGATCGGATCAAGGTATGATGCTTTTTTTGCAGGATACCAGCCGAAGAAAATTCCCGTTGCAGTACACACAATGAAAGACAATACAATAGTATATACCTGGATGCTGATAGGCCATGCCAGCAGATAATTTACCATAAAAGCACTGCTGACGCCGAGTATCACACCGATAACCCCTCCTGTTACGCTCAGCAGGATAGCTTCGATCAGGAACTGCATCAATATATCCACACCTTTGGCTCCGATAGACATACGCAGCCCGATTTCACGGGTACGTTCAGTTACAGATACATACATGATATTCATAATGCCTATACCACCGACCAACAGCGATATACCGGCAATGCATGCCAGAAGGATTGTCATCATATCCGTTGTGGAACTCATCATGGAAATCAGCTCTTTCTGTGAACGTACATTGAAATCAACTTCATCATTCGCACCTATTTTATGACGCTGCCGTAAAATGTTTTCTATACTTGTTATAGCATTCTCTGTCACATCCTCTGTTACGGCAGAGGCCGATATGGACTGAATGTAAGTAATGGCCAGAATACGCTTCTGAACTGTCGTATAAGGGGCGATTATCAGGTCGTCCTGATCCATCCCCATCGTATTATCACCTTTGGAGGTAAGTACACCTATTACCTTAAAAGGTATTTTGTTGAAACGGATCGTCTGCCCAACAGGGTCTTCACCGTTTGTAAACAAATTATCTACAACAGTCTGTCCTATTACGCAAACTTTTGCAGAAGTCTTAACATCTCCTTCACTAAACATTTCGCCCTGGGCAATAGTATATTTGCGGATATCGAGATAGGACGGGTTTACACCATAAATGGAAGTAGGAGAGTTGTTAGCCCCGTAAATCACCTGTCCCGAAGACTGTACTTCGGGCGATGCTGCCGAAATATATTCGGCCTGTTCCACAATAGCCTCATAATCTTCGAGTTTCAGTGTCTGCATACTCGATGCGCTCTGTCGTACTCCGCCAAACTGACCTGTTCCGGGACGGATATTTATCATATTCGAACCCATCGTGGATATCTGATCCTGTATACTCTTCTTCGAGCCTTGTCCTATTGCAAGCATGGTAATAACGGCCGCTACACCGATTATAATACCAAGCATGGTAAGGAATCCCCTGAACTTATTACCGCTCAGCGCCCGGAGAGCTATTCTGAATAGATTTACTAGATTCATAACTTTAATATGCCAATTTTTAATATACTAATGTGCCAATATTTTTTAACGAAAAGTGAAGGACGAAAAACGAAAAATATTTTTCACTTTCAAATTGGCACATTGGCGTATTATCTCATTATTTCATTAATTATCTTCTTTCGGCAGTTTTGCTAAAAACTCCTTTGCCAACTGAATATTTTCATTATACTTATCCTCCTTGATACTACCATCGCGAATAACAATATTGCGACTGCTGAATGCCGAGATTTCAGGATTGTGTGTTACAAATATGATTGTACGTCCCTCTTCGTCATGCATACGTTGCAGTACGGAAAGAATTTCGAAAGATGTACGGGTATCGAGGTTTCCGGTAGCTTCATCAGCCAGTATTATTACGGGTTCATTTACCAGTGCCCGGGCAATAGCCACACGTTGCATCTGACCTCCCGACATCTGATTGGACTTATGGTTCAGCCTGTCACCCAATCCGACTTCTTCCAAGGCCTTTATAGCACGCTGGTGGCGTTCCTTTGCCGAAACATCGGGGTTGTACATAAGGGGTAATTCCACATTTTCCACAGCTGTAGTCTTCGCCAGCAGATTATAAGACTGGAATATAAATCCTATCTTACGGTTGCGTAGTGTAGCCCTGTCATTCTTTCCCATTTTGCGGACAGAAATACCGTCAAGGTAATATTCTCCCTCTGTGGGTGTATCCAGACAACCCAATATATTTAACAAGGTAGATTTTCCGGAACCGCTGGTACCCATGATGGTCACAAATTCGCCCTCCTGTATGCTGAAGCTGATGCCCCGCAAGGCATGAACCGTTTCATCGCCTACAACATAGTCGCGTTTCAGATTTTCTACTCTTATAATTTCCTTATTCTGATTCATTACATTATCTCCTTCTGTTGCCGCCCGGACGCTGAGGCATAAACGGGCTCGATTCGCCATTTACTTTTTCAGGCTCGGACATACTGCTATTTGTCTCTTGCGAAATACCTGTAACAACTACTTCTCCCTGATTAAGTCCTTCCTTTACAGATACATGTACGCCATCAGTAGTTCCTACTGTTACCTGTTTTGGTGAAAGTGTATTTCCCGATTTTACCCAAACTACTTTCTTTGTTTTATCCTTCAGATCGAACTGCAGAGGCTGCCCCAACGTCAGGTCTTTAAAATTCTTCATTATATCGGGCTCAGGATTGAAGCGCAAAGCCTTAGATGGTACTACCAACACGTCTTGTTCTTCCTGTGTATAGATATTGACACTGGCTGTAAGTCCCGGTTTCAGTTTCAATTCGGGATTCGGAGCGTCTATAACGACTTCATATGTAACAACATTCGATGTTGTTGTAGCTTCGAGCCTTACCTGTACCACTTTTCCTTCAAATTCATCATCAGGGAAAGCATCCACTGTAAATGTTACACGTTGTCCTTCTTTCACACCGCCTATATCAGCCTCGTCCACATTGGCGATCACCCGCATCTTTGTCAGGTCGTTAGCTATGGTAAACAGGGTAGGGGTGCTGAACGAAGCGGCTACGGTTTGCCCTTCTTCTACCGCGCGGGATATAACTACGCCGTCGATAGTAGATGTGATGGTTGCATATCCCAGATTGGTTTGTGCTTTCAGTACAGCGGCCTTCGATGAAGTTACAGCCAACTGTGCCGTCTGATATGCCGATTCGGCATTTTCCCAGTCTACCTTGCTTATAGCTTGCTTTTCCCACAGACCTTTCTGACGGTCGTAATTTTGTTTTTGTAATGTAAGCTCAACCTGTCTTGTCTGTAGATTGGCATTCGCGTTTTCCAGTTCCGACACAAGCAGCCTCTTATCCAGCTCGGCCAGTACTTGTCCGGCTTTTACTTCTGAATTAAAATCCACATATATTTTGGATATGACACCCGATACCTGTGTACCTACTTCCACAAGTGTGATCGGTTCTATAGTACCTGTCGCGGTAACAGCGATCGAGATATCACCTTTTTCTACCTTTGCTGTGTCCAGTATAATCGCAGAACCTTTTGTTGACGGCAGAAGGAAGAATATCCCTGTAGCCACAATTGCTATTACGACTGCAATAATCAGGTATTTTTTCAATTTCTTGTTCATAATTAGTTACGAGTTACGAGTAAACGAGTTACAAGTTGTTTATAATCTGTAAAGAGTTAATTGTCAACTATTAATTAATAATTATAATGCGATTTCCTGTCCCTGATAAAAATTAAGTAATTTGAGACTTACCAACGCCGTATATTTAGCTTGCAGCAAATCCTGCAAAGCATTGGCATAATTATTTTTTTCGGTCGTCAGTTCAACTGTATTGCGCATTCCCAGCGCATATTGTTCCTGCACCAGTTCATAGCTCAATTTGGCCGAATTAAGTTTGTCTTTTGCCGCATTGTATTTACTTTGTCCAGATACCGCATCCTGATACAGGTTTTCTATTGTCGACAGCAATGTCTTTTGTGTATCGATAAGATCCAGTTCAGCCATTTGAATATTCAAATCGGCTTTCTTTACATTCGACCGGTTCTGTTTATTATCAAATATAGGGATGCTGACCGTCAGTCCCACACTCTGATTGAAATTACGCCCTATCTGTGTCGCAAATGAGGGACTGCTGTTGAATATATTTCCTGTACCGATACTTCCCGATACGGATACTGTCGGTAAATAGCCCGCTTTGGCAGACGATTTGTTGAGTTCTGCCAGTTTTATATTTGTTTTGCCGCTGGCAATTTCCGGCATAATATTCAAAGCCCTCTGATAAACTTCATATTTTGAAGGGATAAAAGATAATATGTCCTGATCGGCAATCCGTGGAAAATCGATATCCATTTCTTCGTCATAATCAAGCTCCAGCAGTTGTTTTAATTGCAGCTTATAAACCTCAAACGAATTCTGAGCCTGCACCAGATTATATTTATCGGCACTGTATTGCGCTTCCACCTGCGCATATTCGCTCCGGGTTATACTACCGGCATCAAGAAATATTTTAGTCTGTTCCAATTGAGCGGAATCTGAAGCGACTATATTTTCATTGTTTTTTATCGATTCCCTGCTGTATAGTATTTGCAGGTAGGCCTGAGTTATAGCTATTTCAATATTGTTCCGGGTATTCTGGGTATTCAGGTTCTGCATCTCTTTCTGCAATTGAGCCTGCTTTATATCATTCCTGTTTTTTCCACCGTTGTACACAGTCCAGTTCGCATTCAGGGTATATTGCCCGTTGAATAGACCTTCGTACCTGTAATCCCCGTTTCCGTCCGGCGACTGGGAATTGGTATATCGCTGTGAGACACTTCCGCTGAGGGAAGGGAACAATGCGGCCTTGGATTGCGAAATATCCACATCGTAAGTTTCTGCTGTAATGTCCGATTTTTTCACCTGAATATTTTCCTGCCGTGCATAATCGATGCAATCCCGCAAAGTCCATTTCTTTTGTGAAAAAGCAATGGCTGGTATAAGAACACCAACCATTACCAAACCAAACAATCTTCTAATATTATACGTGTTCATAAAATATCTGATTCATGAAATTATCAAAACATATCCTCATCCGGCATATCCGGACGGCCTCCGCCATCATCGGGTCTTTGTGCAGGCGGCTGTTGCCTGTTGCCCCTTTCGGGTCTGCCTTGCCCTCTGAACTCTATATTCTTCTTACTAGCGGAGAATATATCATATTGCTCTTCAGATAGGATAGAACGATACTTCTTGTCATATCTTTCTTCTTTCTTTTTTATCTTTTCGTCTATTTTAGCCATCTTCCCGAAAAGTTTCTGTCTTTCTTTTTCCGCCATTCCCGGATTTTCGGAATCTATTTTCAATTGCTGCTTTTCCTGCATCAACTTGGAAATATCCTTACGTTCATTGGTTATTTCCTTTCCCAGTTTTTCGCGTTGTTCCAGTGTTAGGCCCGGGATTTCGGGCATCCCCATTATCATAAAACTATCCTGGTTTTGTCCCTGACCGTTCATCATAGGCGGACGGCCTCCCCCTCGGCCACCCTGAGGCCTGCCACCACTCATTGGCGGTTGTGCAGCCAAAGCGGAGCATATAAGAATGAATGTTGCTGTTAGAATTGACCTTTTCATAATTCTTATTTTTATTTCTATCTCAAAATTAGGAGGAGGAAGGGTGACAAACAAAGCTAATCGACAGACAGGCAGATTCCATAGAAGTATAAGCGTTTTCGCATGATAAAAGGGAAGTATTCGCTGTTAAGAATATTACGAAATACTTAACCGTAAAGAAATAATTTCTTTGTCCAACCTTATTTTTTATGTAGCGTTTCTGTAACAAAAATACAAGTGCTTTGTATTGTAAAATTCAAAGAAAATATATACAAGGAAATTAGGAATATGTTTAAACAACGTAACTATTTATTAAAAGCTTTTTTTGCGGTATTTATATTACTATCAGCAAACACTCTGTCGGCACAGACAATAATAAAGGGATCGGTAAAAGATGCAAAAACACAGGAAACTTTACCCGGAGTAGCCATATCTGTAAAAAACTCCACAATAGGAGTTATAACAAATGAAAACGGTGACTACGAACTCAATGTTGGCCCCGGGAAATATACCATAGTAACATCTTATTTATCCTATCAGCCAATGGAAATCACAGATGTGGAAGTGAAGAGAGGCGAACCTACTATAGTAAACATTCCCATGAAAGAATCGGAGCATGCCCTGGGTGAAGTATATGTAGTAGCAATAGGCCGTATAAACTCGGAAGTATCTCTCCTGAGTTCAATAAAGAAATCCAATGCGGTTGTAAACGGAGTGTCCTCACAGCAAATATCGAAAAGTCAGGACAGAGATGCATCGGAAGTAATAAGACGTGTCCCCGGAATTTCTATCATGGACGATAAGTTTGTAGTAGCCAGAGGATTATCCCAAAGATATAATAATGTGTGGGTAAATAACAGTACAATACCCAGTTCGGAAGCGGACACACGTGCTTTCTCATTCGATATCATCCCCAGTTCACAGATAGAAAACATAATGATTGTAAAATCACCGCAACCGGAACTGCCCGCCGATTTCTCGGGAGGTTTTATCAAGGTGGAGACTAAAGGAATTCCCAGTGAAAATTCAATACAGATAAATTATGGTCTCGGCATCAATACTCAGACTCAGTTTAAGGATTTCAAATACAGCAAAGGCAGCGGAACCGATTTTCTTGGTTTTGACGACGGAATGAGAAGTTTGTCAAGTGCCTTTAATTCAGGACGAATCGACAATGCTAATGCAGAGCAAGTAAATAACCTGGCAAAGAACGGATTCAATAACGATTGGTCTGTAAAGACAAAAAATCCATTACCCGACCAACGTTTAGGTTTCGTTATCAACCGTAAATATACCGGACAGGATAATAGTATGTGGGGGCTTATCGCGGCATTGAACTATAGCAATACAAGCAAGACATATACAGATATGGAAAACTCCAGATACGGCGTATATGATTCCGATAATGACAAACCATATTTTACATTTAAATACAAGGACAATCAGTATAATAATGACGCAAGGGTAGGGGCTTTGGCTAATCTTATATATATGCCGAACGACAAGCATCGTTTCGAATTCAGGAATATAGTAAATCAGATAGGGAAGAACAGATATACCGACCGCGAAGGATATCAGAACACAAGTGGATTTTACGGGCAGCGCAAAGCCGAATATATCTACAGTAGCCGCCTGGCCTATTCGGGACAATTAGCCGGAAAACATACCCTAACCGATAAAGACAATCTGGACTGGGTCACAGGTTTTTCCTACAGCAACAAGAACCAGCCGGACAGGCGTATTATCAACTGGGAAGAAAACGGATATTCCGGAGATGCCCATTACAAAGAATACCAAATAGACCAGAACGATATAACCCGGGACTATAATAAACTGAATGAATATAGCTATACTTTATCGACAAATTATACACATGATTTTTCGTTCGACAATGGCTTCAAACCTTCTGTAAAAGCTGGAGTATACGGCGAATACAGAGACAGGAATTACAATACACGGTTTTTTAAATACCGCTGGATACCTGAAAACCTGCCCGATGATTTCGGTTACAGAGATGCCATTTCAGGAATACTGATTCCGGAAAATTATGGCGCAGATAAATTATACGCTTATGACGATACCGACAGGCTTAACGATTATTCGGGTACGAATACACAGGCAGCAGGATATGTAGGTTTCAACATCCCGTTCAGCAAGTTCAATATTTACACCGGTGCCCGTCTGGAGCACAATAAGATGTCGCTGAAAAGCTATACAACCATCTCCGGGGACAAATCGAAGACAACAGATTATTCATATACAGATATATTCCCGTCGTTGAATGCTTCATATAATCTTACAGACGACCATCTGGTACGCGTGGCTTACGGACGCTCTACCAACAGGCAGGAATTCAGGGAAATATCATCTTCTTCATATTATGATTTCGACCTGTTCAGTTTCGTATCGGGTAATCCGGATCTGAAACCCGCTTATATCGACAATTTTGATATCAGATACGAGTTTTATCCTTCGTCTTCGGAAATATTCTCCGTAGCCCTGTTCTACAAACGTTTTAAAGACCCTATCGAATGGACTTACCTTGACGGGGGAGGAACCTATATCTATACATTCAAAAATGCGGATAATGCAGATAATTACGGTATAGAAGTAGATATAAAAAAGAAACTGGACTTTATGGGACTGAAAGATTTTTCCCTGACATTCAATGGCTCATTGATAAAAAGTAAAGTGAAATTTAAAGAAAACTCGGGAGCAAATTACGACCGTCCGATGCAGGGACAATCCCCCTACCTGATAAATGCGGGTATATTCTATCAGAATGAAGTCCTCGGACTGAACGCAACAGTGCTCTATAATATTATAGGTAAACGTATTGTGGGAATCGGCCGTATATCCACCTCTTCAGGCACTTCTATCAACAATGATATACCTGATATGTATGAAATGCCCCGCAATGTACTCGACCTGACCGTGACTAAAAAACTGGGTAAACATTTCGAGCTGAATGCCGGAATAAAGGATATCCTGGCTGCAAAAGCAAAGTATGCACAGTTTCCAAAATTTGTAGACAAGGATGGTAATACTCAGGAGAGAGAGCAAATAACGAAGGAATATAAAACCGGACAAAATATTTCATTAACAGCCAGATACTCATTCTAATTATACATATAGTTATCAAACAGTAAAACATTTATTAATAATATTGATTATGAAAACTTTAAGTTTATTTAAAAGCGCATTTTTTATTGCATGTATAGCGTTATTTCCGGCATGCTCGGATAGTAATGATGACACGGGCGGAAATGGCGGAGAAGAGACCGAACAAATCCTGTTTAATAACGGAACAGAAATCGGTAACGGAGAACAAAGTTTCGTTATAAAAGAAAGCCATACCATTAAGAAAGGAACTTACGTACTCAAAGGCTGGGTATATATCGAAGACGGAGCCACTCTTACAATAGAGCCGGGGACAGTCATAAAAGGTGATAAAGAGACTAAAGCTGCTCTGATAGCCAGAAAAGGAGGTAAGTTAATAGCTAAAGGAACAGCCTCCGAACCGATTGTATTTACATCAAATCAGGCAAAAGGAAGCCGTAAACCGGGTGACTGGGGAGGTATTATCCTATGCGGTAGGGCTAAAAACAACATTGATATTGTTGCCGGAATGCCGATAGAAGGAGGTCCTGTAGCTCCTCATGGTGGTAACAATGACGATGATAACTCAGGTATCGTCAGTTACGTGAGAATAGAATATGCCGGTTTTCCGTTTGCCACCGATCAGGAAATAAACGGTCTCACAATGGGATCGGTAGGTCGCGGTACACAGATAGACCATGTACAGGTGTCTTATAGTAACGACGATTCTTTTGAGTGGTTTGGCGGAACAGTAAATGCAAAATACCTTGTGGCATACCACGGATGGGATGACGATTTCGATACCGACAATGGATATTCAGGTAAATTACAGTTCCTTCTGGGAATAAGAAATCCTAAAATTGCCGACCAGTCATTATCAAATGGTTTCGAATCTGATAACAACGCCAACGGTACAACTGACGAACCATATACTAAAGCTGTATTCAGTAATGTTACTCTGATAGGCCCTATGGGACAGGCTACGGATTTCGCTAATACCACACAGTATATTGCAGGTGACGGACTGAATCCTAACAATGGATCGAGATTTGGCATATTTCAGGCAGCAATACAAATTCGCCGCAATTCACGCCTGAATCTCTTTAATTCTGTTGCTACAGGATATCCGGTAGGTCTATTACTGGACAACCAGAAAGGTACTACTCAAAAATGGGCTACAGACGGCATACTTAAATTACAAAACAATGTATTTGCCGGAATGGGAATCACAGGTTCCGATATCAACAAGCAGGCTAATGGATGGACAGACCAGTTATCTACAGACGGCACGAATGTTACCGATGCTACAAAGGCTTCATTCTCCAGTACATTCTTCAACCTGACTGCCAACAATAACAGAGCTCTGACAAATATATCAGACCTGAAGCTAAGACAACCTAACAGTAAAGAAGCTAATCCTAACTATGGGCCTGTTGCAGGAAGCCCGGTTCTTGGCTTAGGCGCATTTACAGATGCCACGCTGAACGATCCGTTCTTTACTAAAGTAAATTATTCGGGAGCTTTCGCCAGCGACTCTGATAATGACAACTGGCTGAAAGGATGGACAAATTTTGACCCTCAAAACACTACTTATTGATATTATTTCATTTTTCATAGAAAGGGACGGTTATACTTTGTAACCGTCCCTTTTTTATATTTGATATGGAGTAAAAAAAGACTTATTTCGTCTAGAATATTGAAAGATATAGATTAAAAGAATAAGAGAAGCTGAGCATATTTTATATCCGGCTTCTTTTTTTGCATTATATTTGTTGCTTATATATCATCCTGATAAACGAAAGTATGCCGGAAAATATTTTACTAAAGACAGACTGGCAACTCGTAATTAATAACTGTAACTGTTTTCTATGAAACGAATACCAGATATCAAAGATTTCCGTATCAAAGACACTTCATTCGCAAACCTGATGAATAAACGAATCTACAATGTTTTGCTGATAGCGACCAAGTATGATTCATTTATTCTGGAAGACGATGGGCGTATCGATGAACAGATATTCAATGAATATACATCCCTTAACCTGAACTATCCACCCCGTTTTACACAAGTAGTTACTGAAGAAGAGGCTCTGACCGAACTTATTGAGAATCACTACGAACTTATTATCCAGATGCCGAATATGGATGAAACCGATATGTTTGCCACGGCAAAACATATAAAAGAACATTTTAATGATATACCGTTTGTTGTTCTTACCCCGTTTTCCAGAGAAGTGACCAAGAGGCTGTCGCAGGAAGACCTGTCCGGCGTAGATTATGTGTTTAGCTGGCTCGGCAATCCCGATCTACTACTGGCCATCATAAAACTGATAGAAGACGCGATGAATGCCGAACATGATACGGAAAGTGTAGGTGTACAGATTATCCTTCTTATCGAAGATTCGGTACGGTTTTACTCATCGGCACTGCCAACCTTGTTCAAAATAGTTATGGAAGAGTCGAAAGAATTTTCGAAAGAAGCCCTGAACGAACACCAGCAAATGCTGCGTATGCGCGGCCGGCCGAAAATCATGCTTGCCCGTACTTATGAAGAAGCTGTCGGGATATATACCGAATATAAAGATAATATACTTGGCATTGTGACCGATATGAGTTACATGCACGAAGGCACAAAGGATAAGCTTGCAGGCTATAACTTTGCCAAATGGGTAAAGACCAGAGACCGCTTCAAACCAATCGTTTTCACTTCATCCGAAATATCCAACAAATTATATGCCGACGAATTAGGATGCAGTTTTATCGATAAAAATTCGAAAAGCTTTCCCCGCGATTTAAGAAAACAGGTTGTAAATAATTTTGGTTTCGGCGACTTTATAATTATAAATCCGGATACAGAAGAAGAAATATTCCGCATCCGTAACCTGAAGGACTTACAGAAGAACATATTTAATATACCTACCGATTCACTGGTATATCATATGTCTCACAATCACTTTTCACGCTTCTTCTACTCCCGTGCACTGTTCCCGCTGGCAGAAGGACTCAAGAAAATAGATATTTCGGACTTCGACAATGTAGAAGATGCCCGCCAGATTATCTATGATATGATAATAAAATACAGGCGTATCAAGAATTCGGGAATTGTGGCCGTATTTGATAAAGACAGGTTCGATGAGTTCTCCAATTTTGTGCGAATGGGTGATGGTTCTATAGGGGGGAAAGGGCGTAGCATCGCATTCATGGACAATATTGTAAAAGAACACACGGAACTGAACAATGATGAGAATATTGCAGTGAGAATCCCCCGTACAGTGGTTATGTCCACCGACCTTTTTGACGAATTTATGGAAATAAACGACTTATACCCCATAGCTTTATCGGACAGGCCGGATGATGAGATCCTCCGTTATTTCCTCAAAGCAGGGTTGCCCGACCGCCTGATTGAAGACTTCATGGCATTTCTGGATGTAGTAAAAGCACCGGTAGCCGTACGCTCATCAAGTTTATTGGAAGACTCCCATTATCAACCCTTTGCAGGTGTGTATTCCACATACATGATACCATTACTGCCCGATAAATACGAAATGCTGGGTCTTTTAGGAAAAGCAATTAAAGCCGTTTATGCATCCGTATTTTACAGAGACAGCAAAACATATATGGTAGCCACACAAAACCTGATTGATCAGGAAAAAATGGCAATTGTATTACAGGAAGCTGTAGGAAGCCGTTATGGAGACCATTTCTATCCTACATTATCGGGGGTTGCCCGCTCGCTTAATTTTTATCCTGTAGGCAATGAAAAACCGGAAGAAGGCATTGCAAATATTGTATTGGGGCTGGGCAAATATATTGTCGAAGGCGGAGTCAGCCTACGCTTTTCACCTGCCCATCCGCATAATATAATACAATTAAGTTCTGTAGATTTCGCATTAAGGGATACACAACGCTTCTTCTATGCGCTGGATATGAAAGATACAGAAAAGGAGTTTTCTACGAACGATGGCTTTAACCTGTTGAAACTGAATCTGAAAGATGCCGAGAAAGACGGCTCTATCAAATATATATCATCTACATACGATCCTGTAGACCAGGTAATCTATGATGGTTACTATGAAGGAGGACGTAAAATCTTATCGTTTGTTAATATATTGCAACACAATGTTTTTCCTTTGGCTGAAATACTGAAACAAACGCTGAGAATAGGCCAGGAAGAAATGGGGCGGGCTGTGGAAATAGAATTTGCCGCCGACCTGAAAGACAAAGGGGAAGGTACTTTCTACCTTTTGCAGATACGTCCTATTGTACAGAACCGCGAATTGCAAAGTGAGGACCTGTCGCAAATAAAGCCCGAACAGGAAATACTCCATTCTACCAGCGCCCTCGGACATGGTGTAACCAGCGATGTTTACGACATAGTTTATGTGAAAACCAAAAGTTTCAGTGCAGCCAATAACCAATTGATTGCCATAGAGATAGATGCTATAAATAAAGAATTTCTGGATAATGATAAGAACTATGTGCTCATTGGCCCGGGAAGATGGGGGAGCAGCGATCCCTGGCTGGGAATACCGGTACGTTGGCCACAGATAAGTAACGCACGTGTCCTGGTAGAGATTGCACTGGATAACTATAAGATAGAACCAAGTCAGGGTACGCACTTTTTTCAAAACCTGACATCCTTTGGAGTCGGCTATTTTTCCATCAATCCGTTTTTACAAAATGACGGACTGTTTGATGAAGAATACCTGAACAGTCAACCGGCCGTATATGAAACAGGATATCTGCGCCATGTCCGTTTTTCTAATCCTGTTACAATAAAAATAAACGGAAAGAAAAAAATCGGTGTTGTGTTAAAACCGGAGTAACTAAGTAATTATTAACCTTATGAAGAAAACGGTATTCGGACTCTTTTTGCTTTTTGTCGTTTTAGTGGCTAATGCCCAGCATACAGGAAAGGCAACATTCTACGGAACAAAGTTCAATAACAGAAAAACTGCCAGTGGAGAGATATACAGAAAGGATAGCATGGTATGCGCCCATAAGACATATCCTTTTGGAACGATGCTAACGGTGAAAAACCTTCATAACGACAGGGAAGTTGTTGTACGGGTAATAGACAGGGGGCCTTTCAGAAAAAAATTCATCATAGATTTATCTTATGCCGCTGCTAAAAAACTGGATATATTAAGCCGGGGCGTTGCTAACGTGATGGTATCAGAATATAAAAATAATTTGCCCTTACCTTTTACAATTTATATGTTCGATACGTTAAAGCTTCAAAAATAATGAGAGAATCTGAATTATTTTTATTAGATTTGAAATTAACAACTAAATTGCAGTGAACATTTGAATAAAATCAGTATTTGCATATCATCCTAACTAGTAAGTAAATACGAGATCTGATAATAATTGATAATCTTTTGCGTTCTATATTATAACCGGAGAGAGCCTTGGTTTCGGGATAAAAAAATTTATAAAAACTTGCCTGTTGAATAAATTGTTATATCTTTGCATTCGCTAACCGAAAATGGTTCCTTGGCCGAGTGGTTAGGCACCGGTCTGCAAAACCGTTGACGGCGGTTCGAATCCGCCAGGAACCTCCAAAAGAGCAAACTTTTTGGCATTATGATAATTAATCATTTTGGGTTATTATCTTCTAAAAATAAGATCCATAATAATATTATAATAGTATTTAAACTACCAAAAGATCATTCCTTAATTATTTTTTGAAATACATACAAAATCAATATAATTTAATATAGATATACATGCGTATATATAACATTCTTGAGCTCAACGAAAAGCTCACAATAGAACTAAGAACTATCGCTAAAGAACTTGGAATCAGGCGCCCCGATGCTTATAAGAAGGATGAGCTCATCTATAAAATATTAGATGAACAAGCTATCATGGAAGCTAAAAATAAAAATTCGGAGAGCTACCAAAGTGAAGATAGAATAGAACAACAGCAGAAAAAATCGCAAGCTGCTGCAAAAGGAAAACAAAAAGCCCAGAACCAAGCAAAAAAACAGGATCAGCCCCCTAAACCTCAAAGCACACCACCTGCTCCGGGAAAGGAAAAAATGGCAGCAGTTCAGCCACCGAAAAAAGAGGAGGCTCCGAAGCCAAAACCTCAGGAAGAGATAAAAAAAGAAGTCAAACCGGAACCGGTAAAAGCACCTGTAGTAGACAAAAAAGATATCCCGGCACCTGTCGCAGCTACAGAAAAAGCTCCGCAAAAAGAAATTATTGTTAAAAAAAACAATAATGCAGAACCTAAGGAAAAGGAGAATAAACCCGAAGCTGAAGTTAAACCACAACAACCGGCAGCAAAACCGACTCAACTGGTTTTCCGTTCAAACAAAGTGAGAGAAGAAGAACCACAGGAGCCTATCCCGGGATTACCTTTGCTTTCCCCTTTAGAAGTGGATTCGGAAGTAGCCCCTGTTGAAATCGTAGTACCGGAAACTCCTGCAAAACCCACCGGAAAGCAGAACCAACAACATAACAATAATAATCAGAAGCAAAATAACCAACAACAAGACAACAAGCAATTCGATTTCGAAGGTATCCTAAATGCTATAGGCGTACTCGAAATCATGCAAGAAGGCTATGGCTTTTTGCGTTCATCTGATTACAACTACATGTCATCACCTGATGACGTATATATTTCCCAGTCGCAAATCCGTTTGTTCGGGTTAAAAACCGGAGATATCGTAGAAGGACCTATCCGCCCGCCAAAAGAATCGGAAAAATTCTTTCCACTGGTAAAAGTTGACAGAATCAACGGGCGCACTCCGGACGAGGTTCGTGACCGTGTTCCGTTCGATCACCTGAAACCACTTTTCCCGGATGAAAAATTCAAGTTGACAAAAGGGCGCAACGATAACTTATCGTGTCGTGTCGTGGATTTATTTTCACCGATAGGAAAAGGGCAGCGCGGGCTTATTGTTGCCCAGCCAAAAACAGGTAAAACCACATTATTGAAAGATATAGCGAATGCCATTGCCGACAACCATCCGGAAGTATACATGATAGTGCTTCTTATTGATGAACGTCCGGAAGAGGTAACAGATATGGAACGCAGTGTAAACGCCGAAGTAATTGCTTCTACATTCGACGAACCGGCAGATCGCCACGTGAAAATTGCCGAAATAGTGCTCAATAAGGCTAAACGTATGGTAGAATGCGGTCATGACGTTGTTATCCTGCTCGACTCCATTACCCGCCTGGCGCGTGCATATAATACAGTACAACCGGCATCGGGTAAAGTACTGACAGGAGGTGTGGATGCTAACGCCCTGCATAAACCGAAACGCTTCTTCGGTGCTGCCCGTAATATAGAAAATGGGGGTTCACTCACTATCATAGCTACAGCACTTACCGAAACAGGTTCCAAGATGGATGATGTTATCTTCGAAGAATTCAAAGGTACAGGTAATATGGAACTTCAACTCGACCGTAAACTGTCCAACAAACGTATCTTCCCTGCTGTGGATATCATTGCATCCAGTACACGTCGCGACGACCTGCTGCTTAGCAACGATACACTCAGCCGTATGTGGGTATTGCGCAATTTCTTATCGGATATGAATTCGGTAGAAGCAATGCAATTCCTCGAAAATAGATTGAGAAAGACAGTAAACAATGAAGAATTCCTCATTTCAATGAACGACTGACAGAAGATATTTATAACATTAAATACTGAAAGCAAGGGAAAAAGGTTTAACTTTACCCTTGCTTTTTCTTTTATAAATAAACAAAGGGCAATTTTATCTATATGTCAGATAACTAAAACAAGTTATCATTACCGGATGTTTACATAGATAGGCCGTAGAAAGGAATGTTCATACCTATTTTTTATCACTTTTTAATTAAACGGTTTTATGAAGCACAACCATAGCCACGATGACCACGATCACGGGCATTCACACGGAGGACACAGTCACAGTCACAATGCAAACAAAAAAGCATTGACCATCAGTTTTATCCTGATTACCGGATTTATGTTTATCGAATTTATCGGAGGCTATATGACAAACAGCCTGGCATTAATCTCCGATGCAGGACACATGTTAAGTGATGCCGTGGCACTCGGACTAAGCCTAAGCGCACTGATCTTCGGTGCGAGAGCTGCCACTCCGTCCAAAACATATGGCTATAAACGTTTCGAAATTCTTGCTGCATTATTAAACGGGATCGTATTGGTCTTATTAGCTGTTTTTATATGTAAAGAGGCGATAGAACGTCTGTCGTCCCCACCTCATGTAATAGGTAAAGGAATGATGATAATATCCACGATAGGGCTGGTTATCAATATTATTGTAGCATGGATACTGCATTCGCAGGGTTCTCCTGAAGAAAACCTGAATGTACGCAGCGCGTTTCTTCATGTTATAGGCGATTTACTCGGTTCGGTCGGAGCTATTATCGCCGCAGTGCTTATTATGCTGTTCGGCTGGTATATAGCCGATCCTATAGCCAGTATGATTGTTTCATTACTAGTACTTTACAGCGGTTGGAACGTACTCAGGGAATCAGTGAACATATTGATGGAAGCCAAGCCTTCCGGTATTGATTCTCAAGAGGTGATAAAGGTTCTGAAATCGCTAGATGGGGTAGAGGGCGTCCATGATCTGCATATATGGATGATTACCTCCGATTTCTCCGTAATGACTGTACATCTGAAAGTAAGCCCTGGAGCCGATCGGGACCTTATCTTGGAAAATGCAAAACGGTCGATCGGCAAGCAGTTTGGCATCAGGCATGTAACAATACAGACCGAAGGCCGTGAATTGTGCCTGTGCGAAGAATCCTGCAATTGACCGCTATTCTGATGCCAATACTGTCATATTGTCAAAAGACATTTTGAGGCTATCGTAATCTTGGCTGATATATGTTTCGTTTGTTTCGTTTCAGACCATACCGGCAGATACCATCATTCAGATAGATTTCCATATACAAAAATATGTAAATATTAATGCGATTTTATACTATTTTTTTCTGACTGACATATTCCTGAAAAATTATATTAAAAACGGCCTGTAATAACAATAGTTTTTATAACTTTGTTCCCCTGAAAAAGTCGGATAATTAACACATCATGTCTTCAGAGAAAAAAATAAAAACAGCGTTAGTTTCAGTTTATCATAAGGATGGATTGGATGAGATCTTAAAGAAATTAGATAGTTTAGGTGTTCGTTTCATTTCTACAGGGGGAACGAAGAGTTTCATTGAATCGTTAGGCTTGCCATGCGATGCCGTGGAAGATACAACAGGTTATCCCTCTATCTTGGGCGGACGGGTAAAAACATTACATCCGAAAATCTTTGGTGGCATCCTGTGCCGCAGGGAACTGCCCGAAGATATGAAGCAGATAAAAGCATACGATATACATGAAATAGACCTGGTTATCGTAGATTTGTATCCTTTCGAAGACACAGTCGCTTCAGGTGCCGGAGAACAAGATATTATAGAAAAAATAGATATAGGCGGCATTTCTCTTATACGTGCTGCAGCAAAGAACTTCAAAGATGTAATTATCATTGCATCAAAGCAACAATACCAGCCGTTGATTAACCTGCTGGAAGAAAAGTCGGGAAAATCGGATATCGCAGACCGTAAATTCTTTGCTAAAGAAGCCTTCTCGGTATCTTCATCTTATGATACAGCCATATTTAATTATATGGATAATAATGAAGGAACAGCATTCCGTTATGCCGAAGACGACGCCATGCATCTTCGCTATGGAGAAAACCCGCATCAGAAAGGTACATTCTATGGTGATTTCAATGCTATGTTCGATCAATTGCACGGCCGTGAAATATCATATAACAATTTGCTGGATATAGAATCTGCAGTAAGCCTTATCAGCGAATTCGACGAAACAACCGTCGCAATATTGAAGCATAATAATGCCTGTGGTATAGCGTCGCGCGCTTCCGTAGCTGAAGCATGGAAAGATGCTTTGGCCGGAGATCCTGTCTCGGCCTTTGGCGGTATCATTGTCAGCAACCGGAAAATCGATAAATCGGCAGCAGAGGAGATCAACAATATCTTCTTTGAAATAGTAATTGCGCCCGAATATGATAAGGATGCACTTGAAATTTTGGAACAAAAGAAAAATCGTATTATCTTAGTGCAAAAACAAGAACTGACGGAAAGTAAACAATTCCGCTCTCTGTTGAACGGAGTATTGGTACAAGATAAAGATTTAAGCATACAGACGGCTGACGATTTAAAATTGGTAACAAACAGGCCACTCCAGGGTACAGAACTTGAGGATCTGTTGTTCGCCAATAAACTGGTGAAACATACAAAATCGAATGCTATCATTTTGGTTAAAAACAAACAATTGTGTGCCGGAGGTACCGGCCAGACTTCGCGTGTCGATGCATTGAAGCAGGCGATAGAAAAAGCCGATTCTTTTGGCTTTAATCTCGATGGTTCTGTTATGGCTTCGGATGCCTTCTTCCCGTTTCCCGACTGTGTGGAAATAGCCGGCAATGCAGGTGTCACAGCTGTGGTGCAACCCGGAGGGTCGGTGAAAGACAATTTATCCGTCGAATATTGCAACGAACACAATATTTCAATGGTAATGACTGGTATCCGCCACTTTAAACATTAATAATTAACTGGTTAGTAAGCAAAAATAAACAAGCTCGAATATGGGATTATTCTCTTTCACGCAAGAAATAGCGATGGATCTTGGCACGGCCAATACTATCATAATACATAATGGCAGAATTGTTGTAGACCAGCCCTCAGTAATAGCCCTGGAACGTAAAACAGGAAAAGTAATTGCTGTAGGGGAACAGGCCAGACAGATGCATGGTAAGACCCATGAAGATATCCGTACTGTAAGACCATTGAAAGATGGTGTGATTGCAGACTTTACGGCTGCCGAACAAATGATTCGCGGATTGATAAAGATGTTTAATAATAAAAGTCGTCTTTTCTCTCCGTCATTGCGCATTGTCATTTGTATCCCTTCGGGAAGTACCGAGGTGGAAACCCGTGCTATCCGCGACTCGGCAGAGCATGCCGGAGGTCGCGATGTGTATATGATTTATGAGCCGATGGCTGCGGCTTTAGGTATCGGTATCGACGTAGAAGCTCCGGAAGGAAACATGATAGTAGATATAGGCGGTGGTACAACAGAAATCGCAGTTATCTCCCTGGGTGGTATCGTTTCTAATAAATCGATAAAAATCGCAGGGGATGACCTGACTGAAGATATCCAGGAATATATGGGACGTCAACACAATATTAAAGTAGGAGAACGTACAGCGGAAAACATAAAAATAGCCGTTGGCGCTGCTTTGACCGAATTACCGGACGAAGAAGTTCCGGAAGATTTTATCGTACACGGACCAAACCGGATGACATCATTACCGATGGATATTCCTGTATCGTATCAGGAAATGGCTCATTGCCTCGATAAATCTTTATCCAAAATGGATTCGGCTATCTTGAGCGCATTAGAACAAACTCCTCCGGAATTATATGCCGATATTGTTCGCAATGGTATTTACCTGACAGGAGGCGGTGCCTTGTTAAGAGGACTTAGCAAGCGCTTCTCTGACCGGATCGGAATACAATTTTATGTTGCCGAAGATCCGCTTCATGCTGTGGCTAAAGGTACAGGAATTGCCTTGAAAAACATCGAGAAATTCAATTTCCTGATGCGATAAGATATTTAGGATTAACATCTTATACCTAATTGATTTTAAATAGATAAGAACGGATTATGCGCAGCCTGATAAACTTTTTATTAAAAAATAGTTCATGGTTTGTTTTCATTATTCTTGAAATAATCTGTTTCTCTTTCGTTTTTAGCGGAAATTCATACCAAAAAAGTATATACTTAAACTCTTCCAATGAAATAACGGGAAGGGTTTATGCTATATCAGGGAGCATCTCCTCTTATTTTGGGTTAAGAACAGAGAATCAGCAACTTTTGCAGAAAAGTGCTGAATTGCAAGCCGAAATAAACGAACTGAAAGACTATATATTTGCAATAGAAGCCGATTCGTTGAAAACAGAAGCTTTCTTGCGCGATTCGTTAGGGCAAAGGGTTGAGCCGCATTTTGTTATTGCCCGGATAGAGAAGAACAGTATCTCTCTTGTTGATAACTACATAATTATCAATAAAGGTAAAAAAGATGGTGTGCGGCCCGATATGGGCGTTGTTTCTCAACAAGGAATAGTCGGTGTTGTCATTGATGCCAGTGCTAATTACGGTATAGTACAGCCCGTGTTGAATCCGCATAGCCGCTTTAGCTGTAAAATTTTGAACTCGAATGCTGCCGGAATCCTTATCTGGGAAGGGGGAGACCCACGTTACGCAATGCTTACCGAATATCCTAAATATGAGAATGTACAGATAGGAGATACGATTGTAACAACCGGCTTCTCGGACTTCTTTCCCGAAGGTATAATGGTTGGCACAATAGAAGGATACAAGAGTGAGACAGATGATAATTTCAATAGCTTGAAGGTAAAATTATCCACGGACTTTGGCTCTCTCAAAAATGTACTTCTTATTAACAATACTAATGAGGAAATAAAAGAACTGGAGAATAAGATTAAAACCAAGAATGTTAAAAAGTAGTGTCATAAAATATGCTTTGATGTTTGTACTGCTTGTATTATTACAGGTTTTGGTACTTAACAGGATTTCTTTTCTAAGTTATGCTGTACCTTTTGCATATATCTACTTTGTACTGAAGTTGCCTGTAGGGTTCAGTAGAAACCTGTCTACCTTATTAGGATTCATACTCGGGTTCATTATCGATATTTTTTGTAATACACCCGGGATGAATGCAGCAGCTACTACTCTTATCGGATTTCTTTGCCGTCCTGTGCAGGGACTGTTTTTTATGATAGACGACTATGACGAACAGACGCCCGGACTAAGGCTGCTGGGAACAGCATATATGAAATTTGCATTCTTTTTGACTCTTATACATCATATAGGACTAATCTCCATAGAGTCATTTTCTTATTTCAATATAAAACTTGTTATAATAAGGATATTACTATCAACAGTACTCACAACTATCCTTATTTTTGCATTTGAAGGATTTTCGTTAAAGCAAAAGAGTTCATGGCAAAAATCAACTTAGACCTCACTAAACGAAAATATGTTTTAGGCGGGATAGCCTGCAGCATAGTGCTTATATATATAATCCAATTGTTCAATCTGCAGATAGTCAATAGTGAATATAAAAGTTCTGCCGATGGGAATGCATTCTTCAACAGAACTTTATACCCTTCGCGTGGAAAGATATCCGACAGAAACGATAAGCTCTTAGTATACAATCAGCCTACTTACGACCTTGTATACATACCCCGGGAAGTACAACCTTTCGATACCCTTGATTTATGTAAGACTCTAGGTATTACGCGTGAACAATTCGATAAACGTTTGACTGATATAAAAGACAGGAGATTGAATCCCGGATACTCCTCATATACCCAGCAGACTTTTATGACCCAACTCACCACGCAGGAAAGCGGCATCCTTCAGGAGAAATTATACAAGTTCTCAGGCTTTTTTATACAAAAGAGAACACTGAGGCAATATAACTATCCTAACGCAGGCTTACTATTCGGCTATGTAGCTGAAGTAAGCAAAACTCAGATGGAAAACGACAACTACTATGTAAGAGGGGATTATGGAGGAAAATCCGGAATAGAATCATCTTACGAAAAATATCTGAGAGGAGAAAAAGGCATTGAGATACTGCTGCGGGATGCCCACGGCCGCATACAGGGTAAATACGAAAACGGAAAGAATGACATCGCACCAATTTCGGGGAAAGACTTAACATTGTCTATTGACATAGAGTTGCAGGCATACGGTGAGTATCTGATGCAAAACAAGGTAGGCAGTATTGTAATGATCGAACCATCAACCGGTGAAGTCTTATGCATGGTTACATCTCCTTCCTACGATCCGTCTATGTTGCTTGGCGGACGTAATTTCAAAAAGAACTATGTCGAACTGGAGAATAATCCGTTGAAGCCCTTGTTGAACAGACCTATACAAGGTATGTATCCTCCGGGCTCAACATTCAAGACCACGCAGGGATTAGTATTTCTGCAAGAAGATATTATCACAGAGAACACGATGTACTCCTGTGCCGGAGGATATCCGCCATTAGGTGGCAGGCCAAAATGCCATCCTCATGGTTCACCGCTGGCTTTAATTCCGGCTATTGCAACATCCTGTAATTCATATTTCTGTTATGGATTATCTGCTATGCTCAGCAACAGAAAGAAGTACAAAAGCACACCGGAAGCCTTTGAAGTATGGAAAGACCATATGGTAGATATGGGATTCGGCTATCGCCTGGGGGTAGACCTCCCTTCAGAAAAGAGAGGGTTTATACCTAACAGCAATTTCTACGACAGAGCTTATAGGAATAGTTGGAATGCTTCCACTATCATATCTATAGCAATCGGGCAAGGAGAAGTCACTGCTACTCCGTTGCAGGTTGCAAATCTGGCCGCAACGATCGCAAACAGAGGTAATTACATCGTACCTCATGTAGTGAAGAATATACAGGACACTCCGCTCGACAGTATCTATACTCATAAACGGGAAACCGGAATAAAGAAGGAACACTATCAATCTATAGTGGAAGGTATGGCCCGTGCAGTAACAGGAGGTACATGCCGTGGAGCAAACCTGTTGCCGGACATTGAAGTCTGCGGTAAGACAGGTACTGCCGAGAACCCCCATGGGAAAGACCATTCTATATTCATGGGATTTGCACCTAAGGATAACCCCAAAGTAGCTATATTTGTGATTGTTGAAAATGCAGGATTCGGAGCAACATTCGGAGTTCCCGTAGGAAGGTTGATGATGCAAAAGTATCTGAGAGGGGAAGTGCCTGCCAGCGATAAGTATATCGAGGAGCGGGTTGCGAATACAACCATATTGCCACAAACATTCTTTAACTGGAACCGGACTAACAAACGGACCATGGAATTTTCAGAACCTGCAGTTGTAAGCAATGATGTAGAGAAAGATGAAGTGAAACCGTTCACACTGGAAAGTGATAATTGATAATCATATAAGGGTCATATACTTGAGATGTATCAGAGAGAAGATGAAAACATAAAGAAGAGCCTCGATTGGTTTACCATAGCCTTGTATATGATATTGATACTGGGCGGGTGGTTCAGCATATATGGAGCCAGCTATCAGTACGAGCATGCCACCAGTATGTTCGACTTATCCGGACGGGCCGGTATGCAGCTGATATGGATGGGAACATCTGTTATTCTCGGCTTCATCATCCTGAAACTGGATAGCAATCTCTATGATATACTCGCATATTATATATATGCTGCTTTCATACTCCTCTTGCTGGCAACGGTCTTTTTAGCAACAGATATCAGGGGCTCGCGGTCGTGGCTCAAGATAACCAATTCGATACAAATCCAACCCGCCGAATTCGCCAAGTTCGCTGTAGCACTGGCTTTGGCCAGATTTCTCAATTCTTACAACTTTAAGTTACTTACGGCGCAGAACCTGTCTATAATAGCTGTGATGATTTTAGTGCCTATGGCATTGATTATGCTACAAAAGGAAACAGGATCGGCTCTCGTATATACAGTCTTTATACTAATGCTGTATAGAGAGGGGTTGCCGGGGATTATTCTCTTTCTGGGCTTATCCGCAGTTGTGCTCTTTGTTGTAGGGCTCAAATATTCGGAGACAGATATAGGTATCATTTCAACAGGAGAGTTTATATCCATTATATTGGTTATCCTTGTCAGCGCCATACTTGTTATCAGTTACCGTAAGGATGGTATAACCGCGCGAAATATATTTCTCGGAGCAGTGGTTATATTCGGCATCGCATACCTACTCACGTTAATCGATGTACCTATCGATTTTGGCATAGTAGCTCTTGTGGCTCTGGCTATTTTAGTCGGTTATTTGCTGTATCTAGCCAAAAAGCATTGGTCGAAAGTCTATATGCTTACAGCTGTATTCGCATTGGGCAGCCTATTATTTGTTAGTTCGGTCGACTACCTGTTTACCGACATAATGCAGCCTCACCAGCAGATGCGTATCAAAGTTACGCTAGGCATGGAAGAGGACCTGATGGGTGCAGGATACAATGTCAATCAGTCAAAGATCGCGATCGGTTCGGGAGGTATTTTGGGTAAAGGATACCTGAACGGCACACAGACCAAACTCAAATATGTCCCTGAACAAGATACCGACTTCATTTTCTGTACAGTAGGAGAAGAACAAGGTTTCGTCGGTTCTGTACTTGTCTTACTCTTATTCTTGGCCCTGATTACCAGATTGATATATCTGGCTGAAAGACAAAAGAATATATTTGGCCGTGTTTATGGCTATTGCGTAGCCTGCATCTTCCTTTTCCATCTGGCAATCAATATCGGAATGGTTATAGGACTAACTCCCGTAATTGGTATTCCCCTGCCATTCTTCAGCTATGGAGGCTCTTCCCTGTGGGGATTTACTATCCTTTTATTCATCTTCCTGCGCATTGATATGGCAAGGAAAAGACGATAGATAAAGTACTATATACCGGACAGATAATCTGACAGTTGTTCATAATTAGCTAACTTATCTACAATTTCATCTTTTTTTACTATCCGGATAGAAACAGCAGATTCTACTATTACCGAGAACAAGGTATCCTTCTCTTCTTCAACCACTCCAAAGCCATGTCTTTCCAGCATATTTTTGGTCCAGTGATATAAATATCCCTCTGCCTGCAAATATACCTTTCTGCGGCTTTCCCTGTTCGGTAAAAAATTCCCTGAATTCTTATCAAAAAGAATATTATCGCCCTTAAAGAAGTTGTCCATTGTACCGGATAATACAATATCTTCTGTTACTCCGCCAGTCAATCCTTTTTCCCGCGACAATAGCCATAAACGGTCGGCGAGGAGCAAAGCCAGATCTATATCGTGTGTAGAGAGCAATATTGTTTTACCCTGATTCATAGTCAGGTTGTGAAGGAGATTCATTACTTCTATGCGGCTCTCGATATCAAGAAATGCGGTAGGCTCATCCAATAATACAACCGGACATTGTTGCGCCAACGCTTTGGCTATCATGACCTTTTGCCGTTCTCCATCCGACAGTTCAGCGACATATACCTCCGCTTTATGTACGATGCAGACATCCTCCATTGCCTTTTGCACTATTTCTTTATCTTCTTTTGCCAGTTGCCCGAAAAATCCGGTGTATGGGTAACGTCCCAATTCAACTAATTCCCTGACTAACAATCCTCCCACCGAAGTCTTATCGGTCAGCACCAAGCCCAATAGCCGGGAGAATTCCTTTTCTGAATATAAGTTTACATCCTTATTTTCATAATGCACTTTGCCCCGCAAACTTGGTTGTGAAGCACTGATGGTCCGCAATAAAGTGGATTTACCTGCTCCATTAGCGCCGATCAGGCACACAAGTTCTCCCTGATACAAGTCGAAGGACAAATCTTCGTACAAAGCTGTCTTGTCCCTATGCTTTGTTTTTGCATAGCCTATACTTATATTTCTTGCAGATATTATCGCTTTTCTATTCATATTTGGTTATATACTCCCTGTAAAACAATGTTACATATTTTAACTATATATAGTTAAAAAGTAACAGAAGTAACAGGAAAACTAATATCTCAATTAGTAGATTTGCCGCTGTGCCAATTAACAATCGCCGAAGCGAAGGCGAGGCAATGGTGCGAGACGACAAAACTTGTAACATTAAAAAAAGTAACAAAAGTAATAATCATTTAAATTCTTTCTATTTCAATTTTAACAATATATCGCTAAAAACATGTATTAAATTAACCTATATTAATCCTATATAGTTAAAAGGTAACAAAGTATACAACTTTTCTCTGTTTTTAGTAATATTACTTTTTACTCATTACTTTCTGCATTTTACTTTATATAGATAAATCAATTGAAATATTGTATCTTTTTCTGGTTCAAAATCACATATATAATAACCGGGGCTCCGAATATAGGAGTTATCGCATTTAGGGGCAATGAACCCGAAGCACCCGGAAGCACACTTATCAGGTTGCATATAAGAGCCATTACCGAACCTATCAGAATAGTAAAAGGTAACAGCGACTTATGATTGGATGTTCCCAGCAGCAAACGGGCGATGTGCGGAACTGCCAAACCGATAAATGCAATAGGCCCGCAAAAAGCACAGGTTATTGCCGTCAAAAGGCCCGCGCATAATAGCAAAAGGAAACGGATCAATTTTATATTCACACCCAGATTGGTAGCATACCGTTCTCCTAAGAGCAGAGCATTCAACGGTTTAATCAATAAAACGGACAATAACAGGCCGGCACTTACCACTATGCAATAAAATGGTAGCTGCTCGGTGGATACGCCCGAAAAATCTCCCATGCCCCAAATCATAAACGAATAAGCGTCTTCGCTCGTGCTCCAGAATTTAAGGATGGAAATTATGGAAGATGTGAGATAACCAACCATAATACCGATTATCAGCAACATAACATTGTTGCGAATAACAGATGCAAAACCCATAATAATGGCAAGAATGAGAGCTGCCCCGAGAAACGCACCGAATACGATACTCATCGAATAGGAAAAATCGAAACCACCCACTGAACCTATCGTATTCCCTATCAGTAAAATAACAAGAGCCACACCCAGATTTGCCCCCGAACTTATACCCAAGATCCCGGCATCGGCCAAAGGATTACGAAAAGCTGTCTGCAACAGCAATCCCGATACGGCTATGCCCCCTCCGGTAAATAGTGCCGTGATGGCCTGTGGTAACCGCGACTGTAATACGATATATTCCCAAGCCTGCTTCTCAACTTCATTTCCTGCCAATATATCGAAGATAGCGTGAGCCGGAATGGATACAGAGCCCAGAAACAGATTTGCGGTAAACAAAACGGGAATACTTATTGTAAACAGGAGGCTATATATGAGACTTTTAGACATTAATTTTCTTAAGTTCTTTTGCCATTCCGAACGGAGTGAAGAATCGGGTGTAAATTTACGGAATTCTTCACTCCGTTCAGATATAACGTTCGACAGAACGAAGCAGAGCCTATGGCAAAATTTTCTATTTATTATGTTTAATACAATACTTTATATTTATCTCCGGTTTCTTTCACCACCTGCCGGTAAAATTCTTTCGGGTAACCTACGCGTTGCGGTGAAGACGGTTTTCCGTGTTCGTTACGGATAAACTCTCCGTCTTTTTCCTTGCGTACTACGCCGTCCATATATTTAATAACAAGGAACTCGCCCAGCTTCTTCCATTTGTCAAATGCATACTGTGCTTGTTCTCCACTATATTTAGTAAGGAACTGAACAGCTTGTGCCGGCGATTTTTCATATAATGCAATAGCTTCTTTCTCAGTTTTGTCCTGTTCGGCAAAGAATTTACTTTCCAGTTCCTTTTGTACCTTTTCCAGATCCGGATGCATATAGCTATATTTATTATACACCATGTTCGATACCCAGTTCTGAATCCAGAAACTGGATGTCCATGAAAAAGTATATAAATCTCCGTTCCCTTCACGGTAACATTCCGGAATTTCGGTAATAGAACAATACATCGGGGTGAAAACTGTCTGGTCGGCATCGTCTGTACCAAACCAAAGAATACCGCCTATTGGATCAGGCAACCAGGAGCGCATTTGCGATGTAAATACAAATCCGGTTTGCTGGGTAGCCACAGGACGCTCATTACAATACTGGACCGAATCCGATTCCCAGGTCAGAGGAGCCCAGCGATATGGAGATTTGAACGGACCTGCGCCTATATCATTGCTCCAGTCCAGTTCGGTACCTTCATAATGGTCGCGCATCATTTCCTGTATATCGGCTATTGATAACTTTCTGTCGGGTTTAATGTATAGGGGCATTGGTTCTTGCGTCTTACCTTGGGCATAAGTCACAAATTTTGCCATATCTTTATTATAGCGGTTGAAGAAAGTCCATACACGGGCTTCACAGAAACGTTGTCCGCCAAAATCAAGTGGATTATAAGCCTTCGCGAAGCTAAAATCAGCATCCTTACCTGTATAATAGCCTTTTTCCTTAGCAAAAGAAATTACGTCTTTCGAATAGATGCAATTCTCCGGGTCGTTGAGCGGAAATTGTTGTATACGGGCCTGATTGGCATGAGCGGATATACAATCGTCAGGAATACGTACAGCTACCCAAACAGCGCCTTTGTTTCCTTTACCTTTACCTATCATCTCCAGTACCCAGATTTCGTTGGGGTCGCCGATAGAAAAAGATTCACCACCGCTATAATAGCCATATTCGGTTACCAGTTCTGTCATCACTTTTATCGCTTCCCGCGCATTCTTTGCTCTTTGCAGAGTTATATATATAAGGCTGCCGTAATCCATTATTCCATCCGGATCGGCCAGTTCTTCACGTCCGCCGAACGTTGTTTCACCGATAGTCACCTGATGCTCATTCATATTTCCCACCACATTATAGTTCTGGGCGGCCTGGGCTATCTCACCCATATATCTTCCGGTATCCCATTCATACACTTTCAGCATATCACCTTTAGCCCATTTTTTGGCAGGCCAATGGTAGAGTTCACCGAATAAAGCGTAAGAATCGGCAGAATAACTGATAATAGTTGAGCCGTCGAGAGACGCTTTTTTGCCGACTAAAAAATTTGTGCAGGCAAATACGTGAATCTGGGAGACTAAACAAAAGAAAGTAAATAAAAATATCTTCTTCATAGTTCTAATTTTTTTTAATGGTGTAAAGATAAACTTTATTATTTATATATAAGGAAGGCATATGAATAAATATACAAAAGTATTGCAACTGAAATTTACATAAGTATACAAGTTATAATATTCAAGAATATGTTGTGCAATATCCAAATGTAAATAGCTAAAATTGTATTGAAACATATCGACTCTTATACATTTGTAATTCTGGCTGAAATACACAGATGTATATAGTTAAAATAATATATTAAAATAATAATAATACATTATATTCCAGTATATTAATATAAATATTTGAAGCTATAATTTAATATAAAAATTAATAGAGTAGGGGATATAATGGTATTTAGGGGTTATATACGTCTATTTGTTATAATATATATCTAATTATTAGTATTTTAATTAAAATATGTAAAGTAATACTTATTCAATATATCAATATAAATACATTTGTATTCAGACTTGTTGTAAACAAAGTCAACAAACGTAAATAACAAATGTAAATAAGTAAAATTTCCTTTTGTAAAAAATATTATTTACATTTGTTACATCATTATATACATTACTATATATGAAAGATCGTATAAGATTAATAATGGAGCGTGAACATCTTACTCCATCAGCGTTTGCCGACAGGTTACAGCTTGGCCGGGCTGTTATATCACATATACTTAATGGACGTAACAATCCCAGCCTGGATGTGGTTACACGTATTTTATCCAGGGTCAATTATATCAATCCCGACTGGTTACTTACCGGAAATGGCGATATGATAAAAACTGATGGAGGAAAAACTTCAACTATGCATCAAGTATCTACTCCTTCATCCTATAATTACCATCCGGGTCAAAATCAACCGGATTTATTCTCTCAGGATTCTGTATCTCCGCCCATTCCCCGACCGGAAACAGAATATCGCAAGGAAAATATAGTTGATCAGGTTCAGAATGTACCTGAAAAAACTATGAATCAACCTGTTATGTATCAAAAAACTACTGAGCGAAAAATCAGTAAAATAATCATTTATTACTCGGATAATACATTTGAGACATTCAACGCCGATAATTCACCCTTATAATAAAAAATAAGAGGGTGTGTCAAAAGTAATTTTTACTTTCATTTTCTCATGTTGAACGGAGTGAAACATCTCGTGTCTGGAGGTTCGGGATTCTTCATTGCATTCAGAAACAACGTTCGGCAGAGCGAAGCGGAGCCAATGACAAAGAGGGTAATAATTCGATAGTGCAATTTGGCTTTTGACACACCCTCTTATTTTTTATGATAGGTACAGATTGGAAGTTCGTGTCAGGGTTAATCTATTATTTCGTATTCTACCGGAGTTGGATTATCCACATTATCTATGGCTGCCCCGATTTTCAATACATCATTTATAAACAATTTCTTTTCTTCTTTTGTCATATCCGACTCGAACCGGATTTTGAGGTTCAGTCCTGAAAATCCTGCGCGGTTGGCATCGTTTATACCTAATGCTTTTGAAAAATCAATGCTGCCTTCGACTTGCACAAATATATCTTGTATGGTTAAGTTACGCTGCAATGCCAAAAGCTGCATGGTAGAAACCACACAGCTCCCATAGGCTATGGAAAGCATCTCCGGAGGAGTTGGTCCCAAATCATCTGCGCCGAATGCTTTAGGTTGATCTACAATTATCGTATGATCACGCACCTTACATTCCAATGTACGGTTTCTTAATTCCGAAATTTGTGTTTTTACCCTATAAATAGCCGGATTATTTATACTGTCATTCTGAGCATAAAAGTTTACAGCTAACAGAATGAATAGGACGAGATTTATTATTTTTTTCATATAAATATCTTTTACTTGATTTTTTTTAGTTTTACCGTAAAATGCCGTAACAGATCGGCCTCCCATACTATTTCCACACCCTTAGTGATAGATTCGCGGCGGTCGAATATATTTTTCAATGCCGCGGCTACCACATTCATATGATTATCGGTATATACACGCCTGGGAATAGCCAGCCGCAATAAATCCAATCCGTCGAAACGGTTTTCGCGTGTTACAGGATCACGGTCAGCCAGTATATACCCTATCTCGCATCCGCGTATACCTGCTTCCAGGTATAGTTCCACTGTCAGGGTTTGCGCCGGAAACTGCTCCTTGGGCACGTGTGCCAGCACTTTAGCGGCATCAACGAATATCGCATGCCCTCCAGCTGGACGTTGATATGGTATGCCGTACTCGTCAAGTTTCTTACCCAGATATTCTACCTGTTTGATACGGCTCTCCAGATTGTCGAATTCGGTGTTCTCGTCAAGGCCTATAGCCAGCGCATTCATATCGCGGCCATTCATGCCACCATAGGTTATAAAGCCCTCGTAGGCAATTCCTTTTACCTTGGCCATATCATACCACGATTTCAGCCGGGTAGCAATAAATCCGCCCATGTTTACAATTGCGTCTTTCTTGGCGCTCATTGTCATTGCATCGGCATTTGTAAACATTTCTAAACATATCTCTTTGATTGACTTATCCTTATATCCATCTTCACGCATCTTTATGAAATAGGCATTCTCGGCAAAACGAGCCGAGTCGAACAACACTTTTTTGCTATACTTATCGGCCAAAGCGTGTACTTCCTTGAGATTCTGCATAGATACAGGTTGCCCGCCCGCCGTATTATTCGTTATGGTAACGATAATAAACGGGATGCGATCACCATATTTGATCAGGGCATTTTCCAGTTTCTTCACATCCACATTTCCTTTAAACGGGATTTCGAGCTGTGTGTCCTTTGCTTCATCGATTGTACAATCGAGCGCAACGGCCTTCCGGGACTCTATATGCCCTTTTGTAGTATCGAAATGGGAATTACCCGGGCACACATCGCCTTCATTTACCAGGCAAGAGAATAATACGTTTTCGGCAGCACGTCCCTGATGGGTCGGCAATACATATTCAAATCCTGTGATAAGGGTCACCATATCCTTCATATTGTAATAAGACGTTGCTCCGGCATAACTTTCATCCCCGAGCATCATACCGGCCCACTGACGGTCGCTCATGGCTCCTGTACCCGAATCGGTAATAAGATCTATATAAACCTGTTCGGATTTCAGTTGAAACATATTGTATCCGGCTTCTTTAAGCCATTGCTCACGTTCTTCTCTCGTACTTTTCCGGACCGTCTCAATCATCTTTATTTTCCATGATTCTGCAAATGGTAGTTCCATATATATATTTTAAGTTACAAATTATGAATTAGAGAATGTATATACTTCAATTGTATATATAACTCATCGACTAAAACCTGTTTGTTTTAGAAAATGATAAATAAATAAATGTTGGAGTAAATTTATAACGTAAAATGGTCTCTATCCTTAATATTAAGGAATATGGGGCTGAATAATGTGTTTTTGAAACTTAAAGCCATAGTGTACTATTGTTTCAGGTTTTAAATGATACAATAAAGATACAATTATTTTTCAAAAAATTATTCTTCCCTCGCAATTTCCTAGTACGCCCAAACTTTACTAACTTTGTACCCGAATAGAAACAGATATTTATCTCTAAAAAACCAAGGTAAATGAAAAAAATGCTGGATTTAGTTGTTACCGAAAACAACCAACTAAACCAAAGTTATTGCCTCATCAAACTTACCACCACAGACCATTCCCCTTTACCGGAGATGTTTCCCGGACAATTTGTCGAAGTAAGAGTAGATGGTTCTTCATCTACTTATTTGCGCCGGCCAATTTCCGTAAACTTTGTGGATAAAGCAAAAAATGAGCTGTGGCTGCTTGTACAGGCAATTGGCGACGGAACACGTAAAATGTGCGAATATAATAAAGGTGATATCGTAAACCTTTTACTTCCGCTAGGTAATTCATTCTCTGTCCCTACCGCGAAAGAAGGACAGGAATTATTACTAATCGGCGGCGGTGTGGGAACAGCTCCTATGCTATATCTTGGTGCATCCCTGAAAGAAAAAGGATTCAGTCCTAAATTTCTCTTAGGGGCAAGATCGAAGAACGATTTACTCCAATTGGATGACTTTGCCCGCTATGGAGAAGTGTTTTGCACGACTGAAGATGGCAGCTATGGAGAAACGGGATATGTTACCAATCATTCAGTGTTAAAAAACACCCGTTTTACCTCCATTTATACCTGTGGGCCAAAGCCTATGATGGTAGCTGTGGCAAGGTATGCAAACGATCATGAAATCAACTGCGAAGTATCTCTCGAAAACATGATGGCATGCGGATTTGGCGTATGTTTGTGCTGTGTGGAAAAGACCAGCGAAGGGAATATATGTGCATGCACAGATGGACCCGTATTTAATATAGAAAAGTTAACATGGATAAACTAGCTGTAAACATAGGTAAACTACATTTGAAGAACCCGGTTATGACCGCATCGGGTACTTTCGGTTATGGAAAAGAGTATTTGGACTTCATAGACCTATCGCGAATAGGTGGTATTTTTGTAAAAGGAACCACCATTCGACCTCGACAGGGAAATGATTATCCTCGTATGGCAGAGACTCCTTCCGGCATGTTAAATGCTGTGGGACTGCAAAATAAAGGCGTTGACTACTTCGTATCGAGTATCTACCCCGAGATAAAAGACTTCAATACAAATGTAATAGTCAATGTATCGGGTTCCACCATCGAAGATTATGTAGAATGTACCGAGAAACTGGTCGATTTGGACAAAATTCCAGCTATTGAGCTAAATATTTCCTGTCCGAATGTAAAAGAAGGCGGTATGGCTTTCGGGGTATGTGCCGATTCGGCTGCCGATGTTACAAGGGCTGTCCGCAGAGTTTGGGACAAAACACTGATAGTAAAATTATCCCCCAATGTGACCGATGTCACTGAAATAGCCCGTGCTGTAGAAGCTGAAGGAGCTGACTCTGTTTCTCTGATAAATACACTATTGGGTATGGCCATCGATATAAACAAAAGACGCCCTGTACTATCTACCGTAACGGGAGGCCTTTCCGGTCCATGTGTGAAGCCTGTTGCCCTGCGGATGGTATGGCAAACATATAATGCTGTAAAAATCCCGGTTATCGGTATGGGAGGAATCTCCTGCTGGCAAGATGCCATTGAGTTTATTCTGGCGGGATCGTCGGCAATTCAGATAGGTACGCACAACTTTATTGATCCTGCGATCTCGGTAAAGGTAGTGGATGGTATAAAAGAATATCTGGACAGGAACAATATCGGTTCGGTACGGGAATTAATAGGGGCTTTGGAGGTATGAATGAATTTGAAACAAACAATACAGAGCTGTTGCGGCTGATTGATGAATGGGAACCCAAGTTACAATCCTTACCGGAAGACGTAATCTCCAGTCGAAAAACGACTCAGGGCTGGACTATAAGAGAGACATTGGGACATCTTGCCGATTCGGCTTCAAATAATATCCATCGTATTATTCATCTGCAATACCAAGCCAATCCGCTGATTTTCCCCGACTATGCCAATATGGGAAATAACGACAAGTGGGTTGCCATTCAGAATTATCAGACCGAGGATTGGCATGATCTGATCCAGCTATGGAAATACATGAATTTCCATTCATTATTATCCATATTATCCGCCATGTAAATTCTGAAAAACTGGAAAATGAATGGATTACGGCTTTAGGGGATAAAGTATCCCTAAAAACGATGATCCTGGACTATCTACCCCATTTCAGACTGCATCTGAGTGAAATAGAGGAAGTGATTTAATACACCTCTTACACTTCTTCCGGAAAAAATCGCGGAAAATATAAAGGCACAATATGATAATGCTTATAATTGACACACAATAACTTATACGCTGGATAATTGTACCGTTGTACCAGACTTTCACATGTCCTTGTTTATCCACCGGAATTTGTACCAATCCTTTGGAGCTTTCACTCACAGGAAGCCTTTTGCCGTCCATTTCCGCCGCGTATCCCTTGTAATACACCAGGGGAAGTTCCAGGCTGTCAGGAATATACACATCTACATCAAGACTCGTTATTCCTTTATTTTTGCTAAATCCGGATATAGATGTCGCGGCATTTTTACTTTTCACGGTATCGCCCCTTGACCAGATATAATCAAAGCCAGGCAGCTTTGTGGGAAAATATTCTCCTCCCGCAACGCGCCAATATACAAGCAACGAATCTTTCTTCGAGTACTGCTGCAACTGTTCCCGCAATGGCGTATCTTTGCCTATTGTATATTTATAACCTCTCCTTTCGCTATACGAATAAGCATCATTATCGATAATTGTGTATATGAATACAAAGGTTACAAACACAACAATGCTTCCTATCAGCTGCTTTCTTGTTGTTCTAAGTATCTGCGACAAATAATACCCCGAGGCTATAGCAAAGAAAAGGCTGGAAAAGCCGAACAACCTCCACGGGAACTGGATAAAATCCAGCAGGCGGAAAGGAAAAACATCCCACGGGAATACATTTAAGTTTGGTGTAATATAGATCAGGCCTATGATTACACCAATATCGGCATATTTCAATTGCCCGGATTTATTACGGACAAAGAAACGTAATAAAACAGGCATAATAAGCAATATACCTATTGGCGGGAAAAAGTGCCAGGTATGTAAATTTGCGTAAATATCTTTCGGATAGGAAATTACACTTCGCAATACATAGGAAAAATTAAACGTCATATCTGTTATTCCTACAATACGGCGGCTTTTATCCTCAAAGTAAAATGTATCGGACGCCATCTGCTCCAGCATGGGAAACAGGTAATAACT